>JAJPJG010000042.1 GCA_021324395.1 Spartobacteria bacterium | reverse complement strand
TGCGAATTGCGTGAATTTCGAAAATACAACACCGGCGGCGCAACTGGGCGCCTGGCCGCCCTCCTGCGCCACGAGGTGCAGCGTGCCGCCGTCGTTGCTCCAGATCCCGGTATCATTCGAACTGGTGACGCCGCCGGTTCCCTGCACGAGTGTGCCGAGGAATGCAACTGCGTCATTGTTGTTATAAACCGGATCTCCGAATTTCTTAAAGGCTGCGGAACTCGCCGACCCGGAGGCATCCGGCGCGCTCGTGCCACTGCAGATGACAAGCTGACGCGTGCCGGCAGAGTTATCCGCCCAAATGCCAGTGCTGTTCGCGCTAGTATAACCGGGGCCGGTGACCTTCGCCGCGAAAGCCGTGTGACCTTTGTTATTCATCGCGGGCTGGCCGAATGTGCTAAAAAATCCGGTGGCAGCCGAGGGGTTGGTGATGCCCGCAGCCGCGTCGCCGTTCATGGCGACACTGCCGATAGCGAGGGGGCCATACTTGATAGTGACGTAATCAGAGCCGCTGCCGGTGCCAGTTGAGATACCCGTCACCACCACGTTGTCCGAACTGTCTGTCGCAATCGCTAGGGCGCTTGCGAAGTTCCCGATCACTGAGTAGTAGCGCATTTCCGACAGCAAAGCACCGTCCGCCGCGGCATACTTCGCTGTGTAGAAGCCATTAGATGACTGGCCTGTTACCACAACGTTGCTAGAACTATCGAGAGCCATCGCATAGGTCTCGTCGAAGACATTCCCTGACCCGCCATAGCGTTTTTCCCAAATCAGCGCACCGTTTGCCGCGGCATATTTCGCGGTATAGATGTCATCGCCCCCCATAGCACCAATACCGCCGGTGACGACCACATTGTCGGACCCATCTATCGCGACGGCTCGGGCCTCATCGTTAGCATTTTCCGGCCCGTTATAGCGCTTTTCCCAAATTAGCGCGCCGTTTGCCGCCGCATACTTCGCCGTGTAGAAATCACTATTGCCGCCGCTGCCATACGAGTAGCCCGTGACGACAACATTGTTGGCGCTATCCACTGCGATCGCTTGTGGGGAGTCGTTGGAAGCCCCAGGCCCGTTGTAGGTCTTTTCCCAAATTAGCGACCCGTCTGCCGCCGCATACTTCGCTGTGTAAAAGTCAAAACCGAAACCGCTGCCGGGCACAACGCCCGTCACCACGACATTGTCAGAAGAGTCCACCACTATGGCATTGCCACCGTCAGTCCCATTTCCCGGGTCATTATAGCGGTTTTCCCAGATCAATGCGCCATCAGTTGCCGCATATTTTGCCGTGTAAATATCGTTGTTGCCGCCGCTGCCAACTGAATAGCCCGTCACTACCACGTTGCCGGAACTGTCAATAGCCACAGCTGTGGCCCCATCGTTGGAGTTTCCCGGCCCGTTGTAGCGTTTTTCCCAAATCAGCGCGCCGTTAGCAGCTGCATACTTCGCCGTGTAGTAATCATCGTTGCCGCTGCCGTCCTGAGACACGCCTGTGACTACCACGTTGCCGGAGCCATCCACTGCGATGGCCGTGGCCCCGTCGCTGCCATTTCCTGGTCCGTTGTAGCGCACTTCCCATATCAGTGCGCCGTCTGCCGCCGCATACTTTGCCGTATAGTAATCAGTGTTAAAGCCGCTGCCATACGAATAGCCCGTGACGATTACATTGTTGGCACTGTCTACCGCGACGGCTTTGGCCCTGTCGTCTGCATTCCCCGGTCCGTTGTAACGCTGGATCCATTTGGTCTGGGCCTGTGCAGGCATGGCATGGATGAAAGAACACGCCGCGAGCGCGGCGAAGATTTGTTTGAAGGGATGATTGAACGTTTTCATTTTTGTTTAGGAGGATTGTGAGAAGTGGGGACTTAAGTTTTTTGGGAACGCGCTGCGCCGCGTCCCCGTTTTGGTTTCTGCGCCGGTCGCAGCGGCGCTGGATTGTTGCTTTAGCCGCCGACGTTGATTTTCACCGGCTTGCTCCACTGGCCGACCTGCTTGTCGCCCACGCGGTAGATGCCGCGATAGGTCCAGGTGGTGGCAGTGGCGGGAAGCGGGGTGGTGTCGGTGTAGCCGGGCGTGGTGTCGTAGCAGAGGAGGCCGAAGCCTTTGCCGTCACCGCGATCGACCTGCAGCTCGATCATGTCGAGGAATGCGCCGTCGCCGTTCCATCCCCAGCCGATGACGACGGTGTTGCCGCTGATTTTCACAGGAAAATCGGGCTGCACGGTGTCGAGGTCGGGGCCGGTGTCTTCGGAGCCCTCGAGGCCGAGGATTTTGCCGATGTCGGGCGTGTAGTTTTTGTGGTGTTTGATGTAGTTCACCATCGCGGTGAAGCGATCGAGGATGCCCGGCGTCACTGCCGTCGCCGGAAAGTCGGCGGGTTTGGCCGGGGTGGCCGGTTCGCTTCCCGTGCCGGTGGCCAGCACGGTGCTCGTCCAGCCGCTCCACGAGCTTGAAGCGCCGTCGAGCGTGGCCGAGTAGCCGAGGGCGGCACGGTAATACGTGGCGTCCTTGGCCTGTTGTGTGACATCGGCCGCGTCGAGCTCAAAGAGAGCGACGTAGGGCGCGATGTTGTCGCGGAGGTTTTCGAAGGCCGCGGCTTTCCCTTCCTTGCTGCGTGGCAAGTAGTATTTTTTCATTTTGTTTTCCTTTTGGTTTAACGCGCAGGGTCTGTTTGCCACTGCCGCGACCCTGCGCAGTGCCGCGTGCCTTGGGAGGGGAAAACTGGTAGCGGCACCCGGGTTGAGTGCCTGCTGTAGCGGCGGTCTATGAGCGCCGGTGGGAGGATTTTGGCCGGAAGAGACCGCTGCGGATCGGATTCGGCGGTCATAGACCGCCGCTACAGGGGCCGAAGAGCTGTTCGACCGCGGCGAAGGGCTCTTCGGGAGTTCGGAAGGGCTGTTCGGAGCCGGCGAAGTGCTCTTCCGTGACGCGGACGGGCTCTTCGAGGGAGCGGGAGGGCTGTTCCGCGTCGCCGAAGGGCTCTTCGGAAGCTCCGAAGGGCTGTTCGACGCCGCCGAAGTCATGTTCGGCAGCATGGAAGAGCCCTTCCGTGGCGCGGAAGAGTGAAAAAATCGCCAGGGAATCCCGTTTTGCACTGGCGAAATTTGACCAATGCACAAAAAAAGCCGCGCTTGGCGGTGTGAATTTGCAACAGGCCGGGCAGGCGGCAGCGGAGCTTTTTCGGTCTGGAAAGATTCCCAGCTCCACCGTGTGCGGCCATCCGCACTTGTTCTCTTTTTATCCAACTTTATCATCGACACTCTTGGTTAAAAAATGCGTTTAGCGAAAAATATTGCCGAGCGTCAATAAAAAAATCTGTATTTGAACGAAAATTTTTCACCAGTAGGCAATCGCGTCCGCGATTCGTTGCGAATCTAAAAAATCCACAATGAGCAAAGTGAACATCGGCATTATCGGACTCGGCTGGCCCGGGCAGCGGCACGCCGAGGGCATCGCGGCCTCGCGCGGCGGCGTGCTCTACGCGTGCTCCGACACGGACGACACGCGGCGCGAGGCATTCGTCGCGGCATACAAACCGAAAAAGACATTCGTCGATTACTCCAAAATGCTCGCCGATCCCGCGCTCGACGCGGCGATCATTTGTCTGCCGAATTTTCTCCATTTTCCCGTCACCCTCGCCGCGCTCGGCGCGGGCAAACACGTTTTTTGCGAAAAGCCGCCGACACTCAATGTCGCGGAAATGCGCGTGCTGCAGGAACAGGCGACGGAGCAGAAACGCGTTTATTTTTTTGGACGCCAGGCGCGTTTTTCCGGCCCGTTGCTTGCCGCGAAACAGCTCATCGCCGACGGACGCCTCGGCGAGATTTATTTTGGCAAAGCGGTTTACATTCGCTCCCGCGGCATTCCCGTCGGCGTGGGCGGATGGTTTACGGAAAAGGCGCGCTCCGGCGGCGGCGCATTGATCGACCTGGGCGTGCATGCGATCGATTCGGCGTGGTATTTGATGGGAACGCCGCGCCCGCTCGCGGTGTCGGCGCAGGTTTTTCAAAAGTTCGCGCACCACGTGAAATTACCGGTGAACGACGTCGAGGACAGCGCGTATGGAATCGTGCGATTCGAAAATGGCGCTCAGGTGCAGTTTGAAATTTCCTGGGCCGCGAATCTGACCGACGACATCCCGCCGAGCTCGTGGACCGGACGGGAACTGGTGAACACGATCCTTTACGGCCCGAAGGCGACCGTGCGGCTCAACCCGCTCGCGCTTTTCGAAGATCAAAACGGGGAACTGGTGAAAGTCGAAATTGAACCCGCTGGCGCGCAAAATCCATTTGCGTTGCAGATGCAGAATTTTCTCGATGCGATCAACGGCAAAGCCGAGCCAATCAACAACGCACAGCAGGCTGTTTACCTGATGGAAATGCTCGACGCGATTTACACGTCGAGCACGACCGGCCGCGAAGTGCCGCTCGCGTGATCAGCGCTTGCGTGTGTAGATCGCGGCATCGGATTGCGCATTGCAGTGCGTAGAGAATTCGCAGTGGTGCGGCGCTGCAGCGGCGTTATAACTTGATTATGAAAGCCGTCAGTTTGTCGCCAGGGCAGCCATCGCCGCTGGGTGCAACCTTTGATGGTGAAGGTATCAATTTTGCGCTTTTTTCCGAGAACGCGGAGAAGGTCGAGCTATGTCTTTTTGATTCGCCGGGCGCTCAAGTGGAATCGCAACGGCTCGAACTGCGCGAACGAACCAACCATATCTGGCATGGCTACCTGCCGGGAGCGCAGCCGGGGCTGATCTATGGATATCGTGTCCATGGGCCATTTGCGCCGGCGGCAGGTCACCGGTTCAATGCGCGCAAGGTGTTATGCGATCCTTATGCGCGGTCTGTCGCGCGCGATCTCAAGTGGAGCAAAGCGGTTTCCGATTTCGACGAGGATAGTGCGTCGGCAGCGCCGCTGGCGCGCGTGATTAGCTCTACGTTTGAATGGCGCGGCGATTACCCACTCCGGACGCCTTGGCACGAAACGATCATTTACGAGGTGCACGTCAAAGGCTTCACGCAACTCCATCCCGATGTCCTGCCTAAGCTGCGCGGCACCTACGCGGGACTGGCTTCACCTGCGGCGATCGAGCACTTGCAAAAGCTCGGCGTGACCGCGGTGGAACTGTTGCCGGTTCACTACCACATCGATGAGCGATTTCTAGCCGAGCAAGGTCGCGTGAACTACTGGGGCTATAACACGCTAGGTTTCTTCGCACCCGATCCGCGCTATTCATCCAGTGGATTCGATGGCGCGGTCGACGAATTTAAGGAGATGGTTCGTCGATTACATTTGGCAGGTATCGAGGTCATTCTCGACGTAGTCTACAATCACACCGCCGAGGGCGGCGAGCATGGCCCGACTCTTTCACTAAAAGGCATCGATAACACAAGCTACTACCGACTCGCCGGCAACCGCGCGCAATATGTCGATTTCACCGGCTGCGGTAACTCGCTGAATATGGCTCATCCGCACACGTTGAAGCTAATCATGGATTCGCTTCGTTACTGGGTGACGGAAATACACGTTGATGGCTTTCGATTCGACTTAGCCAGCGCACTAGCTCGCGAACTTTGGGAAGTCGATCGGCTGGGTGCGTTCTTTGATATTATCCATCAAGATCCAGTTCTATCCGAGGTAAAGCTAATCGCGGAGCCATGGGACTTGGGACCTAATGGTTACCAGGTCGGCAACTTTCCAGTCCTTTGGTCGGAATGGAACGGCAAATACCGTGATTGCGTCCGGTGTTTCTGGAAAGGACAAGGCGGCTCCATTGGAGAACTGGCCTCGCGCCTGGCTGGTAGCAGCGACCTTTATAGCCACAACGGCCGTCGGCCCAGCGCAAGTATCAACTTCATCACCGCGCATGATGGTTTTACCCTGCGCGATCTCGTTAGCTACAACAGCAAACACAATGAAGCTAATGGCGAAGGGAATCGCGACGGCTGCGACTATAACGATAGCTGGAATTGCGGCGCGGAAGGGCCTACTGACAATCCCGCGATTAATGCTCTCCGCGCGCAGCAACTGCGCAATTTTCTTGCAACACTATTCCTCTCGCAAGGCGTGCCTATGCTGCTCGCCGGAGATGAATTTGGCCGGACCCAGCATGGAAACAACAATGCCTATTGCCAGGATTCGCCATTGGCATGGATTGACTGGAATCTATCCAAAGAGCAGCAAGCGCTACTCGAATTCACAACCGAGATTATCCGCTTGCGCAAATGCCAGCCGGTGTTTCGTCGCAGGCGCTTTTTCCAAGGCAGACCGATTCGCGGAAAGGAAATCAAAGACCTTTACTGGGTCAAACCGAATGGTGAGGAAATGTCCGCGGCGGATTGGAATGCGGGTCATGCGCTGACTCTAGGTCTGGGTCTTATCGGCGATCAAATCGATGAAGTCGATACGCAAGGAGAGCCGATTACTGGCGATGGCTTTATCCTGCTCTTGAATGCTTCCGGCGAGCCTGTGTCCTTCCGACTAGGTGCCAGACCTCATGCTGTGCAGTGGCATTGTATTATAGACACCGCTTTTGAAGATGTGCCGCCGAGAATCTTCGAGCACCGGGCTTTGTTCCTGCTCCAGCCGCATTGCTTCGTCGTCCTGCGCGCAGAGCTTCTCACCGCTTCAGTCGCGGAATGAATTGTTGTTCACAATCCTGCCCATGAAACCAGGCGTCATCCCGGCTGTCCTCGCGTTAGCAGCATCTCTCGTCCTCACTGGCTGTGCGCAATCCTAAGGCTGCAAGCGCTGCACCCGGAGTAATCCATTAAGCGGAAACTTCGCGGCCTTCGGCTTGCAGCAGCAATTCGCTCGCGTGGCTTTTGCGATAGCGAATGCAAGCCAGGGCGACATAGGCGAGATCGAGCACGACAAAACTGGCGACGTATTTTTCTCCGCCAATGCCGAAGCCGTAGCTGTGAAGTCCTTTTCCGAGCACGAAGTTGACACCATACCAAGTCATCATCACGGCGCAGAAGCAGATGACGCTGGACACGGCCAGGCCGAATTGGTCCCACCATCCGGCGAGACGTCCGTGCAGGACAAAGATGTAGCAGAGCAATGCAATGAGCGCCCACGTTTCCTTTGGATCCCAGCCCCAGAAACGCCCCCAGCTATAGTTAGCCCACACCCCGCCGAGGATAGTTCCCGCTGCCAGCAACAAGACACCTAGCTGCAAAATGCGATAAAGCCAGAAGTGCAGTGTGGCATTGGATGCGGCGGCGGTTGGGTTCTTGATGAAGCGGTAAAGGACAATGTGTCCGAAACCCATAGCGAGCGCGAATGCGGCATAGCTCAACGTGATGGTCAGGACATGAGTTGTGAGCCAGAAGTTGCTCCGCAGCACAGGCACGAGCGGATCGATGTTTTCCGGCATTGCGACCGGTAGCTGGCGCAGCAGGAAAAGGCAGACGAGACTTACCGGCAGGGCTGCTAAAAGATAGGTCACTGTGCGATAGCGCAGAAAAAAGGCAAAGCCGAACATTACGACGCCGAATGATACCCACACAACTGACTCGAACATATTCGTGACCGGAGGACGACCAGCTATAACGCAACGCAGAGCGATACCGCCGCCGTGAAACAATACACCGGCTATCGCGCAGAACAGCCCTGCAAAAAGACTGGCGCGCGCAGTCGGAGTAGCATTTGCAATCCACAAACAAACAAGCGCAATGCCGTAAAGTGTAGCAGCCCAATCGAACGGGCTGACGTGATTGTAGAAATACTCCAGCTTCAACATCCGTTCGGAAGGATAGAGCTGTGGATTGAGCTGACGCAGTGTTTGGCGGAGTTGACTGGAGTGCAGGTTGAAGTTGAAGTTATCGCCATGCACGTAAGCCTCAGCCAAGGCACTAAGATGATCCGTTACCGGCTTAAAGCTTGCCTCGGAATAGCTATCGGACAATTCGGTCGGCATCAGCCAGTGCGATCCAGTCGCAGGCGGAGCAATCGCAAGCACGGAACCTTCGGCGACTTTATTGAAGAGCTCCAATCGGCTGACGACACTTTCGGCTTCCTTTAAGCTGCGCGGGACATCCTTGCCGCTCTTTTCCAAATCGCGGGCTTGTTGTGCTAGTGTGAGTAGTGTTTGTGCCTTGGTCAGCTCTTCAAAGGAAAAACGCTTCCTGGTTCCGTCGAGACCTAGCTGTTCGACCAGGGGCTTGTAGCCTACCAGAATCAAAGGCTCCTTTTTCCAATCGTGCGTTTCGAGCAACATCGAAAGGATAAGATCGTTCGATGTCCATGTCTTATTGTCGCTTTGGTAGGTAGTCCTGCCGCTAAGTCTAAGAACTGTTTCCTTTGCAAAGGTATCGATCGGTTTGCGACGTCCGCCGTCCTGGATTGCGACCAATCCCCATTGATTGAAGTCCAGCGGCTCGGCTTTAAGAGCGATGGTTGAAAGCAGGAGAACGATAAGAATGCGAAAGATCATGATTACACTTCAACTGTTTGCCGCTTGGTGTTTGCAGCCTTAGCCTCAGTCCTGGCGCCATTCGCCAACTCAACGTCAGTCGGCAGCGGACGCAGATAAAAGAGACTAAAAATTCCGGCCACGATGACGAGTGAGCCGATCCACTTCAATCCCCAACCCGGATCACGCAATATCTGAACGCTACTTTGCGACAGGTTCTCGGGATTCCACGAAGCTTGCGAGATTTTGTAGGTGAGTCCCGAAAAGGTATTCAGCCAGGAATCGGGAAAGCTTATGGGATGGTTCATCCAGCATTGGCCTGTAGCTGAGTCGCCATTGATGCCGGTTATCTGCACCGTGCTTTTAAAGCCGGCGGGCGAGTCGGTGCCTTCGTTGCGCTCCACCTCGAAGTTGGTTAAAGCGAGACTTATCGGCAAAGGATGTTGTTTCAGTCCGTAGCCGACGAGCATTGGCTTTGGCTGGGTCGGCAAACTAATCTGCCAGCCGAGCGGCATCCATTGCTCGATGGTTTTATCGGCATGGATAGCACGAATGAGCACGCCTTCGGACTTGCCGTTCGTGGCGGGCCTGGCGACGAAGTGTTGCTCGGCGCGCGATAGAGTTTGATCGACGAGGAGCTGCCAGTCTGCCCATCCGGTGGTGAGAGGCTTTCCCAGCTCCAGCTTGCCAGTCGAAACGCCGTTCTTACGCGAAGATAGCTGATAAGTCATCGCGCCTTTGTCATCGGTAAAAATAGTTACCGCATTTTTCGCATTGCCTTCGGATTGTGTCGCAGCAGGAACGGCGTGGCCGCGCAACGTCACTAACACACACGGATTGTTCGGCTCATTGGTAAGCGACATCGGCTTGCCGTCCTTGATGCGGAAGTCGGGCCAGTATTGGTCGATCGCCAGTTCGTAGGGAGAGTTAGGAACGGGAACTGTTTTGCCCAAGTTAGTCACGACATCGAAGGTTTGCTCATTGCCATGTAATTGCACGATGAGCTTGCCGTCGTTGCCTTGCGTTACATCGGCAAGCTTGATCTTTGCGCCAGTGCTTCCGCCTTTAAGTGTCTTCGCAACTTGATCCGCGGGTGAGTTGGCAAATGAGAAGATACTTTCCTCGATGTCTACTGCTTCGGCTGTTCCAGGTGTGAGATTCGGCGCGGTTCCTTTTTTGAAGCTGATTGAAGCCAGACCTAGATCAAAGGTGTCATGCGACTCATCGGCAAATAGCCATTGGTCGAGCTTCTGGCCCATCATCGCCGTGGAAAGCGTGACGTGGGCTGCTGGCACGCCGTCCTTTTCCGCAGCTTGCGCCTCCATCTTTACCTCGAGCGAAGAGGAGTAGCCGATCGCCTGGATATTCCAACCCGAGGCAGTCGTCGCAAGCGGACGCGGGTTTTCAGGAGATGGTTTGCGATTGATGAATTCCAGCGGCACGACCTGCGCCGTTTTTTCGTCCTCGGAAATTTGCAACACGCGTTCATCGACGATGAGCAGATTCGTCGGTGGCTCGCCTTTAAAAAGCGTCATCGTGCCTTCGATGCCCCATGTGTGGCCGATGAAAGAGCCGATGAGCAGGATGATGATGCCCAAATGCGTGAGCAGAAATCCGGTATGATGCTTTTTCCACGGCATGCGCGAGAGCGCCGAGCCAATGAGGTTGAGCGCGAGGAGAAGCAGCCAGACATTGAACCACTGCGCACCATAGATGTAGGCGCGGGCGACTTTCGCGTCAAAACTCGACTCGTAAATCGTGCCCGCGATGCTCGCGACGATCAGCACGCCGAGCAGCAACATGGCAAGCCGCAGCGAGGCGAAGAATTGGAAGATGGCGTTTTGCTGCCAGGCCGGAGCCGGGCTGTCGCTGTTGCTCGTCATTTGCGGGGCGAAACTATTAGTCGCGCAATGCAGTCGCCGCAAATGAAAACTGCCCGCGCGCGGCGGGCAGTCTCAAGGTTTTGGCGAATGAAGCGCGCGTTACACCGAAGCAAAAGTCGGCAGCGATTCCGCGGCGGCGATGACTGACTCTGCGGTGATGCCAAGTTCCTTCATCACCGTCCCGCCGGGCGCGCTGAGGCCGAAGCGATCAATGGCGACGACTTTTCCATCGAGGCCAACCCAACGGAACCATGCGTCGCTGACGCCCGCCTCGATCGCGATCCGGCGGCGGCAATCGGACGGGAGAACGCTTTCGCGATACTCGGGCGACTGGCGCTCGAAGCGTTCGAAGCACGGCATCGAAACGACGCGTGTGCCGCCACCGAGCTTCTTCGCCGCGGCGATCGCATGCTGCAATTCACTGCCGCACGAAAGGAGGATCGTGTCGAGCGGCTCGATTTCTTTCACCGCGATGTAGCCGCCTTTGAGCACGCCTTCGCGGCGCGTTTGCACGGGGATTTCGGTCAAATTTGGAACAACCTGTCGCGTGAGCGCGAGGAGCGTCGGGCCGCTTGTGCGCTGCATCGCGGCGACGAATGCGCCCGCGGTTTCCTCCGGATCGGCGGGCCGGATGACGTCGAGATTCGGAATGACGCGCAAGCCGCTCACCGTCTCGACCGGCTGGTGTGTCGGGCCGTCTTCACCAACGCCGACCGAGTCGTGCGTGAAAATGTAAGTCACCGGCAACCCGCTGAGCGACGCGAGGCGGATCGACGGGCGGCAATAATCGGCGAACACCAGGAACGTTGCGCAGCTCGCGCGGAAGATCGTGTCGTAAGCAATGCCGTTGCAGATCGCCGCCATGCCATGCTCGCGAATGCCGAAGCGGATGTTGCGGCCGGCGCGGTTGTCGGGCGAAAAATCCTTGTCGCTCGCAATGTAATTCAGCGTCGAGCCATGCAGGTCGGCGCTGCCGCTGATGAGCTGCGGCATTGCTTCCGAGATCGGCTGTAGCACGTCGCTGCCGGCTTTGCGTGTTGCGATCTTTGCGTCCGCGGCGAACTGCGGGATTTTTTCGGAAAGATCAGCGGGGACCTGATTGTTCACGCCGTTATCGAGCAGCTTCGCGAGCTCGGGATTGGCTTTGCGCCATGCCTGATACGTCTCGTTCCATTTGTTATAACGCTCGATGAGCTGCGCTTTGTGCGCGGCGAAATATTCGCGCGTTTCGACCGAGACGAAGAAATGCTCGTTCTCCGGCAGGCCGAGCGCGACGCGGTCTTTGTCCACGAATTTCGCGCCGCCTTCGCCGTGCGCTTTCGATGTGCCGGCGACTTCAGGGATGCCTTTGCCAATCAGGGTTTTTGCGATAATCACCTGCGGCTTGCCGGTCGCGGCTTTCGCTTTTTCCAGCGCGGCAAAAAATGCGCTCATGTCGTTGCCGTCGATCGTCTGCACGTCCCATTCGATCGCCTCGAAACGCTTCGCCGTGTCTTCGCTCTGCGTCTCCTTCGCCATCGCGTCGAGCGTCACGTCGTTTGAATCGTAAATGAGGATGAGATTGTCGAGCTTGAAGTGCCCCGCGAATGCGACTGCTTCCATCGCGACGCCTTCCTGCATGCAGCCGTCGCCCGCGAGCGCGATGATGTGATTGTCGAAAATTTTGTGCGCCTCGGTGTTGAAACGCGCCGCGGCCATTTTTTGCGAGACTGCGTAGCCGACGGCGTTCGCGATGCCTTGACCGAGCGGGCCGGTGGTCGCTTCGACGCCCGGCGTTTCAAAACTCTCCGGATGCCCCGGCGTGTGGCTGTCGAGCTGACGAAAACGCTTCACGTTTTCCAGCGGCACATCAAAGCCCGCGAGGTGCAGCCAGCCGTAAAGAAACATCGAGCCGTGTCCGGCGGACAAAATAAAACGGTCGCGATTGATCCACTTCGGTTCGTCGGGATTGAAATGCATCGCGTGGCCGTAGAGCACCGCGCCGATTTCCGCGCAGCCAAGCGGCAGGCCGAGATGGCCGCTGCTGCAAGCGTGCACGGCGTCCATCGCCAGACCGCGCGCTTCGTTTGCCGCGCGTGAGAGAGATTTGAGGTCGAGATTCATGGCTTAAGGAAAAACCGCCGACAGTAGATTTCGCGCGTGGGAAGTCAAACACGATCCAGCGCCTCCCCCGGTTTCAATCGCCCTCCAGGCTCGCCGATGCCCTCGTCATCGAAGGTTCAAAACGATTCCGATTACCAAGAACCATGCTGATGGCGAGAATGCGTTATTGCACGAGCGCGTCGATACGCCTACTAGCTGCGCACATGAAACGATTTTTTCCCCTTGCATTGAGCGCGGCGATTTTTTGCGCGCCGGTTTTGGCGTTTGAAAACGAGGCGCTGTTCGAGCATCGGCACGCGGCAGCGTTTGTCGGCGACGATACGCCAGGGACGTTGAAATACGCGCCGGATCGCAAGATCGACATCGAGCATCT
>JAJPJG010000028.1 GCA_021324395.1 Spartobacteria bacterium | reverse complement strand
GGAAAAATCATGCGCCGCTTGCTCAAAGAAATCGCAGCCGGCCAGAAAGTGACGGGTGACACGACAACGCTCGAGGATTTCAACGTCATCGCGCGACTGAGTAAGGTCGAAGACTAAACGGCATTGGCCGCGAATTTTTTCACGGTCGGAATTCACGAACTCTCGCGAAAGGCCACGCGTCTCTGGTTGCGTGCCTGCCATTTTCTGCTGCGCAAAAAATTGCGCAAAGCGGAGATCGAACTCGGCTGGCTTGGCTGGCAGCAGGCGGATTATTTCGATCCGGAACTGCATGCACAGATTGAAAAAATCGAACAGTTCGAACGCGAGCAGGCGCAGCTTCTGAATGTCTCCGCCGATTTTTCCGCGATGGTCAGCGATCTCGAAACGCAACGTGCGGCACAGCGTGCGCAATTCGAAAACGAACTCGCGCAAATCCGGAGCGATCGCGAACCTGTAGAAAAATCGACTGCCGAGCTGGAATCACAATTGCGCGAACAGCGTGTGATTTTGAAGCGATTTCGCGCCGCGCTCACGGAGCTGAAAAAATTGCCGAAGCCCCTGGCAAAACGCCACGCGGAGTTGCTCGCAATCGAGCCGCAGACGGCGGAAACGCGCGCCGAACTACTACGGATTCGCGATGAGGAGCACCGTATTGCCGGTGAAAAAGAAGAGCTGCAAAAACAAAGCCTGCGCGCGGAAAAAGAAATTGAACTAATAGAAATCGAGTTGAATCGAAGCCGCGCTCAGCTCGATGAAAGCATGAAAATCGAGCATGAGGTGCGGAAAAAATTTGAAAACGTGGATCGGAAGCTTGTCGGAAAAATCCGCGAATGCCGGCGTGAAATTCACTTTTCGAGCAAGCATATGAACGTGCTCGATTCGAAAAAAAGCGAACCGTTTTTAATCATCGGTCGCGCACTTGCCGATAGCGATATCGCGCCAATCAACCAGCCGCAGGCGCTCGCGCACGTGCACAATTTGCGCCTGCAAATCGAAACCACGTTGCGGCGCATCGGGCAATCGCGCACCAAATCCGCGCAGGCCGATCGGGTGCAGGTGTTGCGTTTCTACGTGCTCGCTTTCGCGATTATTTTGATCGCGTTTTGTGCACTCGCCGCACGCATTCGTTGATGATTGCGATTTGCGCGGCGACGCGGCGATCGATCGCAAACTCCGAGGGTGTTTCGATCGTGAACACGCGCTCGGCATGGTGAAGTTGCAAATAAGCGGCTTCGGGCAGACCTATTTTTTCAAAAAGCTTCAGACGTATTTTCCGCAAAAAAACGCCGTTGCGAAATACGCGCTTTTCGATTCGCGGACGCGGATCAGTCGCAATGAATTTCCGTGCGACGCTCGTGAGTGCGTCACCCCACGACTCCAGGCCCGTGCGGCCCTCGTAGATGTAAACACCATGGCCGTCGTAATCCTCGTGTAGCATCAGCGCGAGTGAAAAACGGAGCGGCTGGATGAGACGCTTCAGTTCGCGCAATACGGGGATTTCATCGTGCTGGAACATGCGGTTGAGGTCTCTCCGCTGGTCGTCATTGCGGCTGTTGTTGATGAGTCCCCACGGATTCAAGCAAGGGAAAATCAGAAGCGGCAAACTCGCGAGCGTTTCGCTGTTTTGTTCGGCCCATGTGATGCAGGCTTCCGTGCCGCCGGGCTCATCGCCGTGAATCCCTGCTGAAATGTAAATTATGCCGAATTGTGGCAATTTTCTGCTGCGCAAAAAATAAACCGGATAGCCGCCGACTTGCGAAAACGAGCGCATCACGAGCCCGCTTGCACGCGCAACGGAGCGCCAGCGTTTGATCAAGTAACGATAGTCGTGCGAACGAAGAAACGCTGTTGGCACCATCGTTTATCCGAGCGCTTTCAGCAGTTTTTCGTGGATGCCGCCGAATCCGCCGTTGCTCAGAATCACGATCACGTCTGGCTTCCGCACGAGCAATTTCAGACGCGCGATGATGTCCTCCACGGTCGGTTCGTAAAACGCCGGTTTACCACTCGCAGTGATGTCGGTGATTACCTGTTCGGGATGCAAACGCTCGCTTTCGGGGATTTGCTCGAGTCGCGCGACTTGTGCGATTACCACGCCATCGGCGCTGGCAAATGCCCTTGGCAGTTCGTGCTGAAAAACTGCGCGACGTGTTGTATTCGAGCGCGGCTCGAAAACGGCCCAGATGCGACTGTGCGGATATTGATGGCGCAAGCCCGAGAGAGTCTCGCGAATCGCAGTCGGATGATGACCGAAATCGTCGATGATTTTGATGCCATTGACTTCGCCGCGAATTTCCTGCCGGCGTTTCACACCTTCAAAGCTCGCGACTGCTCGCTGAATCACGTCGAGCGGCACACCGTAAAACCGCGCTGCGGAAATCGCCATCGCTGCATTGCGCACGTTATATTCGCCGGCTAAACGGAGCGTAAACTCAGCGTCGAAAAGCGTAAACGTCGAGCCGCTCGCATCGTAACGTGCATGGTGGATGCGGTTGGCCGCATTTGGCGAAAAACCGACTTCTACGATTGGCGCAGGACACGTGCGGGCCACATCGATGCAATGCGCGTCATCGCCGTTGAGCAGCACCATGCCATTGCCCGGCACAATGTTTAGCATCCGGCGGAAGCTCAGTTTGATCTCGTCCAAATTCGAAAAAATATCCGCATGATCGAACTCGATGTTGTTCACAATCACCAGCTCGGGCAGGTAGTGCACGAACTTCGAGCGCTTGTCGAAAAACGCGGTGTCATATTCGTCGCCTTCGATCACAAAATATTTGGAATCGCGCAGGCATGCGCCCTGGCCGAGGTTTTTCGGGATGCCGCCAATCATGTAACCGGGCGAGAAGTCCGCGCATTCCAAAATCCATGCGAGTAGCGAAGTCGTTGTCGTTTTTCCATGCGTGCCGGTGACGACGAGATTGTGACGGCCACGCAGAAAAAATTCCTTCAGCGTTTCCGGCAGCGACAGGTAGTAGAGCTTGCGATTGAGCACCGCTTCGGCCTCGGGATTGCCTCGTTTGATCGCGTTGCCGATAACGATGAGATCGGCGTCCCCCGGCAAATTTTCCGCCGCGTAAGGCATCGTGAGCTTCACGCCTTTTTCCTCCAGAAAAGTGGACATCGGCGGATAGATGTTTTCGTCCGAGCCAGTCACGACAAATCCGCGCTCGCGCAACGCCGCGGCGATCGAACCCATCGCAGTGCCGCAGATGCCGAGGAAATGGACGTGCTTGAATTGGCGGACCATCGCGCGACCTTAATTGCGAAATCGCAAATGCTAAAAGGAAAATGTCCCCACCGGGAATCGAACCCGGATTTAAGGTTTAGGAAACCTCCGTTCTATCCGTTGAACTACAGGGACGCTTTGCTGGAAGCTACGTGTTTCCTTTGTCGAAAAAAGCCGAAATTCGCTGTGGCTCATTTGCGAATCAGGGAACGACCGATTGAATCTCAGTGCTCGCGCGGCTGTGGTGCGCATGTTCGTTTTTCGGCTGCGCATTTCAGCAAACAGATCATTGAGGCGCAACACGCGCAGGATGAGGCTGCGTAATAGCGGCTTTTTTCAAGTCCGGAGCGCGGCTCGCAAACGATTGACGTCTTCGAGCACTATGAAAATATCCGCGTCCTTCCCGCCTGCAACGAACATCTCTGAAAGCGAAATCTCCGATTGGACGCGGCGAAAATTCGTCGGCATCACCGCCGCCGCGAGCGCGGCGATCAGCATCGGCGGCACCGCGCTTTTCGCAGAAACCAACACAGAAATCCCACGCCGCAAGCTCGGGCGCACCGGCGAAAAAGTTTCGGTGATCGGTCTGGGCGGATTTCACATCGGCGTTCAGCACGACGAGCAGGAGAGCATCCGGATCATTCGCACCGCGATCGATAGTGGTATCAACTTTCTCGACAACTGCTGGGATTATAATGGCGGCAGAAGCGAGGAACGCATGGGCAAGGCGTTGCGCGACGGTTATCGCGAGAAGGCGTTTTTGATGACGAAGATCGACGGGCGCGACAAGAAAACAGCCGCTTTACAAATTGACGAATCGTTAAAACGACTGCAGACAGACCGGATCGACCTGATGCAGTTTCACGAAATCATTCGCATGGAAGATTCCGGCCGCATCTTTGCCGAAGGCGGCGCGATGGAAGCGATGCAGGATGCGAAGCGCGCGGGAAAGATTCGCTATATCGGGTTCACCGGACACAAAAGTCCGGAGATTCATCTGAAGATGCTCGAAACCTGTCTCGCGCATCATTTCACACCGGACACCGTGCAGATGCCGCTCAATGTGATGGACGCGCACTTCGACAGCTTCGGAAAAATAGTAGTGCCATACCTCGTGAAGCACGGTATCGGCGTGCTCGGCATGAAACCGATGGGCGGGAAGATCATTCTCGACAGCAAAACGGTCACGCCAACCGAGTGTTTGCACTACGCGATGAATCTACCAACGAGCGTCGTCATCACCGGTTGCGACAAAATGGAAATCCTCCAGCAGGCGCTCGATGCAGCGCGAAGTTTTAAGCAAATGAACGAGACAGAACTCGCTGCGCTCCTCACGAAAACCGCCGAGGTCGCAAAAGCCGGAGAATACGAGCGTTACAAAACCAGCAAGCAATTCGACGGCACCGAGCACAATCCGCAGTGGCTCGGCTAGTGTTAAATCGCGAAACCAAAACCCATACTACTTTCCGACGTGGAAAGTAGCCTCACATGACAGCGGTGCGATTTTTACAGGCGGGAGACAGCAACCGCGCCCAAAATCGCGCCATCGCGATCGACGCCGATCTGTGCCGGCGAAAGCAATATCGGCTGATCTCCATCGCGAATATCGAGCGACTGGACAGGCGATTTATTTGAGGTGCCAAGCCGCATAATCAGAGAATTATCGGGCAAAGGGCTCTTGTGAGCCATCAGCATAACAATTCCAACTCCATTGCAGGCAAGCACAACCGATACAAGGCCCATCAGTGAATTTTTGATGACTTTGCGCATGCCTGACTTTTACTGAAGCTATTATCATGCGTCAAGAACTTTTTAGTCGGTTACACCAACCAATTTTTCATATTAAATTCCGGCGTCGAAACCATAATTTGAATTGGGCCGGACTCGGGACATGTCTCGCGCTCGATGCCGTCCTGAACCACACGCAACTGAAACGCAACCGGTCTACCGGGCGCGAGCGCGAGGTCGAGTAACGGTATTTCCCACTCCACGATTTCATCGACGGCGATACTCTCGCGCTTCAGCTCAACACCGCCGGGAGTGGTGATCGTGAAAGACTGCGGACCTTTACGAGCAAGCGGACCTGTTTTTAAAATGAAACCGCGCGGCTCGAAGAAAATGAGCGTTAACGACGTGTTTGGCTGCAATTTCACCAAATCGAGTCGCACGTAAAGCGCCTCTTCGCTAAAACCGAAATACATTTTCTCCGCGATGCGCTCCGCGCGATACATCGCGCCCTGCTCGCTGCCGGCTTCGTAACAACCCGCGCCGATCCATTCGAAATACGAACTCGCGCGACCATCGATATTTGGTGAAATCAGCTCGCGCGGCCGCTCGTAAACCTGCACCGCTTTGGCGCGCGTGATCGGCACTTCGAGCTCTGGAGGAATAAGCGCGCCGCAGATGAGGTAGACATTTTTCAAATGCTGACGAAACAACCCGTCGAACAAATCGTCGTTATCGGTGTGAAAATCGGGGCCATACCACCAAAACCAGTCACTGCCTTCCGCAGCGTAAATTTCGAAAAACGCCTTCCCTTGCTGCGCCTCATCAAGCACGCCGGCGTCGATTTGCCTTTGCAAAAACGCACGTGCTTCGCCGAGCAAATCCCACGCGCGATTTTCTTCGTCCTCGCCAATCCAGATATCGAAGTTGCTCGAAATCCACGAGCCGGTGTGGAGCGTGGTGAGCTGACGCTTCGGCGGATTGCGCTGAAAATAGTCCTCAATTGTGCAACTCGTCAGCCGTTCGCTTTCCTTTTCAATGCCGCCGTAAAAAGCGCGCAAAAATGATTCGCCGCCATCGGCAAAAGTCTCCCATGCGTTTTCACCATCAAGAATCAACGGAATCAGGCCCGTGTCGCGCGGAACGAGATTTGCGATGTGCGTGAGGTGATGCAGCAAATGTGTGGCAGCTTGTTTCGCGTCGTTTTTTGCGGCCATAAAGCCGATGAAATCCGAGAGCGGCTTTTCGCGAAAAACCGCATTTACCGCCGCGCCATCGGAGTGAATGCGCCAGCCTTGAAAAAGCTCGAGATGATCGAGATGTTGATTTTTGTAAGCGGGATCGAGCTTGATCGAATTGAACAAATTCTCCTCGTCGCTGCAAAAATACTGAATGCCGACCTGTTGCATCAGCGGGATCAATTCCGGCGCGATCGAGCCTTCACTTGGCCAAAGTCCGCGCGGCTTTTTACCGAACAATTTCGCGTGCTGCTCGACCGCGAGCGTCAGATGCGAGGCGGCATCCTGCGGCCAACGAAAGCGATTCGGGAATTTGCGGCCCGGTAAACAACGCTCAGCGAACTGCGAATCGTAAACGAGCGGCAAAATCGGATGGAAAAACGGCGTGGTTGTCAGCTCGACCTGACCGCGCGATTCCGCGTCGGCATATTTTTTTAAGACAAGCCGCATGATCTCCAAATGGATGTCCAGGACGCGCTGTTTTTCCTGCTCGGTAAAATCGCGGCCTTTCGCGCGCAATTGCTTCAGCTCCGGAAAAAGCTTGTCGGCAGTGTAGCCGCACCAGGCGAGGTTGAACCAAACCTGGAGGTCGAGAAATTCCTGTGTCGTGAAATAGCGCAGCCCGCGCCGCACTTCGTCCGCGTAGAACGTTAGACCACGTTTGTTCAGCAACTCCCAATAACGCGGGAACGGCTTTACGAGGTTGTCCCAATGAATTTTGAAAAAGTTTTCGAGGATCGCGAATTTCTCGTCGTCGTTCAGTTCCGCTGCCGGTTTGCGCGTCCATTCGAGCCACAGATCGCTGATCTCGCCCTCGATCAGTTCCTTGATCTGCAGCAGCAAAACCGGCGTGAGATTGAAGTTCACGCGGATGCGCGGGAAATCCTCGATTACCGACACCATATCGAGGTAGCCTTTGACACTGTGCAAACGCACCCAGGGCATCATCGCCGTGCGCGTCACCGGGTTGACGTAATACGGCTGGTGCATGTGCCAGAGGAAAACGACGTTTGCCATGCGAGATGGCTACGCGTAATCGCGCGAGGCGGTCAATCTCGAACCAGCGCATCTGCGTGGGATTTTCGATTTAAAACGTAAACGCGTGACGGAACCCCTGCCAATCCTCGTGGTCGATGACGATGCGCTCAGCCGCAAATTGCTTGTGCGGCTGCTCGAAAACATTGGTTTCGAGACGATCGAGTGTCGCGATGGAACCGAGGCGCTGCAGATATTGGAAAACCACGGACCGGCGCTACTCGTGCTCGATTACGAGATGCCCGAATTCAACGGCGCGCAGATTTGCGAGATCATCCGGCAGGATTCGGATGAGGCGCTCGCGCAAATCCCGATTATTTTGCTGACGGCGCATTCGAACGCCGAACACGAAGTCGAATGCCTGCGCGCGGGCGCGAATGATTTTGTGACCAAGCCGGTCAATCCCGCGGTGCTGCGCGCGCGCATCGAGACCCACATGCGGCTCTACGCTATGCGCGAGCAGGTGGCCGTGCAAAAGCGCGAGCTCGAAACCTGGCGGCATCATCACGAGCTCGATCTCGAAGCCGCGCAACTTACGCAACAGGCGATTTTGCCCGCGCGGCTGCCGATGCTCGCCGGCTGGGATTTTGCCGCGCATTATCATCCGCTCATCCAGGTCGGCGGCGATATTTACGATTGGGTGAAAGCGAAAGACGGCACGCTGCTCGCGTGGATTTCCGACGCGACCGGCCACGGCGCATCCGCGGCTTTGTTAACCACATTGAGCAAGCTGCTTTTCCGGCATGCCGCTTCCGATTTGACTTCCGCATCCGCCGTCATGCACACCGTAAACACAGAGTTTCGGGCCATTTTTAAAGCACGCTCGTTCATGTCCGCGGCGTGCCTCGTGGTCGCGCCGGATTCGGGCAACATCGCATTTTGCGGTGCGGGCCATCCGCCGCTCATCATCGCGCGCAGCAACGGCCGCATCGACGAACTACCCTCGACCGGCACGCTGCTCGGTGTCGCGAGCGAGACAAATTGCACCGAGCAAATCAGCGAGGTGGAGGAAGGCGATGCCGTGCTGCTTTACACCGACGGACTTTACGAAGTGCAAAATCCGAGCGGCGAACGCTTATCACAACAAACGTTATCGCGTGTGATCAAGCCGCCGAACGGCACCGCGCAAAAATTTCTCGGCGAGATTATCGAAAAAATAACCGCGCATGCCGAAGGGCAGCCGTTTCCAGACGACATCGCCGCGTTTGCCGCGGTGCGGCGAAGTTGAATTGACTCGCCACTTTCCAACAACAAACCTCGGCAAATGCGCTATCTCGTCATCAGTTGCAGCCTCAATCCGAAAAGTCGCAGCCGCATCCTCGCGCAAATCGCGCACAAGCATCTCACCGTAAAAAATCTCGCCGCGGATTTCATCGATCTCGCCGAGCTGAACCTGCCGATGTGCGATGCCGGCGCGTGCTACAGCCACCCGGGCGTCGTCGCGCTCACACCGCGCATCGCCGACGCGCGCGGCATCATCATCGCGACCGCGATTTACAACTACGATGTCAATGCCGCCGCGAAAAATCTCATCGAACTCACGGGCGACGCGTGGGAGGAAAAAGTCGTTGGCTTTGTCTGCGCCGCGGGCGGACACGGCAGCTACATGTCCGTGATGCCCTTCGCCAATAGCCTGATGCTCGACTACCGCTGCGTCATCGTGCCGCGTTTTGTCTACGCGCCGCGCGCCGACATCAACGACAAAACATTTGGCGACGCTGCAATAAACGAACGCACCGAAGAACTCGCGGTCGAGCTGATTCGCGTCACCGACGCACTGCATCCCGCAAGCACGCCATTGCTGTAATGCGGGATTTCGAACGCAAAGTCAGTGCCGCACAAGGCTATTCCGAGCTTGGCATGCATCGCGAGGCGCTGGCGGAGCTCGATTCGCTCGATGAAAAATCGCGTGAGCGCCCGGAGATTCTGGAAATGCGTTTGCTGATCTTGATGCACTTGAAGCGCTGGAAAGATGCTCTCGCGATCAGTCGCAAGCTCTGCAAGGTCGCGCCGAAAAGCAGCGCCGGATTCGTGCATGCCGCATATTGTTTGCACGAACTCGGTCGCACCGACGACGCGCGCGCCGTGCTTTTGAGCGGGCCGCCGGTGCTTGCGAACGAGCCGACGTATCATTACAACCTCGCATGCTACGAATGCGCGCTCGGCTATCTCGAATCCGCGCGCGAACACCTCGAGCACAGCTTTACGCTCGACAAAAAATTCCGCGAATTCGCAAAAACGGATCCGGATTTGGAACCGCTGCGAAAGCAGAAAAACGGCGGCTAATTTGCGCCAATCACGCAAGCGAGGATGTTCGACACATCCTCATTGCTTTGCCGTGAAGCCATTCCGAATGCGCGAATGATATCGAAAAGAAGATCGGTATTTGTCTTATCAAATCGGTAAAGAACCATCTCTTTTGCGTGAGCGCGTGCGGTGGCGCGTGGAGAGCCGCTCGAATCGCGCAAATCACGCATATTTAAGCAAACGTAGACCATCGCCTGCATACCGACGGCACGCTGTTTCGGCTTGAGCTGAATCTCGATGCGCCCATGCGGCGTTTCTTTCGAAAACATCGGAATTTCCTCAACGAGCCGGTCGAAACCATCGGGAAGCGGCTCATTCGGCGAAGATGCTTTTTCAATATTGAGCTTCGCCGTTTCTTCAAAATTTTTGTCACGAATCGTAGCGAGAAAATCGCGTTCGCGGCGAAGCTGATCGTCGTTGATCAATCCGATGCGTCGCGCATCGACGAGGATTTTCGAAAGCTCGCAACCGAGTTTCGTCAACCCTCTTCGCTGGAATCGCACGCCGGTCGCGAGCGACGGGTGATACGGATCGAGCGTGTCGTAGCCGATCTGCCACTCGAGATAATCGCTGTCATCGAGCTTTGTTTGCAGTGGCGCGACCGGCTCCTCGATTCCACCCGGGTTGCGATGCTTCACACGCACTTTTCCGGTAAC
Organism: Spartobacteria bacterium; assembly: GCA_021324395.1. Lineage (GTDB taxonomy): Bacteria > Verrucomicrobiota > Verrucomicrobiia > Chthoniobacterales > Chthoniobacteraceae > JAJPJG01. The sequence continues at coordinate 66,697 of JAJPJG010000028.1, read as the reverse complement.
GTCCGTCAGCGGCAGGCGCACGTTGATCCTGTCGGCGGTCGCATCGACGCGCACGAGCTTGTATTCCGAGTCCGCTGCGAATAGCGGTAAAACGAACAGCAGCACTGCGATAAAACCGCAGAGTGTTCGCACTTACTTAATCAATTGCTCGAGCGCCGAATCTGGCTCGGCACCGAGATCGGTCGCGCGTTTGTAGTATTTGTGCGCGGCTTCCTTGTTCGGCGGCTGCATCGTCGCGTAAATGACCGCGAGATTGAAATTCGCGTCGGCGTAATTCGGGTCGAGCGCGATTGCCGTCTCCAGCTCTTTCATCGCAGCTTCCTGCCACCCTTTCTGGCTCGCGGTGATGCCGAGATAATTGTGCGCAATCGCATCTTTCGGGTTAATGGCGATTGCGCGCGTGAGCGAATTTACCGCCTCATCGAATTTTCCTTCCTGGTAAAAAACAATGCCGAGTGTGCGATGTGAAAACGAATCTTCGGGCGCGACGGCGATTGCTTTTTTGAACTTCTCTTCCGCGAGCTTCATTTTTTTTTGGCGAAACTCGACGACACCGAGATTCGACAAAATGTAAACGTTGTTGGGAGCCGTTGTGAGCATCTTGTCGTATATCTTCTCCGCTTCGCGATAATCGCCACGGTCGAAACGATCCTTCGCGTCATGCGCCTGCGTGAGCAGATCGGTCGGCACATTCGGCGTCAATGACGTCTCCACTTGCGGTGAAGATAACGCGTTGGCGTCACTCCCATCTTTCGACGGCAGCGAGTCTTCCGATTGTTTCGCGGGCGTTACGGTGCTCGTGGCCGAAGGCGACGGTGCCGCGGACGAAAGCTTTGCCATCTGAACCGGCGAAGCAGATGGCAGCGCTTTCGGCTCGGCGGCTTTCGTCTGCTGCACGAGCGCGGTGGCCAGCGACGACGCCGTTTCCGGTTTCGGCGCAGCGATGGAAAATTCCATCGAGTTCGCATCCGTATCGGCGATCTCGATTTGCGGCTGTTTAAATAACGCTTTCTCCTTATCGGTCAGCTTCACGACCGGCTGACCGAGATAATCGATTTGCTGCATGAGCGAGTTCGACTGCACTTGCAGACGCTGCAACTCCGACACTACCAGCTTCCGCGCCTGCTCGCGACGTGCCTGCTCCTTCAACTGCCGCAGCACAATGCCGCGCAGCAAATCGTTTTCCTCGGCGAACTTTTTCTTCTCCTCGGCGGTCGCGCCGCTCGCCTGCATCTGCGCGGCCTGCGTGTTCGCCGAGTCAAGTTGCTTCTGCAAATCGGCAATCGAGTTTTTGAAATCGGAATTCTGTTTTTGCGTCGCGGTGAGCAGCGCTTTTGTCTCGCCGACTTCCTTGCGCAAATTCGCGATCTCCTCGTCCTTCTTAGGCGTGTCGGATTTGAAATCCTTGATCGTTTGCTCGGCAGTCGCGAGTTTTTGCGCGAGCGCCGAGTTGTCGGCGATGAGCTGATCGACTTTTTTCTGCGCCTCGCGCGCCTTGGCGAGTTCACCGAGCGCCTCGTCGCGCTGTTTCGCGATAGTATCGCGCTCGTTGGTAACCGCGGCGATTTGCACCTGCGCGTCTATCACACGTTTGTTCAGCTCGTCAGCTTGTTTGCGCGCTGCGTCGCGATCCTTGGAAATCGAAGCGAGCTGCTTTTGCGCATCGGCAAATTTCTTCGCGACTTCGTCGCCCGACTGGTGCGCCGATTGATTGTCCGCCGTCAGCTTCGCGATTTGATTTTTTGCATCTTCGAGCTGCTGCGCGAGTTTGCTCGCATCCGCGAATTTGGCTTCGAGGTCCTTGAGTTTTGCGTTTGCGATTTCGCGTTCTTTTGCGATCGCATCACGCTCGGTAGCCACGTTCGAAATCTTCTTGTTCGCCTCGTCGGCTTGTTTGCGCGCTGCATCGCGGTCTTTGGAAATTCCCGCGAGCTGTTTCTGCGCGTCGGCGAGTTGCTTTGAAATATTGTCGCTGGATTGATGCGCCGTTTGGGCGTCGGCTGTCAGTTTCGCGATCTGGTTTTTCGCCTGCTCGAGTTGCTTCGCGGTCTTTGCCGCTTCCGCGTATTTCGATTCGAGATCCGCGACTTTCGCGTTCGCGACTTCGCGTTCCTTCGTCACCGCTTCCGCCGTTTTACGCACCTTGGACAAGCGGCGCGCGTAATCACTATTCACCTCGTCCGCCGCCTCGCGCTCCGCCTGCGCATCGGCGAGCTGATCCTGCAACTGCGCGATTTGTTTCTGCATCGCAGCGCGCGAATTCGAATCATTCGCCGTGTCCGCCTGCGCGTTTTGAAATGCCTCCTGCGTCTGCTGCAGTTTCGCTTTGAGTTCCGCGACGCTCACTTTGTTCCGATCGAGCTGCCTCATCGCTTCGTCGAGCTGACCGGCGAGCTGCGCTTTTTCCTGCTGCACCGCGCGCAATTGCGCCTTCGATTCGCGCAGCTCCGATTGCAACTGGTCGATCTGGCCTTTAATGCTGTTCGCCATGTCGTCCGGCGTCCCGCGCGGACTCGGCGCGACGGTCATGGGCGCTTGCGTGTCGCGCTGTGGTAGCGGCGTCTCGGGCTCCACCACCGCCGTGCTGCGCTGCTCGGTCGTCGGCGCTTGCGTCCCGGCCTGCTGCTCGATGCGCGTGATGTTTTCAGTCGTGCGCTTTTTCCGATAGTCGACGATGAGCGGCTGCCAGCTCGGATACTTCTGCTGGATTTGATCGAGCAGGCTCGCGGCATAGCGATATTTCGAGAGCGCGCTTTTCATATTGCCGTCGTGCTCGAGGCGTTCGCCTTCCTGCACGGACATGTAGGCGTTGAGGAAAAGATCGGACGGATCGCTCGATTGCGCGATGACACGCGAGATCGGGCTGAAGGCGAGAGCGAAGGAAACGAGCAGGAGCAAAATGCGCCGCATAGAAAAGGCGAAAAAGCTACTGCATCCGCCCGAATCATGCAAACGAATCTCCTGAGTTGTTTGCGCCTTTATTTATGAGGGTTCCACAATGTTACGATTGCGTGACCCCGATTGACAGCCGGACGAACGAATGCTAGCGTGCGCGCAAAATTTCCCATGCTAGACCGGCAAGTCCTAGTCCTCAATCGGCTCTGGCAGGCGGTCAATGTCTGCACTGTCCGCCGCGCCTTCACACTCCTTTGCCAGGGGCACGCGCAAGTCGTCTGCTCCGACGCCAAGAACAATTTCCTCACCCACGATTTCTCCAGCTGGCAGGAATTTTCCCAGCGCGAACCCGAGGAGGAAATGGTCCACACCATTTCTTTTAAAATCCGCGTCCCGCGCATTATCGTGCTGCTGCTCTTCGATCGCCTTCCGCAGAAGGAAGTGAAATTCACGCGCCACAACATCTTTGAGCGCGACAAGAACACCTGCCAATACTGCGGCAAAATCTTCGAGCGCAAAGACCTCAACCTAGACCACGTCATCCCGCGCGACCGCGGCGGACTGACAAACTGGGAAAACATCGTCTGCTCCTGCATCCCGTGCAATACGCGCAAAGGCAACCGCCTCCCGCACGAAGCCGGCATGCACCTCATCCGCAAACCCGCGCGCCCGAAATGGCGCCCGTTCGTCCATCTCACCTTCCACGGCCAGCAGCACGATAGCTGGAAGCACTTCATCGACCTCGCGTATTGGAACGTCGAGCTCGGGGACTAACGCCTTCGCATCCAGCCCAGCTTACGGAAAATGCGCCCGGAGCAGCTTTGCGTCAAGCCGGTGAGGTGATGTCGCCCGAGACCCGGCCTACTTTGCCGCGAGCGCGGGAACTGGTTCATCGCGCAGCATGTTGAGGACGGGCTGCGGGTAGATGCCGAGGATGAAGATGAGCGCAGTGAGAGCGATGAGGGTAAACCGCGTCAGCGGGGCGATCTCGATCTTGGCGTCGCTGGTGGTGTCGAGCCAATACATCGCGCGGACGACTTTCAGGTAATAGTAAAAGCCGGCGCCGACTGTGAGAACGCCAATGCCGACGAGGACATAGTGGCCCTCCTGCAGCGCGGCGGCGAAGACGAAGAATTTGCCGAAGAAACCGGCGGTGAGTGGGATTCCCGCGAGCGAGAGCATGGCCGCGAGGAGCGCGAAGGCGAGCGCAGGGGCGCGTTTGCCGAGACCGTTGAAGTTTGCGATGTCATCGCCGCCGGTGGCGTTGGCGACAACGATGATGACGAGGAAGGAGAGCAGCGTCATCAGCAGGTAGCCGGCGAGATAGAACGCGATCGCTTCGCCGGAGCGCGGTGCCGCGATGCTGGCGACGGCGAGCAGCAGGTAACCGGCGTGCGCAATGCTGGAGTAGGCGAGCAGGCGCTTGAGGTTGGTCTGCGGGATTGCGGCGAGGTTGCCGTAGAGAAGCGTCAGCGCGGCGATGACTGCGGTTGCGGCCATCACTTTTTCCCGCAGCACCGGCGTGGAGACGAATGCCTGCAGCACACGCATGAGCACGATGAAACCGGCGCCTTTCGATCCGACTGACAAAAACGCGGTGATCGGCGTCGGCGCGCCTTGGTAAACATCGGGCACCCAAATCTGGAATGGCGCGGCGGCGATTTTGAATCCAAGGCCGACTAAGATGAGCATCGCGCCGAAGAGCAGCGGCGTATCAAAGCTATGCAGCGTCTGCATTTTTACGGCGAGGCGGTCGAGGTTCGTCTCGCCGGTGACGCCGAAGAGCCACGTGATGCCGTAAACGAGAAAGCCGGTCGAGAGTGCGCCGAGGATGAGGTATTTCACGCCGGCCTCGAGCGAGCCGTTGTTGCGGCGCATGTAGCTGACGAGGATGTAAAACGAGATCGTGACGAGCTCGAGCGAGACGAAGATCTGGATGAAATCGATCGCCGATGCCATCCACATCAAACCCGCGCAGGTGAACACCGGCAGCGCGAAAAATTCGCCGACGCCGCCTTCGTTGCCCGCGCCGAAGATGTAGCGGCGCACGACCTCGCGATATTCGAGCGACATGACCAGCACAACGATGGTCGTCAGCAGCGCGAAGCGCTTGAAGAAAAGCGCGAACGCGTCGGCTTTGTAGAACCAAAGGTAATTGCGGACGTCGGTCGCGGCGGGAGTTTGCTGCGCGAAAAAGCTGAGCACGAAAATGAGCGAGAGCCCGGCGATGCCAGCCCACGCGACGAAGCGCTTGTCGCGATCGCTCGCGAACGCTTCATACATCATCAAAAACATGCCGATGACCAGCACGGCAATTTCGAGGAAAACAGGCGCGATCATTTCAGTGCGAGAAAACCTTTCACAGCGGGCGCGAGGAGATTGAGGAAAAGCTGCGGGAAAAATCCGGCGAGCATCAGCACGCCAAGCAGGAGCACGATCGGCCAGCGCGCGAGGCCGATATCGCGCAGTTGGTTCCAGCGTTCGTCGAGCTCGCCCCAGAACACCTCGCGATAAGCGCGCAGCATGTAAACCGCGGAGATCACGACGCCCCACAGCGCGAGCGCGACGGTGATCTGATAGTTGGAAAACGGCGATGCCGTTCCGTTTTTAAACGCGCCAAAGAAGACCAGGATCTCGCTCGCGAAGTTTGCGAAGCCCGGCAGACCGATGGAGGCGAATGCCGCGATGCCGAACATCACGCCGAGCACCGGCATCTGTTTTGCGAGTCCGCCGAGATCGGAAAACGCGAGCGTCGCCGTGCGCTGGCGCAATTGGCCGCTGATCGCAAACAGCGCCGCGATCGAAAGCCCGTGCGCGAACATCAGCAGCGCCGCTCCGCTGAGGCCGAGCGAATTGAACGCCGCGATGCCGAGGAAAATGTAGCCCATGTGCATCACGCTCGAATAGCCCAGCATCACGTCGAGCCGCTTCTGCGCGATCGTGGCGAAGCCGACGTAAAGGATGTTGCCGATGAGCAGGACGAGTAGTAGGTTCGTCCAGTGCTGCGCGGCTTGTGGCAGCAGCGGCAGCGCGACGCGGAGCAAGCCGTAAAGACCGAACTTTTTCAAAACACCCGCGTGCAACATCGCGGCGGGAGTCGGCGCGCTTGCGTAAGCCTGCGGCGCCCACGTGTGAAACGGAAACAGCGAAATCAAAATGCCGAAGCCGATGAGCAGCAGCAGATAAATCCAGTTCGCGCCTGCGGGATTGATCCAGCCGTCGCGCGCGAGCGCCTGCAGTTTCGGAATGTCGAATGTCCGCTGCGCAAGCGGCACGCTTTGGTAAAGGCCGATCAAGCCGAGCAGCAGAATGAAGCTGCCGACCGCGAGATAAATCGTGATTTTCCACGCGGCGGCCTGGCGTTCGCCCGAGCCCCAGATGCCGATCAACAAAAATGTCGGGATGAGCGCGAGCTCGTGAAATGCGTAGAAGAAAAACAGGTCGAGCGAAGCAAACGCGCCAACCGCGCCCGCGGAAATGAGCAGCAGGCACGCGTAAAATTGCTTCTCCATTTTCTCCACGACAGGCGTGACCCACACCGCAGCAACCGTGACGATGGCCGTCAGCAAAAGCATCAGCAGGCTTAGCCCGTCCGCGCCGACGAAGAACTTCAAATCCCAATCGCGCAAAATGGTGCAGCTCGACTCGAGCTGGAACCCGGCCGCGACGCGGTCGTATTTCAAAAGCGCCGCGAGTGTGAGCGCGAGATTCGCGAGCGCCGCGCCGAACGACGTCGCGCGCGCCGGTGCGCCGAGCAGCACGGCGATCGTGGCGAGAATCGGAATGACGATGAGGAGCGTTAACATGCGCGGTTATTTAAAAATGACGAAATACAGCAGCGCGACGATGCCGAAGCCGAAGACGAACGCGTAAGCTTGCAGATTGCCGACTTGCAGGAAGCGCAACACGAAACCGCTGACGTAAGTGCCGCCGCTGAAAAGGCCGCGCACGATCGCGCCGTCAAGCACCCAGCGATCGAACCAGGCGCTGATCGCCGCGAGCAGATCGTGCGTCCAGCGGATCAGCAGCGCGTAAAATTCGTCGATGTAAAATTTGTTCGCGAAAAGCGGAATGTGGATCGGGTCTTCCGTTTTGCCCGAATACAAAAACGTCGCAAGCCCCGCGCCGGCGATGAATACAATGAACGCGAGGACCGGCACGGCGATGATGCGTGTTTCCTCGTGCGGCAGGTCGAGAAAGCGCGCGGCGAAAAATGCGTAGCCGCCGATGACGGAGAAAATCGCGAGGACGGTGAGCGGAATGGTCATTACTCCGCCGGCTTCGTGGCCATGTTTCGCAGCGTCGGATTTTGCGCGGCCGAGGAAGACGACGACGAACAGACGGAACATGTAAAACGCAGTCAAAAATGCGGTGATCAGCGCGAGCGAGAAGATCGCGCGGTTGTGCTCGTGCGCGGCCATGAGGATGGCGTCTTTGCTAAAAAATCCGCTGAGGCCGGGGCAGCCGGTGAGCGCGAGCGTCGCGATCGCGAACGTCAAAAACGTGATCGGCATTTTGTTTTTCAGCGCGCCCATTTTCCAGATGTCCTGCTCGTGGTGCAGCGCGTGAATGACCGAGCCGGCACCGAGGAAGAGCAGTGCCTTGAAAAACGCGTGTGTAAACAAGTGGAACATCGCTGCTTCACTCGATGCGAGGCCGACCGCCGAAACCATGTAGCCGAGTTGAGAGAGCGTGGAGTAAGCCAGGATGCGCTTGATGTCGTTTTGCTGCGTCGCCATCAGTGCGGCCATGACGGCGGTGATGATGCCGATCCACGCGATCACGTGCTGCGCGTCCGGCGAAGCTTCGATGAGGAAAAAGACGCGCGACAGCATGTAAACGCCGGCTGCAACCATCGTCGCCGCGTGGATCAGCGCGCTGACCGGCGTCGGGCCTTCCATCGCGTCCGGCAGCCAGACGTGGAGCGGGAACTGCGCGGATTTTCCGACCGCGCCGCAGAAAACGAGCAGCGTGGCGATGGTGAGATAAGCGGGGTTTGCGGTGAGTTTGCCGAGATTCGCGTGAATGTTGCTGAATGCAATCGAGCCGGCCGCGAGCCAGACCATCAGAATGCCGAGCATGAAACCGAAGTCGCCGATGCGATTTGTGATGAACGCTTTTTTCGCCGCATCCGCGGCCGAGCCGCGCGTGAAATAATGTCCGATCAAAACGTAGGAACTGACGCCGACGAGTTCCCAAAAAATGAACATCATCACGAAGTTGTTCGCGAACACGATGCCGAGCATCGAGAACATGAACATCGACAAGCCCGCGAAGTAACGCGATTTGCCGTCGTCATCCGCCATGTAGCCGATCGAGTAAATGTGAATCAGCGAGCCGACGAGCGTGACGACAAACAGCATCGCTTTGCTGAGCTTGTCGATCATGAAACCGATCGGAACCGTCAGGTCCGCGCCGAAATTCAGCCACGGATATTGCGCGATCTGCGCGCCGTCCGGGAAGCGGAACAGCAGGCAAACGCCGACGAACGAAACGAGCACCGCCGTTACCGAAATCGCGACGCTCAGCGCGCGGATGCGTTGCGTGAACAGCGTGATGATTGCCGCACTAAACAGCGGCGCGAGAAGAATGAGCCAGGGAAGAAACATGCTAGAACTTCATGCTGTTGATGTCTTCGACGTGTGTCGTCTGGCGGGCGCGATAGAGCGCGACGATGATCGCAAGGCCGACCGCGACTTCCGCCGCAGCGACGGTGATCGTGAAAAACGCGAGCATCTGGCCGTTGTAATTTGGCAAACCGCCGACCGCCTGGAACCGCGAGAACGCGACGAGCGAGAGGTTCGCCGCATTGAGCATCAGCTCGAGGCACATGAAAATAATGATGATATTGCGCCGCAACAACACGCCCGCGAAGCCGATGGCGAAAAGCAGACCGCTGACGAGGAGATAATCGTTGAGCGTGATCATTTCAGTTCGCGTTTGCTCAGCACGATGACGCCGATGCTCGCCACGAGCAGCAGCACGCCGACGACCTGGAAGGGCAGGTTGTAAGCGGAAAAAAGCGTGGTGCCGACGTTGCGCACGTCATCGAGTGGCGCGGGCAGCGCGCTGAATGGCTGGTTGCCGATTGGCAGCCGGTGCAAGACGTGGATGAGTTGCGCAACAAAACCAAGCGTCACGATCACGCCGCCAGCCGTCACCGCGATATTCAATTTGCGCCGTTGCTCCGCTTTCAAATCGAGCAGCATGATGATGAACAAAAACAGCACCATCACCGCGCCGGCGTAAACGAGCACTTGAATCGTGCCGATGAAATATGCGTCGAGCGATACGTAAAGTGCCGCGAGCCCGAGAAACGAAACGACGAGGCTCAGCGCGCTCGCGACGGGATTGCGGTTCAGCACGACCGACGCGGCGAAGCCGAGCATCAAGAGCGAAAAAATCCAAAAAAACAGCGGCGACATTAGGGATGGCTTTTTATTTTTTCGGATTCCACTTGTTGACGACGCCGTCCATTACACCACCGAGTTCGTAGAGCTTCGCTTTGTTGTGAATCATCTCCGATCGCGACAGGCCGGTGATCGCGTAATCTTTCCGCAGGAAAATCGCCTGCTCGGGGCAGACTTCCTCGCACAATCCGCAGTAGATGCAGCGGATCATGTCGATGTCGAACTCCTCGGGATATTTCTCGACCTTCGCCCATTTGCTCGCAGGTGGAATTTCGCCCGGCTTGATGCGGATCGCGCGCGGCGGGCAGATGAATTCGCACAACTGGCAAGCGACGCAGCGCTCGCGGCCGTGCTCATCGCGCACAAGCGTCGGCGCGCCGCGATAATACGACGGCATGCTCGCGTCCCATTTTTCCTCGGGATACTGCATGATGATTTTCGTGCGCCCGAGCAGCATGTTTTTAAAATGCTTCCACGTAATCAGCAGGCCGGCGACGACCTGCGGCAGGTAGAATTTTTCCGCGAGCGTGAGTTTGGGACGTGGGACGGTGTAAGCCATGTCAGTTCGGGAAAAACGCGAGGATACCCGCGGTGAGGATGACGTTGATGAAGGCGATTTCGAAAAAGTAAATCCAGCCGAGGCGCATGAGCTGGTCGTAGCGGAAACGCGGCAGCGTCCAGCGCACCCAGATGAAGAAAAAGAGCAGTGCTGCGACCTTGCCGAAAAAGACGGTGATGTTCACGATGCCCCAAATCCACGCCGGCACCGCGTGCAGAAAATCGAGTCCGCCTTGATTCGCGCCATCGGGAATGAACGGCAGATGCCAGCCGCCCAAAAACATCGTCACTACGAGCGATGAGCCCGCGATCATCGCGGCATATTCGCCGAGGAAAAACAGCGCGAATTTCATCGACGAATATTCCGTGTGATAACCGGCCACGAGCTCGGTTTCACATTCCGGAAGGTCAAATGGCAGACGGTTTGTTTCCGCGAAAAGCGAAATGGTGAAAATCACGAACGAGATGAAAACCGGAATCCAAAGCAGCACTTCTTTCAGCGTCAGCTTCCCGTCGGTAAACGGCAGCAGCAGCCAGCCGTTTTTGACTTGGTATTGCACGATCTCGGGGAGATTGAGCCGGCCCAGAATCAAGAACAGCGGCACGACCGAGAGGCCAAGCGCAAGTTCGTAGGAAATCATCTGCGAACTCGAGCGGATGCCGCCGAGGAATGGATATTTCGAATTCGCCGACCAGCCTGCGAGCACGATGCCGTAAACGCTCAACGACGAAATTGCGAAGATGAAAAGCGGACCGACGTTGACGTTTGCGATCACCATCGGCACGCCCAAAAACGAGCTGCCAAACGGAATCACTGCGAGCGTGACGATCACCGCCGCGATGCCGAGTCCGGGCGCAATCCAGTAGTAGAATTTTTTGACGTGCGCCGGCGTGAAATCTTCTTTCAGCAGCAGCTTCACCGCGTCCGCGATCGGCTGTCCGAGTCCTCCGAGAAACGGCGAGATGTCCGTTTTCAAACCGAGCAGCGTGGTGGGAAAACCAACACGGTTCGGGCCGAGACGATCCTGGATCAGCGCGCTAACGCGCCGTTCCGCATAAACGGTGTATGAAACCATCGGCAACACCACGAGAAACAGCAGAAAAACCGTTTTCGCGAGCGAAGTGGCAATCAAAAACCAGTCGAGGGATGCGAGCGCGTTCATCATGCGGTGGGCGTTTTCGCAACGGGTTGGTCGGCGTCGAGACGTTCCGCAGCTTTGCCATCACCGGACAGAAGCTGCACACCAAGATCGCCGATTTTGCTCAAGCTCAATCCGGCGAAAGCGGAAACTTCCTCCGCCATTTGCTTAAACACATCCTCGATCATGTAAATGCCGTTGGAGCCGGAGACGGCTTGGATCAGATCGCGCAAAATTTCCCAGTCGTCCCGCGCTTCGCCGGGCGCGCTGATGGCGCGATTGAGCCGCTGCAGGCGACCGTTGATGTTGATGAGCGAGCCGCGTTTTTCGGCGAAGCCGCTCGACGCGAGCACGACACTCGCGAGCGCCGTCGTTTTGTTTGGCAAAATGTCCATCGTCACGATCGACTCGAGTTTCGCCAGGTCGGTTTCGCTGATTCCGCAGCGCGTCGCATCTTCAAAACAGAGCAGCGCCTTGATCGCGCCGGTGCGCACGCCCTCGGCGATTTCCGGTAATCGCGCACCTGGTCGCTCCCCGGTTAAGCCGAGCAATTTTGCGCCGGACGTGTTCGAGTTGCGATCGGCGGGAATGAGAATGCCGTCCGCTTCGCCGACGCGCGGAAGCACGTCGAATTTTTGAATGCCGAGCGCTTTCGCGAGTCGACCCACAAGGAAAAGTTCTTCGTTCGTCATGCGCGCGGACGCGATCATCGCGAGCGAAGAAGTCAGCGCGTATTTTTTTAACTGCTCAGCAGCGCGATTGATTGCGACCGGCCACTCGACTGGCGCCAAGCTGCTTCCCGTCTTGATTTGCGGGCCGAGGAAGCGTCGTTCGTTGTGCAGATATTTGAAATTCAGCCGGTGCGAATCGGGCATCCAGCAGGAGTTCACGTCGTTATTTTCGCGCGGCGTGATGCGATAGATGATGTTCTCGCGGCTGCCGATCGTGATGTTGCAGCCGAGGCCGTCGTTGACGTCGATGCTTTTGGTTTCTTTCAAAAACCAGACGCGCATTTTGAATCGAAAATCCGACGAAGTCAGTGCGCCGACCGGACAGATATCAACGGTATTTAACGAATAGTTGCTATCGAGTTGGCGATCGGGATGACACGCGATTGTCGAAAAACTGCCGCGATCAACAAAGCCGAGCACGTCATCGTTTGCGACCTCCTTCATGAAACGGATGCAGCGCGAGCAAAGCACGCATCGCTCCGCGTCGAGTGTCACGCGCGGGCCGAGCTCGACGTTTTTCGGTTTTTTAACTTTCTGATCGAGAAAGCGCGATTGCGCGTTGCCATACTCGACCGAAAATTCCTGCAACCGGCACTCGCCCGCCTGATCACAAATCGGACAATCGAGCGGATGGTTGATGAGCAGAAATTCCATCACGCCTTTGCGGCAATCTTCAACCATCGGCGAGCTCGTTCGAATGCCCATGCCTTCGGCAATATCCTGCGCACACGAAATCTGCGGACGCGGAATCCACGCGATCTCCGGCTTGCCGTCGGCGCCGAGCACCGGCTTGCGGTCCGGACCCATTTTCGGCATGCCCATTTCGATCAAACACATGCGGCAGTTACCAGGCGACGAAAGCTTCGGGTGATAGCAATAGCGCGGAATGAATTTACCCGCCTGCGTGCACGCCTCGATCATACGCGTGCCTTTTGGAAATTGCATCCAGACGCCGTCGATCTGGACGTTGACCATTGGAACTGGAGTATCTGCAGGAGCGCTCACGTTTATGGATTATTTTTCGATTTGAACCACGCGCGCACGGCCTGGCGGATTTCATCGTGCGCATCTGCGAGTTGTTCGTGGGCGCGCATGAAACGCCAAAACACGACCATCCAAAAAATAATGAAAGCGATGTAGACGATGATCAAAAGAACGCCTGGGAAACCGCCAAGAATTTGCGTCGTCATGGTCGTGTTCATTTAGTAGCCGCGGGCGCCATCACGCCGCCGTTGCGCGCTCCGGGGACGGTTTCGATTTTTTCTTTCGCGATCAACTCGTCCGGGTTGTATTCCGGCGGCATCGGCGGCGGAACGGGTTTTTTCGCGTAATTGTCGAATTCCTCCTTGAACTTCGCCACGAAACTTTGCGTCGGCCACGAGCAGGCTTCGCCGAATGCGCAAATCGTGCGGCCGGCGATGTTGTCGGCGACACTTTTCAAAACGGCCGGGTCGCGCTCGACTCCGCCGCCGGCAATCATTCGGTCGGTGATTTTCTTCATCCAAAGCGAACCCTCGCGGCATGGCGTGCACTGGCCGCAACTCTCGTGCGCGTAAAATTCGTTGATGTTGTTGAGCGTCTCGACCATGTCACGCGAGTCATCCATGACGATCACTCCGCCGGAACCGGCCATCGAGCCGCACGCGGCGAGCGAATCGAAATCCATCGGGATATCCTCGAGAGTGATCTCGCGCTCGGCCATCAAGCCATCGGCCTGCTTTTCCTTGAGCTTGTATTTTTCGCCCGCTTTCAAAACTTTCGCCGAGCTGCCGCCGGGGATCACGGCTTTGAGTTTGCGTCCCGGTTTCAGTCCGCCGCAAATGTCGTTGATGAGCTCGCCCATCGTCACCGCGCCGACTTCCAGTTCGTAATAACCGGGCCGCGTGACGTCGCCGCTCACGCACAAAATGCGCGTGCCTGTGTTGTTCGGTTTGCCGAGCTTCGCGTATTCGACGCCACCCATTTTCACGATGTGTTTAATGTCGCAAAGCGTCTCCACGTTGTTAACAATCGTCGGCGACTGATAAAGACCGAGCACCGCCGGAAAATACGGCGGCTTGATGCGCGGATAAGCCCGTTTGCCTTCGAGCGATTCGATCAGGCCGGTTTCTTCGCCGCAAATGTAAGCGCCCGCGCCGCGATGCACGTAAATCTCGCAGTCGAATCCGCTGCCGAGAATGTTTTTGCCGAGAAAACCTTTCGCGCGCGCCTGTGCGAGCGCCTTTTCCAATATCTGCGCGCCTTCCGGGAACTCGCCGCGGATGTAAATATAGGCGAGTCGCGCGTTGACTGCGTAGCACGAGATGATCATGCCCTCGAGCAGTTGATGCGGGTCCTGATGAATGATGTAGCGATCCTTGAACGTGCCCGGCTCGGACTCGTCGGCGTTGCAGATGAGATAGACCGGCTTTTTCTCGTCGGGCTTGATGAATCCCCACTTCATGCCGCACGAAAAACCGGCGCCGCCGCGTCCGCGCAGGCCGGACTTTTTCACTTCATCGACGATTTCCGTGCGCGGCATTGTCAGCGCTTTTTTTAGCTCCTGATAACCGCCGTAAAGTAGGTAAGTCTCGATGTCGTTCGACCAGCCCTCCCGGTCGATGTTGGCAAAAACGACGCGCTTTTCCTTCGGATGCGGTGGGCGGATCTTCGGCTTGGTGGCGTCCGATTCGCGGCTCTCCAAAATCTCCGCGATGCGGTCCGGCTTATCGGGATCAACGCGTTCGTAAAAATTGTCATTCACCATCGCGACGGGCGCGGTGCCGCAGCTCGCGAGGCATTCGACGAATTCGATCGAGTATTTTCCGTCCGCGCTGACGGCGATGGGGTTTCCGTGACCGGCATTGTGAACGTGATGCTGTTCGAGGTCCGTGGAATGCGTGTGCTCCTCATCGCCTGTTTCCCGGCCGGCGAAGTTCGCCTTCCATTTCTCGATGTCGATGCCGCAAGCGTTCGCGATTTTGTCGCGCAATTCGTAGCTGCCGCCCATCGCGCACGAGAGCGTGCGGCAGACGCGGATGTGCGTCTGGCCCGCGGGCGAGCGGCGGAACATTGGATAAAACGTAACGAGCTCCAGGATATTGATTGGCTGCAGCTCGAGCTTGTTCGCGATCCACGCGATCGCTTCGTCCGAGATGAAGCCGAATTTCTCCTGGAACAAATGCAGCAACGGCAGCGATGCGCTCCGTTTCGACACGGGGTAATGCGTGATGACCTCGTCGATTTGCGCTTCGAATTCAGGCGTTATCGTCATGGCTTTTTCTCCGCGCCCGTCTGCGCTTCGCCGAAATACGGCGCTTTGGAAATCAATTTGTTGTCCACAAAATGGAGCACGATTTTTTGTCCGTTTTGCTCGTAAATGTAGCGCGTGCCCTCGACGACCGGCTTGTGCGTTTCGAGCTCCATTTTAAACGTCTCGACCTTGCTCGGCGCGCCGAGGATCGACTCGACTTCCTTTGGCGAAACGGTTTTTTCGATCACGCCCCGCGATGTGTTTTCCGCGCGATCAAACGCGGAATTTACCGCGTCGATATTGGCTTGCGAGATGTGCTTCTCGCAACCGGCGAAGAGAATGCTGAATGATGAATGCACAATGATGAAAGGAACAGCAAGCCACGCCTTGGAAGCACGTTTCTGCATTCTGCATTCTACATTCTGCATTTTGCCTGTGCCCTTCATCGATCGCACTCTCCCATCACGAAATCGAGCGAGCCGAGAATCGCCACGACATCGCTCATCATGTGGCCGGGCAGAATCGCCGGCAGGATGCTTAAATTCACGAACGAGGGGGCGCGGATTTTCAGCCGGTGCGGGGTGCCGCCGCCGCGCGAGTTAATGTAAAAGCCAAGCTCGCCCTTCGGATTTTCCGCGCCGAAATAAACTTCGCCCGCCGGCACGTCGGGGCCTTCGGTGTGGATGATGAAATGGTGGATCAGCTCCTCCATTTTCGTCAGCACCTCGGTCTTTGGCGGCGGAAAGCTTTTGCGATCCGCGACGTTGATCGGCCCGTCCGGCAACCTGTCGAGTGCTTGATGCAAAATGCGAATGCTCTGGCGCATTTCCTCGAGCCGCACGGTGTAGCGATCGTAGCAATCGCCCACGCTGCCGAGCGGCACGTCGAACTCGTAATTCTGGTAATCGAGATACGGATGCTTTTTGCGCAAATCGTGATCAACGCCCGAACCGCGCAGGTTCGGCCCGGACAAGCCGTAATCGATCGCTTGTTCCTTCGTGATGATGCCGACATCGCGCGTTCGTTCCAGCCAGATGCGATTTCGCGAGAGCAGTTTCTCCGTCTCGTCGATCGCCGCCGGCACCTCGGTTAAAAATTTGCGAATCGCCGCAATCGTCGTCTCGCTCAGGTCGCGAGTCTGCCCGCCGATACGCGTGTAGCTAGTCGTGAAGCGCGCGCCTGAAATCATCTCACACAAATTGTAAATCTTCTCGCGCTCGGTGAACGTGTAGAGAAACACCGTCATCGCGCCCACATCCATCGCGTAAGCACCAAGCCCGAGCAGGTGCGACGAGATCCGTGCCAGCTCGCAGCAGATCACGCGAATCGCCTTGCCGCGCGGCGGCAGCTCCCAGCCGAGCAGTTTTTCCACCGCGAGCGCATAGGCTACGTTGTTTGCCAGTGGCGCCAAATAATCGAGTCGGTCCGTGTAAGGCACGAACTGGTTGTATTGCATCGCCTCCGCGATTTTTTCGTCGCCGCGATGCAGATAGCCCACATCCGGAATCGCCTTCGTGATCACCTCGCCATCGAGCTCCAGCACGATGCGCAACACGCCGTGCGTCGCGGGATGCGACGGCCCCATGTTTAGGATCAGTTTTTCACCGAGCAAATCGCCGGACTGGGCCGCCTGCGCAGCGCGCGCGGCGACATCGGGCGATTCAAATTCGTGCGTTGTGAGAGCCATTCGGATGAAAAATGAGAGCCGGAGACTCTACGGTCGCGCTCAAGGCGCGTGCAAGTTCGTTTTGTGAAAAATTTCACAAGAGCCTTGCGAGTTTTGCTTCCTCTTGAACAGTCTGCGCGGACTATAAAGTCTCTGCTTTCAAAACCGCGCAGTGGAAAAGCCCGCCTGCGACGCTGCCATTGTGCGGCTCGAAGCGGATCGTGACTTTGTCCTTGCCCGAAAGAAGGTTGGAAGGAATCGCGTATTCCGCGTCGAAAAACTGAGCCGGTTTGTTGTTATTGAGTGATTGCGTGGCGATCTGCTTTCCGTCGAGCAGCACGTCGAATTCGCGTCCAGCGTCGTTGCCCCAATAGTTACAGCGCAAAACCTGCGGAGTATTGCGCGCCACTTTCATCTCGAACTGAAACCAGCCCGGCGCGTGCGCATCGCGCCATTTGCGGTCGCGTAAATCACCAGTGTGCGAGTCTTGCGAAGTGAACTTGTGATCGACTTCCGATTGCTGCTCGCCCGGGTTGAACTCATCCACGATCCGCGCCTGCTCGCGCTGATGCCGCTCGTTCTCTGCTTGCATCGCCGCTTCGCGCGTTTTCCAGTCCTGCGCCGACACCACATCCCAGTAGATGTTGTAGCGTTCGTAAGGGATGCTGATGAATGGCTTCAGCGTGACATCGTTAGGTTTCGCGAGACCTTTTGTGTGAAAAACGATCTGCTTGCCCGGCTCGCGCTGGAGCAGGCCGGTCAGGTCTTCGTCGCCTGTGCGCACAAGAACCGGCACCGCCACGTCGGCTGCGCGAGCGTTGTCGAGCTGTCCCTTGGCGTAAGGAAAAGTAGTCATCGGCTGCATCGGGCCTAAGTCACCGGCGAGGACCAATGGCCCATAGAGAAAGGCGATCTTGTTAGCATTATCTTCGAGCTTCTCGATGTGCAGGTTCATCGGAATCGTTACCCGAAGCTTATCGCCATTTCTCCAACTGCGCGAAATCTCTGCGTATTCGCCCGGCTGGCCTTTTACTTCAAGTGGTTGACCATTGATTGTGAAGTTAAGCTGGCCGGCGGCCCAGCCCGGACAACGAACCATCAAAGCGATAGGTATAGCCGGCGCAGACTTAATCGTAAGCTCCGTCGTATTCTCGCGCGGATAGTCGGTGCGCTGTTCCAGCACGAGGCCTTTGTCTTTCCATGTCAGCACGGACGGGATGAACAGGTTCACATAGAGTTTGTCATTGCCTTGAAAATAGATGGCTTTGCCATACTTCGTGTGGTTCTCCATGCCGGTGCCGACGCAGCACCAAAACGAATCGAAAGGCGTGCTATAGGTCTTAAAAAGACCCGGCTTGAGTGAGATGAAGTAAGTGAACATTCCCTTGTCCGGTTCCTGCGAGAGAAGGATGTGGTTATAAAGGACGCGCTCGAAATAATCCGCAAGCTCCGCGCGCGGCTGCCACTCGAACAAGTGCTCGGTGAGCTTTAGCATGTTGTAGCTATTGCACGACTCTGCAGTCGCAGGGCTCAGGTGCCGGTCGGCCTGCCCTTCCGGAAAGAAGTGTTCGCCATCGCTGTTGCCGCCGATAACCCATGAGTGATGATGCACCACTCTATCCCAGAAATACTCTGCAATCTTTCGTCCGTTCTCGTCGTTCGCAACTTCGTAGGAACGCGCTTCACCAATGATCTTCGGGATTTGCGTGTTCGCATGTTTGCCCGCCAGTTCATCGCGCCCTTCCAGCAGCGGATCGAAAATCGCATGATGATAAAAGCGCCGCGAAACGTCGAGGTAACGCTGGTTGCCGGTGAGCGAGTATAGCTCGACCATTGACTCCAACATCCCGCCATGCTCCACACCAAGCATGTGCTGTTGCTGTTCGGGTGTAAGTTTGGCAGTTACTTTATCTACAAAGTCTCCGAGTTTGAGCGCGACCTCTTTTGCCTGCGCATTTCCCGCAAGGGTCCAGGCGTCAATTAGTCCGGCGAGAATTTTGTGTTCGGTATACCACGGGACCCACGCACCATTCTT
This sequence comes from Spartobacteria bacterium, assembly GCA_021324395.1. GTDB lineage: Bacteria > Verrucomicrobiota > Verrucomicrobiia > Chthoniobacterales > Chthoniobacteraceae > JAJPJG01. The sequence goes on along the minus strand of JAJPJG010000028.1, from coordinate 48,031 downwards.
AAAACCGAACGCACCACTTAGCTCTATTTTTCCATCTTTGAATCCGCGCAAGGTATCCAGTTCCGTCGGCGGAAGCGCACCGATGTAGCCATCGCCGTAATGTCGCTGGCACTCCGCCATTTCCCTGATGATATAATCGACGCGATCGCGAAAGCGCTTGTCGCCAGTCGCGGCATACTGTTGCGAGATCGCGGTGAGATAATGCCCGAGCGAGTGGCCCGCGATACCTCTCGACTCCCAGCCGCCATAAATCTCACCTTTCGGCGCAAGGCCGCAATACTTGCGCGTATTGTGCAGCAGGCGATCCGGTTCGATCGAAAGCAAATACGCCGCATTGCGCTCCATGTTTTGCTTGAAAGGACTATCGAGCAACTGCACATCGCTGAGTGAAAACTCTTTTACAATTAACTTTGACTGATCGACGTCCGCTATTGCTTGGTTCTTACCTAATAGTGTAATGGCTGCCAAAGCAATCCATGTAGTTCTATTCATAAATTAGCGGCGTCCGGTCAGCGGTTCGCCGAAATCATTTGGCCCAAAAGGGGTTTTCATCGGGTCCATTGGCTTGATCGTGCCGTCGAGATTAAACTCCATGCGTGCAAGGCAAACCTCGCGCTGAAAGCCGCTGCCATTCGGAATCGCGTGGCGATGATAGACCACATACCAATGATCGGTGCCGGGGACATTAACGACACCATGATGGCCGGTTCCCTTTGCAGGACCGTGCTTTTGCAAAACCACCGGATTTGCAGCAAGTTCGATCGGGCCTAACGGCGACTTCGATGTGCCATAGGAAACGTGATAGTTATCGCTGCGCGCGTCGTCCACCGACCACATGAAGTAATAAAGGCCTTTGCGTTTAAAAACAAAGATGCCTTCGCGAAAAGATTCCTTGCCTTGAGGCGGAGTCATTTCGGTAGGTGTGCCGTTGACCGAAATCATGTCGTCATTCAGCTTCGCGACTAATAAGTGGCCATTGCCAAAATAAAGGTAAGGCGTCTTGTCGTCGTCGATGAAGACGCAAGGATCGATCGGATAAGTCTTATAGTCCTTTCTTCCAATGAGCGGCTTGCCTAAGGCATCGACGAACGGGCCGGTTGGCTTGTCGGCGACACCTACACCGATTTGCTCATTCGCGACAAAGTAGAAGTAATACTTGCCATTGCGCTCGGCGGCAGTTGGAGCCCATGCCTTGATGTTCGCCCACGATAAGTTATGAGCTACGTCGAGGATGATGCCTTCATTTTTCCAATGAACGAGGTCCGGCGAAGACCAGCAGGAGAAGTCTGTCGTATTCCAGTTCGGCTTATCCGAAGTAGGATAGACGTAGTAGTGATCGCCGAAAACGCGAATGTCGGGATCGGCGCGAAAACCATCGAGGATCGGCTTCGGTGGAGTCATCGTGAGGTCTTGCGCGGAAAGGGTAAGACTCAGACCCGCTGCGAGAGAGAAAATCAAAGTAGTTTTCATTAAATTAACTTCCGGATGAGACGCGATAGAAGCCTGCACTATGCGGTGGTATGTTTGGTGCGAACGTATCCTTATAGCTGCCGATCTGTTTATGACTCCATAGGTCCCGTGCGTGAATGGACTCACTGAGACCTAGCTGCGCAATCTGCACCGGCACATCCGTGGCCTGATCGCGCGTGTTGAAAACAGCGAGGTATTTGTCCTTAGAGTTAGGAACGTCGGCTATCCATGCGATAAAGCCATCGTCAGTGCGAAAGAGTTGATGGTTATTGTCGCTCTTTTGGTTTACGGCGATGACTTCGTCGTTGGTAAGCATAGCAAGAGTAGCTTCGTCCAGCTTCGTCATATCTCCGCCCAGGATAAGTGGTGAACGCGCGATGGACCAAAGTGTCATCAAGGTGCGCTGCTCGTCGGGATTGAAGTTCGTTTTCCGACGGCCCAGGTCGATGACACCTAGAGGCAGCATATCTCCATCAGGCCATGCGCCGGGTTTGCGATAAGTCACCCAGTCAGCCAGTCGCTTGAATTGCGGCATCAGATGATCCCACTTATCCCAAAAGTCATCGCTGACGCGCCACATATTCGCATGACTCGCGACGTGCTCTCCTTGACTTAACGGCGTTTCGCCGGGGGAGGTGCTAAAGACGATGGGCTTGCCTGTAGCATCGATCGCTTTACGGATCGCTTCCACTTCCGGCGCGTGATAAGGCCGGCTTAGGTCATCGACTTTCAGAAAGTCCACGCCCCAGTCGGCGTATTGCTTGATGCGCGTGTTGTAATACTCCTGCGCGCCGGGCTTCGACATATCCACACCATACATGTCGTCGCACCATGAGCAGGTGGAGCTTTGATCGGCGATATCTGTCGCGTGATAGCTCGTGCCAAAGATGGGTGTATTCTTTTCCACCGCCTGCCGCGCAATGCCGCGCATGATGTGAATGCCGAACTTGAGACCTTTCGAGTGCGCATAGGACGCGAGAGACTTAAAGCCCGCGCCGTTTGCCGCCGATGGAAAACGATTCGTCGCGGGTTGCAGTCGGCCGTAGTCATCCATCACGAGCACCGGACGCTTGCGATATTGAAAATCGTGCGCGCCCGGCTCGAACCATTGGTGATCGACCACGAAATAATTCCAGCCGTGCGAGCGAAGCTTCGAAGCCATCGCATCGATCTCCGCTTTCGCCTGCTGCTCGTTGATCGTCGTCGCAAAGCAATCCCAGCTATTCCAGCCCATCGGCGGAGTCGGCGCCCACGTGTGGTAATCGGTGGCGCTAGCTTGAGACAAAGACAGCATGACGGACAGGGCGAGGGCGGAAGGGATTTTCATGAGGGGCTTGAGAGACGCGAATGTGACCGAGCCTCGCATGAAACGCAATACGCGAGCAGATGCGATGCTTTTTGTATTTTGCGGTTACACCTTCACCCAGCTCTTCGTCTTCGCGCTTTGCTCGATGGCTGAAAGGACGCGCTCGTTTTGCAAACCGTCTTCAAATGTCGGCTGCACGCTTTTTCCGGCGGCGACCGCCTTGATGAAATCGGCAAACGCATTCACGAACGTATGCTCGTAACCGATGATGTGACCCGGCGGCCACCACGCGCCAGCGTAAGGCTGCGTGCTTTCGGTGACGAGGATCGAACGAAAGCCGCGCCGGTCTTCCGGATCTGCCGCGTTGTAGTATTCGAGCCGGTTCATGTCCTCGAAATTGAAAGCGAGCGAGCCCTTGCTGCCGTTGATTTCGATCGTGATGTGGTTCTTGCGACCGTGCGCGAAACGCGTCGCCTCGAGATTCGCGAGGGCGCCGTTTTTGAAGCGGCCGATCCACGACACCGCATCGTCCACGGTCACGCGTCCTATCTTTTTACTACCCTTGGCGCTAAGTCCTGCACCGGTCTGCTCAAGCAAAGTACGCTCCTTGATGAAGGTCTCCATCAACCCGCACACTTCCTTGATCTCACCCACCAGATAACGCCCGAGGTCGATAATGTGCGCGCCAATGTCGCCGTGCGTGCCGCTGCCGGCGATCTTGCTTTGCAGCCGCCAGACGAGGGGAAAACTCGGATCGGTGATCCAGTCCTGCGCATAGCGTGCGCGGTAGTGGTAAATGCGGTCGCCGAGATCGCCGTTCTCGATCATCCGTTTCGCGAGCGCGATGGCCGGGATGCGACGGTAGTTGTGGCAAACCATGTTCACCACGCGCGCTTTTTTCACGGCGGCGACCATCTCCTCGCATTGCGCGACATCCATCGCGAGCGGTTTTTCGCAAAGGATCGCCTTTCCATTCTTCGCCGCCTCGATCGCGATCTCCGCGTGCGTGTCATTCGGCGTGGTGATGTCCACGATGTCGATCTCCGGATCGCTGACGACTTCGCGCCAATCGGTGCTCGCCTGCTGCCAGCCGAGTTGCTTGCGCGCAGCCTCGACGCTTTTTGCCGTGCGCCCGCAAATCGTCTTCAGCTCCACGCTTGCCGGCAGATCGAAAAACTTCGGCGCCTGCCGCCAGGCGTTCGAGTGCGCCTTGCCCATGAAGTTGTAGCCGATCATGCCGACGCGGAGGGTTTTTTTGTTCATAGGGAGTGAAAGCGGGATGCTGTAGAAAATCGGCGCGGTTTGGCGAGGCGGTTTTTTGGAGAAAAGCGGTGCGTCGGTGACTCTGCCAACCACATCCGCAGCGTTTCGGATCGAGACCGAAGCGCTTCAGTTTGCATTCGGAGCGTTTCGGATGGGACTGGAAACGCTTCCAACCGGAACGGGAGCGCTGCCAATGCAAACCGAAGCCTTTCCAGTCCAAACCGAAGCGCTGCCAATGCGAACCGAAGCGTTTCCAGCCGGACTGGAAGCGTTTCGAATCGCGTTGGAAACGTTTCCAATCGCAACGGAAACGCTTCCATTCGCATTGGAAACCGCTCCGACTGGATAGAAAACGCCATTTTAGCGGCTATGGCCCCTACGAAAAACCTCCATTGGTCAAAAAAAGCCAGATATTCACGTTTCGATCTAATCGCGAAGTAACCCAACAAATTTCGCAAAACTTTGTCCTCACACGACACGCCCGTTCGTCGTATCCTTACGAACTAAACAAACACTATGAACACTACAGTTTCCCTCATTCAGCCGTATCTCTTTTTCGAAGGCCGCTGCGAAGAGGCGATGGAATTTTACAAAAGCGCGCTCGGGGCGGAGGTGCAGTTCATGATGCGCTACAAGGAAAGCCCTGAGCCGCCGCCGCCGGGTTGCGCGCCGGTGGATGGCAACAAAATCATGCACGCGCAAATCCGCATCGGGCAGACCGTGCTGATGGCGTCGGACGGTCGTTGCGAAGGTGAGGCGAAGTTCGACGGCTTCTCCCTATCGGTGTCCTTGCCGACAGAGGCGGACGTGGATCGCGTGTTCAATGCGCTGGCCGATGGCGGGCAGCCGCTGATGCCGCTGGCGAAGACGTTTTTCTCCGCGCGCTTCGGCATGGTGCACGATCGTTTCGGCGTGATGTGGATGGTGCTCGTGACGCCGCCCGAACATCCGCAAAAATAATTGTCCTGAACCGGCGTCGCCGTTCGTCGTATGGATGAACGCAGCGCAAAAACGCGCGACGTTTTAAAAACAAAACATCAAACCAAAAAATCGAAAATCATGAATGCACCAAAACAAAACGAATACCTGCTCCTGATCAGCGGAAGCGCGTGGTATAACCGCGTGTCGCCGGAGGAGCTTCAGGCGAAGATGAACCAGTTCCGCGGCTGGTTCGAGAAACTGACCACGGCCGGCAAGCTGAAAGGCGCGCAGCCGCTCGCCCGCGAAGGCGCGGTCGTCACGAAAAACGGCGTTGTGTCCGACGGGCCGTTTGCGGAATCGAAGGAAGCAATCGGCGGATATTTTCTGCTGACGGTGGATACTTTCGAGGAAGCAGTCGAGATCGCGAAGTCGTGCCCGGCTTTGGAAGTCGCCGACAAAATCGAAGTGCGTCCGGTGAGCGAGGAATGCCCGATGGAGACGCGCATCCGCGAAGCCGCGCAGGAACTCGCAGCGGTCTGATCCGCGCTCGCGGAGCGGATGACTTCGGAAAAAATCGATGCGCCACCGCCTGCGGATACGCCGCGGGTGGTGGAGCATCTTTTCCGTCACGAATGGGGAAAAATGGTCGCGGTGCTGACGGGAATTTTCGGCGTGGAGCACCTCGCGCTGGCGGAGGATGTCGTGCAGGAAGCGCTCGCGCGGGCGCTGCAGACGTGGCCGTTTTATGGCGTGCCGGAAAATCCCGCCGCGTGGATCATGCGCGCGTCCCGCAATCTTGCCCTCGATGTGATTCGCCGGCAGAAAAGTTTTCATGGCAAGGAAGCCGATATCGCGCGGCTGATGGAGCCCGACGTGCCGGCGCCCGATGATGCGATTTTTTCGGACAACGAAATCGCGGATGACCGGCTGCGGCTGATGTTCGTCTGCTGTCATCCGGTGATTCCGCCGGAAGCGCAGGTCGCGCTCGCATTGAAAACGCTTTGCGGCTTCGGCGTCGGAGAAATCGCGCACGCGTTTTTGACGAGCGAAGCAGCAATCGCAAAGCGGCTCACGCGAGCGAAACAAAAAATTCGCGACGCGAAAATTTCGTTCGAGATACCAGCGGGCGCAGAACTCTCGCGCCGGCTCGACGCGGTTTTGCAATCGCTCTACTTGCTCTTCAACGAAGGCTACAAGGCGTCGACCGGAGACAATCTCGTGCGCGAGGATGTTTGCCTCGAAGCAATCCGGCTCGCCAGTTTGCTCGCGGCGCATCCCGTTGGCGACCACCCGAAAACGCGCGCGCTGCTCGCGCTGATGCTGCTGAACGCAGCACGGATCCCGGCGCGTGTGGACGACGATGGGAATTTACTGCGGCTGCAGGAGCAGGATCGTTCGCGTTGGAATCAGCCGATGATCGCACTCGGGATGTCGCATTTGGAAAAATCGGCATCGGGCGCGGAGCTCAGCGTCTATCATCTGCAAGCCGGCATCGCAGCGTGTCATTGCACGGCGGAAAATTACGAATGCACGGACTGGAGGCAGATTCTCGCGCTTTACGATCGACTGATCGAGCTGGACGATTCGCCGGTCGTCGCGCTGAACCGCGCAATCGTCATCGGTCATCTCAACGGCCCGCAAGACGGGCTCGATGCAGTCGCGGCGATCCGCGATTTGAAAACGCTGGAGACGTATTATCTGCTACACGCGGTGCTCGGCGAATTCGAGTCGAGGCTGAATCACGCGCGAGCCGCCGCCGGGCATTTCAGCAAATCGCTGCAGCTCGCCGGGCTCAAATCGGAGCAGGTGTTTTTGCGCAAACGACTCGCCGCGTGCGAGACTTCGGCGGCTGTCGATGCGCGCTGAAAATTCTTCAAAAAAGTATTGCAAAGCGGTCGCGCGCCGCTACATTCCTCGCCTTTCCTATGGCTAAAAAGAGCTGGATCAACCGTGAAAAACGCAAAGCCGCGACTGTCGCGAAATACGCTGCCCTTCGTGCCGAACTCAAGGCAAAGAAGGACTACGTCGGCCTTTCGCAGCTTCCGCGCAACGCGAGCCCGACCCGCATGACCAATCGCTGTCTGACGAGCGGCCGCCGCCGTGGTTTCATCCGTCGCTTCAAGCTTTCGCGCATTGCATTTCGAGAGCTCGCCTCACAGGGCATGATCCCCGGGGTGACGAAGTCGAGCTGGTAGCCATTCGGCGCCGGCTTTCAGTTCGCAGTGACACTCTGCGGGCGTATGTTTAAAAGATGAGCGCGTTGCATTTTTTCATCGCGATGCAGCCGCTCGCCGCGCATTTCGAGTCCGGCGAGACGATTCTGTTCAAGTTGTGCGTCGTGCTCGTGCTCGTCGCGCTGAACGGCTTTTTCGTCGCGTCGGAATTTGCGCTCGTCAAAGTCCGCGCAAGCCAGCTCGAGCCGCTGATCGACGAAGGCAACAAGCGGGCCGAACTCGCGCGCCATCTCGCGACGCATCTCGACGCTTATATTTCCGCGACGCAGCTCGGCATCACGATGACCGGGCTCGCGCTCGGCTGGCTCGGCGAGCCTTACGTTGCGCACATGATCGAGCCGGTGCTTGTCGCCATCGGCATTCACTCGGAAAAAATCGACGCCGCGATTTCGCTCGTGCTCGGTTTCAGCGTCATCACGTTTTTGACGATCATCCTTGGCGAGCTGACGCCGAAATATCTGGCGATCCACAATCCGGTGCGGCTCGCGCTTTTCATCGCGCGGCCGTTGCAATTGTTTTTCACGCTGTTTAAGCCGGCGATCTGGATTTTGAATCGCACTGCAAACGTGCTGCTGCGTGGCGTATTCCACATCGATCCCGCAAGCGGCGCGGAGCTCGCCCACAGCGAGGAGGAATTGCGCGCGATTTTGACGGAGAGCCAGCAAGCCGAAGAGGTCACGCCGCTCGGCAAGGAAATCCTGATCAACGCGCTGGACTTAAGACGCCGCGTCGTGCGCGATATCACGACGCCGCGCGGCGAAGTCATTTTTTTGAACACGGAAGATTCATTCGAGGAAAACCTCAAAGTCGCGCGCGACTCGCGGCACACGCGTTTCCCGCTTTGCGAAGGCCATCTCGACCACACGATCGGGCTTGTGCACATCAAGGATTTGCTTTCGCTCATCAGCCAGCCGTCGCCGGATTTGCTCTCGATCAAGCGCGAGTTGCTGCCGGTGCCGGAAATGATGCCGCTGGAAAAACTGCTCAACTTTTTCCTCACCAAACACGCGCACCTCGCCATCGTCGTCGACGAATACGGCGGCACTGTCGGCATCGTTTCGCTCGACAACGTGCTCGAGGAAATCGTCGGCGACATCCAGGACGAGTTCGATGTCGAGCAGCAGGAATTTCGCAAAATCAACGAGGATGAATTTGTCGTCGAGGGCGCGCTCGGTCTTTACGAAATCAACGATCTCACCGGCCTCGAACTCGAAAGCGCGGATGTCAGCACGATCGGCGGCTACGTCACGCATCTGCTCGGGCACCTGCCGAAGCAGGGCGAGCAGACGCGCATCGACGGCTATGTCGTCACGATCACGCAAACCGACGGGCGCCGCATCGGGCTGCTCCACTTTAAAAAAGAGCAGCCTGCGGACGCTAAAAGCAACGAAGCCTAGCGCATGAAAAAGTTCGCTGTCGTCGGCGCGGGTGCGGTCGGTTGTTATTACGGCGCGAAGCTCGCGCAGAGCGGACGTGACGTGCATTTTCTAATGCGCAGCGATCTCGATGCGGTCCGCAGAAAAGGTCTGCGAATTCGCTCGAAAGACGGCGATTTTCATCTGCGGCGCGTGAACGCGTATGGATCGACGAACGAAATCGGCGCTAGCGATGTCGTGTTGATTGCATTGAAAACAACGGGCAACAGCGCGCTTGAGAAATTGATTCCGCCGCTGCTTCACGAGCAGACCATTTTGGTCACGCTGCAAAATGGTTTGGGCAACGAGGAATTTCTAGCGGAACGCTTCGGCGCGCAACGCGTGCTCGGCGGGCTTTGTTTCGTGTGTTTAAACCGCATTGCGCACGGCGTGATTGAGCATTACGGGCACGGCACGCTTTCGATCGGCGAGTTCAATCGTCCGCCGCGTGCGCGAACGCGCGAGATCGTCGATGCATTTTGCGAAGCGGGAATCGACGCGAAGCTCGTCAGGAATTTGATTACCGAACGCTGGCGCAAGCTCGTCTGGAACATTCCATTTAACGGCCTCGGCATCGCCGCACGCGCGAACGTCGCCGAGGTCCTCGCTGACGAGCGGCTGCACAAACTAGCACGCGATCTGATGCGCGAAACGATCGATGCCGCCGGCGCTCTTGGACACAGAATTCCGCTCAGCTTTATCGAGAAGCAAATCGAGCGAAGCTGGCCGATGGGTCCGTATCGCTCGTCGAGCCAGATCGATTTCGACGAAGACCGCGCGGTCGAGGTCGAGTCGATTTGGGGCGAGCCATATCGGCAGGCGGCGCGCGCGGGCATGAGCGTGCCGCGGATGGAAACGATTTACGCTTTGATCAAAGGATTAACCGCAAAGCAGCAAAGCGGCTAAGGAAAATCTTCGCTTCCTTTGCTTCTTCGCGGTTGAATTCCGTGATGCAAAACGAATTTGCCGATCTGCAGCTCCCCGCGACTGTGCGCGATTTTCAGCCGGAGTGGGGTTTGGTGCTCGGCTCGGGACTCGGGCCGTTTGTCGAAAAACTCGATATCACACATGCGTTGCCGTTCTGCGAAATCGCCGAACTGCCGCAATCGGCGGTGCCGGGACACGCGGGGCGTTTCGTCTTCGCAGAGCTCGCGGGAAAACGCGCGGTGATTGCACAAGGCCGCGTGCATCTTTACGAAGGCCACACGGCGCGCGCGGTCACTGCCGGTGTGCGATTCATGGCGGCGGTCGGTGTTTCAAAACTGATCCTCACCAACGCCGCGGGAACGGCGAATCCGGATTTCCTGCCGGGCGATTGGATGATGCTGACGGATCATCTGAATCTCACGCACACGACTCCGCTGCTCGGCGGTCCGCATTTTTTCGACATGTCGGAAGTTTATTCGCAGCGGCTGCGGATGGCTTTCGCGAAAAACGCGCGCGAACCCGGCGTGATGCTGCACGAGGGCGTGTATGCCGGCTTGCTCGGGCCGCAATATGAGACGCCCGCCGAAGTCCGCATGCTGCGGCATCTTGGCGCGGATGCGATTGGCATGTCGACGGTGCTCGAGGCGATTCAAGCGCGCGCGCTCGGGATGGAGATTGCCGGTTTTTCGTGCCTGACGAATTGGGCGGCGGGTCTCGGAAAGCGTCCGCTGAGTCACGCGGAAGTCCTCGAGGTCGGGCTGAGCGCCGCGGGAAATTTTGCGAGACTGCTTGCGCGCGGATTGCCGGACGGGTAATTCCGCTTGCGATGAAAGTTCTCCTCGTTGCTCTGCTGCTGCTCGGCGCCGGCTACTGGATTTACAACCAGCAGCAAAAAATCGACGAGCTGAATGCGTTGCTTTCCGATGCGCAGAGCAAAATCGATCAACTCAATGGCGAGCTCCGTCAATTGAAAGAGCATCCGCAACCGCAGCAGCAGGGATTCGTTCCGCACAGCACTCCGCTCGATCCGACTCCGCAGCTTTCTCCAGCGCCGTCGGGAACCTGGATGTGGAATTCATCCAACGATCCGATGAAGCATAACGACGGCCAGCAGTCCGGGCGTCATCGCTAAGCCACGCGTCGTCTTTTAGGCCGAAATCGAAATCACGTTTTGCGGATGACCGCCGGCAAACGCGTGGATGTTTTCCACCGTGGTGCGGTTGATGCGCTCGACTGCTTCCACGCTGTTAAACGCGATGTGCGGAGTGAAAACGACATTCGCGCGCGAAAGCAGCGACGCATTCTGGTGCAGCGCCTCCAGTTCCTTTAGCCGCCGTTCGTCACGCATCCGCATCTCGCCGAGCGGAAACGTCGCCTGCAGCCGTCGCAAAATTTGATCGGTGATCAGCGCCGGCATCTCCTGTTGCATCACGCTTTCCTCCTCGAGCACGTCGAGTCCCGCGCCGCCGATCGCGCCGCTGTCGAGCGCCTCGATGAGCGCCAGCGTGTCGATGAGTGCGCCGCGCGCGGTGTTGATGAGAATCGCGCCGGGTCGGCACTTCGCGAGCCGTTCGCGATTGAGCAGGTGAAAAGTGTCCGCATTCAGCGGCAGGTGCAGCGAGATCACATGCGAACGCTCGAGCAGTTCATCGAGCGGCACGTATTTGAAGCCGACGATCTCCTGGAGCGATTTGTGCGGGTTCGCGTCGTGCGCGATTGTCCGCATTCCGAATGCGTGCGCGATTTTGATGACCGTGAGCCCGATGCGCCCGGCGCCGATGACGCCGAGCGTTTTTTCCTTGAGCTCGAAGCCGCGCAGATCGGCGTAGGAAAAGCGGTTTTTGCTTTTAGCGCTGGCCGCTTCGTTGAGCCGGCGCGAAAGCGAGAGCATCAACGCGAACGTATGCTCGGCGACGGTGTTGTCGCCGTAACTCGGCACGATGCACACCGCGACATTGCGCGCGCCGCACGCATCGAGATCAACGTGATCAAACCCGGTCGAGCGCGTGCTGATCAGCTTCACGCCCGAGCGCGCGTCGAGAAAAGTCGCGTCGATTTTCGACTGGATGAAAATCGAGACGATCTCCGCTTCGGGCGAAACCTCGTCGGTCGTCGCCACGAATTCCAGATCGTGCTTCGGGAGCGCGTCGGCAAAAAAGTCGCGTTCGCCAGCTTCGGTTTCGACAAACGAAATTTTCATCACGCAGTTTTCGGAATGTAACACACCTTTCAGCACGCGCGCCAACACGCGATGCGCTTCGATTTAGCTAACGTGACGACCGAAACCGCGGAGCCGCTGATTCCGCCGAAGCCGACGCTGAATAAATTGCGCGATGCGGCGGCGGATTGTCGCGCGTGTCCATTGTGGAAAGTCGGCACACAGACTGTCTTCGGCGAGGGGCCGCGAACTGCGCGCATCATGTTCGTCGGCGAAGTGCCGGGCGATTACGAAGACCGCACGGGCAAGCCGTTCGTCGGGCCTGCGGGCAAGTTGCTCGATCGCGCGCTCGAGGAGATCGGGCTCGACCGCACTACCGTTTACGTCACGAACGTCGTGAAGCATTTCAAATGGGAGCCGCGCGGAAAACGGCGCCTGCACAAGAAACCGAACGCGCACGAAATCCGGGCGTGCCGTCCGTGGCTGAACGCGGAGATAGCCGTTGTTAAACCGCACGCGATTGTTTGTCTCGGCGCGACGGCTGCGCAGGCGCTTCTCGGCCCGCAATTCCGCGTCACGCAGCATCGCGGCGAATGGATCGATTCTCCGCTCGCGCCGCGTGTGATGGCGACGGTGCACCCGTCGTCAATCCTGCGCGCGCCGGACGATGAAACGCGCGAGCGGGAAACCGCGGCGTTTATCGAGGATCTCCGGATGCTGACGGAGATCGCTAACGAGACAGCTCCTCCAGCAGAGCCTGGTTGAGCCGGATGCCTGCGGCGAAATTTTCGACCGGGAAATTTTCGTTCGGCGAATGCGCGCGGCAATCCGGCAGCGCGAGGCCGAGCAGCAGAATCTCCGCGCCGAGCACATCTTTAAATGCCTGCAAAATCGGGATCGATCCGCCTTCGCGAATCAGCGCCACCTCGCCGCCGAACGTCCGCACGAGCGCGCGCTGCGCGGCTTTTGCCGGGGCGGAATTCGGATCGGTAAAAAACGGCTCGCCCGTGTGCCCGCCGGAAAATTCCACGCGCACCGCCGCGGGCGATACACGCTCCAGGTGCTTCCGCACTTGTTCGACCACCTGCTCCGGGCGCTGATTCGGCACCAGCCGGAACGTCAGCTTCGCAAACGCCTCGCGCGGGATCACCGTCTTCGTTCCTTCGCCCTGATAGCCGCCGCCGATGCCGTTGATCTCGATCGTCGGCCGCGCCCATACGCGCTCGAGCGCGCTGTAGCCGTGCTCGCCGAAAAGCTCCGGCACGCCGGTGATTTCCCACACGGCGTTATCGTCGAGCGGCAGCTTCGCCCAAGATTCCTTTTCCCAGTCCTGCAACGGTGCGACGCCGTCGTAAAACCCCGGCACCGCGACGCGCCCTTCCGCGTCGTGCAATGTCGCGAGCATCCGCGCGAGCGCCGAGATCGGGTTCATCACCGCGCCGCCGTAGATGCCCGAGTGCAAATCCATCGCCGGCCCGCTCACTTTCACCTCGAGCGAAGCGATGCCGCGCAGGCTGTAGGTGAGCGTCGGCACGCCCGGCGCGACCATGCCGGTATCGGAAATCGCGATCGCGTCGCAGCGCAGCGCCTCTCGGTTTCTCTGCAAAAATGCGCCGAGATTCGGGCTGCCGATTTCCTCCTCGCCCTCAATGAGGAAAATCACGTTCACCGGCAGATCGCTGTCGCGCTTAAGCGTCTCCTCGACGCCGATGATGTGCGCGAGGATTTGCCCTTTGTTATCCGTCGAGCCGCGGGCGTAAATGCGCCCGTCGCGGATCACCGGCTCGAACGGCGGGGAGTCCCAGAGGTTCAGCGGGTCGACCGGCTGCACGTCGTAGTGGCCATAAATCAGCACCGTTTTCCGGTCGGCCCTGTGCCCGTTGCGCGCGACGATGATCGGGTGGCCGGGCGTGCCGTTGACGTCGGCGCGCAATCCCATGCTGGTAAATTTCGTATAAAGCCACTCGCCGCACGCCGAGACGTGGTCGGAGTAGGCGCGGTCGGTCGAGATGCTGGGAAAGCGTAGAAAATCGAAGAGCTGCTCGAGATGGGCGTCCATACAGAAGTAATTACGTGCGCCGTGGTGCAAGACGAGGGTTTTCTGTGAATGCGCGTTCGGCGATCCGGCGCGTTCCGGAACGATTGCGGAACGCCGTGCAAACATTCGGGAACGTCGCGTAACCACTATATATTGTGGTTAGCTTTTTCAAACGACCTGCAAATTGTGCTTGCCAGCTTATTTCAGCGGTCTAAGCTGCTTCGCAGTTCCACCTCACTTTTGCCATGTATCTCCAATCCCTAGAGCTGATCGGCTTCAAGTCCTTTGCCACGAAAACCATCCTCAACTTCCATCAGGGCGTCACCGCCATTGTCGGGCCGAATGGCTGTGGCAAGTCGAACGTGCTCGACGCGATGCGCTGGGTGCTCGGCGAGCAGTCGGCCAAGGCCCTGCGCGGGGGCGAAATGGCGGACGTGATTTTCTCGGGCACCGACTCGCGGCAGGGGCTCGGCATGGCGGAGGTGTCGCTGACGTTCGCCGAGTGTGAAAAAGAGCTCGGCGTGGAGTATAACGAAGTGCGCATCACGCGCCGCGTTTATCGCGACGGCAACAGCGAGTATTTGCTGAACAAAACGCCCTGCCGGCTGCGCGACATTCACAATCTTTTCATGGATACCGGCATCGGCCGGAGCGCTTACTCGATCATGGAGCAGGGGAAAATCGACCTGATTTTGTCGTCCAAACCCGAGGACCGGCGCGCGATTTTCGAGGAAGCAGCCGGCATCACGAAATTCAAATCGCAGCGGAAGGAAGCGCTGCGCAAGCTCGACGCGACGGAGGCGAATTTGCTGCGCGTGACCGATGTGATCAAGGAAGTGAAACGCCAGATCGGCTCGCTGCAACGCCAGGCCGGCAAGGCGCGGCGCTACCAGGCGCTCATCGCGGATTTGAAGACGCTGGAGACGCATCATGCGCGCCAGCAGTTCGACTCGCTCGACGCGGCGTTGCAAAAATCCGCCGGGGAGATCGAGCGCCTGCGCGAATTGCAGACGACACACGAGGCGGAGATCGAATTGCAGGAAGCCGACATGGCGGCGCAGCGCCGTCAACTCGAAGAGCTCGAGGAAACGCTCAATGGCGCGCGGCAGGTGGTGCAGGATTTGAAAAACCACATCGCGAACGCGGAAAACCGGATCGGTTTCAATCGCGAGCGCGTGACGGAATTTGCGTCGCTGATGGAGCGTTACCAGCGCGACATCGCCGCCGCGGAGGAAAAGCTGCAGGTGCAGCAGACGCAGATCGAAAACACGGACATGGAGCTGGAGCAGATCAGCAGCACGCTGGAATTTGAGCAGCAGCGGCTCGATGAAAAAATGCACGAGGTCAATGCGCTCAGCGCGCAGCGGGTCGAGCGCGAGAACGCGGTGCAGCAGCTTTTCAGCGCGATCGCAAAGATCGAAAACCGGCTCAGCAGCTTGCGCGGCGAGCTGTCGAATCTGGTAAACCAGCGCGATGGCAGCGAGACGCGGATGGGAATTTTGCAGGGCGAAATCGAGCAGCTCGCCGGCACGAACGAACGCCTCGCGCAGCAGCACACCGAGATTTCCGCGCAGGTGCAGCAGCAGACCGGCGCTCTCGAAGCGCAACAGGAGCAGGCGCGCGAAACCGAGGCGCAAACGCGCGCCATTTCCAACGAGCTCGCTGAAATCGACAAGCAGCTCGCTGCCGAAAATCGCGTGCTGGCGGAGAGAGAATCGAAGCTCGAAGTGCTGCGGCAATTGAACGAATCGGGCGAAGGTTTCGCCGAGGGAACACAGGCTGTGCTGCGCGGACTCGACAACCCGGAGTTTTTCAAGCCGACCGTGCTCGGCGCGCTCGCCGCGCACATCGAGGTCGAGCCGCAATTCATCCCGGCGATCGAAGCGGCGCTGGGTCAAAATTTGCAGGCGATCGTGATGAAAGACACGATGGTTGCAGAATCGGTGATCAGGACGCTGGCTGCGAAAAAGCTCGGGCGTGCTTCGCTGGCGCTGCGCGAAACCCGAAACCGGATGCCGGAAACTGGAAAGAATTTGCCCGAAGGCGCAATCGCGTGGGCGATCGAGAAAGTGAAAATGGACGACGATGCCGCGCCGTTTGTTAGTGCATTGCTCGAAAACGTCGCGCTCGTGAATGATGTCGAAACTGCGCTCCGCATCGCACAAGGCTCCGACTCCAGGCTTCCTATTTTGGTAACGCTCGCGGGCGAAGTCCTCGCCGACGGGATTCTCACCGGCGGCGCAACGGGCGAAGCGACGAACTCGATGTTGCAGCGCAAAAATCAAATCGCGCAACTCGAAGCCGAAGCGGAAGCCGCGCGCGCCGCGATTGCCGATGTGACTGCGAAACGCGCGAACACTTTTGAAGAACTCGAAGCCGCAAAAGCCCGTCTGACCGAGGCGCGCGAGGAAGCGCAGAAGACGACGCTCGCGGTGTCGACGCTGCGCGGGCAGTTGCAATCGCTCGAACGCGAAGTGCGCGAGACGACGAAGAAATCGGAGAACCTGCAGTGGGAGCGCGGCAATATCGAGACGCGCCATCGCGAGGCGGTCGAGAAACTTTCCGCGCGCGAGGACGAGCAGAACGAGGCGACGACGAAGCTTGGTGAATTGCAGGCGCAACAAGGCACGCTGCAGGCGGAGCTCGATTCGCTGCGCGCGAGCGAGTCGGAGTTGAGCGGCGAGCTGAATGAATTGCGCATCAAAGTCGCGACGGAGAAGCAGCGTCACGCGAGCTTGAACAATCAGCGTCAGCCGATGGACGCGCGTCTGCACGAGCTGCGCGACCTGATCGAGCAGCGCCACCGCGACATCGAAGGCTATCGTTTGAAATCGGAAAATCTCGCGGAGGAATCGACGCGCATCCAAGGCGAGATCGCAACAACGCGTGAGAAAGTAAGTGAAGCGGAGCAGCGCGTTTCGGAACTGGTCGAGCAGCGCGGCGCGTTTGCGAATGCGATCGAATCGCTCGAATCGACGTTGCGAATCATGCGCCGGCAATTGAGCGAATGCCACGACCAGCGCAGCCAGCACGAGGTGAAACAGACGCAGCTTCAGCTTCGCATCGAGAACATCGCGGAGCACATCCAGCGGCGTTACCAGATCGACATCCGCGAATTTAAATCCGACAGCTACGCGCTGGTTTGCACGCTGCGCGAGCAGGGGAAAAAGGCGAAAAAACTCGAGGCAAATGCCGAGGGCGAGATGACCGAACAGCCGGCCGAATCGCCCGCGGAACAAGCAGCAGAGCCGGTCGAGAGCGAACAGCGCATTGACTGGGATCACATCGAGCAGCTTGTCGCCGAGCTGAATCAGCGCATCGATTCGATGGGTCCGATCAACATCGACGCGATCCAGGAATATGACGAACTCGAGCAGCGCCACGGTTTTCTCGAGCAGCAATTCACCGACCTGACGAACTCGAAAGCCGAACTGCTCGACGTGATTGCAAAGATCAACTCGACGACAAAGAAAATGTTCGCGGAAACCTTTGAGCAGGTGCGCGTGAATTTTAAAGAAATGTTCACCGAGCTTTTCGGCGGCGGTCAGGCGAACCTGCTGCTGCTCGATGAAAGCGATCCGCTCGAAAGCGGCATCGACATCATCGCGAAGCCGCCGGGCAAGCAATTGCAGTCGATCTCGCTGCTATCCGGCGGCGAGAAAACAATGACCGCCGTCGCGCTGCTGTTCTCGATCTACATGGTGAAGCCGTCGCCGTTTTGTGTGCTCGATGAAATGGACGCGCCGCTGGACGAATCGAACATCAATCGCTTCATCAAGATCCTCGATCGCTTCGTCTCGCAGAGCCAGTTCGTCGTCATCTCGCACAACAAGCGCACCATCGCAAAAGCCGACGCCCTTTACGGAGTGACGATGGAAGAGCACGGCGTCTCGAAGCTCGTCGGCGTCCGTTTTGCGAAACGCGAAGAATCGCACGACAAAGCCGACATCATCGGCACGACGAACCTCACACCGGTGCCTAGCGTCGCCGAGAGCTTCGGCAAATCGGGCGACCTGCACAGCGAGCGCGCCGTCGGCTAGGCGCGATTGTCGCTAAAAGCGATTCGCAAATCTGAAAATCGCGCCTCATCGGCGTAAAATTTGCTCTAGCAGTCTCATTTCATTTTTGACTGCATGCGCCGAATCATTACGCCCGATTCCCTCCGCCGAAAGCGGACGATTTTATTGGAAATTTTGCGATTTCTGAAGGAGATACGCGGGTGTCCGGCTCATCTCCGCCGGATTTTATCCCCGTTGAAACGCGAATTCGCCACTTTATCGCCTAATGCCGTTCTGCGCCCGCGATTCCTCGCATGCGCAGTGAACGGATGATTTTCTTTTGCCGCGATGACGATTGTCCGACCAACGCGACCATGGATTTTGGCGGCATTTTTCTTCATCGCGTTCATCGCATCGCGCGGTTGCTTCGCCGCGGAAACGACGGACGAATACCAGAAAAAGGCGGAGTGCCTCTTTAACTTCGCGAAATTCGTCCAGTGGCCGGCGCATAAATTCTCGCAACCGGACGCGCCATTTATCCTTGGTGTCATCGGCACCGATCCATTTAGAGGATTGCTCGAGGAAGCCGTGCAGGATCAGCGCATCAATGATCATGTTGTGGTTGTTAAACACATCACCAGCATGGAGGAAATGCGCAAGTGCCACCTCATTTTTGTCAGCCGTTCGGAAAGCGCGCGCCTCGGCCCGATTTTAGCTCAGGTTCGCGGCGAAAATGTGCTGACCGTCGGCGAGACCGACAAGTTCCTCTCCCGCGGCGGCATCATTAATTTTGTGAGCATCGACAACGCCGTCCGTTTTGAAATCAGTGAATCCGCCGCGCATCATGCCGGGCTGAAGATCAGCTCGCGCTTGATGATGCTCGGCATTGCATCGCGATGAAAATCTTCTCCACTCGCAACCTGCCGATTCGTCGCAAGCTGACGTTCATCATCCTCGGAACGTGCACAGCGGCGTTGCTCGTCGCGTGTGTGATTTTGTTTGCGCTGCAGGTTTACACGTTCTGGCAGGGCTTCACGCGCGACCTCTCGGCTCTTGCGGAGATCGTCGCCGCGAACAGCACCGCCGCGGTCACGTTTGACGACGAGGACGCCGCGCAGGAAATCCTCGCCGCGTTGCATGCGAAAAAGCACATCGTTTCTGCTACGATTGTGCGACCGAATGGAAAGGCGCTCGCGCAATTCGGCACACCGACAAAAACCGAGGATCTCGCGCAATTTCCGGCGGCGAACGGTTTCCTTTTTGCACGCGGCGAGCTTCTGCAAACACAGGCAATCATGCTCAACGGCAAAAAAATCGGATGGCTGTATCTGCGATCCGACTGCGGCACGGTTTTCGCCGAGTTGCTCAAGCTCGACGCCGGCATTCTCGCCGCCGTGCTTGCGATTTCTTTTTTGATCGCATTCGCCATTTCGTCGCGGCTGAAACTCATGATTTCCGAGCCGATCCAAAAGCTCGCGGAAAGCGCAAAACTGATCGCCGAGAAAAATGACTACACCGTCCGCGCCGAAAAACTCGGGCAGGATGAAATCGGCTCGTTTACCGATGCATTCAATCGCATGCTCGAAGAAATTCAGGGACAGGACGCTGCGCTGCAAGCCGTGCAGATCACGCTCGAGCAGCAGGTGCAGGAGCTTCAGCGCGAGATTACCGAGCGCGAACGCGCCGAGCAGGAAGTCGCGACGCTGAACCGGCAGTTGCTCGAAAGTTCGCGACAGGCCGGCATGGCGGAGGTCGCCACCGGCGTGCTGCACAACGTAGGTAACGTGTTAAATAGCGTCAACGTCTCGACCACGCTTATCGCCGATCAGCTGCGGAAATCGAAAGCCCAAAACGTCGCGCGCGCCGCACAGCTTTTGCGCGAGCGCAATGGCGATCTCGCGGATTGGCTGACCAACGATGAAAAAGGAAAACTGCTGCCATCGTATCTCGCGGAGCTTGGCGAACACTTGAACCGCGAGCAGACGCACATTGTTGCCGAGATTGAGCTCCTTGCGAAAAATATCGAGCACATCAAAGAGATCGTCGCCATGCAGCAAAACTACGCCCGGGTTTCCGGCCTGATCGAGTCGCTGCCGATCGACGAACTGGTCGAGGACGCGCTGCAGATGAATGCCGCTGCGTTTGCTCGTCATCACATCAAGCTCGTGCGTGATTTTGAGCCGGTGCCGCTCGTCGCGATGGATAAACACAAAGTTTTGCAAATTTTGATCAATCTTATCAGGAACGCGAAATATGCCATGGATGATTGCGCAAGCCGCGTGCTCACTGTCGGCATCGGATTGAACGGCGCGAATTGCGTGAAAATCACGGTCGCGGATACCGGCATCGGGATTTCGCCGGAAAATCTCACGCGCATTTTTTCTCATGGTTTTACCACCAAGAAAGAGGGCCACGGCTTCGGTCTACACAGCGGAGCGATCGCCGCCAAAGAAATGGGCGGCATTTTAAAAGCGCATAGCGACGGGCCAGGCCGCGGCGCGACTTTCACCCTTGAACTGCCGATTGCGAAGAATTCCAACGCATGAACATATCGATAAACAACCGACTTCTTATCGTCGATGACAATCCGGCGATACACGACGACTTCCGAAAAATTCTCAACAACAGCGCGGGTAATCCGCAGCTGGAAAACGCCGAGTCGATTTTGTTCGGCGAAAGCGCATCGCTCATCCAGCAAACCGAATTTCAGATTACGTCGGCGTATCAGGGCAAGGAGGCGCTCTCGCTGGTGGAGCAGGCGCTTGCAAATGGCGAGCCGTTTTCCGTTGCGTTCGTCGATGTGCGTATGCCACCGGGATGGGATGGCATTGAGACGATCGCGCGCATCTGGGAAGTGCAGCCGGATCTGCAAGTGGTCATCTGCACGGCGTATTCGGATTATTCGTGGGACGACATGATCGCGAAGCTCGGGAAGTCGGATAGTTTACTGATTTTAAAAAAACCGTTCGACAACATCGAAGTGCTGCAATTCGCGCACGCACTCACAAAAAAATGGCTCGTGACGAAGCAGGCAAGCATGCGCGTCGAGGAACTCGACGTGCTCGTGCGTCAGCGCACGCTTGCGCTGCAAAGCACAAATGACCGGCTGATGTGCGAGATCGGCGAACGCACTCAAGCGCAGGAAGCGCTGCGGCTTTCGGAAGAGCGTTTCTCGAAAGCGTTTCAGGCTAGTCCGGTTTCGTTGGCGATTCAGACTTTGGGTGAACAGCGCTTTGTGGACGTAAATCTAGCGTTTGTAAACATGACCGGGCACGCGCGCGAGGTTCTGATCGGAAGCACGGCGGCAGAGCTAAAACTCTGCGTCGATCTCAATGAGCAAATCTGGACGCGACTTCGCAGGGAAAAAGCGATGCGCAATATCGAGTGCCGGATCAGCACGAAAACCGGCGAGCTTCGCCGCACACTGCTATCGATGGAACTTTTCACGCTGAATGGAGAACCGCACGTGCTGATGCTCGCCGAAGACATCACCGAGCGACTCAAGCTGGAGCAGGAATTGCGGCAGGCGCAGAAGATGGAAGCGGTCGGACGGCTCGCCGCGGGCGTTGCGCATGATTTTAACAACGTGCTAACGATTATCCAAGGGCACGCGAGCCTGCAACTCGCGACGAACGATCTCGATCGCGACGTTGCCGAGTCGCTCAAGCAAGTCTCCGCTGCCGCGGAGCGCGCAGCGAATCTCACCCGGCAGCTTCTCGCGTTCAGCCGCAAAACCGTCATGCAGCCGAAGCGGCTCGATCTTAACACGCTGGTTGGCGAATTGACCGCCGTGTTGCCACGATTGATCGGCGAACACATCGAAATTCACGCCGAGCCCGGGCAAAATCTCCCGTGCATTTTTGCGGATGCCACAAACATGGAGCAAATCGTCATCAACCTCGCGGCGAATGCGCGCGACGCGATGCCGAACGGCGGATTGCTGACGATCCGCACGGGCGAGGTGAATGTCGGCGCGGATCATCTCTTGCGCGTTCCGGATGCCGCGATCGGTCGCCACATTTGTTTAGCTGTTAGCGATACCGGGTGCGGCATGGATGCGCACACGCGCCGGCGCATTTTCGAGCCGTTTTTCACGACGAAAGAAGTCGGCAAAGGCACCGGCATGGGCCTTGCAACGGTTTACGGCATCGTCAAGCAGCACAACGGCTGGCTCGAGGTGGAAAGCGAACCGGGTTCCGGCTCCACGTTCAAAGTTTTCCTGCCGGTGTGCCAGGAAGGGGTGGAAATGGCTAACGAGCGCGTCGAACATTTTTCCAATCCATTCGGCCGCAATCGCACGGTGCTCGTGGTCGAGGACGATCCGTCTGTGCGCGGATTGGTGAAGGAAATCCTGTTGCACTACCGGTATCGCGTGCTCGAAGCATCGGACGCGCACGAAGCGCTCGATCTTGCGCGTGAATACGGCAATGAAATCGTTCTGCTGCTTACCGATATGATCATGCCCGGCGGCATCTCCGGACGCGAACTCGCCGAGCGTTTGCTCGCGGAAAGGCCGGAGTTAAAAGTTATTTACACTAGTGGTTACAGCCCGGAACTCTTCGCCGGAGACCTTCACCTGCGCGAGGGTTTCAATTATCTGCCGAAGCCATACACGTCGGCGATGCTCACCAGCGCGATTCGCAACGCGCTGGAAAATAATGAGCCGAGCGTTGAATTTCTTTCACTGTGACTACGCGGCGCGTTCGCCATCGACCATCATCCAGCGGATCGGCTCCTCGTGATTGACGACGGCGTCCAGCACGTTCACGACATCGCCGGCGAACGGCACGCAGATCAAATCGGCGCGCGCACCCGGCGCGATTTTTCCCAACTCGTTACTCCTGCGCAAAGCACGCGCGGGATTCGTCGTCACCGTCCGTAAAATCTGCTCGGGCCGCAGCCACGGTTCGCGTGTTTGCAGCATCTGCATCTCGGCGAAAAGATTTAGCGAGTCATTGCTCGCGAGGCTGTCGGTGCCGAGCGAAATATTGATGCCGGCTTCGTGCAGGCGCTGAAATTGAAACGGTCGATGCGAAAAATAACGATGGCTGCGCGGGCAGTGAACGATGTGCAACGAGTTGTTTTTCAGCAGTGCGAACTCATGTTCGTCGAGCTCGTTCACGTGGGCTACGATCCAGTCTTCATGCACGAGCCCGTTCTCGATCAAACGCGCAAGCGATGGGCGTTTGCCGCAATCGTCCATCTTTCGTCCAAGACCGCGCATAAACTCGTAAAGCTCGCCGCGTCCGTGCCGGAACATCGCATCTTCCTCGACTGATTCCGCGATGTGAGTCGTCAGTGGCATTCCCGTAATCCGTGCGCACTCGTTAACCAACCTGTAAAGCTCATCTGAAGCGGTGTAAGGCGCGTGCGGATTGAGCCCGAAGCCGCCGCGCCAGTCGGGTCGCTCTTTAAAAAAAACGAATGCGCCCGCGACGAATTCCTCGGTTGCGATCCGTTGCCGCACGTCGATCATCTCGTAAAACCACCACGTGCGAATCGGCGGCGCCGGCATGCGCACCATCAACTCGGGAAAGGCCTCGATATTCAGCACGGTCGTCGTGCCCCATTTTTTCAACTCGTCAAAACCGAGTGCGATTGCGCGTAAATAATCGTCTTCATCAAGGCTGCGCTTGAGTGCGTTGATGCGTGCGATCCATTGCGTGAAGCTCTGCTGCGGGCAAATCGCATTGCGCATCATCGTGTAATCGAGATGGCAGTGCGCGTTGATGAGTCCCGGCAAAAGCGCCTGCTCGCCGAGGTCGATGATGCGGCCGGTGTAAAGCCGCTGGACGTGATCGAAATCGGCGACTGCGTAAATCTCGCCGTTGTTGATTGCGACCGCGCCATTTTCGATCGGCGGGCCATCCATCGTGACTACGATGCGCGCGCGGAGAATCATTCGGATTTCACCTTGTTACGCGCAGCGGCGACGAGCAGATTGCACGCTTCGTGGCAAAGCAGGGGAATCGCGAGAACGCTTTGCCCAAGCTGGTTTGCGGCCGGATCGAATTTGCACGGAGGCAGCGAAGTGACCGGTGTGTTCGCGTCAATGCGCCACAAAATCGTTTTTAAACACCCGTTGTCTGATCGGCAAAAGCCGGCGATCAACTCATTCGCCTGCTTATTGGAAATTTTCTTCGTCACCGCATACATGCCGGTTTGTCGATTTAGCGTTTCGCGGAGATCGACCACTTCGAGCGCGCTGCATTCGTGGGCAAACAAAACGCCGGGCATCGCCGGGTAAAAACAATCGAGCGCCTCGCGCAGTTCGTGCAGATCGCGCAGCACGAGTTTCCAGCCGCAACGCAGATTTGGCGCGGTTTTCAGCGGACGGAAATTTCCCGATTCGTCGTATTTTGCAATCTCGCGCGCATCTTCCGGATTGTTGAAAAACTGCAAATCGCTGCGATCCGCATCGGCGTGATGAAGCAGCTCGAATTCGCCGCGAATCAAAATTTCGCCGATGCGATTGACGCCGCGCTGCAACAAAGCGGCGAGCAATGTTTCGATCTGCGAATGCGTTTTGGTCATGCTGCAAATTCCGAGTCGAACGCTGCAACCTGATCCAAAATCACATCGGCAAAAAGCGGCTCGGTGCCGATTGCGCTCGCGTAAAAAAGCGACCGGCCCGCGACGCGATACGGATTGCGCCGAAACACGTCCATTTTGCTCGCGGCTTGCGTCGGCTCGGCCTCGATGCCGAGCAGCA
The DNA here is from genome assembly GCA_021324395.1 of Spartobacteria bacterium. Lineage (GTDB taxonomy): Bacteria > Verrucomicrobiota > Verrucomicrobiia > Chthoniobacterales > Chthoniobacteraceae > JAJPJG01. Next base: position 23,589 of record JAJPJG010000028.1, on the reverse strand, counting down.
CGGGAATGTCCTGATAGCTGTGCAGACCGTCGGAGACGAAAAATGGGACGGCGACAATGTGCGGCTGCGATGCAATTTTGCGCCAGTCGGTGACGAACGGCTCCTCTTCCATGAACACGCCGAAGACCTCCGCGTAATCGCCGCGAGCCGCGATGCGTTGCACCTGTTCCTTCACGGCTGCGCCGGAATTTTCATTGAGCGACGTGCCGTGGCCGATGATGAGCAGGCTTGTTTCGCGCGGCGAAATGCCGGGCGCGACTTCCGCGGCGCGATGCAGCAGCAGCTCGGTCATGCGTGGATGGTTTCCGACCGGCTCGCAGTATTTGATTTTCCGTGTGCGGCGAAATGTAACTTTGCCGGTTACATCGAGTTCGCGCGGGATGACTTTTTGCGTGAAGTAACCTTCGCTGATGAAATTCGGGACGACATAAACGTCGTCACTTTCCACAGTGTAAAGCACCTGCCGCAAGCTCGGCTCTTCTTTCCAAAACGCGCAGACGACCTCGCCGAAAACGCCGCGGCGCTTGATTTCATCGGCATGCGCGAATGTCGGCGTGGCCGAATCGGGGTTCACGGTCGAGCCGTGGCCGACGATCACGAGCGCGCTGTCCGGTTTGGATAACATCGGCGCAAACTCTACGAATGCGTCGCGCGAAGTCTAACGGTTTCGAGCGCGGGCACCAATTCTGCTTTTTGAAGGGTCTTTTCCACGCCCACGCCCATGAATTTTCTTAAATCGCACATCGAACCGCTTGAGCAACGCATCGCCCCCGCTTTGCTCATCAACGGCGCAAACCTCCTCGGCGGCGCGGGCAATCCAACCACCGGCGAAGCGTCCGTGGGCGACAATGCTTTTACAGTGGTGAAGGTGCTCTCTGGCAACGCGATCGTTTGGTATCACGACGGCGCGGTCAACGCGATTTCCGTCGGGCCGAACACGAGCCTCGATATCACCGGCAATGTCGGCGACATCATCGGCAATCTTACTGCGGGCGGGCGTTTGTCGGATTCAGACAATGATCCGTCGAACGGCGAAGACGGCGGCGTGCTCCTTGCGAATAACATCGTCGGCATCAAGACACATCCATCGAGCGGCGAGAACGGCGACATCAACGACATCATCACCGGCGGCTCAATTACGAATTTGTCCGTCAATGGCGAGATTCACGGCGTGTTTGCGGGCGACGGCGTTTTTCGCACGGGTTCGCACGCGCTGACTGCCGGCGCGGTCGATTACGACATCGGCATGGACATCAACCCGGTGAAACCGGGCGCGCAGACGACGTTTCATTTGGCAAAAAACAGCGGGCTGCTTTCCGGCGCGTCGATCAGTAATTCCGTTTTCCAAACCGCGAAGGAGCTGCAGCTTTACGCGGGCAATGGTTTGGACGGTGTGGCTGGCAAACCGGGCGGCATTGGCGGTTCCGTGCAGAACGTCACGATCGTCAGCGCATTCATCGATGAAACCAGCCCGGCGAGCACTCCGGCCTACGACATTCAGTCCGGCGACGGCGGCAACGGCACGGTCGGTGGCGCGGGCGGGTTGATTGCGAAAGTGATCGAGAAAACATCGACCGGGATCGTGAACATCACCGCCGGCCATGGCGGAAACGGCGGCAGCGGCGCGGGTGGCGTCGGTGGATCGATCAAAGGACTCGACATGCAGAGCGATAGCAGCAGTTACACGATCGTCGCGGGCAAAGGCGGCAGCGGCGCACCAGCCGGCGCGGGCGGTTCGCTGCTCGGCAACAATTTCTCCGGCAAAGCGCCGAGCACCGGCATCATCGTCCACGCGGACTTCACCGGCGACGGCGTCGATGACATTTTGCTCGTCGATAGCGGCACTGGCAAAATGATCCTCGAGCAAAACAGCGGCGACGGCTCGAGCTTTGCGCCCGTTGTGCAGGACGACCGCAACACGCCGCAGCCGCAGGACGACTTGCTCCAAATCGATCCGAAAGGCACGACACCGGACAGCGCGGTCGCGGTCGATGTGAACAACGACGGATTGATGGACATTGTCGTCAGCTACAAAAACAGCAACAACCTCGGCGTTTACCTCAATAACGGCGGCGGCGTATTTTACGACCAGCAATTCGATTCCGGCACCGGCGCATACACCGGCAGCACGCTCACAGGCGGGATCGTCGCGCTCGGCCACAGCCCGTTCAAGATTACGGCGGGAAATTTCACCGCCTCATCCGATGACGACATTGCGGTGATGACCACCGACAACACCGCGACGAAAATTTACGTCGCAGCAGGCGATGGCAAAGGCGGGTTTGCGCTGCTCGATGCGGTTGTTTCATTACCAAAACTCGCGACCGACTTCGTTACCGCGCCAATCAAAGGCGGCGCTTACGACGATTTGTTCGTCGGTTTTCAATCGGGCACAATCGTTCCGCTGCTCTCGACGGGCGCTGCGTCAGGCGATGCGTTTACCGCTGGCAACGGCGGCGTGATGCCCGGTGGCGTTGCGAATCTCGATGTCGATGCCGGCTCGCTGCGCTTGCTCGCGCTCAGCGCTTCGCAGACGAAGCTTAGCGTGTTCGGCTGGGATTCGACCGGCTTCCTGACGTCGACACTTTCGCCCGATCTCACCCTGCAAACGGGCAGGCCGCTCGTTGCACATTTCGTTAACGACAACGCGAGCGCGCAGGCTCCGATCGAAGTGCTCTCATCGCTCGCGTCCGGTTCGCGACTCGACGAATACACCGCGCCGAACGGCACGTTCCAGGTTACCGCTACCGTGCAATCGCCATCGACGCTGAAAAACTTCGTCCCCGTGATCGAAGGCGGCTCCACCGGCGTCGCGGCACTCGGCGGTTCGCTCGGGCATTTCGATTTCAGCCAGAGCTTTACCGATTTCGTCGATTTTGCACTGCCGTTTACCGGCAAGAAGGTGTCGCTCTTCGCGGGTGACGGCGGCAGCGGGCTCGATCTCTCCGCGAAGCTCATTGGCAAAGGCGGCGCGGGCGGCGCGATCATCGGCATCAACGTCGAAGCCGGCGATATTTTCCTGCAGGCTGGCAAAGGCGGCGACAGTGGCAAAGGCGCTGCCGGTGCGGGTGGTGCGATTATGAACACGCCGCTTCTCGCGCTTTCGAGCGGCGGCGCGCTCGTTCCCGCGCTCACGGCCGATACCTCGCTCGTGCTCCATGCAGGCGATGGCGGCACGCCGACCGGCCCCGCGGCAACTGCGGCGGGCGGCAGCGGCGGCAGCATCTCGTCATTTCATCTTTCGCTCGTTAGCGGCGACATCGTTGTCACTGCCGGCATCGGCAAAGACGGCAATGGTGGTGCCGGCGGAAATGGCGGCAGCATCTCCAATCTCGTCACGCTCGCGAATGACGGCGACCTTCTCCTGACCGCCGGCAATGCGGGTAACGCGACCGCCGGCACCGGGAACGGTGGAATTGGCGGCTCGATCACCGGTGTTAAACACAAGCTGGATCTGCCGGCGAATGTCGAGTTGCTCGAAAAAGCTTACAACGTCACGCTCACCGCCGGTGATGGCGGAACGTCCACCGGCGGACTCGGCGGAATAGGCGGCTCCATTTCAACCGTCGATCTCACGCTCGATCCCGCAGACGAATCTCAGGACGATCCCGCGACGCCTGCCGATGAGCACGCCGTCGTGGATAGCACGGTGCGCGTCACGTTGACTGCCGGCAATGGCGGTGATGGCGCGACGGGCGGCAATGCAGGCGGCGTCAAGGCGGTCAAGTCGACGACCGTGTTCGACCAGTTCATCACCGATCCGGTCACACACGCGCGCTTCATCGAGATGAATCCCGTCGTCATGAGCATCACTTCCGGCAAAGGCGGTAACGGCTCGACCGGCATGGGCGGTGCTGGCGGAACGATTTCGCTCGGCGGCATCGGCGCGCTCGATGGTATTACCAATTTCGATTCCGATTTCCCGCAGGCGCAAAACCCGCTCACGATCACCGCCCGCAATGGTGGCGATGGCGCGACGAAAGGCGGCGCAGGCGGCGCTGTGCTCAGCGTCTTCACCGGCAATTCCACTTCCTCCGACGGCGGCCAGATCATTGGCAACGAACTCGGCGGCGCGACCATCACCTCCGGCACCGGCGGCACCGGCGGCACGTCCGACGGCGGTGCAGGCGGCGCGATTTCGCTCCTCAACCTCGGCGTTGACGGCGGAACGATCAAGCTGCAATCCGGCGACGGCGGCGACGGCGGCACGCACGTCGGTTCGATCACCGGCAAAGGCGGAGCAGCCGGGCTGATCAGCAATTCCTTCCTCGGTTCGCGCAATTCCGGCATGTTCGTCCTCGGCGGTGTTGGCGGCAGCGGCGTGACCGGCGGTGGCGCGGGCGGCGCACTCTCCGGCCTGAAGCTGAACACACCGCAGGACCCCACCATCTACACTTCCATCCTCGCAGGCGGCAACGGCGGCGACGCGAGCGGCAATGGCGCAGTGGCCGGTAAAGGCTACATCGGCGGCAAAGGCGGCGACGTCACCGGCATCAGCCAGCAAAAGGACATCAACAGCTCGATCAACGTCATCCAGGCCGGCGACGGCGGGAAGAGCATCGGCGCATTTGGCGTCGGCGGCGCGGGCGGCAACGTCAGCTCCATCCAGGCCGCGGGCTTCATCGGCGTCGCGTCCGACGGCAGCTCGAAGTTCGGCGCATTCTTTAAAAACAACCCGCAAGGCCTCTTCGCCGGGCGCGGCGGCACAGGCGTTACCAATGGCAGCGCCGGCTCGGTCTCCAACGTCCTCGCCCGCCAGATCGCCGCGATCGGCGCGAGTGCGGACCAGAACGGCATCTTCGCGCTTGCCTCGGCGGTCACGAACATCAAGGCCGACCTCATCGGCTTCGACGTGAATGGCAACAACAGCTTCAACAGCACCGCCGGCACCACATCGCCCAGCACAGCCAAGCCTGTCGACGGCTTCATCCTTGCGAAAGTGATCAGCGGCATCAACACGCTGAACAACGCACGCACGGCAGCATTCGAGTTTACCTCATAGTAATACGCCGCAAAGGCACACCATTTGCTTAAAAAGGCAGGGATGAAGCTGTTTTCCAATGAGCGAATCCACCGACGTGGCGGGTTTACCTTCCTGGACAACATATTCGCGATGACCATCGTCGCACTGTTCTTCGGTGCGCTCTACATGCTGAATTCGCAATGTCTCTACCTGCTCAACTCCGGCCGTGAGTCGCTCGCTGCCACCGGCGCGTTGCAGGATCGCATGGAGCAGGTGCGCAGTTGCCGCTGGACTCAAGTCACGCTTTCCAGCGGGACGAACAGCATCTCCACGTTGCTCTCCTCCGCCGCGAGCGATGCCGCCATGTTGAACAAAGCCACTGAGACGGTCACCGTGACCGGTTATCCCACACCGACGAGCGGCAGCGCGCCGACCTTTTCCGTCAGCCGCAACAATGCGACAGGCGTTGTCAGCGTCGCGGCAGGCGGCAGCGCGCAGAGCGCTTTCTCCACCTACGACCTGGCGCGCATCGACATCACGATGGCCTGGACGGCTTCGCCGGGAAACCGCTCCCGCAGTGAGCAGATCACGACTTTATGGGGGGAAAACACACGATGAAGCTACGTCGCAACCACGGTTACACTCTGGTGGAAATGATGTGTTCCGCCGCTGTCGGCGGCCTCATTCTCGGCGTGATCGTGCTCGGCGCGGCGGCGTTTCAGCGCGTCTTCTTTGCCGCCGATGATTACTACGTTGCCTCCGAGGACCAGATGCGGGTGATGGATTACATCGCGCGCGATCTCCGGCAATCCGGCACCGGCAGCGTCACCAGTGGCACCATGCTCACAGTGTTCGTGCCGGATTACGTCGATTACTCCGGCAGCGCTGCGACGACCGGTTCCGCGCGCACTCCCACAGTCACCGTCACGACTCCGAAGTTCGGCATGCCCACCTGCTCCATTTCCTATAGCGGCACTTCCATGCAGGTGAATTACTTCCGGACATCCGGCAGCAATTCGGTCACCGTCACCCGCCAGGTGATTTCCACCGGCACCGCCAACGCGGTCGTGAACGTGGACAACACCGACGGCTTTATCCTTACCGACGCGAATCCCCTCAGCGGCACCAGCACCTTCACCTTCGGCGGCACGAACTCGGTCACCTCGGTAAAGACCACCACCAGCTTTACGCCGCGCTTCCATTACTCGAACAGCAGCTCCGCCGGCACGTCCGTCTACTCAACCATCGTCCTGAGAAAGGGGCAATATGACACCATCAAGTAATCGCGCACTTCGTGGCAACACCACCGTCGTCGCGCTGCTGATGCTCTTCGTCCTTTCACTGGTCGGCGCGAACGTTCTCTACAACATCTCCGCCCGCTATAACACCACGCAGAAGAACATCGGCTGGCAGGAAGCCCTCTTCGCGGCAGAGTCCGGCGCGGACGTGGCTCTTGCAAATCTCCGCTGGACAAAGATCAGCGGCACCAACACGGCGTTCGCCGCAGGCACGAACGATGACGGCAGCTACTGGGGCTGGCTGAAACCGAGCGGCTCGAACTGGGTTCCCTGCACCAGCGCGACGGATGGAAGCACCCAGCTCAGCGGCACCAAGAGCCTTACCTATAACCTACCCACGCTCTCCGAAGGCGGCGACGGCACCACGCAGATTTGGGCGAAAGTGGTGCTCGACGGCCCGCCGATGTCAAACTCGGGCACACCGAAAGGCCTGGTCGATTCAAAGGGCAACCAATGGTATCGCATCCGCTCCACCGGCTACGCTGCGCTTACCGGCATGTCGCGTGTCGGCGATGACATCGTCACCGACATGAATGCGCGGCACAAAAACGCGCTGCGCAAGTTCAGCTTCAAATACGATCGCTACGAATCCTTCTACAATAACCGCCTCGTCGCGCTCGCCAAGCCGCAGGCGCAGCGCACCATCGAGGTGCTCGTCCAGCCAAAGACACCGTTCGAGGCGGCGGTCATCGCCGGCACCAGTTTCAATGGCCCCGGTTCCGCCGGTGTGATCGACAGCTTCGACTCCACCAACACGGCCAAATCGACCAATGCCCAATATGATTCCTCGAAGCGCCAGCAGCATGGCGACGTGCTGCTGAACACCGCAGCCACCAGCAGCAATTTCAGCGTCGGCGGCACGATCTACGGGGACGTCGGAAGCAATGGCGGCACGTTCACGAACATCGGCAGTGTCACCGGCTCGGTAAACAACAACGCCTACACTTACCTGCCGCCGGTGAATACGCCCACGTGGACTACCATCAACGCCACGCCCACCACCGTCACCAGCAACACCACGATCAACATTCCCGCCGCAAACAACACGCTCACCAACCCCGCACGCTACAAGCTCGCGACCATTACCAAAACCCTCACGGTTACACCGCCTTCAGGCAGCGACGGCTATGCGGAAATCTGGGTCACCGGCGACATCACCGGCGCGATCACCATTAACGACAACACTTCCAGCGGCTCGCAGACCGGCGCGCACGTCAAGATCTACTTCGCCGGCAACATCAACGTCAAAGGCCGCGACCTGACGAACAACCCTTACAGCGACGGCCTGCAGCTTGGCGCTGCTTATCTGCAATTCTACGGCATCAATCCATCCAGCGGCACGCAAACCGTTTCCATCGGGTCACCGGGCGATTTTGCCGCCTGCCTCTATGCGCCCGCCGCCACCTTCACCATGACGGGTAACCCGGACATCTACGGCTCGGTCGTCACCAATAACTTCTCCGGCAACGGCAACACCGGCGTCCACTATGACGAAGCGCTCGCCGGCTTTGGCGACGTCATCGACTATCGCCGCGCGAGCTGGGTGGAAGATCCGCGCTAAACGCGGCGCTTCAAAAAATAGGCACGCCACGGCATGGAAGCCGCTTGTAATTTCCATACAACACGAAATTCCATGTTTCACCGCCTTCTCCCGCAAAAGTGCCGCAGCGCCGGGCTGCGCGCATTGGTTTGTTTCGCAATCCTGACGTTCGCCGGCGCAACCGCCGCGCGCGCGGACATTTTCACCAACGGCGACTTTTCGCTCGGCGACCTGACGGGCTGGACGTGGTTCGTAACCGCCAACGGCACGCTCGGCAACACCTACCCGACGGTGGCGCAGATCGACATCGACTACTACAGCAGCGGCGGCGTCAATGACAACGGTCCGCTTTCCGTCAGCAATGCGGCGGTCTTCCGTGTCGGCAAAATCAATTCCAGCACGCCGACCGGCGGGGGCGGCATTTTCCAAAACATCACGCTGCCCTCGGGCCAGTTTACGCTGAGTCTGGACGTGGCGAGTGTCGCTGCCGATGGCTTTACAGGAAACAACGATAGCGGCACTTTCTCATTGCTCTTTGACGGTGCAACGGTCGATTCGCAGCCGTCGCAGATTTTAAATGGCGGCGACCAGCTCCATTTCCTGCTCTCGGGAACCGTCTCGAACGTCACGGCCGGCTCCCATGAAGTCCGCCTGCTCATCACGCGTCAATTTACCTCCGCCTCTACCGCGCCGCTGGAATACGCGGACAATTTCCAGATCACAGGCCAGGGCATCCCCGAGCCGTCGGAAATTGCGCTGGCATTGATCGGTGGAGCTACGCTGCTTTGCAGGTGGTGCCGTAAGCGGTCGCGCGAGTAATTTGCGGCACAGCAAAATGAAAAGCGCTCAAAGCGCGACGGGCAATAGCTTGCGCGTTTCGATCGATTACCGCGGCCCCGCGTAACCCTGCGGAGGGATGAGGCCGGTGCTCATTGCGTAACGAATGAGGCCTGCGGGCTCGTGGATTCCGAGACGCGACATGATTTCCTTGCGGTGCGCATGCACGGTTTTGGCGGCGATTTTCAGCCCGGCAGCGGTTTCCTTGACGCTCAATCCGCTCGCGAGCTGCTGCAGGATTTCACGTTGTCGTTTCGTGAGTGCGGGAGTTCCGCCGTTGGCGAGCGCGCCGAGGACGAGGTCGCGCGTGATTTGCGGGCTGGTATAGAAGTAGCCATTCCGCATCGCTTCGAGCGCGAGCGGCAGTTCGCCGTTGAGAGAGTCCTTGAGCAGGTAACCACTCGCGCCGGCGCGGAAGGACTCGCGGACGCAGCAGGGATCGCTGGTGGCGGACATCATGAGCACCATCACCGAGGGCAACTGCCGGACGATCTGTTTCGTCGCTTCGATGCCGGTATTGCCGCTGCGAAACAGAATGTCCATGAGAATGACGTCGGGCTTTGTTTCCAGCGCGAGATCGACCGACTCCGATGCTGTCGCGGCCTGCCCGACGATTTCGCAGCCACTTCTCGACTCGATGAACGCGCAGACGCTCTCCCGAAGAATCAGGTGATCGTCCGCGACCAATATTCGCAACGCACTTCCTTTGTCCATGTTCGTTGCCCGCGCAGAATGCCTGAGCGATGTAAAATGTGCCAGCGATTTTTCGCGCGCGCGTCGCGGGTCGAAAACCGGGCGGCTGAGGATTTGAACCTCACACGAAGTTTACCTTTCGAGTTTCAGCGGGCTGACCGCTGCCGCCGGTGATGATAACGCGAGTCGTTTAAAGCAGCACCGATGCCAGCACTGCAATCCACCACGGGAAAGTTCCGACAAGCCACAAATCGCTGAGATTCTTCCCGCCGGTGTCTTAGACCGGACTAGGAAAAAGGATAGGTATTTCGCGGTTGTGCGAACGGATCGGCTCCCGAATCCTGCATCCGCGTGAAAGCCATACACGAAATCCAAATTCCTTCGAAAGACTGCGCGGGACGTTTACAGCTCCGCCGGAAAGCTTCGAAGGTCTTCGGAAAAGCTGCGAACGTCCTGCAAATTCATTCGAAGGAAATCCAAAAAGCTTCGAAGGAATCCGGAATTCCTTCGAAAGAATCCGGAATTCCTTCGAAAGAATCGGCAAAACCTTCGAAGGAAATCGCAAAACCTTCGAAGCTTTTCGGCGGATGTTCACAGGAATTTCAAAATCGTTCGAAGCTTTTTCCAATTCCTTCGAACGAATCGCGCAATCGTTCGAAACAAATCCGCACCTGTTCGATGGAAACACGCGGAGCTTCGAGCAAATCCGCAACCGCTTTCGGCTGTTTCAGCCGAAAAACCACGGGGAGAGCGTCTCTTTCGTGGCTAAAACCAAGCAAAAACAAACAAACAAGGAGAAAACCAAGTAAAAATGAGTAAAGTCAAAGCAATCATTGATTTCAGCGGCTATTCCGCCGCCGATCTCAAGCCAGTGGCACAAACGATCCATGATCAGTTGCTGGCCAACGCGGCCACCTTCACGGCCCCGCCCGTGCTGATGCCCGCGCTGCAAACCGTGATCGACACGTTCGACCAGAAGCTAGCCGACAAGGCCAGCCGTTCGACCGCCGATATAACCGCGTTCAACGCCGCGCGCGAGGCGCTGGAAATCGTGCTCGCCGATCTCGGCGGTTACGTCAACTCCGTCGCGAAAGGCGATCCGGCCATCGTCGCGCTCAGCGGTTTCCCATCCTACGAAACCGGCAATGCGCCCGATCTCTCGCCGCCCGCCGCGCCGCAGAACCTGGTCTTGCGCCAGGGTGACTTGAGCGGCTCGCTGGTCGCGCGCTATCGTCCCGATCGCACACCGAGCATGAACGACGTGGAAACCTGCACCGGCGACCCGAACGTGGAAGCCAACTGGAAACACTACGGCACGTTCAGCAACGGCAAAGCCATGCTCGAAGGCTTCACGCCCGGCACCACCCTCTGGGTTCGCGTCCGCACCATAGGCCTCAAAGGCGTGATGGGCGCATGGAGCGACCCCGGCAAAATGATGGTGGTCTAAGTCACCCGCCGAGGGTGTCCCTGCAAAACAAAGGCGCGAGGTTCCGCAAACGAACTTCGCGCCTTTTTGCTTTCAATACAAAGCTCGGGAACGGCTCGACATCCGCGATGGATATGGCAGTCTCCCTAAGTTCAAACGCATGAAAAAAAAGAAGCCTTTGCCCCGTAAATCGACGGCTCTTTATCGAAACAAAACATTGCGGCGAAAGAAACCTTTCCATCGGGAGAAGCAAGAAGCAAAAGGATCTGTCACTCGTGAAGACCATGCGCTGTATAGGGCTCGCGAATTACATTGTGTCGAATTGTTCGCTGGAGCCGGCGGACTTGCGATAGCTGCCTCAAAAGCCGGTTTCAAACACGATGCCGTGCTTGAATACAATCATGATGCGTGTGAGACGATTCGAGTGAACCAGCGGCGCGGCTATGAATTAGTGCGTCATTGGCCTTTGATAGAAGCTGATGTCCATCATCAGGATTTTGGCACGTGGAATGGGCGAGTTGATCTAGTCTCAGGCGGACCTCCTTGTCAGCCGTTTTCGATCGGTGGAAAGCATCGTGCCATGCAAGACAAGCGAAACCTATTTCCGGAAGCAGCTCGTGGGGTGCGTGAAATTCAACCACGTGCATTCGTATTTGAAAATGTTAAGGGATTAACGCGCGAATCCTTCGCTAAATATTTTGCTTACATTGTCCTCCAGCTAACTTATCCGACTATCACAAAGCGACAGGATGAAGAATGGGTGGAACACTTTTCGAGACTTGAGCGCATCAAGACCAAGGGAACAGCAACAGATTTGAGCTACAAGGTGGTTTGGCGTCTGCTCAACGCAGCGGACTACGGGGTCCCTCAGCGTCGGGAACGAGTTTTTATCGTGGGTTTTCGCTCTGATATTCATGTGTCTTGGTCTTTTCCGAACCCCACTCATTCACGTGAAGCGTTGCACAACTCCCAATGGCTTTCAGGTGAATATTGGGAAAGACATGGAGTGGCTCGTCGCGACCGGCCAGAACCTCCGCCCGCATTTGGCCGGGTGACATCAGACATGCTGCATGCTCCGTGGCGAACAGTTCGCGACGCGATCGCTGACTTGGGTGAGCCTTCACAAAATGAGCGTATTGCCAACCACACTTTGCAACCCGGGGCTCGGTCCTATATTGGGCATACCGGGAGTCCTCTTGATGAACCGGCAAAGACATTGAAGGCTGGCGATCATGGTGTGCCAGGAGGGGAAAACATGCTTCGTTACCCAAACGGAAAAGTCCGTTATTTTTCTGTTAGAGAGTCGTGTCGACTTCAGTCTTTTCCCGACGAATATGTTTTCGAGGGAAGTTGGACGGAGAATATGAGACAGCTTGGAAATGCCGTGCCGGTTGCTTTAGGTGAGCAGGTTTTGCGAAGTGTAAGAATGGCACTTGAGAAACATGATGAAATAGCGCGCGGGAAGTTTTGATGGCTGATAATCCGACAAATATCATAACTGAAATTATTGCCTTAGCGAATAAGCTCTCGCTTGATCCGGCGGATTACTCCGGGCTTTCCGCTCCTAAGCGTCGCGCACTTAAAAAGGAACTCGAAAGCGTGGTTCTTCGTCTGAACTCATTGGCGCAATCTTTCGATCAGATCCGGCAACCAAAGCATGTTTTCGATCCCACCAGTCCGAAAGTCATCGGTGAGATAGTCGCTCGCGCTCTCCTCCTTCAAGATAAGGAGACTATTTCGATTGCTACTGAGCAACCATTTTACGGTGCCGGTGTATATGCCCTCTATTATCGAGGTTCGTTTGATTGCTATGCTCCGATATCGGGTAAGGAACACCCGATCTATGTAGGCAAGGCGGATCCTGAAGAAATGCACGCACTCTTACCGAGTGAACAAGGGCCACGTCTTTTTAATCGACTAAGAGATCACAAACGAAGTATTGCGAGCGCGGAAAACTTAAAATTGGAAGACTTCGATTGCCGTTATTTAGTAGTTCGTAGCGCATGGATTGAAACCGCCGAAGACTTGCTAATAGATTGGTTCAAGCCAGTTTGGAATAACGAAATGAAGGTCTGCTATGGCTTCGGCAAACATGGTGACAGCCCTGAAACCCGCGCAAATGAACGGTCTCCTTGGGATACCTTGCACCCAGGACGCCCTTGGGCTAAATCGGAGAATAATACTCCAAATAAAAAGAGCTTGGAGCAAATTCAGGCTGATATAGCCGCGCATTTCAAACAGTATCCACCAAAGGAATAGTCGTGGCGGATACCTTGACGCATGCCGAGCGTTCTCTGCGAATGTCACGTGTGCGCGGGCGGGGGAATGCTTCGACCGAGTTGCGGATGATTGGGTTTATGAAGCTGGCGGGAATAAGCGGGTGGAGAAGAAACTTTCAGCTATTTGGAAAACCCGACTTGGTGTTTCGGCGGCAAAAGATAGCTATTTTTGTGGACGGCTGCTTTTGGCATGGTTGTCCCCGTCACGGCAGGACTCCTAAGTCGCGGATCAAATTCTGGACTGCAAAACTACAATCCAATGCGAAACGAGATAGAGAGGTAACGAGACATCTACGGGAAAAAGGTTGGCGCGTGATTCGTATTTGGGAATGTGAGTTAACGAAAAAGAATTGGCCACGGGTGGCTCGACGGATTGCACGACTGCTATCACACACGGCATGAAAAATAGGGGGCATCGAATAATGTGGTTCGATCGTCTCAATCGCGAAAGTTAGGGATGGCGCGAGGTTTCGCATACGAACTTCGCGCCTTTCCATCATCCCGTGCGTTACCGCTTTCCCGTCACTGCGGAAAGACCGCCGCGAACTCCGTGTTGATGAAATCGGCGATGGAATCTGGCAGCGGAAAATCGAAGTGAGGACAATCTGTTTTGAGGGTGCTGCCGGTGAGCAGGTGAAAGAGGCAATAGTCGCGGAGATCGGTGTAGTTGTCGTCCAGGTGCCGGTGAAAGCGGAGCACTTTCATGTGCATGCCGAGTTGGTCGTGCTCGTAAAGCCGGCGAATCTTTTTCAGAAGCGCGTTGTGCAAAGCTTGCTCGGCGTCGGTCATAGCGGCGCGGATTTGCGGCAGGCGCATATTGTTGTCAACAAAATTCATTATACCGTTGAGAATGGGACCAGATGGACGACTCCAACAAAAATGGCGCGAAGTTCGGCAAACGAACTTCGCGCCTTTTTTTGCGCGGCGCGGTATTGAGGGGGTTGGAACTTCTGCTAGCCTATCGGTATGAAAGCGCAGCTTGCGGCAGTCGTCTCGTTGTTCGTTCTCCTCACGTTTGCGAGTGCTCCGCCGGTTCTCGCCTTCCTCCCGCAGCCGACGATTACTCTCGTGGCTGCCCAAGGTGATGCAGTCGGCTCGAACACGCTCACGCTTGCCGGGCCGCCCGCGATCGATGCCTCGGGCGACGTGGCTTTTCACGCGCTGCTCGGGAAGGGGAAGACGGCGAACTTCGGCATCGTCCTGGCGAGCGGCACGACGCTGACATTCGTTGCCGACGGGCAGACTGCCGACCCGGTAACCGGCGCGACGTTCACGAAACTGAGCGATCCGGTGTTGAGCGGAAGCGGCGCGCTGGCGTTCGTCGGCACACTGAAGCCGGGCACAGGCGATGCCACGGGGCAGAACAAAAGTGCTGTTTACGTTTTTAAAAACAACACGTCGAGTCTCGTCGCGCGCACCAGTGGCACCGCGCCGGGATTGGGAGGGCCGACTTTTACCGCATTCAGCCAGATCGCGGTGGACGACTTCGGTGGTGTCGCGATGCTCGCGAAGGTGAGTAATGCGAAGCAAAGTCCGGCACTGTTTGGCACCGATCTCTCCGGCAACTTGCAGTTGCTCACGAACAAAGGTGCGACCTTTACACTCAACGGCTCGCAGGTGGCCATCACCAGCATCGCGGCCTTCGCGCCTCTGCCGCTCATCGTCGGCCAAACACGCACGCTCGACGAGCCGACGGGCAATATCGTGGCAATGCTCAAGGGCTCGGGCGGCAAACTCGGTTTTTTCGTCGCGCAGCCTCTCTCCAATGGCTTCAACATCGGCTCGAATACCAACCTTGCCGGGGTGAATAAGATCAGCGAGCCGGCCATCGATCAGTTTGGAGATTTCGAGTTTTCCGCGGTGCTGGGCGGCATTGGCGTCACCAAGGCGAACAACTACGCGATTCTTCAATCGATCAGCGGCACCGCGAATCTCGATTACCGCACCGGCAACCAGGCGCCGGACACGAGCGGCACCAGCACGAATGCGATTTTTACAAAAATGAGCCAGCCGCTCCTCAATGAAAACGGTTCGACGGCGTTTGTCGCGTCATTGAAGGTGGACGCGGCGGCCGGCGTTACCAAGGCGAACGACACCGGAATCTGGTCGGATGCCGACGGGCCATTGAAGGAAGTCGTGCGCGAGGGCGATCCCGCGCCGGGCTCGACCGGGAAATTCGCATCCTTCCAGCAACTCGTGTTGCCCGACGTGGGCGGGCCGATCTTCGTCGCAAAGCTAAGCGGCGTTCCGGCGACGGGCAACGTCGGCGTCTGGGCAAAGCGCACGAGCGGGATCATGCGCGTAGTCATCACGGGTGATCAACTCGATGTCCACGGCACGCTGAAGACGGTGAAAAAGTTCGCCATTTTCCAGCTTGCACCGATGGTGATGGGCCAGAGCCGCAGCTTCACGGCGAGCACCGGCGAGATCGTGTTTCAGGCTACATTCACCGATGGCACGTGGGGCATCTATACCGCCACGTTGCCTTAAAGACGCGCAATCGGATTTATAATTCGAAAGCCTGCTGTAAAGGACTTCGCACTTTTGTTTTAGACGGATGGCAAGCTGCGTGCCGCTTTGCGTCGTGGCAATTACTCTACCGCGAACCGCCTGTAATACTCGGTGTTGACAAAGGTTTCCACCGAGTCGGGATGCGGAAAGTCGAACTGCTGGTAATTGTCCAGCGCCGTGCTGCCGGCGAGCAGATGGAAGAGGCAGTAGTCGTGACAGCGTGCGTATTGCTTTTCGAGACCTTCGTGAAACTTCAAAACTTTCGCGTGCATGCCGAGATGATCGCGGTCATATAATTCATGCAGCTTCTGCGTCAGATTTTGGTAGAGAGCTTGTTCGCCGAGCGTCACGGGCTGGAAATTAATTCGGTTCCATGTTGAAGAACAATTGTTTTTTTGGTGAA
The DNA here is from genome assembly GCA_021324395.1 of Spartobacteria bacterium. Taxonomy (GTDB): domain Bacteria; phylum Verrucomicrobiota; class Verrucomicrobiia; order Chthoniobacterales; family Chthoniobacteraceae; genus JAJPJG01. Next base: position 7,639 of record JAJPJG010000028.1, on the reverse strand, counting down.
TCGTTGAACCAATGTCAACGCCGCTCTTAAGCTGCTCCGCCTGTCGACTCACCGGCATATACATTGCTTAGTTATCGAGCTTCGTTGTGATCACCTACAAAAGGCGCGAAGTTCGGCAAAGGACTTCGCGCCTTTTTGATTTTCCGAGGCGACTACATCCCTTCCGTATGCCCGCTGGTGCAGCAGAATGCGGAATTCGCGCCGCATTTTGTGCAGGTGTGCATGTATTGGGCGGGACGGATGCCTTTAACCGCATAGGTATCGACCTTCAAGTATCCGCCGCAACCGGGGCACGCGTGTTTGGTCTTGGGCGTGAACCACGCGAGGATGCCTTTCCTGTCCGTGTTGATCATGACCGTCTTGCATTTTGCGCAGCTCATTGCGACCGGGGTGCCCGGCTTGAGCGCCGAGGCCTGCTCGCGTGTATTGAGCGGCGTGTTGAGCGACTGCGGCCCGGGTCCTGCCAGGGCTTGCAGTGCTGATGCGCCGATGACGAGCGCGATACAGGTGAGTTTGCGTGTGGTTATCATTGGATGTGGTTCCTTTCGTTAGCGACTGCTGCGTTCATACTGAACGGCGGTTTGGCCGTGGGCGTTCACTTTGACCGCAGCGGTGGTTTCGGTGGCTTCGGCAGTGCGCGCGCCGGTTCCACGTCCGGCTACGAAGAGCGCGATGGACGTGCTCTCGACCGGACGATAGATCGTGACGGCCTGACCGTGTGAATTCTGGCTTTGCACCGCTTCGAGATCGCCGGCAAAGGCTGCGCCAGTGAGCGCGGCTACTGCGGCGAAGGTGATGAGTTTAATCGTGGTTTTCATTTGTTTTTTTCTTTCTAGTTTGTTTGTCAGGCGAGGGTTTGTTTTTCATTCTCGCACACGTAGAACACCCGCCGCCGCGCGATCCCTTGCGATTTTTTTGTAAAAGGGATTTTGTGCTCCGCGGTGTTTCACCGTTGAAGAAATGAACTCCGACCTCGAACAAAAACTCAAAGCGTGGAAAGTGAACGCCGAAGCGCCCGCGCGTTTTCGCGCCGATGTGTGGCAGCGGATCGCTGCGCGCGAAGCCGCGCGCGAGCAATCTTTCACGCATCAACTCGCAGGGTGGATTGCGCTGCTGGCGCGGCCTCGTTACGCGATCGCGTTTGCCACGCTGATGTTGTCTGCCGGAATCGCAACGGCGCAGTTGCAAGCGCGCGAAACCAACACTGAGCTATGGAGAAGCTTGCAGAGCCGTTACGTCACTTCGATCGACCCGATCGAGCACGCGCAGACAATGCCATGAGCAAAGCGTTGCGTGTTTTGCTGCTGTCGCTGGTGGCGGGCTTTTCGGCTTACTGCGTCTATCTCCATTTCGCGACGAAGCATCTCGAAAAGATGGCCGCATCGCCCGACGCGGAGATGCAGTGGCTAAGGCACGAGTTCCATTTAACGGAGGCGCAATTCAAAGAGATCATGCAGTTGCATGTGACTTACGAGTCCACATGCGAGCTGATGTGCCAAAGGCTGACCGAGAGCAATGTGCATCTGCAAACGATGTTCCGGGCTGCCCAGGGGACAGTCACACCGGAATTGACTGACGCAATGAAAGAAAGCAGCGCGGTAGAACTCGAATGCCGCCAGGCCATGCTCGAACATATCTTCGCCGTGAGTCGCGTCATGTCACCAGAGAGCGGGGAACGTTACCGCGCGATGATGGAAACGCAGTTGGTGCAACATGGCGGCAGCCACACCGCTCTCGCGCCGGCGATGAAGTAGCAGCTCACTCTATTTCAGCTTCCATTTGCTGAGCGCCTTGTGGAGTAACTGCTTTGCGCGGTAAAGCCGCGTTTCCACCGCCTTTGGAGTGCAATGAAGCATGTCTGCAATTTCGGCGTGCGAATGTTCGTCATAAACCGAGAGTAGAACAACGGTCTTTAAGTCATGCGGCAGCGCCTGCACTTCCTCGCGCACGGCCTCCGCTAGATCATGGCTGGCCGCATTCTCCCACGGCTGGCGCGCAGGATCGGCATGTTCCCCGTGCGCCTCGTCCTCAAGCGGAACGTTCGGGTGCCGCGCATGCCAGCGCGCGAGATTTCGGCAGAGGTTTGCGGCGATTGCAAACAGCCAGGTCGAGAACTTACCCGTCCCGGCAAACCGATCGCGATATTCGTAGACCCGCACAAACGTCTCCTGGGCAATGTCGATTGCGTCCTCCTGGTTGCCAACATAGCGATAGACAAATCCAAGCAACGGCTTTTGCCAGCGCTCCATCAATTCATTCAACGCAAGATCGTCGCCCGTTTGAAGACGGCGCATTGCGTCGAGATCGGATAGTTCGCCGGGTTCCATCGTTTGGCTAGATAAGGCAACGATTCATTTCATCATGTGACATTCTTCCATCCCGCCATGGTGCATCAGGGCCGGACGGATACGGAAGAAGACCCAAAGACCGATAGGATTGTCGCCGTAAGTGGAGCGAAGACTTTCGGGGATGAAGTTGTAAGTCACCGATGCTCCAAGCGCGATGGAGTAAGGCTGGCCGGGCGTGAGTTCATGACTCGCGCCGAGCGTTAGCTCTGTGATGTTGTATTTCTTTCGCGTCTGCGGAAGGTCGAGTTCTTCGCCTGTCTTCTGCACATACTCCACGCGCCCGAAGATGGTGTTACGCTCCGCAAGATCGAGTGTGGATTCGAGGAGCACGGCATTTGAGTTGATGCCTTCGGAGCTATTCATTCCCCATGAGAGCGTGGAAGCCCAGTTGCCGTGGTTGGCGAGCGGCTGATTATAGATCGTGCTCGCGGTTGCGCGATGAACGCTCTCCCCGGGATGCAGTTGCTCCGGGCTTTTCAAGTAGCCGTAGGAGGTTTGAAAGCTCCAGTTTTCGGAAGGATTGAAGCTCACACGACCCGAGTAGGAGTCGAGATGGATCGCATCGATGTCCCAACGATCTTCGTTCGGTTCGCGACCATTGAAGATGGAACCTTCCACTTGCAGCTTATCGTAGGTCACACCCAGGGTCGCAACGCCAAAGCTAATGTGTGTGGAATCCATCCAGTGATGCGTGATCGGCGCGGCAGGAATATCCGATGCCGACTCGCGGTGCATGAAAGCAGGCGGGCCCAGCGCCGGCTCGCCGGATGGCGCGAGGTAAAGCGACACCGCAGTTTTGTCATTGAGCGGGTAGCGATAGCGCGCTGCCAGCTCCATGAACAAGTCATGCGGGTGCTGGCGATCCACAAGCGATCTTCCGTGAAATGCCTCGCCACTTTGAAAGAGTAACGGATAGCCGTGATCGGTTGCCGTTGCCGGCTCGAGGCTGAACATCCCACGCAGCGTGAACTCACCTTCGCCGACCGGATGACTCGCCATCAGCATGAACCAATTGGTCGAGTTAAACTGATCGTCGCCGCGCCTGCTCCATTGCTTGTCGTAAGCGGCAAAGATGTTGAAGTGCGTCATGATCGTCCAGTCGTCGAACATGCTGTGATAGCCGTGCATCGGCGTGGAATCCGGCTGCCAGGCCGTGCCTGATGCCTCACGTGTTTGTGGAATGCCGGCGAAGGACATCATCTCCATACCGTGCATTCCGCTCATGTCGTGCCTCGCCTGACTGTGTTCCTGTGCAACGCATAATGTGGTTGCAGTCACAAGACTGAACGCGGTGATAACGAGTATTGTTTTCATATCGGCCTTTATTCTGGCTCGCTGCTCGCGCCAAAGACGCCACTGCCGGCGGAATACGCCGGCAATGGGCTTTGAGCGACACTCACATGCTTGCGTGTTCTTCGAGCGCCTTCAGAGCGTCATCGAACTTCTTCAAGTTCGCTTCAGTCGCCGCCTGGTCTCCAGCGTCGCCGGACTTGTCGAGGTCTTCGGCAAGTTGCGAAATCTTTTTGACCGCGCTCTCGACCATCTTCTTATGGTCGGGATTGACTTTGGCTGGCAGCGCTTTTGCAAGATCACGAATCGCAAAAGCGTGGTGGTGGACATCAGCCAGCTTGTTCGCCTTCACGGTGGCTGTCAGTTCATCGTGATGCTTGTGGATTTCACCTAGAATGCCCTCGCGTGTGTCGGGGATTTGCATCTTATGTTCCCCTCCCGCTTGTTCGTGCTCGTGTGCGGCCAGCTTGGTTTGGGAGCTGAATAAACCGATGGCAGCGCAAAGCCCCATCGCCAGTAGTGTTTTTGTTTTCATGGTTTTTTCTTTCTTATGGTTTGTTTGTTTTTGTCTTCAGTGTTGATGTGAAGAATGTTCGTGTGCAGGCACGGAAGGAGGTTCTCCGCTACGAAATTCCGAGTGACTCACTTCGCCGCCGGCGCGGGAAATCCAGCCGCCGATTCCCAGCGACGCAACCGCGGCGATCAGCGTCAGCAAAGTCACCACCTTGCTCGCTTTTGGAAATTTCTTCTGCGTAATGAGCGCGCCGATTCCCAGGATGGCTGTTACATAGAACGCGTAGATGAACTGCTCGGCTCGATCCATGTGGGCATCGAGCCATTGCTGGGATTCGGTGTCGAGTTGTGGATAAAGGTGGTTATAGCCATGCTGTCCGAAATAGAGGACAGGCCACGCCGAAGCCGCGCAAAAGACAACTACGAGCAAGCCGGTATTCCGTGCCGTTTTGCTTTGGGCGAACAATCCCACAGCCAGGACCAGCGCGCCTATTGCCAACCCATAAACAGGCAGCGGGTTTAGCAATACGTGAACATATTCCGCCTTGAGGCCAAAGATGCCTTCAGTGCTGCCGCCTTCCATTTGATGAGCGAATGCCGCGCCGTTTCCAACCAGGACTGCAAAGAGTATTGCTGCGATTTTTTTCATAATATTTCCATTCGTGTTAATGATGATGTTCATGGTCGCCACTCGATGGCATGGCGGGCGCAGTATTTGCCTCGATACCGTCGCGCTGCAACTCATCGGCGCTTGCCACTGTCGCGACGGTGCCATTCGGATGCTGATACCAGCCGGGGTCGTCGTAGTTCGTGATGCCCTCACGCACCTTCAGAATCGTGAACATGCTGCCCATGTCGATATAGCTGAATGGCCCCGGCGCGCCGACCATCGGGATGCTGTTGCGCGGCACCTTCATTCCCATTTCTGCCATATCGCCCATGCCGGTTTGTCCCATCGTCATGTAATTGGGCAAAAGGCCGCGCATTTTCTCATCCATGTTACCCGGCTTTACTCCGATCATGTTTGGAAAGTTATGACCCATCTGGTTCATCGCGTGATGAGTCATGTGACAGTGAAAAATCCAATCGCCCGGCTCATCGGCGACAAACTCGATGTCGCGCGTGCTTCCGACTTGCACGAGCACGGTAGTTTCCGCCTGCTGCGCTGACTTGTCGATAGGGCCGCCATCCGTGCCGGTGACACGGAATTGATATCCGTGCAGATGGATCGGATGATGATCCATCGCACTTAGATTGCCGAGCCTGATGCGGACGAGCTCGCCGAGCTTCACGACCAAAGGCGCGGTGCCGGGAAACGCCTTGCTGTTCATCGTGAAAATATTGAACTCCGTCATTTCATTTGGATTCGGCCGCATTGTGCCGGGGTCGATACGCCATTCGCTGAGAATGATCGCGAAGTCGCGGTCGATCCTGGGTTCGGGCGGCTGGCGCGGATGAATGATGAACATGCCCATCATGCCGAGCGCCATCTGCGTCATCTCATCAAAGTGCGGGTGATACATGTGAGTCCCATGCTGACGCAGCGTGAATTCGTATTTGTAGGTCTCGCCCGGCTCGATTTGCCTTTGCGTCAAACCCGACACGCCGTCCATGCCGTTCGGCACCAATACTCCGTGCCAGTGGACGCTCGTCGCTTCGGGCAGTTTGTTGGTGACATAAATGCGAACGCGGTCGCCTTCGACTGCTTCGATGGTCGGTCCCGACGTGCGGCCATTGTAACCCCAGCACTTTGCCTTCAATCCGGGCGCGAACTCGTGATCAACTTCCTCTGCGATGAGATGAAATACCTTGACGCCGTCCACAACCTTCCACGGCAAAGCGACGTTATTGGGCGTGACGACCGGAATGTAATCCTTGCCCGGCTGACCCGGCGGGAAGGATGTTTGATCAACATGCGACTTGCCTGTTTCAAGCGCAGTGCCAGGACGGGCATGTTCAGCGCCGGGAACTTCCTTGTTTTCACCAGCCGCATTGCGGACGGCTGGAAGTAGCGCGCCGCCAGCAAGCACTGCGGCTCCCGAAAAGAATTTGCGTCGTGTAATCATAGTTAATGATGAGGTTGCGAGTCTTTGTATGAACTTTCCTGGACGAGAAGCTTGCCGGTGAGATTGCCGCCGATGGCTTTCTCCAAATCCGCTCGCGCCATCCAGTAGTCGCGCAGCGACTCGATGTATTCGCGGCCTGCGTTTACCTCCTCCTGCTTTGCTTGGAGCAATTGAAAAACGCCAGCCTGCATCGCGTTGTATTGAAGCTGCGTCTCATCGACGATGCGCTTTCGCAGCGGAATCGCTGTTGCGTTGTAATATTGAGCGCGGTCACGAGCCAACAACATGCGGTCGCGCGCGGAACGAACTTCCGAGCGGATCTGAACAGCGAGCGCGAGATAGCGTTGCTGGCTTTGACGAATCTTTGCCTGACCGCGAGCGAGGGCCGGCTGGCCCTGATTGAAAATGGGAATTGGCACGTCGAGGCTGGGCCCAATGCTAAGTTCCCCGCCGACTTCGCGCTCGTAATGCCCGCCGATTTGGAAATCCTGTCCGATAGCTTCAAGCCGGGCGAAACCCAAGCTGCGAGCCTGCGCAATTACCAGCTGCCGCGCCGCGGCAAGGTCGAGCCGCTGGTCAATCGCGCGAGTTTCCAACCCGCTTGCCGATACCTCGTGCGCCGGCAAATCGGGCAGTCGCGACGCAACAGTCCAGTTCGTCTGCGCCCCCCACGCGCCCATTAGTTCATTGAGTTTTTCGCGGCTCTCGACGGCCTCGGACTGCGCTTTTGCAAGATCGAGCTTTGCCTGGACGTGCAAGGCTTGTTGATTGGCGAGATCAAGGTTCGTGGTATTTCCGGCTTCGTGCAGACGCAACGCTGCGTCGGCTGATTGTTGCGTTGCCTGCTCGACGGTGTGGCGCAAATCAAGCATCTGCTGCGCGCCTTGATGCGCGAAGAATTCCGAGCGCACTTCCGCCGCAAGGTTTAGCGCCTCGTGCGCGACGCGGAACTTAGCGGCTTCAAATTCCGCTGCAGCGACTTTCTTGCGAAGCGGCAATACAAGCAGATCAACGAACTCTTTCAGCACGTCCATCTCCAGCGCTTGTCCGGGAAATCGTCGCTCGAAAGTAAAGACCGGATTCTTTAGCAACCCGGCTTCGACTAAGTCGGCTTGAGCGATTCCAAGCTCCTCATAAGTCGCTTGCAGGTTGTGATTATTCAGGAGCGCAATCTGCACGGCTGAGTCCGCAGTGAGCGGACGGCTTAACAGCGATTGCACCGCCCGTTGCGCTTCCGCGTCCTCAGCGGTGCCGCGATTCCATTGAGCTCGTTTGCCAGTTCGCGAATGAACCGCGAAAGCCACGTCGCGAAATGCCAGATTTGGATTAACGCTAGCGCAGCCGGCAAAGGCACCCAGCGTCAAAACTGTCATTGCGTTTCGGAGAATCATCATTGGTTTTGGTCCGGCTGCTTTGCCTCTT
>JAJPJG010000043.1 GCA_021324395.1 Spartobacteria bacterium | reverse complement strand
GTCCTGGCAATACGCGTTGTTGTTGCCCTGCTGCGTGCGGCTACATTCATCGCCGCCGCAAATCATCGGCACACCTTGCGATAACAAGAGCGTCGCCAGAAGGTTTCGCTGCTGCCGCCGCCGCAAAGTCAGCACCTCGGCGCTCTTCGTCGGACCTTCCTCGCCGCAATTCCATGAGCGATTATGACTCTCGCCGTCGTTGTTGTTTTCCCCGTTCGCCTCGTTGTGTTTTTCGTTGTAGCTGACGAGGTCCGCGAGGGTGAAACCGTCGTGCGCGATGACGAAATTGATGCTCGCGTAGGGACGCTTGCCATTCCACTGATACAAATCGGGCGAGCCGGTGAGCCGGTAGCCGAGTTCTCCGACCTGCCCTTCGTCGCCTTTCCAATAGCTGCGCACGGTGTCGCGATATTTGCCGTTCCACTCGGCCCACAGCACGGGGAAATTGCCGACCTGGTAACCGCCTTCGCCGACGTCCCATGGTTCGGCGATCAGCTTCACCTGCGACAGGATCGGGTCCTGGTGGATGATGTCGAAAAACGCGCTCAGCTTGCTGACCTCGTGCAGTTCGCGCGCGAGCGTTGCCGCGAGATCGAAGCGGAAACCATCGACGTGCATTTCCGTGACCCAGTAGCGTAGCGAATCCATGATCAACTGTAAAACACGCGGCTGCATCACGTTGAGCGTGTTGCCGGTGCCGGTGTAGTCCATGTAATAGCGCAGATTGTCGGGAACGAGCCGGTAGTAATTATAATTGTCGATGCCCTTAAACGAGAGCGTCGGCCCGAGGTGATTGCCTTCCGCGGTGTGGTTGTAAACGACGTCGAGGATGACTTCGATGCCGGCCGCGTGCAGGTTTTTCACCATGTTTTTAAATTCGCGCACCTGCTCGCCCACTACGCCGCTGGAGCTGTAACGGCAATCCGGCGCGAAGTATCCGATCGTGTTGTAACCCCAATAATTGCGCAGTCCGCGATCGACCAGCTGCTTGTCGTCAACGAACTGATGCACCGGCAAAAGCTCGACCGCGGTGATGCCGAGTTTTTTGAAATAGTCGATCGCGAACGTGCTGCCGAGCGCCTCGTAGGTGCCGCGAACCTCCTCCGCAATGTGCGGGCACAATTGCGAAAAGCCTTTCACATGCACCTCGTAAATCACCGATTCCGAGAGCGGCGTATCGGGCCGGCGATCACCCTGCCAGTCGAATGCCGGATCAATCACCACGGCCTTTGGAATGCCCCACGCATCATCGCGATAATCGCGCGTCAGATCCTCCTTCGCGTCGCCGAGCGTGTAGCCAAACATCTCATCGCTCCAGTTGATCTTGCCCGCGATGGCCTTTGCGTAAGGATCGATCACGAGTTTCGAGGCGTTGAAGCGCGCTCCTTTTTCCGGCTCATATGGACCGTAAACGCGATAGCCGTAGAGCTGGCCCGGTTTGATGTCGGGCAAAAAAACATGCCACACTTCGTCCGACTGTTCCGTCATGCGTATGCGGATATTTTCCGTGGGCGAATCGACGTTGTCGAAAAGGCACAAATCGACGCCGGTCGCATTTTCGGAGTAGATCGCGAAGTTTACGCCGCTGCCTTTCCAGGTGGCGCCGAGCGGGTATGGGTGTCCGATCCAGACTTTAAATGGAGTCATGAAATTGCGTTTCGATTTACCGCACCTTCATCGTCCGCGCACGCGCAAACGCGCGTTCGTTAGACATTCGATGTCACGAGAATGTTGCGCCATTGCCACACAATCGTCACATCGCGCATCCACCTTGCACGCGGGCAAAGCGAGCATGACTCAGCTTTGAGGGATACATATCGCGTGCGCAGAATTCGGGGGAGTTTGGTGCGCGCGGCCAAAAAAATCGGCGGGGCTCCTACTGGTTCGGGAGCTCCGCCATTTTTTCGCTGTCGTAAATTAAACCGATCTGCTCGCGCCAGCGATCGAGAGTCTTCATGTTGCCGAGCGAATCGGCCCACGACATTTTCGGCGACTGCTTTGCGTGGATGTAGTGGCCGACTGTGTCCGCCTCGATTGCGAAAGGAGAGCGCGTTTCGTTAATGACGATTTCTTCGCTGCGTCCATCGCGCGTCACGATGAGCTTTGCCTCGCCGGGCTGGCGGCCGATCACCCACGGACTCGGCACGAGGATGTTTCCATCCTCGCCCGAAATACGGACGAAGCTCTCGAGGCTCAGTCGCACGCCCGTTGCAAGCTGCGCGAGCACGCCGTTTGGAAATTTCAGCGAGGCAACCGCAAATTCATCCACGCGACTTTCGCCGCCAATCTGACCGACGGCTTTCAATTCATCCGGATCCAAAAACGGCTGCCCGCTCACTGCGCCCGCAATGAGCCGCGCCATCGAGGTGCAATAGCAGCCGACGTCGAGAATGCCTCCGCCGCCGAGACGATTGTTTAACAAACGGCTTTCCAAATTCCATCCGGCCAAAAACGAAAACGTCGCCTGGATCAACCGCACTTCGCCGATCGCGCCCTCGCGGATCAATTCGATGAGCCGCTCCGTTTGCGGGTGGCAGCGATACATGAACGCCTCCATCAAAAACACGTCGTTCGCGCGCGCCGCGTCGATCACCGCGACGGCTTCGGCGTGATTGAGCGTGAGTGGCTTTTCGCAGAGCACGTGCTTGCCCGCTTCCGCGGCCTTGATCGCCCATTCCGCATGCATCGGGTGAGGCGTGGAAATGTAAACGACATCCACCTCCGGATTCGCGAGCAGTTCCTCGTAAGTGCCGTGCACCGTCGCCGGAAAATCGCGCGCGAATCGCTCCGCCGCTTCCATCGAGCGGCTGCCGATTGCGGCGAGCTCGCCGGTGTTGCATTCGCGCAATGCGGTGGCAAACGTGCGCGCAATCGCGCCGGTTCCAAGCAATCCCCACTTGAATCGTCTTGTCATGGGTGGTTCACAGAATTGCATGAGTTTGGGAGAAACGCCGTTAGTTTTTCCATCGTTTCTTTCACGAAAATTGCTCGTTCAAAACGCATCCCGATGAACGCAAAAATTCGATTTCCATCGTGGCGGGGCTAAAATGCCGCACCCCATCCCAATGATCTCTCCGCGCTCGAAGCTCGCTTCCACCGCAATTTTTGTCATCGTCGCCTTCATTCTGCTCGGCATCTGGTTTTTCGCGTTCGGAGGCGAGTCGCCAGTGTTTTTACCGCATCGCACTTGTTATTTAAACGATATGCGCCTGATTGCGCTGCACGTTGTTTCCGATTTCCTGATCGGCGCGGCCTACGTCGCGATTTCGACGACGCTCGCGTATCTCGTCGCCCGCGCGCGTCGCGAAATTCCTTTTCACTGGATGATGCTCGCGTTTGCGGTGTTCATCATTGCGTGCGGCGCGACGCACTGGATGGAAGTCTGGACCATCTGGACGCCGCACTACTGGCTGGCCGGCGCGGTGAAACTCGTCACGTCAGTGGCCTCAGTCACGACCGCTGTGGTGCTGCCGCCGTTGATCCCGAAAATTCTCGCACTGCTCGAATCCGCGCGGCTTTCAACGCAGCGCAAAATCGAGCTCGAATCGGCGAACGTCGAGTTAAAGACACTCTACGAGCGCGTGACGCAGCTCGATCAGCTGAAAACGAATTTTTTCGCGAACGTCTCGCACGAATTTCGCACGCCGCTCACGCTCATCCTCGGCCCGCTCGATCGCATGCTCGCGCGCGGCGACATGCGGGAAAGCGAGCGCCAGGAGATCGGCAACGTGCGCCGCAACGCGCTTATTTTGCTCAAGCACGTCAACGATCTGCTCGACATCTCGAAGCTCGAAGCCGGCAAAATGGAGGTCGCGTATTCGCGCGTCGATCTCGCACGGATGCTGCGCGTCGCTGCCGGTTATTTCGATTCGCTCGCACAAGGCCGGCTCGTGGAATTTTCCGTCGACGCGCCGCAATCGCTCGTCGCGGATGTCGACGCCGAAAAAATCGAGCGCGTTCTGATCAATCTCATTTCAAACGCGGTGAAATTTTCGCCGGACGGCGGCACGGTGCGCTGCACGGTTGCGTCGCACGATGGCATGGCTGTGATCGCGGTCGAGGACAGCGGACCGGGCGTGCCCACCGAATTGCGCAAATCGATTTTTGAGCGTTTCAATCGCGGTGAAAACAAAACTGCGCGCAGTTTTAGCGGCACCGGGCTCGGTCTCTCGATCGTCAAAGAATTCGTCGATCTGCACGGCGGCTCGATTCGTGTCGCCGATTCCGCGCGCGGCGGCGCGGCGTTCATCGTCGAACTGCCGTTGAAAGCGCCGCGAGACGCGCACGTCGCGGCGCAGTCGATGGACCTGTCCGCAAGCGTTCCGGCTGCGGAACAGCATGTCGCCGTTTTAAAAAGCGAAACGCCGGAGAGCGATCGTCAACAGCCCGACAGTCCCGACGCAACAGCATGCGCTCAAAACGTGCCGCTCGTGCTTGTTGTCGAGGACACGCCGGAGATGAACCGATTTCTCTGCGAAATCCTCAAGCCGGAATTTCGCGTCGTCAGCGCATTTAACGGCGCGGAAGGATTCGAAAAAGCGCTCGAGCTGCGGCCGGACTTAATCCTTACCGACATGATGATGCCGGTTTTGAGTGGCGAGCAGTTGTTGAAAAAGCTGCGCAGCGAACCGTGGCTCGCTTCCGTGCCGGTGCTCCTTCTGACGGCAAAAGCGGACGATGCATTGAAAATGAATCTGCTGCTCACCGGCGCGCAGGATTACGTGACGAAGCCATTCGTCATCGACGAGTTGCGCGCACGCGTTCGCAATCTCATTTCGGGCAAGCTCGTGCGCGATACACTGCAGCGGGAGCTCGCGACGCAAAACCACGACATCGCGCAGCTCGCTCGCGAAATCACTACACATACACGCGAGTTGCAGCGCGCAAAGGAAATCGCCGAAGCCGCAAATCGCGCGAAGGATGAGTTCCTCGCGGTGCTGAGCCACGAACTTCGCACGCCGTTAACGCCGGTGTTAACGGCGATTTCGACATTGCAGGAAGGCAATGGCATGGGCGAAACCGCTCACGCAACGCTCGACATGATCCGCCGCAACGTCGAGCTCGAGGCGCGGCTCATCGACGATTTGCTCGACCTGACGCGCGTGAGCAAAGGCAAACTCCAGCTCAGCATCGACGCCGCCGACGTGCACGCACTGCTGCTGCACGCCTTCGAAATCTGCCAGTCCGACATCGCTGGAAAACAGATCGCGGTGCGCACCGAGCTGAACGCCGCGCGACCTTTTTCGAAAGTCGACTCGAGCCGGATGCTGCAGATTTTTTGGAACATTATCCAAAACGCCGTGAAATTCACTCCGCCGCGCGGCAGCATCGCAGTGCGCAGCAGCAATCCACAACCGGATCGCATTCGCATTGAATTAAGCGACACCGGCATCGGCATCGAGCCGCACATGCTGCCGAAAATTTTCGATGCATTCGAGCAGGGAGATGCCACAATGACGCGACGTTTCGGCGGACTCGGGCTGGGTCTCGCGGTCGCGCGCGCCCTGACGGAGGCGCACGGTGGAATCATCACTGCCCGTAGTGACGGACGGAGCTGCGGCACGACGATAACGATCGAACTCAATACCGTCGACACGCCGATGGAGAAGAGCACGCCGGCTCTGCGCGAGCGGTCCGCACCCGAAAAACCGCTGCGCATCCTGCTGATCGAAGATCACGACGACACTCGGCATGCATTTGAGCGTTTGTTAACGCGGTGGAACTACACCGTAAACGTCGCGCAAAGTGCGGCGGAAGCGCTCGAAAAAGCTGCGGCCAACAAATACGACCTCGTGATTAGCGATCTCGGATTGCCGGACCTGAACGGCTTTGACCTGATGCGCGAACTGCGCGCGCTCGGCCTCGAGGGAATCGCCGTCAGCGGTTTCGGCACGGACGATGATATCGAAAAAAGTCGCGCCGCGGGATTCGCCGAGCATCTGACGAAACCCGTTTCAGCAGACATGCTCAAAGCCGCAATCGCGCGCGTCACCGCCGCAAAAGCGGTTGTCTAGTATTTCAAGACGCGCCGCAAAAACTCGCGGCATTCAGCCGTTTTTGCCGATTCGAAAATTTCCGCAGGTTCGCCGCCTTCGACGATTTTTCCATCGGTTAAAAACGCGACGTAATCGGCAACGACGCGCGCGAAGCCCATTTCGTGCGTGACCAAAATGAAGTCGCGTCCCTCGCGCTTCAGCTCCTCGATCACGTCGAGCACTTCCGCCGTCATTTCCGGATCGAGTGCGGAAGTCGGCTCGTCAAAAAGCAACAGACGCGGCTTGATCGCGACGGCGCGCGCGATCGCCACGCGCTGCTTTTGTCCGCCGCTGAGCTCGGCCGGTTTTTTGTGCGCGTGTTTTTCCAAACGAAATCGCCGCAACGAATCGAGCGCTGTTTCGCACGCTGCGTCGGGCGTGAAGCCGTGCACTTTTTCGAGCGGCAGCGTGATGTTCGCGAGTGCGGAAAGATGCGGGAATACATTGAATGCCTGGAAGACGACACCGATGTGACGCCTGTGCTCGCGCAGTGATTTTTCGTCGAATGCAACGCGCTCTTCGTTGATCGCGAATGAGCCGCTGTCGGCAATTTCCAGTCCCGCGATGATTCGCAGCAGCGTCGATTTTCCGCCGCCGGACGGACCGATCAGAACGAGGCTGTGCACTTTCTCCAGCGCGAGCGAAACGTCATCGAGCACGCGATGTTCGCCGAAATTTTTCGTGAGGTTTTCGAGGCTAAGTTTCAAAGCGGTGCCTGCGTTCGAGCGATTGCGTCCAGAGCGAAATCGGCAGCGTGAGCACGAGATAGCCGACGGCGAGCGGGATGAAGCTCTCGAAATTGCTGTAGGTGTAGGATGCGACGTTTTGCACGTTGTGCGCGAATTCGTTGAAGCCGATGATCGAGAGCAGCGACGAGTCCTTGATGAGCGACGCGAACTGCCCGGCGAGCGGCGGCAAAATCTGCCGGATCGTCTGCGGAAAAATGACGAAGCGATACGTCTGCGCAGTCGTGAGGCCGATGGCGCGCGCGCTTTCAAGTTGCGACTTGCCGACGCTCTCGATGCCCGCGCGGATGATTTCGCTCATGTAAGCCGCCTCGAAAACCGAAAGCGTCAGCACGCCGACGACGTAGCGGTTTTCGATCGCGAATGCGTCGGCGACCACGTAATAGAAAATCAAAATTTGCACGAGCAACGGCGTGCCGCGAATCGTCTCGACGTAAATCCGCGCGATGTAACGCAGCAACAAAAACCGGCTGCGCCGTGCGAGCGCGAATAGCGTGCCGATCATTGTGCTGACGCAAAGCGACACGAGCGAGATGACAACGGTGTTTAGCCAGCCTGTGATGAAAAGCTGCCGGTAATTCCAGATGCCGGACCAGTTCCAATGATAAGCGAGCTGGTGAAACGAGAACGTGAACAGCAGCGCGATCAGCAAAAACGCGCCGGCGAAATTCAGCGCTCGCGCGGCAAAGGACGGCTCGCGATTTTGCATCCGCTATTCGCGCGGCTTCGATTCGTTCGCGCGATATTTGATCACGCGCACATCCTCGAGCGTGACGAGACCTTCCTGCACCATCGCGTCGAGCTGCGGGAGAAACGCGGCGATTTTTTCCGCGCTGTCGACGATCTCGATCACGATCGGCAGATCCATGGAGAGCCGTAAAATCTTCGCCGTGTGCAAATGGCTCGTCGCGCCAAAGCCCATCGGCCCACGCAGCACAGTCGCGCCCGCGAGTCCGAGTTCGCGCGCTTTCAATACGATCGCCTCATAAAGCGGCTGGTGCTGCCAGCGATCGCTTTCGCCGATGAAAATGCGGAGGAGTTGGGCGGATTCGGTGAGTTTCATTTGTTGATCATTTCGGCGAGCGCGTGGCCGAGCCAGACGCCTGCGAGGCAGAGCACGATGGAGAGGACGATGTTGAGCGCAGCGTAAGCCCATTCGCCGTCGCGCGCGAGGTTGAGCGTCTGCAGGCTGAACGACGAAAACGTCGTGTAGCCGCCGCAGATGCCGATCATGAAAAACTGCCGGAGCTGCACCGGCGCGAGCATGCGGCCGGAGGGATCGGTGAGCGTCGCGAAAAATCCGATGATGAACGAGCCGGTGATGTTGATGACCAGCGTGCCGAGCGGAAACGTCTCGCCCGCGCGCGCGGCGACGAATCCCGAGAGCCAGAAACGCGCGACCGTCCCGAGCGCGCCGCCGAGGCCGATGAGCAGATAGCTGGAGAGTTGCGGGTTGATGCTTGAGAGAAAAGTGCAGAGTCCCTCAACGCTCAACCAAAAACCCTCGACCGATCACGTCCAGCGCGTCATCGCGATGCCTTTTCCGTCGCGAAATTTCCCCGCGGCGAGCCGGATGCAATCGATCACCGGCAGGATGCTCGCGGCGAGAATCAACAGCAGCGGCGCGAGCGGTGCATTGCCTTGCGCCTGCGCCCACGCCATAGCCTCATCGATGGTCGTAATCTGGAAAACGCCGGCGCACGCGCGTTGCAGCCAGACGAGCGCGCCCGCGAACACCGCGAGCTGCACAATGCCGCTCACGAATTTCCCGGCGTAAAAACGGTGCAGCCCGAAAAAGCCGGCGACCGCGCAGAGCAAAAACGCCGGCAGAATCCGTTTTGTCGATTGCTCGAGCGAAGGCGGCGTCGCAGCCATCGCGCGATTACCACTCGTTGATCACTTTGCCGTCGCCGTCGGTAAAGGCGTTGCAAAAGATCAAAAAGAAATCAATGAACGTCCAGATGCCGAAGCCGCCGAAAGTCACCAACTGCAAAATGCCGGTGCCGACTTTGCCCGCGTAGAAACGGTGCGCGCCGAAGATCCCGAGGAAATGGTGCAACAGCACCAGCGGCTGCACGCGCCTGCTACTGCCGGAGGCCGGATCGCTGCTCCAAGTGTCGATTGGTTTGCCTTCGCCGTCCTTGAACGCACCGCAGACAATCAACAGCAAATCGAGCAGCCACCAAAAACCGAAGCCGCCGACGGTCAGCAGTTGCAGCACGCCGGTGACGATTTTTCCGGCGTAAAAACGGTGCGCGCCGAAAAAGCCGAGGAACAGCGCGAGCAGCAGCAGCGGGCGGACATGCTTGGGACTCATTGCAGCGGCGGCTGGTTAATACGCCGCCTGCGCGCCCTTGATGTTTTTCTTTTGAATCCACGGCATCAAGCCGCGGAGACGCGCGCCGGTTTTTTCGATCGGATGTTTTTCGCCGTCGGCGAGCAGCTTTTTGTAAGTCTTGTAGCCGCCCTCGTATTCGGCAATCCAGCCTTTGGCGAACTTGCCGGTCTGGATGTCCTTAAGAGCGGCTTTCATCCGCTTTTTCACGCTGCCGTCGATGATCTTCGGGCCGACGCTGACGTCGCCCCATTTCGCCGTCTCGGAGATCGAGAAACGCATGCCGGCGATGCCCGCTTCGTTCATCAAATCGACGATGAGTTTAAGCTCGTGCAAACATTCGAAATAAGCCATCTCCGGCGAATAACCGGCCTCGACGAGTGTCTCGAATCCCGCCTGCACCAGCGCGCTCGCGCCGCCACAGAGCACGGTCTGCTCGCCGAAAAGATCGGTCTCCGTCTCTTCCTTGAACGTCGTTTCGATCACCCCGCCGCGTGTGCAGCCGATGCCTTTTGCCCAGGCCAGCGCGACTTTTTTCGCCTGCTTGCTCGGGTTTTGATAAATCGCGATCAGTCCCGGCACGCCTTTGCCCTCGGTGTATTGGCGGCGCACGATGTGGCCCGGCCCTTTCGGCGCGACCATGATCACGTCCACGTCTTTCGGCGGGACGATCGTTTTGAAGTGAATGGAAAAGCCGTGCGAGAAGAGCAGCGTCTTGCCCTTGGTGAGATTCGGCTCGATGTCCTTTTTATAGGCCGCAGGCTGCTTCGTGTCCGGCAGCGCAACGAAAATCACGTCGGCCAGCTTCACAGCCTCGGCGGTATCATAAACCTTGAAGCCTTTTTCCTCCGCGACCTTGCGCGACTTGCTGCCGGGATACAGCCCGATGATGACCTTGACGCCCGACTCCTTCAAATTGAGCGCATGAGCGTGGCCTTGCGAGCCGAAGCCGAGCACGGCGCAAGTTTTGTTTTTGAGAACGGAAAGATCGGCGTCTTTGTCAGAGTAGATTTTTGCAGGCATGGTGTGCGAAGTTTGGAAAAGGGCACCGATGCTAGGCGGATCGCCCGCGATGTCAAATGCGCAAACCGGCGCCGCGGGCTACCCCATGCTGGAAAATACAAAGAGCCCGATCAGAAGACCGGGCTCTTTGCGGCTTTCAGGAGAAATTTAGCGGACGGTCGCGAGCGATGAGCGATGGCCGTAGCGGAATGGGTCGGGCGTGACGGCTTCGTAGATGCGCTCGGCGGCGTTGCGATAGTCGAAGGTCACGGCGTAGCCGAGGCCCGGCGCGGTGATACTGCCAAATTTACCGGTGGCTTTGCTGCCGCCTTCGACGTCGAATTCATAAACGATCGCACCGTGCGCGGTGCTCACCGCGTGCAAAGCTGGCGCGGTTTCTTTGTCCTTCGAATCGACGATGACGCCGTGTTTTTCGAGATCGATGATGCGGACGTGGACTTTGATTTTGGACGAACCAACACCAAAGATGTTGCCGGGCAAAGCGCGGTCGATCGGGCTGCCGGAGTTGATCAAATCGAACTCGCCCTCGACGAGCCAGCCGGTGTGCGGCGGCACTTCGTCTTCCCTGAGCACCATCGCCGGCGCGATTTTCTCGAGCTCCTCTTTCAAAATTCCGGAAAACTCAGCCGGCGCTAGCGAGCGGCGGATCGGTTTCTCGCCATCGCTGTGATGCCGTCCGCGGAAATCGGTGTAAGTCACGTCGAATGGCCGGATGTAAATGTAGCGCGGGTTCGTCGCGCCAGTGGCGACGTCGGTGTGGCTGACCTTGACTCCGGCGCACGAGGAGAGCAGCAGAGCCGAGCAGAGGGCGAACAGGATATTTTTCATAAACGAGTGTGGAGTGAGAGTGCAGGTTTCATGCCTGCATGAAACCGATCTGTGGCGCGCGGTCTGGCCGCCACGGGTTTTGCGAATAATCACTGGCAACGATCTGCTCGACGCGCTCGGCGCAAAGCCGGCAGAGCGCCTCGACATCGAACTGCATGTGTCGCGGCCGATACGGCTCGAGGTTTTTCATTCCGAGCTGGAAAAGGCGCACGGCGGGGTGCAGCCGGCGGCCATCCTTCGGATGATGCGGACGCTGAAATTGTTTTTGCAAATGCACAAACGCGCCGGCGACCTGGATCAAGCCTTTGTAAAACGCGTAGTTTTCGTCGCGCTGCTTCAGCCACAAATGTTCGAGCACGTCGTGCGCTTCGTAATAACGCTGCTCGTTGAAACATTGAAAATAGCCGACGTAGCACGGATCGAGATCTGCGCGCGCGGCGCCGAGCTGCCCGACAAACGCGGAAATGCGGTCGGCTTTTTTCACGTTTCAAAAGTGGAAAGCAAAAGCGGAATGGTCAACCGGCTTTTCCATGCCTTGACGCGATTTCACTTTCCTCATTCACTTTGCGGATTCAATGACCGCCGGGCCATTTGTCGTCATCATCGTGTTGCTCGCGGTCGTGTCTGCGTTTTTGTCGGCAATCGAAACGTCGCTCTTTTCGCTGAAGAGCTACCAGATCCAGCGCCTGCACAAGCGCAATCCGCGGCTCGCCCGCGCGCTGGAGCGGCTCATGGAAAACCCGCGCCGTCTGCTCAGCGCAATCCTACTCGCCGACGCGATGGTGAATCTGCCCCTGATCATTTTGAGCCTCGTGCTGATCCGCGAGTTCGCGCCGCGCGCGTTGCCGTTCTGGCTTGCCGCGGGCGTGATTTTCGCGCTCATCGTGCTGGTTTGCGATCTCGGCCCGAAGGTGCTCGCTCTGACCGAGCCGTATATCGTTTCAAAAATCGGTGTGCGCGTGATGACGGTGCTGATGCCACTTTGCGATCCGCTGGCGAGAGTTTTACAATCGGTAAGCGAAAAAATCGCCGACGTCTTCACACCGGACAAATTGCAGACGCATCATTTTTTGACTGAAGACGAACTCGAGACGCTTGTGGAATTGAGCGCGGAGGAAGGCGCGCTCGAAGCCGCCGAGAGCGAGATGATCCAAGAAATCATCAAGCTAGGCGACAAGACGGTGAAGGATTGCATGACGCCGCGTGTCGATCTCTTCGCGCTACCGGATGATCTTACGAACGAAGAAGCGATCGCGCAGTTGAAACTGAAGCGGCATCGTCGCGTGCCGGTGTTCGCGGACACGCCGGACAACATTCTCGGCATCATCGATGCGAAAGCGTTTTTGTTCGATCCCGGCGTTCATTACACCGAGGCGATGATCCCGCCGTCATTCGTCCCGGAGACGATGAAAGCGCTCGATTTGCTGCGCAATTTTTTGCGTCATCCGCAGGGACTCGCCGTGATCGTGGACGAGTTCGGCGGGACCGAAGGCGTCGTGACGCTCAACGATATCATCGAGGAAATCATCAGCGACGCTGTGCCCGTGGCCGACCAGGCACTTTACATCGAGCCGGCGGGCGATGGCCGCGTCATCGCGAGCGGCCGCACGCGTCTCGACGATCTCGGTGAACTTGGTTTTCATTTGGAAGCTGAAGGCGTCGATACGATCGGCGGGCTCATTTTCAACCGGCTCGGTCACGTGCCGAAAGTTGGTGCTAATTTACGCGTCGATGACGTTGTGTTAACGGTTCGCAGAAGCTCGCGGCGCGGTGTCGAGGAAGTGCTGGTCGTGCGAGAGGAAGCTTCACCGGAGGAAACAAAATGACCGCGCTCGCAATCGTTATTTGCATCGTCGTTTCATTCATGTTTTCCGGAATCGAAGCGGGAATTTTGTCAGTGAATCGCGTCCGTTTGCGGCATCGCCTAAAACTCAACGATCCCGCCGCGATCAAGCTCCAGCGCCTGCTCGCGACTCCCGAGCGGTTGCTCGTGACCGTGCTGCTCGTAACGAATTTCATGAACATCTGCGCCGTGATTTTGCTCGCGCAGGAATGTGTGCGGCGCTTCGGCCTCGCCGGCTACGCGCTCACCGCGATCATCGCGCTGCCGGTCTATTTGCTGGGGCTCGAGATGCTGCCGAAATCGCTGTTCCGGCGTTTTCCGTATCGTGCGCTCGCGGCGTTATCCGAGCCGTTGCGCGTGACCGATTTGTTGCTTTCGCCCTTCCTCGTCGCAGGGGCGAAGCTCGTGCGGTTATTTATTCCGCGTAAAACAAGCGAACAGAAGAAACTTTTCGTCGTGCGCGAGGATTTCAAATACCTGACGATCGAAAGCGAACGTGAAGGCGCATTGACGAAACTCGAGCGGCAGATGATTCACAACATCGTCGATTTCCGCAAAGTCCGCGCAAAAGACGTGATGGTGCCGATGGAAAAAGTGTGCGTGATTCGACCGGAAACTAGCGTCGCCGATTTGTTAAAAATCTCGCATGAGAGCAATCTCGATCGTCTGCCGGTCGCCTCCGAAAGCGGACAAATCCTCGGCCTCGTGAACGTATTCGAAGTGCTCGTCGATCAAACGCCGCGCGACAAAATTAGCGCATATCAACGGCGCATCGTCAGCGTGCCTGCGAACGAAGAGGCGTATCACGTGATCCGCAAATTGCGCGCGGCACGCATCACGCTCGCGGCAGTGCTCGATCCGACTGGCAAGCCGCTCGGGGTCGTAAGCTCGGAAAATTTGCTGAGCAGGCTGGTCAGTGCGGCAGTGGTTTGATTTTTTTCAAAAATTACTTGCCAAGCTGGCATGGAACTGCAATTATGTTTTTCATGAAATTGAGAATTTCCATAATCTGCGCTCTCTTTGCTGCGATTTTTGTCAACGCGGGGTGCAGTGCGATCAAAGGCGACGAAAATTCACGGTTCCGCAATACGAATCGTCAGGCATACCACCAGACCGATCCGAATTTGCCGGCGGTCGCCGAAGCGCCGAATACAGGCATGTCCTGGGGCGGCAGCATTTCGCCGCGCTAAGCTCGATTTCGTTTTATCCGCAGATTTCGCGGGTTCCCGCAGATTAAGATTCTGTGGAATGCGCGTCATTTTCGCAGTCTGCGATTCCCAAAAGCGGTTCGGGATTGACCGCGTCCGGTGCAAACCTATAGTCGCGTCGCGAAAAAAATTCGACGAACTATGGCACTTCCAACCGGCACCCAAGCACCCGACTTTACACTGAAATCCAAAACCGCGTCCGGCCTTACAGACGTGAAGCTGAGCGAAAACTTCGGCAAAAAAAACACGGTTTTGCTTTTCTTCCCCGCGGCTTTCACCGGCGTTTGCACGCAGGAAATGTGCAGCATCAGCGGCGGACTTTCTGATTACGAGAAACTCGACGCGACCGTCATCGGCATCAGCGTTGATTCGCCATTCGCGCAGGAAGCGTGGGCGCAAAAGGAAGGCATCACTTTCCCGCTCGTGAGCGATTACAAACGCGCGGTCGCCAAAGCCTACGACGTGCTGCTGGAAGACCTTGTCGGCCTTGGTCCCGCCGCGAAACGCGCGGCGTTCGTCATCGATAAAAACGGCGTCATTCAATATTCCGAGCAAACACCGACACCGAAAGAGCTGCCCGATTTCGACGCAGTAAAGGCGACTTTGGCGAAGTTGAAGTAAGGTTCTCCCGTGAGCGACGCATTCAAAACTCTGCAGCAATTCGACGCGGGCAACGGACGCAGCGGACTTTTTCATTCGCTGCCGGAGTTGGAAAAACAAGGCATCGGCCCGATTTCACGGCTACCGATTTCCATTCGCATCGTGCTCGAATCGGTCCTGCGCAATTGCGACGGAAAAAAAGTAAGCGAGAAAGATGTTCGCACACTCGCCAATTGGAATGCGAAGAAGCCGGCGAACGAGGAAATCCCGTTCGTCGTCGCACGCATTGTTTTGCAGGATTTTACGGGTGTCCCGCTCCTTGTTGATCTCGCTGCGATGCGCAGCGCGGTCGCGCGAATGGGACGCGACGCGAAAATCATCGAGCCGCTCGTGCCGGTGGACCTCGTGGTTGATCACAGCGTGCAGGTCGATTTTTTTGGCTCCGCCGAGGCGCTACGGCTGAATCTGGAAATGGAATTCAAGCGCAATCGCGAGCGCTACCAGTTGTTAAAATGGGGACAACAGGCGTTTAAGACGTTCGGAGTCGTGCCACCCGGCATCGGCATCGTTCACCAAGTCAATCTCGAGTATCTCGCGAAGGGTGTGCTCTCCGCAAAACAGGATGACAACACGGTTTACTATCCCGATACGCTCGTCGGCACCGATTCGCACACGACAATGATCAACGGCCTCGGCGTCGTCGGCTGGGGCGTCGGCGGCATCGAGGCGGAAGCCGGCATGCTCGGTCAGCCTGTTTACTTTTTGACACCGGAAGTTGTCGGCGTGCAACTCACCGGAGCATTGCGCGAAGGCGTCACTGCGACAGACCTCGTGCTGCACATTACGCAGATGTTGCGTGCGCAAAAAGTCGTCGGAAAGTTCGTCGAGTTTTACGGCGAAGGCGCGGCGTCGCTGCCTGTGCCGGATCGCGCGACGATCGGCAACATGGCTCCCGAATATGGCGCGACGATGGGCTTTTTCCCCGTCGATGAAGAAACCGTCGCGTATCTCCGTGCGACCGGCCGCACCGACGAGCAATGCGCCGCTTTCGAGAATTATTTCAAGGCGCAGCAAATGTGGGGCATCCCACGCAAAGGCCAAATCGATTACAGCATCGATCTCGAACTCGATCTTGCGTCTGTCGTGCCCGGCGTCGCGGGGCCGAAACGCCCGCAGGACCGCATCAATCTTTCCGATTTAAAAAGCAAGTTCCGCACATTGCTCGCGAAATCCGCCAGCGAAGGCGGCTACGGCAAGTCCGGCGACGGCGCGCATTACAAAGTGCGTCTCAACAGCCGAGAATTCACGGATGACGCGAAACTTGTTTCGACCGACGCGAAGAAGGATCATCCGGAGGAAGCCGAGCCGATCAACAAGCTCGAGATGGTTTCCAATCGTCCGACTGCCGATCCGGCTCACGATTTTCCGTCGTATCCATTTGCAAAAGGCGAAAGCGAAATCGGCGACGGCAGCGTTTTGATTGCAGCGATCACAAGTTGCACAAACACCAGCAACCCGAGCGTCATGCTTGCCGCCGGTCTGCTCGCGAAAAAGGCCGTCGAGCGTGGTTTGCACGTCGATCCGGCGGTGAAAACTTCACTCGCGCCCGGCTCGCGCGTCGTCACCGATTACCTGGCGAAAACCGATCTGCAACGATACCTCGATGCGCTCGGATTCCAGATCGTCGGCTACGGCTGCACGACTTGCATCGGCAACTCCGGCCCGCTGCATCCGGCGCTCGAGGACGCGATCACGAAAAATGACATCGTCGCGGCGTCGGTGCTCTCGGGCAACCGCAACTTCGAGGCGCGCGTGCATCAAAATATCAAAGCGAATTTCCTCATGTCGCCGCCGCTCGTTGTCGCGTTCGCGCTCGCGGGCCGCGTCGATATCGACATGGCGCACGAGCCGATCGCGAAGGACAAAGACGGCGCGGACGTTTTTCTTCGCGACATCTGGCCGTCGCTCGACGAAGTGCGCGAAGCGATGAAGAGCGCACTGAAACCGGAAGTTTTCCGCAGGCTTTATAGCGATTTCGCCGAGCAAAATCCGAAGTGGAACGAAATTCCATCGAGCACCGGCGATGTTTACGAATGGGATGTCGAGAGCGATTACATTGCCGAGCCGCCGTTTTTCAAAAACTTCAGCATGGAGCCGGAGCCGATCACAACGATCAGCGGCGCACGTCCGCTCGGCATCTTCGGCGACTCGGTCACGACCGACCACATTTCGCCCGCCGGCGCAATCAAGGCGACTTCGCCTGCCGGCAAATATCTCGTCTCGCGCGGCGTTGAGTCCGCCGATTTCAACAGCTACGGCTCGCGTCGCGGAAACGACCACGTGATGACGCGCGGCACTTTCGCCAACGTCCGCATCAAAAACTTGATGGTGCCCGGCGTCGAAGGCGGCGTGACGAAACATTACCCCGACGGCGAGCAGCTCAGCATCTTCGACGCGGCGCGAAAATACGCATCCGAAAATGTGCCGCTCGTCATTTTAGCCGGACACGAATATGGCACCGGCTCGTCACGCGACTGGGCAGCGAAAGGCACACGGCTGCTCGGCGTCCGGGCCGTCGTCGCCGCGAGCTACGAACGCATTCATCGCTCGAACCTCGTCGGTATGGGTGTGCTTCCGCTGCAATTCCCCGAAGGCACCAACGCCCAAACGCTCGAACTCGATGGCTCGGAAACATTCGATTTTGTCGGTATCGACGAAAACCTCAAGCCCGGCCAGCAAGTGCTCATGCGCATCGCGCACACCAACGGCGAGACTGCCACCGTCCCGCTGCGCCTGCGCATCGACACGCCGATCGAGGTCGATTACTACCGCCACGGCGGAATCCTGCCCTTTGTCCTTCGCCAATTGCTCTCGTGAACGGTCGGCATCGGGGCTGGACATTCGCAGATCAAACCGAAATAGTTTTCACCCTCCCCGCAGGTAAAAAATGAGTGCAGCCCTTTTTTTTAAACGTTTCCTCCAGCGTCCGATGCAGGTCGCTTCCATCGTCCCGAGTTCGCGCGTGCTGATCAATCGCGTCTCCGGCAAATTCGACTTTTCGAAGCCGCGCGTGATCGCGGAATTCGGTCCCGGCGAAGGCTGCCACACACGCGAGATCGTGCGGCGCATGCACCCGGATTCGACGCTGTTGTTATTCGAACTCGATCCGGAGCTTGCGAATCATTTGCGCCATCAGTTTCGCAATGATGCGCGCATTTCCATCGTCAATGACGACTGCGCGTTGTTGCCCGAAGAACTGGCAAAACGCGGCATCGCACATTGCGATTATGTCGTTTCCGGAATCCCGTTCAGCACGATGGAGATCAATAAAAAGCGCGAGATTTTGCGGCGCATTCACGGCTCGCTCGTGCCCGCTCCGCATGCGGCATTTATCATCTATCAAGTGACGAACGAGCTGCGCGACCGCGGTCATTGCGGCCATTTCGCCCGCGCCGAGAGCGAATATTGCCTGCAAAATATTCCGCCGATGTTTGTAACTGTTTTTTATAAGCAAGCAAACGGTCACGCGAACGGCCATTGCAGTTGCAACGGCAACGGCAACGGAAAACACTAACCCGCCAATTTTCGCAAAGCCCGCGCGACGCGGCTTCGCGATCCTCCCGCC
Organism: Spartobacteria bacterium; assembly: GCA_021324395.1. Taxonomy (GTDB): domain Bacteria; phylum Verrucomicrobiota; class Verrucomicrobiia; order Chthoniobacterales; family Chthoniobacteraceae; genus JAJPJG01. Next base: position 152,354 of record JAJPJG010000043.1, on the reverse strand, counting down.
ATGTCGAATATCCGAATTGAAAAAGACTCGATGGGCACGATGGAAGTGCCCGCCCACGCACTTTACGGCGCGACGACGCAACGCGCGGTTTTGAATTTTCCCATCAGCGGCTATCGCTTTTCACGCGAGTTTATCCGCGCGCTCGGGCTCGTGAAATGGGCCGCCGCCGAGGCGAATTTCGAGCTCGGCAAACTCGACGACCCACGCGCGACGCTCATCGCGCAGGCCGCACAGGAAGTCATCGACGGAAAACTCGACGAGCATTTTCCAATCGATATTTTTCAGACCGGCTCCGGCACGAGCACGAACATGAACGCGAACGAAGTGATCGCGAATCGCTGCTCGCAAATCGCCGGCAAACCGATCGGCTCAAAAGAGCCGGTGCATCCGAACGACCATGTCAACATGGGCCAGTCGAGCAACGACGTGATCCCGACCGCAATCCACATCGCCGTGGGCGAGGCGTTGCGCAATCACCTCATGCCCGCGCTCGATAGCTTGCACGGCGCACTCGCGCGCAAGGCGACGGAGTTTTGGGACGTGATCAAAATCGGCCGCACGCATTTGATGGACGCAACGCCGATCCGGCTCGGACAGGAATTTTCCGGCTACGCGACGCAGATCGAATACGCAAAGCTGCGCGCGGGTAACGCGATTTCCGCGATCGAGGAACTCGCGCTCGGCGGCACCGCGGTCGGCACCGGCTTGAATTGCCATCCGGAATTTCCCGGCAAAGTGATGCATCATTTGTGGAACCGCACCGGCATCGCATTTCGCGAAGCGCACAATCATTTCGAGGCGCAGGCCGCGAAGGATGGACTCGTTCAGGCGAGCGGACAGTTGAAAACAATCGCTGTCAGTTTATTTAAAATCGCTAACGATATTCGCTGGATCAGCAGCGGCCCGCGCTGCGGAATCGGTGAAATCCGTCTGCCCGAAACGCAGCCCGGCTCGTCAATCATGCCCGGTAAAGTGAATCCGGTGATGAGCGAAGCAATGATGCAGGTATGCGCGCAAGTCATCGGCAACGACGCGACGATTACATGGGCCGGCGCGAACGGCAATTTCGATCTCAACGTGATGATGCCTGTGCTCGCACACAATATTTTGGAAAGCATCCGTCTCCTCGCAAATGCGTGCGAAATTTTCCGCACGCGCTGCGTTGATGGCATCGCCGCGAACGTCGCGCGCTGCAATGAACTCGTCGAATATTCGATGGCGATGGTGACGAGTCTCGCGCCGATCATCGGCTACGATCGAGCAGCCGAGATCGCAAAAGAATCGGCGAAGACCGGCAAAACCGTGCGCGAACTTTGCCGCGAAAAACAAATCCTGCCCGAAGCCGAGCTCAACAAAGCGCTCGACCCCGTCGAGATGACCAAGCCCGGCGGCGAAGGCAGCGCCGGCGGTTAATCACAGCTTCTCGATCTCGTCGCGGATTTCTTCCTTCGCGCGACCGAGCTTTTGCTGTAGCCGGCCCAACAATTCGTCGTCCTTACCTTCCGCAAATGTCAGGTCGTCATCTGTTAACTGACCGTATTTCTGTTTCAGCCTGCCTTTGATTTCATTCCAGTTGCCGCGAATGTTTAGTTTCGTTGCCATACAAAACTGATTCGGATTCGCGGCGGCGTGAGGATGAATCAATCGCGCATTTTTTCGTAGCCGCCCTTCGGCTCCGGCGGCGTGCCGTAGCGAAATTCCTGATGCCTCACCTGCCCGCCCGCATAGGCGACCCACGCGCCAATTGCGAGCACTGCGATCGTGCCGAGCAAAGTCAGCGTGTTTAAAGCGGTCGCCGTTTTTGGAAATTTCCATGGCACGGCGAGCGCGGCTGCCGCGAGCGCGGCCAGAATGTAAAACGCAGGCTCCGCGCGTTCGCCGCGTTGCGCGTGCGCGTCGAGCCAGTCGGTCGAAGTCTCATTCAGCGTCTGCGCGCGATCATACCCTGCCTCGCCGTAATGAATCGTCGGCCACGCAGAGAGTGCGGCGATAAAGACAATAATCAGCGCGGTGATTTCCGCCTTTCGATTGCGCAACGACATCGCTACGACGAGCGCGAGCAACCCCATCGCGAGCCCGTAAATCGGCAGCGGGTTGAGTAAAACGTGCAGATATTCCGGCTGCTTCAGGTGCTCCTGAATCAGTTCCCACGCGCTCTGCGGCGGCATCCGCTATTTGACAATCTCGGCGTTTTCGAGCAACGAGACGCCGTCTTTTTCAGCGACCTTGCCTTTGAGCGTCACGGTTTTGCCGGCGTATTGCGCGAGCTCTTTGTTCATCGGCTTGTGGGCGCCGACGACGGTGTAAACCTTGCCATCTTCGCCTTTAATGCCGACCGGCAGCCCCATCGAGATGCACTTCTCTGCGCAACCCGCGTGCTTTTCGCCCGATCCACCGTGATCGGCGTAACAGGTGAGATCCAGGATTTCGCCTTTGACTGTTGTTTCAGATTTTTCATCGGCGGCGAGGGCCGGAAAACCGAGCATGCCGAGCGCGGCGATGCCAAGGAGGGTCGTTAGTTTTTTCATATGTAGTTGTCTGACGTGCGGGATTGTCCCCGTGTTCAATTATTCGCAAGTCTAATTCCGTTTGCGCGCCGATGCCATTTTTAAAATTGCGTTAAATTCCTGAGAAGAGAGCGGCATGACGGAAAGGCGCGATTGCTTGAGCAACGGAATTTTTGAAAGAACCGGCACGCCTTTGATTTCTTCGAGCGTTACGGGTTTTGCGAGCGCGCGCACCGGCACGAGATCGACGCAGATCCATTCGCCTTCTTTCGCGGTCGGGTCGGGATATGCGTCGCGCGCGACCTCGGCGATTCCGACCACTTCCTTGCCGACGACGCTGTGGTAAAACAGCACCTCGTCACCTTTGCGCATCGCCTTGAGATTATTGCGCGCCTGAAAATTTCGCACGCCGGTCCAAGCCGTTTTTCCATCGCGCACAAAATCGTCCCACGAATAAGCGGTCGGCTCCTGTTTCACCATCCAGTGTTGTTTTTTCATAACGGAAAAAATGTAACTATCGCAGCTGCCAATCCGGCACAAGCGCCGCGCTGGGGCACTTTGCCGACAAAAACCGCGAAACCATGCGCGACGGCATTGTAAAATCGGCGGGCGCAGTTTAGTTTTTCCGCGTTCCCTATGGCCGTAAAAACTGAACAAGACCTTTCCGAAAACGCGCGCAGCCTTTGGCTCAAAGCAATCAGCGCTATCGAGCTGCGCAATTTTGGCTACTCGATCTCCCTTTTGCAGGCAGTGCTGAAGGAAGAACCCGATTTTCTCGACGGCCGCAAGATGCTGCGCCGCGCGGAAGTGCAGGCGACCAAAGGCAAGCGAGGTTTTCTTTCAGGAATTTCCGGCATGTCGCTGAAAGGCAGTAGCACTTTGAAAAAAGATCCGCTCGCCGCGATGGAAATGGCGGAAAAATCGCTCGAGAGCGATCCTTACAATCAGCAGGCAAACATACTGTTGCGCGATGCTGCCAAAGCCGCGGGAAAGCCGGAGATTGCGGCCTTCGCGCTCGAAACGCTCGTGGAGGGGAATCCGAAAGATACAAAAGCTTTGCACGAACTCGGCGCACATTATTACGAAAGCGGACTGAGTGACAAAGCAGTCGAAATTTACAACAAAATCAGCGAGCTCAATCCGGCCGATTTGATCGCGATCAAGCGCGGCAAGGACGCCGCTGCGCAGGCTTCAATGTCAACAGGCGGATGGGAGGAAGTCGCGCAATCCGGCGGCTCGAAGGACTATCGCGATCTGATCAAAAACAAAGAGGAAGCCGTCTCGCTCGAACAAAAAAATCGAGTGGTAAAAAGCGACGAAGTCATCGAGCAACAGCTCGCCGAGCTCGGGCAGCAATACGAACAAAATCCGCAAAACGTCGATGTCACCCGTCGCATCGCGGCCCTTTACGAACAGAAAGGCGACCTCGAAAGCGCGCTCACCTGGTATACCTACACGTCCGAGCTGACAAAGAACACGGACCCGAATATTGCGCGCAAAGTTTCCGACATTGGCCTCAAAATGCTCGAGGCAAAAATCCGCGAGTTCGAACAGTGGCTTGAGCAAAACGGCGACGCGGAAAACGCAGCGGAGGTCCGCACGCAATTCGAGGATTTGCAAAAGCAAAAAGCCGAGATGCTCATCGACGAGGCGAGAAAACGCGTCGAGCGCAATCCGACCGATCTGCTATATCGCTTCGAGCTTGGCGAACAGTTGCTCAACGCCGGCCATTTCACCGACGCGATTCCTGAACTCCAGCGCGCGCGACAAAACCCGAACGTCCGCCTCAAAGCGATGAACCTGCTCGGCCAATGCTATGTCGGCAAAAACATGCTCGACCTGGCGAAGAATACTTTCCATGCCGCCGCGAGCGAGATTCTCGTCATGGACGAGAACAAAAAAGACATCCTCTACAAACTCGGGCTCGTTCACGAAAAACTTGGCGACAAAGAGAAATACCTCGACTGCATGAAGCAGATCTACGAGGTGGACTACGGCTATCGCGACGTCGCCAAGCGCGTGGAGGAAAGCTACGGCGGAGAGGACGCCGCGGCGTAGTCGCCATCGCCGTTACGGGCACCGGAAAGCAGAATAGAATTGGACTTGATAAGATTTTATCTTAATCATTTCCGGTGCTCTCCCCCGGAAAACGATCCTCGCTTTCGTTCGCGCTCTTCGCCCTTCGACGGCTGAACCAGCGCAGCGGAACCAGTCCGCGCCTGTTTTCCAGCGGTTTGCTCCTTTACGCGCTGTGTGCTGCGCTGCTTTCGCAGTCCGCGCTGGCGATGAACTACTCCGTCCCGTTCGTCCGGGATGGCCTCCCCTATTTCGACGAAAATAATAACCTTTATCTTACCGGCCTCGGCGCAACCGTCGGCGAGATCGAAGTGCGCGGCAACGAGGGCAACGGCATCGACGGCTTCGACGGGCATCGACAATCCGGCCTCGGGCCGAATCCCGGGGACGCCGGTTACGGGCAATATGGTTTCGTCAATGTGCTCGATTTCAGCGGGTCGAATAATCCCGCGGACAGCTTTTTCCACGGGACTTTTGTGGCGGGCATCATGGCCAGTGAGTATTCGACCGTGAGCGACGGCATTCATTCCGGCCCGTTCACCGGCGTCGCGCCTTTGGCGAAATACTACGGCGCGGTCTTCAGCGGCGCGGGAGACAAAGCCGGCTTTCTCTCGTTGAACAACTCGCTGAATTACGTGCTCCAGACCCAAGGCGCCAGCGTCGCGAACAACAGTTGGGGTGCCACGGTCTCCAGCCAGTCCGAGCTCGATGGCAGCTCGCCGGAATCGCTGCTGATGGACGAATACGCTGGTTACGCCGGCAAGACCGGCGGCACGACCGGGCATTACTCCGACAAGCTGCTGGTGATCGCCGCCGGCAACGCCGGGGAAGAGACCGGCCTGCTCGGCACACCGGCGGACTCCTTCAACGGCCTCACCGTCGGCGCGCTCGACGTGGTAAATGAAAACGCCTCCGGGATCTTCGACACCGGGCGCATGCCGGTGGACCGCGTCGCGTCGTATAGCTCATGGCGACCGCTGGCGGGCGGCCGCGCGGGTGTGGACGTCGTCGCGCCGGGCACCAACCTCTGGTCCACCCTCGCGATCAATTTCACCGGCACCAACGGCCTGATCGCCGGCGTCGCCTCGGGCACCAGCTTCGCCACCCCGCACGTCACCGGCGTCGCCGCGCTGCTATACGGAGCGGCGAATTACCCCCTCTTCGGCATTTCCGATAAAGGGACGCTGCTTTCCACCGACCACAAGCTCATCAAGGCGATCATCATCAACAGCGCCGACAAAATCCCCGGCAAGGACGCCGGCGGCAACGCGCAAACCGCCTGGCAGCCCGGCGAAGTCACCACCACCAACGGCGTCACCAACGCCATCGTGCCGCTGAACTACGCCGTCGGCTCTGGCAGTGTGAACGCCAAAAACGCCTACCTCGAATACAGCGAAGCCGGAAACACCTTCTGGGACGCCAACACCCTCCCCGCGACCGGCAGCGACATCTATTACGCCTTCGGCATCGGCAAATTCAGCACGTCCGACCCGACGCAGCTCTTGAGCGGCCTCACCGCCACCCTCGTCTGGGATCGCCATGTGGACTTTACCGTCGATACCACCCTCGACCCCAACGCGACCGGCGACGTCACCAAAAACCTGCTGAGCGACCTCGACTTGATTTTGCAGGTGGAAATCTCCCCGAACCTCTGGCAGGACATCTATATGTCCGGCGGCACCGGCAGCACCGTCGATCAAATCTACCTGCCGCAACTCTCCGGCACCGCGCACTACCGGCTCGACGTCCACGGCGGCAACATCGCCGACCCCGCCACCGGCGGAGAGCAATACGCCCTCGCCGTCTCCTACACCACCGTCCCCGAGCCATCCGCCCTCTGGCTGCTCGCCCTCGCCCTCACCGCCCTCGCCGCCACGCGCAGCCGCAGAATCTTCCGGGCCTAACTGCAACGCGCGAACCCCTGTAGCGGCGGTCTATGAAACAGAGACTCCACCCTTGCCATGACGCGCCCTTTGAGGCGAAATTACCGTCGATTTAGGCGAAAGGCTGCCCAATGCAAACACCACCCATCCCGGTATTATGCGAAATCCACCGCTTATCCCCATTTCATCTAATTCAAAGTTAGGCGGCAAGGCGCACCCTTATGTCGAACGATGATTGGTTCCGCCGCAAGACATGGACACCGGCAGACCGTGCGGACTTTTCCGCACGTCTGCGGCGGAGTCGCGGCGCATTCCACAAGGCTCAGTATGCTCGCCTTCAGGCATACGAGCTTCAGACCGTCGGCACACCGGAGACTTTGCGCGCTGCCGTCGAGCTTCTCGACACGATTCTGGCCGAGTGGCGCTCAGAGGCTCAGCTTGCAGCAGTCCATCACCAGCATGCTCAGTGTTTCCTCCGTCTCGGCCAGCGGGAGCGCGCTATCGAGTCGTTCCGCGAGGTATTCAGCACTCAGCGCCAGCAGCGTGGCCACATTACCGACGCGCATCTCGATTTCGGTTGGCTCGCCATCATCGTTCCACTGCCGCAGCTCTATTCCGAGGTTTTGGGCGTTCTGGACGAGTTCCAGTATGCGCCGGTCTTTCCCGTCCAGATTTACCGCGACGCAGCCATCCGTGCGGTCATCCATCACTCGCGCGGCGAGGTTCGTCTTGCACGCGATTACGCGCAGCGCGCATTGGCTTCGGCGGCGCTTACTCGCTCCCCTTTACCACGGCATCCGACGCTCGGCGTCGTCACCGCACCGGACTCCGACATCCATGCTCAACTGCAATCAATCGTCGCCTAACCATGCGCTGCAGCGAACCGCTCCGTGCGTCACGGCACCTGCTTCCGCCGCCGCCTTTCCGCCGACCATGCAGGTGCCACGCCGCACTCCGCGGTCGCTGAGCTTGGGTCGTTAGGCGACTTCGCACTTCTGTCCTAGAATGAATCCCTCAGCTCCGCCCCCTTTACCAACCGAAGCCGCGTGGCGAACTTACGTCCGTTCTGCAGTGTCGTTATTTCCAGCGTTTGCAGCATGGGTCTTCGCATCGCTATTTCTACAGGCTCGGCTTGAGATGGTCTGGCGCGAGGCAGGACTTGTCGGCTCTCGTGCGCAATGGCTCATGTCCATTTCGGACGCCTTCCATCACAACTTCAGATTCATATGCCTTGCTGTCGTTCTGGTGATCATTGTCTTAGAGCTACCTGTCCGAGTTTGGCCGCGCTATCGTCGCACAGTCATCTTCTCAGCTACGGTCCTTCTCAACACGGCGGTCTTCGTTTGGGTTCTCACGCTCGCAACGGCTGCGCTTTTGGCTGCGCCACTGCTCGCCAACCACAAATGATTCCAACGCCGCCTAACAATGCGCTGCAGCGAACCCGCCGGGAGCGTCGAAGGTCGAAAGTCGAGAGTCGAAGGGGCAACGGCGCTCATAGAGCGCCGCTGCAGTGCGGTCTGACGCCCGCCTACCCGCCGAAAGTCACCTGCACGATATCGCTCGGCTCGCCGATTTCCTCGTCGTTAATCACCCCGCGCGCCATGTATTCCCGCGCCTCGGGCACGCCGGGAGTCTTGAGCGGCGTCTGGTCGTCAAAGGGGAACTTCTTCCGCTTGATGCCGACCAGCACCCAGTTCGCCGTCCCGACGATGCGCATATAGATATTCACCAGCTCCGCGTAATTCTTCGTGCCGGTGATGCGCACGTGACCGGGCACTGCTTCGGCCTTGATGCGCGGCTTGATGCTGTTTTTGTCGCGCTGCGTTTTGCTGGAAAGAATCTGCATCGCCTCGGCAATGGCGCCCTTCGCACCGGGGTTCGCGCGCAGTTGCTCGAAGAGCGCGAGCAAATCCTTGCGCGAATCGCCCAGCGCGTGCTCGACATCGGCGCTCGCCTGCGACTGCGCCGCGTCCGTATCGACGAGCGTTTGCAATTTCGCAATGAGCGGGTCGAGCAGCGCATTGATGGCCGCCACGTCCGCCGGGCTGAGCTTCAGCGCTGCGGCGTGATCGGTGATCTGCTGTTTGAGGTTTTTGAAAAAGGCGAGCCGATTGGCCGCCGAATCAGGGATGACTGTGTTTGGCATGGTATGTTTTTGGGTTTGGGTTAAGCCGGCCGCCGTCTCCCCGCCACGGGCGGGTTTTTGACGGCCGGAAAGTGGAAAAAGCGGGCTTTTACAGAGAAAAACCGCAGGGCGGCTGCAATCTGGAGCACGGCGGCTGTCATCCGCCCCAGGGCGGATTCGATCCGCCCAATGGCGGGTTGAGGCCGCCCCATGGCGGCAGGCGGACGCCCGACGGCGGATTCAATCCGCCCTACGGCGGCTCTGATCCGCCCGAAGGCGGCAATCTCCCGCCCCGCGGCGGATCGTCCCCGGAGCACGGCGGCGAAAACCCGCCCGACGGCGGCTTCGATTTGGAGCATGGCGGACGGCGAACGCCCCGCGGCGGATGCAATCCGCCCTGCCTCCCAGCCTGCCCAAGTGACGACTGACGCGCCATTCCCCAAAGCCGGGAACGCCAAAGGACGCATCCTATGAGGGCTTTCAAATCGACCAGCCGCGCAAAACATGGCGCGGAGAATCCCAAACCCGGACAAAGCCGTCTATAGCACTATGGTGGGGGGTGCCACGGTCGCCGCGCTCGATCTGGCCTTCCTTTTCGGCTATGACACGGCGAACATTTCGCATAATACGTGTTAGATGGTAGCGCCGCTCGATAAGCTTGAAGCCGATTTCTTTGGCGATCTCGCGGAAGACACGCATGGCCTGTGGGAGGTCTTCGAGTTTGTGCGTTTGCACTATCCAGAGCTCAGCGATCAGCAGGTGCTTGAGCGCGGTCGCGACTACATCACGCGCTGGAGGGACGCAGGTTGGATTCGCATTAGCGATGCTCCGCTCTATCCATCTACGATCAGCAGTCTCTCCGAGAGCTTGGAGTTTCTAGTGCAACACGGTTCGGTTGCTACTCGCTACTTGGAGAATTCGCCGTCGATTGATATTACCGAGCAAGCGCGCCGTGTTTATGAGAGCCAAACCAGGTAAAACTAGCGAGCTAGAGTTGGATTTTCTGTTGTCCCTAACACTCTCGCTTCACTGAGTTGGCTCTCGCGTTTCAAAACTCCACCGCCTCCCGCCGCAGCTGATCTTGTTCTCGTTAGGCATTGCTAGTGCACCGTGAAAACTCTAACATTCATTATACTCACCTCAGCAGTGCTTTTCATCTGCACCTCGCCGATACTCAATGCCGCACCGAAGGACTCCGGCAATTACTCGAAGCGTATTCTTGGCAGATGGCTCGGCCCCCGCAAGTTTCATATCTTTCATTCAGATGGCACATGGGGTGTTCAACGAAACGAAGACGCACCGGAAGACATCGATGGGCGGTGTTGGCACATCAAGGGCAACAAACTGTTCCTCACGTTTCGCGGAGACCACGGGTTCCAAACCGTCGATTTCACTATCGTTTCTTTCACAGCGAAGAGCTTCACCGTTGAGGAAGACGGCCACAAAGAAGTCTATGAGCGTGCACCTTAACCAGAAATCCGCAATGCCTAACCCACATGGAAGATTGCAACTAAGACCCGCGAGCTAAAATGGATTCTAGCTCGTCCCTAAATCTCCTCTTCACTCACGCGAAGAGCTCCCGTTTCAAAACAATCCAGGCATTTCCCGGCACCCATGAAAATCCGAACATACAAGCCCTCAGACGAGAGCGCGGTCATTGACTTATGGAAGCGGTGCGGGCTGGTCGCGCCACAGAACAATCCCCAAGCGGACATCCGGCGAAAGCTCGATGTTGCGCCGGAGTTGTTTCTCGTCGGCACGCTGGATTCCAGGATTGTCGCTACCGTCATGGCTGGTTACGAGGGGCATCGCGGCTGGATCAACTATCTTGCCGTCGCGCCGCATCTCCAAAAGACCGGCTACGGACGCCAAATCATGGAGCACGCCGAAGGCCTTCTCCGTGAACTCGGCTGCCCCAAGATCAACCTCCAAGTCCGCTCAACCAACAAGGAAGTCATCGAGTTCTACCAGCGGATTGGTTTCTCATTCGACGACGTTCTCAGTATGGGAAAGCGTCTTGTGACCGATGAGCCTTTTAACTAACGCGACCGGACGCTGACCAGTATGGAAGGTTGCAGATTTCTCATCGAAGTTCATCCGTCCGGAATAATATCCGATTTAATAGAGTGCTTATTTCCCCATCGGGACGATGGTGCAGGCATGACCACGATCCCTTATGCTCGCCCCCGACGGAAGACAATCTCCGACTGCGCCTATTTCATCTATTTGCACCGCGATCAGTCGCAAGGCGACGCGGTATCGGACTGGTTCCAAGCCGAGCACCAGTTGATGGCCGATTTGAAGCAAGATGCAGGCATCGCGCCAGATGCCTCCATGAGAGGCGATCGCCCTGCCGACACTGCGCAACGAGCGTAACTCATGGGAAAGACGGCAACCAACACCCGCGAGCCAGGCTGGATTCTCGCTCGTCGCTAAAGATCCCGCTTCCCTCCCGCGAAGAGCTGTCCCGTTTCAAAACCCCGCCGCCTCCCGCCGCAGCGCGTGCCGGTTCTCGACGCCGAATTTCGCGAGCAGGGCGCTGACGTGCTTTTTCACCGTGTCTACGCGGAGGCCGAGGATGATGGCGATCTCGGGGTTGGTCTTGCAATCGATGATGAGGTGCAGCACCTCCGCCTGGCGCCGGGTGAGCGGGACCGGAGCGGGCGCGGCGCGTCCGATGGCGCGGATGGCTCGCGAGAGGTTGTGGAGGATCAGTTCGCGCAAACGCGCTTCGAGCTCGCTCGCGGACATGGCCGGCGTGCTTTCATCGTGAAGCCGGAGGAGCGCGCGCAGGAGATGAAGCTCGAACTCGGCATGAGACGACGCCGGTGCGCAGAGGAGCCGCAGCGCCTCGTCCTGTCTCTGCGATTGGTTCGCCTTCGGGTCCATCCCGCGAAAGCACGTCTGTTTAACGAAGTAGCGGGAAAAATCAAGCCGGATGGTGAAGGGGTTAAGAAAAATTCGCGGGTTTACTTGCCAGAGGAAAACCGCAGTGCTGCAATCCGCCCGTGCCGCAACATTCTCGGGGACTTGTGCGACAATGCGCGGGCCGATGTAGTTGCTGACTTCGCATTTCTCCACACTCAACCTACTATTCTTTATGACACCCTGGTTTTGGTATGCAGTTGTTGCGGCCGTCCTTTACGGCGCGCATCAGATTTTCACTCGGCTGGCTTCCAATCGCATCGGGGATGGATTGGGCGGCTTTGTCGTCGAGGGCGTTGCCGCGCTTAGTATCCTTTGCTATCTCGGCTTTCTTTGCTTCACGGGGCGCTGGAACCAGAAGTTTAGCAGCGAGGGCTTTTATTACTCGGCACTTACCGGCGTTTGCGTCGGCGCGGGCACTGTAGCGTTCTTTCTGCTTTTCCAGCGGGGCGGTCCGCTATCTTCCGTGCCGGTCATCCTAGCCGGCGGCGCGGCGATCATGGCTGTGGCTGGCATCCTTTTCTTTCGGGAGCCTGCTTCGTGGCAGCGCCTTCTGGGCATCGCGCTCGCCATCGCCGGTCTCTTTTTGCTACGCCGTTAGTTATTTACCTCCATCATGCCACACGATCACGACCACCACGGACATTCCCACACGCCACCGAGCAACAACGCGGCCTTTGCCATCGGCGTTACCCTCAATCTCGGCTTCGTAGTCGCCGAGGTTGTCTATGGCCTTTCGGCTCATTCGCTGGCGCTGCTTTCCGACGCCGGCCACAACTTGAGCGACGTGTTCGGGCTGCTCATCGCATGGGGAGCGATTCACATCGGGAAGTCTTTGCCGACGAAGCGCCGCACATACGGCTTGCGCCGCTCTTCCATCCTGGCCGCACTGACCAACGCGATCGTCTTGCTCATCGTGGTCGGCGGGATCATGTGGGAAGCGATCGGGCGGTTCTTTCATCCTGAGACTGTCGCAGGCAGCACGGTCATCTGGGTGGCCGCCGCGGGTGTGGTCATCAACACGGTGTCCGCATTGCTGTTCATGGCGGGGCGCGAACGCGATCTCAACATCAAGGGCGCGTTTTTGCACATGGCTGGCGATGCGGCTGTCTCGCTTGGCGTGGTCTTCATAGGCTTCGCGATTCGCGCGACCGGCTGGCACTGGCTCGATCCGGCGGTGAGCATCCTCATCGGCGGCGTGATCGTCTGGGGCACTTGGGGTTTGTTACGCGAGTCACTCAACCTGGCGATGGACGCGGTGCCCGCAGGGATCGACCCTCACGCGGTCGAGGAATATCTCGCGGGGCTTGCCGGTGTCCGAGCCGTTCACGATTTGCACATTTGGGGCATGAGCACCACGGAGTCCGCGCTTACTGTTCACTTAGTCATGCCGCAACCACCAACCGACGACAAATTCCTTCACCATCTGGGACACGAGCTGCACGAACAATTTGAGATCGATCACATCACCATCCAGATCGAGCACGGAAACGCGGACGTGACCTGCCACCAAGAGCCCGCGCATGTTGTCTAGCCCCACACATTGAGGATTTCCCCCGACTTTCACAGCGGCTCTTGCCAGCGGGGGCGGGTGCGCGCATTGTAGCCGCGTGTTAAACGAGCTTCTTGCCGCCGGAACGGGCCTGATCGCGGGCGCCGCGGGCGCGGTTTTCTTTTTGACGAAGTCCTCGGCTGAAAAGGCGGTGCGCATCGCCCGGCTGGAGACGGAGCTGGAGCAGCAGGGCCGGGCGGCGGCGGAAAAGGTGGAGCTGCTGGCGCAGGCGGAGAAGAAGCTGGCGGATGCGTTTGACGCGCTCTCGGCAAAGGCGCTGCGGGACAATAACCAGTCGTTCCTCGACCTGGCGAAGAGCACGCTGGAGAAGTTTCACGAAGGGGCGAAGGGCGACCTGGAGAAGCGGCAGGAGTCGATCAAGGGGCTGGTGGAGCCGCTGAAGCAACAACTGGAGAGCTACCAAAAGAACCTGCAGCAAAGCAGCGCGACGCAGTCCTCGACGCTGGGCGAAGTGAGGAAGCAGCTCGAGCTGCTGTCGCAGCAAAGCGCGTCGCTGGCGAACGAGACGCAGCAGTTCCGGATGATTTTGAAATCGAACCAGGCGCGCGGACGCTGGGGCGAGGAGACGCTGCGGCGCGTGGTGGAGGCCTCGGGGATGAGCGCGCACTGCGATTTTGACCTGCAGGTGAAGGAGGGCGACAGCAAGCCGGACCTGGTGGTGAAGCTGCCGGGCGACCGGGTGATCATTGTGGATGCAAAGGTGCCGGATTTCGATTTTCTCAACGCGCTCGATACGGCGGACACGATGAAGCGCGCGGAGGCGCTGGCGGCGCACGCGACGAAATTGAAGACGACGATCAAGGCGCTGGCGGACCGGAATTACCCGAGCCAGTTTCCGAGTGCGCTCGATTACGTGGTGCTGTTCGTGCCGGCGGAATCGCTCTTCAGCGCGGCGCTGGAAGGCGACCGGGACTTGATCGTGTGGGCGGCGCAGAAGCAAATCCTCCTCGCCACCCCGGCGTCGCTGATCGCGCTGCTGCGCTCGGTGTCGGTGAGCTGGCAGCAGCACGCGCAGACGGAGAACGCGCAGAAGATCGCGGCGGCGGCGCAGGAATTTTACACGCGCGTGGTGAAGTTCACGGAGCACTTTGAAAAAATCCGCGCGGGTCTCGATCGCGCGACCTCTTCGTTCAACGACGCGGCGGCGAGCTTCCAGACGCGCGTGCGCCCGGCCGGCGAGCGGCTCGCGGAGCTCGGCGGCGGCGTTCCCGCCAGGGAGTTGCCGGAGGTGCATCCGCTCGATCCGACGCTGCGAACGATCGCCCCGCGCGAGCTGCCGGTGACAAGGGCGGAGCGCGAGATGCTTGACGCACTTGTTAACGAGGAGGAATGAAACGCCTCACATTGCTCGCGGGTGCACTTTGCGCTTTGCTCGGTCCGTTTTCGCAAGCCGCGGAGAAAATCCATGTGCTCACGACATTCGCGCCGATTTACTGCTTCACCAAAAACGTGGCCGGCGATGCCGCGGACGTGCAGATGCTGCTGCCGCCCGACACCGGCCCGCATGAATATGCGTTTCGCCCGAGCGACCTGAGAAAGATCGCTGACGCCGATGTCATCGTTGAAAACGGTTTCGGAATCGAAACGGCGGTCGATCACGGCTTGCAAGGCGGCATGAAACAAGGCGCGCTGCGAATCGTCGCCAGCCGCGGGATCGAGCCGCTCGCAAATCCGCCGGACGCCGGCGGCAAGCCGGCCGACGCCGAGGAAGGGCCGAACCCGCACGTCTGGCTCGACCCGGAGCTCGCGATCAAGGAAGTCGAAAACATTCGCGACGGCTTGATGCAGCGCGACGCGGCCAACGCGGAGACTTATCTCGCCAACGCGAATGCCTATTGCACGAAGCTGCGAAACCTCGATGACGAGATCGGACGCGCGACGGTTTCGATGAAAAATAAGCGCCTGCTCCCGTTTCACGATTCGTTTCCCTACTTCGCCGCGCGTTACGGATTCGAGATCGTCGGCACGGTCGAGGCGTTTCCGGGCAAGGAACCGACTGCGCGCGACATCAAGCGGCTGCGCGACATCATCCAGGAGCGGCATGTCACGGCGTTGTTTTCCGAGCCGCAGTATTCGGCGAAGATTCTCGAGTCGCTCTCGCGCGATTTGCAACTGCCCATCGTCGTCATCGACCCGATGGAAACCGGCGAACCGTCCGCGGATTTTTACGAAACTGTAATGCGGAAAAATTTGCAGGCGCTCGTGAAGGCGCTGAAATGATTTTTGCCATCGCGCAAAAAGCTCATGCCTGACCCGCTGCTCAAAATCGAAAATCTCTGCGTGAGCTACGGCGATCACGAAGTGCTGCAAAACGTGTCGCTGCAAATTCAGCGCGGCCAGTTCGCGTGCCTGATCGGCCCGAACGGCGCGGGAAAAAGCACGCTGCTGAAAACGATCATGGGACTCGTCAAGGCATCGAGCGGACAGATCACGTCGCACGCGCGGCAGATTGGTTACGTGCCGCAACAACTGCCGCTCGATCCCGATTTGCCGCTGACGGTCGCGGAGTTTTTGTCGCTGAAGCTGACGCGTTCGCGCTGGTGGTTCGGCGCGCGGCGCAGCCTGCGGGAACGCATTTCCGCGCAGTTGAATGAAATCGGCGCGGCGCATTTGATCGATCGCCGGCTCGGACGCCTCTCCGGCGGGGAATTTCAGCGCATCCTGGTCGCTTACGCGTTGTTAAACAATCCGGATTTGCTGCTGCTCGATGAACCGCTGACCGGCGTGGATATCCGCGGCGGCTTGTCGTTTGACGGCTTGCTGCACCATCTGCACGATCACCGGCACATTTCGATTTTGATGGTCTCGCATGATTTGCACCTCGTTGAGCATTTGAGCGACGAGGTTTTTTGCATCAATCGCGACCTCTGCTGCCACGGTCATCCGAGCGAAGTGCTGAAGCCGGAAAATCTCTCGAAGGCCTACGGGCACTTGCAAGGCATGGTCGTCGATCAAGGCGGCAGCGCCTTTATTCCGGTCACGAGTATTCGATGATGCTGCCCGAGTTCCTGCAATATCCGCAAATGCAGCGCGCGTTTGTCATCGCGCTGATCGCCGGGCCGATTGCCGGTTTGCTCGGAACGTTCGTGACGTTGCGGCGCATGTCGTTTTTCTCCGATGCGATTTCGCACGCGGCGATGACCGGCGTCGCGCTTGGTTTTTTGCTGCGGCTCGCGCACGACATGGCGAGCCCCTCGATGCAGGTCACGCTCGTAATTTTTTGTGTGCTGGTCGCGCTGCTGATGGCGTGGCTCTTCGAGCGCACAACGCTGCACACCGATACTGTCATCGCGTTTTCCTACACCGGCAGCGTCGCGCTGGGTGT
This sequence comes from Spartobacteria bacterium, assembly GCA_021324395.1. Taxonomy (GTDB): domain Bacteria; phylum Verrucomicrobiota; class Verrucomicrobiia; order Chthoniobacterales; family Chthoniobacteraceae; genus JAJPJG01. The sequence continues at coordinate 135,940 of JAJPJG010000043.1, read as the reverse complement.
CGTGCTGATATCGCGACTGCGCGGTTATCGCATGCTGGAAGAAGCGCTCTTCGGCGACATCCTCGCCTCGTCGCCGGCGGATGTCTGGATCGTCGCGGCGCTCGGAGCGGTGATTCTCGGGTTTTTGTTTTTAAATATGCGGGCGCTGACGTTGTCAGTCGTGCAGGAAAATCTCGCGAAGATCGAAGGCATCAATATCCGCGCGCTGAACTATGGCTTTGTCGTGCTCATCTCCGCGGTCGTTGCGCTGCTGCTGCGCGAGCTCGGGGCGTTGCTCATCAGCGGACTCATTGTCGTGCCGGCGGCGGCGGCGCGGGTCAGTGCGGGAAACTTTCGACAAATGCTGATTCTTAGTGCGTGCTTCGGCCTCGTCGGAACGGCGAGCGGAGTGACTTCATCGTATTACCTCGATACGCCGACCGGCCCGACGATCGTGCTCGCCGATGTCGTAATTCTCACGTTCTGCCTCGTGCTCGCACGCGCCCGGCGCGGAAAACGTGAACATTTGCAATCGCCCGCAGGTCAAAGCGAAGCCGCATGAGCTGGTTCACGTTTCGGTTTCCCGATTTTGCGTTTTCGTTCCTGAGCATTTTGTTCGAGGGCATTCCGTTTCTGCTTCTCGGCTCCGTCATTTCCGGCGTGATCGATGCATTCGTGCCGGCGCGCGTGCTCACGAAATTTCTGCCGAAAAATCCCAACGCCGCCATCGTTCTCAGCGGCCTGCTCGGCGTGATTTTTCCGATGTGCGAATGCGGCAGCGTCGTCGTGATCCGGCGGTTCATTCGCAAAGGGCTGCCGCTTTCGTGCGCGGTGACTTACATGCTCGGCGCGCCGATCGTCAGTCCCGTCGTCGCGCTGAGCACCGCCGCCGCGTTTCGCGGACAAAGCCCTGCGGTCATGACTTCGCTGCGTCTGTTTCTCGGATTTTGCATCGCCGTGCTCGTCGGCTTCGTTGTGCGATTCATCCCACACGAAAAATTACTCCAGCGTAAAGTGATCGACACTTTGCCGGGCCAAAAACGCGCGGGACTCCGCATCGCTGCTGGTTCCGCGGGCGATGAGCCTCTCAATCTCGATCTCGATTCCTTCTCGCAAAAAATCTTCCGCGCCATTCAGGCGGCCTCCTCCGATTTTCTCGACGTCGCATTTTTCTTCGTCATCGGCGCATGCATCGCGGCGACGTTCAACACGGCGATCAACCAGCAAATCATTCTGCCGCTCGCGACGAGTCCGTTCTTGTCGATTCTCGCGATGATGCTGCTCGCGTTCATCCTTGCGCTTTGCAGCAGCACGGACGCATTCATCGCGGCGAGCTTTGTCACCTTTCCGTTTGCGGCAAAACTCGCGTTTCTCGTCTTCGGACCGGTGTTCGATGTGAAGCTCTTTTTCCTCTACGGTGTGATTTTTCGGCGCTGGTTCGTCATCAGCCTCCTCGTTGGACTTTTCATTTTGATCGCCGTAATTTGCCTGCGCATCGCTGTTTTGAATTTATGACAAAGTTGTTCAATCGCTGGCTTCCGTGCGCAACGCTCTCTGCGTGGGGCGCGATTTTGCTCGCGTTTTATTTCAGCGGAAAAATCGCGCATTTTCTGCATCCGACTTTTCGCCCCGGTGTGTTGATCGCAGGCTGCGCCATGCTCGTGCTGGCCGCTTCGTTCGCGTTTTTGCCGGGCGTAGCGGGTTGCTGCGACGACGAAAATTGCGGCCATCCGCTCGGGAGAATGACGTTTGGCCGCGTGCTGACGTTTTTGATTTTGCTCATTCCGATTGCGACCGCCGCGATGTTTTCGCCAAAAAATTTCGGCGCGACGACGATCGCCAATCGTGGCGTCATCACCGACGCGCAAGGTCTCACCGCGCGTGCACCGCAGGCAACACAAAGCACTTCGATCGAGCCGCCGCTCCCGACGAAGGACGGCTCGCAACCCGCACCAGAACAAGCCGCGGCGGCGGACCAGCTTTTGCCGAAGAGCGCGGAGGGCAATGTGAAAGTCGCCGTGATCGACCTGCTCTACGCGGCGCAAGACCCGAGCTTGCGCGCTGATTTTGAAAACAAAAAAGTCGAGCTGATCGGCCAGCTCATGCCGGACAATGTGAGCAACGCCAGCGGCAACCGCTTCAAGCTCGTGCGCATGTTCATGGTCTGTTGCGCCGCCGATGCGCGGCCGGTCGCGGCGCTAATCGAGAGCGACAAAAAAACCGACGCGGCCGAAATGTCGTGGATCAAGGTTGTCGGCACCGCGACTTTTCCGATCGAAAGCGGACGCCCGATCGCCGTGGTGAAAGCGGACAGCGTCGCGGTGGTCGATCCGCCCGAGGAAACGATGCTTTATTGAATCGGAACGACCGCGACGATTTCCTTACGGATACGTTCGCCGACCAAATCCCACGTGTAATTCTGTTTAACGAATTGGTAAGCGTGTTCGCCCAATTCCCGGCAAAGCTGCGGATCGGTGAGCAATTTTAACAGCGCATCGGCGAGCCCGCGAATGTCATTGGGCGCGACAAGAAATCCGCTGCGGCCTTCCGGCACCATGTCCGGAATCGCGCCGATCGATGTCGCTACGACGGGAATCCGATGCAGACCCGCTTCGATTAAATTCACGCCCATCGGCTCGATTTGACTGGGTAACGCCAGCAGCGTGGATTTGCGAAGCTGATCGCTGACAGCAGCGAGCGGAATTTTACCGAGGATTTCGACGTTCGGCGTGTCGATTTGCGGAGAGCAACCGACGATTGCGAGTCGCGCGTCCGGGATTTTTTCACGCACGAGCTTGAATGCTTCGACGAGTTGCGGGCCGCCTTTGCGCTGCCAATCGACGCCGACAAAAAGAATGCGTTTGTTTTTGTATCCGTCGTTGTCGGGCGGCTGCGTCGGCTCGGGCAAATTGCCGCCTGCGCCGACCCACACTGCGCGTTCGGGCGGGCAACCGTAATGCCGGATGAGCGAGTCGCGAACGTGCTTGCCCATGACGAACGTTTTCGCCGCGCGCTGGTAAATCGTGCGCTCGAGATCAATCCATCGCTGCGGAAAAAGGTGAGTCGGATCGAACACCGGATAACTCGTGTTCGCGAGATGCGTGTGGTCAGTTAAAACGAAGTGCGGCAACCCATCGATGCTCGCGTCGTAAAGCGATTGGGTTTGAAATGAAAATGCGTATTCGGTGCGACTCGCGCCGAATTTTTTCGCGATCAATCGTCTGACCGCGTGGAAAAAATATGGCGTGCGGTAAAAACATTCGCGAGCCGTTCGCCGGCATGTCGCGATATCCGCCGCATATTCGAGGAGCGTTTGCAGTGCATTACGCAGCACCATTGCATGCGCCGGTTTGACGATGCCCTGGAGCACATCGATCTGCTCGAAATCGAAATCCGGAAATTTTTCGCGAAGCTGCACCGCGACGCGATCGTTGATATGCGAGAAGCCGCCCTGACGAAAAAAGAGAATCTTTTGGCGAATGCGCCCTGCGGAATGCACCGCTACGCGGATTTCAGTTTGATCGGCACGAGCGTCGTGGCGGTTTCCGTTTCCGTCGTGAGGCGCTGCCATTCCTCCATCGCTTCGCGGCGCGACGATTGTTTTTCCACGCCGCGGTTTACGCCGCCGCACAAAATGATTCGCACAGTGTCGAGCAGAATGAAAATGTCGAGAAACAGGCTCATGTGTTTCATGTAGTAGAGGTCGTATTCCAGTTTGCGGCGTGCGTCGTCGATCGAGGAACCGTAGGGATAATTCACCTGCGCCCAACCTGTGATGCCGGGCTGGACCATGAGGCGCTCATGGTAAAATGGAATTTGTTTCGCGAGCATTTCGATCATCTCCGGGCGCTCGGGACGAGGGCCCACAAACGACATATCGCCGGCGAAAACGTGGATAAGCTGCGGGATTTCATCGATGCGATATTTGCGCAGAAGACGTCCGACCGGCGTGATGCGCGGATCGTCGTTGCCATTGCACCAGACCGCGCCGTTTGCCTCTGCATCGGTGCGCATCGTGCGGAGCTTCGTGATTTGGAATTGGCGACCAAAACGTCCGCAGCGCGTCTGCCGATAAAAAACGGGGCCGGGTGAGCTGATCTTTACCGCAAACATCGCCAGCAGTAGAAGCGGGAACGAAAAGACGATACCAGTCGCTGAAACCACAATATCAAATAGTCGTTTAATTTTTTTGATATACAGCAAATGCGGCTCGCCGCTCGCATTGAGGAGCCATTCGGAGGTGAGCAGCTCGATCGGCACGTATTGGTCGATTTCTTCGCAGAGACAAATCAGCGGCATCACGGTGACGCCCGAATAGCGAAGCTGGCAGAATTGCCGGCAAAGCGCGGCGTCGCTGAAGCTTTTGTTCGTGCAAAGAACGCGCGAGATTTTTTCGCGCCGGACGATCTCGGCGAGATCCGTCGCCTTGCCCAGGACATTCGCGCAATTTTGCGCTTTGTAGCCATTGTATTCGATCACGCCGGCGAGTTCGAGGTGCTGACCGCCGAAGGAATTGAACAGTCGCGTTTCCAGCTCATCGAAGCTGCACGTGATGATGTAAGCGACACGCTCGCGGTAGTTCCGCAGAAAATGCAGGATGAAAACGTGGTGCGCAAACGCGAAAGCGTAACTGAGAATTCCGCCGAGCAGCATGACACCGCGTCCGAGCGGCCTGGCAAAATCAACATAAGTAACAGCAATCACCAACCCAATCGCCAGAAGGTCGCAAAGCGCGAGGATCAGAGCGCGCTTGAAAATGCCCTTGTTCGCGCTGTGAGTGGAATAAAGACCGAAAATATACGTGCTCGCCGAAAACATGAGGGAACCGCAAATAACGAACGGCCAATTAGCAAAAATGGCCCCGGCGGATTCGTCGCCGAAACGCAACCAGATACCGAACAGCAGTCCGGCATAAAACAGCACCGCATCAAGGGCGAAGTGATACGATATGTGGAGCCAGTGTTTACGGAGATTACCGTTGGTGTTCATGGGGCTGATAACGGCTTCAACGTCGCAGCCAATTCCCTAGGCAGTGACAGCCGAAGCAGTTGTATTGGGGTCGCAGACTTTGGCCTAACTTTGCAGCAATGTCCAATAATTTTTTTAGAACGACGGAATCGCATGAGCTTGAAACCATTCCATCCAGCGCTATCGTTTTTTTGTGAAGCGCGTTTTTGCCCTTGTGACTTTGCTCGCTACAACCGCGTTAGTTGCCGAGCCGAAATCAAACACGAACGCACAAAAACAGGCTGAGGCGAAAGCGGCGGCCGCCCGGGCAAAAGCCAATCGCGACGCCGCACAGCAGCATTTGCTTTCAATGCGCGCTGCGGCGGAAAGGGCGAACGCAAGAAAACAAAGCGAGCAACAGAATTTGACCCCCGTTTCGAACGGCTCGAATCCTTCTGACTAGCTGAGCTCTTGTAAAATCGCAGCGGCGTTTTTGTCCCAAGTATATTTTGCTAAAACATCCTGTCGCGCCTGATCGCCGAGTGTATTCCGCAATTCATCGTTTTGTGCCAACTCCGCCAGTCGCTCGCGCAGGCTCTTGCTCGACAGCGGCTCAAACAAGCATCCATTTTCGCCGTCGCGAATCACCGCAACAATCGACTCCGTCCGCGGCGCGAGCACAGCACGCGCTTGCGCCATATATTCGAAGAGTTTGATCGGCGAGCGATATTCGTTGCTGTGCGGAACGACGCAAATGTCCATGGCTGCGATGTGCGCAGGAATTTCGGCGTGCGGAACTGCGCCGGCGAAAACAACGCGCTCGATGATGCCAGTCCGTTTTGCCTGCATCGCCAGCGCCTCACGCAAAGTGCCATCGCCGATTAGCAAAAGCTTCAACTTCGGAAATTGCGACGCAAGCGCAGCGACGGCATCGATCAGCAAATCGAGCCGATGCCATTCCACGAACCAGCCGACGAAACCGACTACGACGAAATTTTCCAGATGCAAACGCTCACGCATCGGCTGGCCATCAGCGACATTCGCGCAGTCTTCGGCGTCGACTGCATTTGGCAACACGAGCACTTTTTGTTCATCGACGCCTTGCGAGATGATGCGACGTTTCAAATGCGGCGAAACCACGACGATCACGCGCGCGTTAAAAAAAACGAATCGGTCGCAAAGCCGCGTGATGCCCCTAAATAAAGGCTGCGCGCGCACTCGCTCATCGCCGACGAGTTCGTTGACTTCGATGATCAGCGGAATTTTTCGTAACCGCGCGAGCAGCGCCGTCGAGAAGAGAAAAAATGCGTGCCGCTCGTAGATCGCGTCACATTTTTCGCTGTGTAAAATTGATCCATTGCGAAAAAACGCAACGATGTTGTAGCCGATCTCGAGCAACTCGAAAACGAATGCGGGGCAATGTCGCGAGAGCCGTGCAATGAAACCGGTGCGCGCCGGTTCGCGATATGGATTGCTGCCAGCGGTTCGGCGCGGATCGATGCCGGTCGGACTGGAAAATACAACTGTGTGTCCGAGTTTTTCGAATGCGCGGGCGATTCCGGAAATGTGCACGGCTTCCGCTCCGGTGCCGCGTGTGCGGAAATGGTAGAGGATTTTCACGCGTGCGCTCTGTTTAGGACATCGTAATAAGCCGCAGCCGCGCGGTCCCACGAAAATTGCAGCGCGTAATTGCGAATCGCGTCGCGATTCGGCTCCGTCGCAAAAATCTGCGCGAGCGCGAAAACCAAATCCTGCAAATCGCCGCGTTCAAAAGTTTGCCCGAGAAAGTCTTCGCGCAATACTTCCGGAATTCCGCCGACGCCGCTCGCAACGACACGCAATCCGCTCGCGAATGCCTCAAGAATTACATTCGGCACGCCTTCGTTTTCACTCGGCAGACAAAGCACATCGGCGGCTTGCATGTAACGCGCAACTTCCGACGAGGATTTGCGTCCGGCAAAATGCACGAGCTCGCCAAAGCCACACTCGCGCGAAAGCGCGCGAAGCTCGTGTTCAAGCGGGCCGCCGCCGATCAACACGAGATGATAGCGCGGGTCGGCCGCGACTTTGCAGAGGTCGGCGTGAGCGCGAATGAGCAGTTGCGGATTTTTTACGTCGTAAAAATTTCCGACAAACAAAATCAGACATGCATCCGCATCGATGCCGAGTTCCGCGCGGGCGGATTTTTGGTCGGCGGAAACAAACGTGTTTAGATCAACGCCGTTGTAAATCGGGTGCAGTTTTCCGCGCACAATTCCGGCCTCGTCGAGCAACCGCGCAAGCTCGGCGCTGCGCGTGATGATCGCGGACGCGCTGCGCATCGATTCGACAATGATGCGACGGCGCAGCGGCATGCGCAGGTATTGATGCACGTCAGACCCTTGCGCGATCACGGCAAAGGAGAAGTTCATTTCCGCCGCGAGTCGCGCAATCGCGCAGCCGTCCGGATAGATCCACGATGCGAGCACGAGATCGAATGGAAATTTTTCGCGCAACTCGCAGATCGGCCCGCGCAATGCAGCGGACATCAGACGGTGGTTCACCGCGCTCCCGATTTTCGGCACGTAGTTTGTCGCGACGTATCGCGGATGAAACGCGCGATCTTCTTCGCGGCAAATGTGCTCGCGTTTTGCAAATGGCAGCGACGGACGCGGCGAGATGACGCGCGTTTCAAAATCCCGCAGATGGTGCAGCAGCGTCGCGTTATCGAGGCCGCGATACGGCTCCGCTTTGTCGGGAAAAAGATTGGAGACAAAAAGCAGCTTCGGCATCAGCGCAGGATCAGCGAACGGTAACGAAAATCGCGAAACTCTCCGGGGTCGCCGGAATGCCCGGCTTCCGCGGCGTGAATGATGTTTACCATTTCTCGCGCGGTGACGTAGTGAAAAACCAGGTTCGAATTTTTCAACGAGACTTCCGCAAGCTCGCCATGAAATTTCCACATCGGTTCGCCGAGCAGCATCGCGGAATTGCGCGGCAGCGCGCCGTGCGTGTGCAATTTGATGAAAAGCCATTGCGGGCGGCGCAGCACATGGATTTGCAACTCGATCCACAATTTCAGCCGGTCGATCGTCGGTGGATTTGCCGCGGTGAGATCGCCGTTTTCCACTCGCGGCAAAATGCCGAATTTCCGCCAGCTCCAGTTCAATCCGAGCGGCCCTTGCACGAGCAGCAAATCGCCGCAGGGCTCGCTGCGCAATTTCGCTGGAATGCCCGTGTCGTGCGACTTCGCGGCCGGCGTGTCGGTTGCGTAGTAGACACTGTTGATTGTTCGCGTCTGCGTGCGATCGGGCGCGGATGGCATGGTGAAATCGGCGTAGCAACCGGCCTCGCGCAGCACGCGCAATTCCTCGCGAACGCCGCAGTGGCGGCCATCCGGGTGCGAATCATCGAGCGCCCAATTTCCATGAATGAAACCGAATCGCGTCGCGCCGCTCTCATCGCGCGTTAGCAAGCCGTGACGCAGCAAATCGCTTTTGCCGCGCTCAAGTGTTGCGCGCAAATTTTCCGCAGTGTCGCGGTCGTGATGCAGATGCACCTCGGTCTCGCATTGCGTCTCGCGGCAGAGCTGCGCGATACGCTCCACAATGTCCGCATCGTATTGCTCGACTGGATAGAAAAATGTGTGCTTCGGCGGCGCTCCGTTTGCATCGCGAAATGCGGACGCGATTTTCGGAAACTCCGTTTTCCATTTCTCGACACGCGCGAATGCTTCCGTTTTGTCCGCGTCGTGGAATGGCTCGAAATGATCGCACACGCAAATCATCGCGTGCACTTTGCCAGCGGCGCTCGGTTCGCGTTTGCGCCGTAGATACGCCGGAAGCCAGAGATCGAGCGCCTTCAGCACAAACTGAAAGCTGCGCGGCTACAATCCGCTGCGCGCTTCGAGTTCCTCGCGGCCCTCGATGATCACGTCTTTGTAAGTCGCGTTGCTTGGAATCATCCGCAGCACGTGCTCGGTGTAAGGCACCATGATGTCGAGCACGTATGTTTCCTTCGCATCGAGCATGCGCTGGATTGCGGCGCGCAAATCTTTTTTGTGCACGACACGCTCGCACGGCACGCCGAAGCCTTCGCACATTTTCACGTAGTCAGGATAAATGCGTGAGAGATCGCGGGGATCGCCGAGGAACGTATGGCCCCGGTTGCTTTTATAAAACCGGTCTTCCCATTGCACCACCATGCCAAGGTATTGATTGTTTAAAATCATCACCTTCGCAGCGATGCCTTCGATATGCGCGGTCGCGAGTTCCTGCACATTCATCAAAAACGAGCCGTCGCCATCGATGTCGATCACTTGTTTGTCGGGTCGCGCGATTTTCGCACCGATGGCCGCAGGATAGCCGAAGCCCATCGAACCCAGCCCCGCCGACGTAAGAAACGTGCGCGGCTCCGTAAAGTCGTAATGCTGGCCGGCCCACATTTGGTGCTGGCCCACGCCGGTCGTGATGATCGCCTCGCCCTTGGTCATCTCGTGAAGCAGATGGATGGCATATTGTGGCTGGATCACGTCTTCGGTGTCCTTGAATGAAAACGGATACTTCTCACGCCACGCTTCGATCTTGTCGAACCACGGCCGGAAACGTGTGAAATTCGACTTCACGCGTTTGCGTCCCGCTTTTTCGAGGAGCTGATTCAGCCGGCCGAGCGCGTATTTCACGTCACTTAAAATCGGCAGCCGCACGACCTTGTTTTTGTTGATCTCCGAGTTATCGATGTCGATGTGGACGATCGTTCCGTGCTCGGCGAATTTCTCGATCTTGCCCGTCACGCGATCATCAAAACGCACGCCGATCGCGAGCAGCAGGTCGGCTTCGTTCACCGCGTTGTTCGCGTAAACAGTGCCGTGCATGCCGAGCCATTTCAGCGAAAGCGGATGCGTCTCGGGAAATGCGCCGATACCCATCAGCGTCGTCGCCACGGGGATTTGCGTGCGCTCGACAAACTCCAGCAACTCCGCCGACGCGTCACCGGAAATGATGCCGCCGCCGCAGTAAATCATCGGCTCCTTGTGCGACTCGATCAGCCCGATCAGCTCGTTGAGCTCGAGATCATCCGCGTGCCTCACCGGGTCGTAGCCGCGCAGGTGGATTTCGCTCGGGAAAACCGGCTGCGTCTTTGCCTGCTGGATGTTTTTAGGAATGTCGATCAGCACCGGCCCCGGGCGACCGGTCTGCGCGATGTAAAACGCTTCTTTAACAATCCGCGGGATGTCATTGATGTCCATCACGAGATAGTTGTGTTTCACAACCGGCAACGTCATGCCGAACACATCGGTTTCCTGAAACGCGCCCTTGCCGATCATGTGCTGCGGCACCTGGCCAGTGATCGCCACCAGTGGAATCGAATCGAGAAACGCGTCCGCGATGCCCGTCACGAGATTCGTCGCGCCCGGGCCGCTCGTCGCCATGCACACGCCGGCCCTGCCCGTCGCGCGCGCATAGCCTTCCGCTGCGAACACACCGCCCTGCTCATGCCGCGGCAAAATCGTGCGAATCTTTTTCGACTTCGTCAGCGCCTGGTGCATGTGCATCGAGGCACCGCCCGGATAAGCAAAGATCGTATCCACGCCCTCGCGCTCGAGACACGCGACTAAAATTTCCGCGCCATTCATGACGACGCCGCGCTCGGGCTTTGCGGCGTGTTTCGATGCGGAAGTTTTGCTGCGTGCAGTGGTCTTCTTGCTCATAAAAGGGACGCGGACTATAGCGGGGATGCCGCTTCCACGCAAGCCGGAGCTCGCCGGTTCAAAATCATAACCACGCTGGACGGGCTGCGCCTGGTCCGCTGCAATATGCAATTTGCATTCTGCAATCACCCCGCTAGCGTGCAGCGCGTTTTGTGAACGAAAAAACTCCTCTCTTCATCGGTCTGCGCGCGGCGCGGGCGAATCTCGTGCCGGGGTTGCTAATCCAGGCGGCGATGATCGTGCTCGTGCTGGCGTATTATTTTTGCGATGCGGCGCGGCCGTGGTTCGCGGCGCTCGCGCAGGCGAAGGCGCACGGCGGCGTGCTGTTCACGATCGCGGCGTCACTGATCGCCGGTGCGCTGCTGCCGCAGTTGCTGGCCGTGTGTATTTTCCAAGGCGGAAAAATGCAGCGCGGCGATCTCGCGGAGCTGGCGTTCCTCGCGGTGTTCTGGAGCGTGAACGGGCTGTGCGTGGACGGGCTATATCGGCTGCAGGCGGTTATGTGGGGGCCACAGGTCGATGCGCTGACGGTGCTGAAAAAAGTGATCTTCGACGAATTCGTTTACAATCCGGTGCTCGCGGCGCCGCTCGGCATGGCTTGCTACGAATGGAAAAATCAGCGCTACGCCATGCACAATATGTCGCGTATCTGGACGCGGACGTTTTACAAAAACAGAACTGTGCCTGCGCTGCTCGCGACGTGGGTCGTGTGGATTCCGGTGACGGGCGCGGTCTATTCGCTGCCGCCGCTTTTGCAGATCCCGCTCTTCTCGCTGGCGCTGACTTTCTGGGTGCTGATGTTTGCCTACATCACCAGCAGGCACGATAGCGCCGGGGCAAAAGACGAAAACCTTTGCGTCGCCGCCGCGGAGTGATTTTCATGTCACCGCTCAGTCTTTAACCAACCACTCTCCACCTCCCGATGACAGCCAACGAAATCTTCGCCCGGATGCCCGCCAATACTGCGAGCGCGCTGTTTGCGCACGTGCTCGAAAACGAAAAACCGCTCTACAAAGCCACCATCGAGACGCTCGCGAAACAGCGGAAGTTGCGGCCCGTTTTTGTGGAGCGCAAACCGCGCAACGAACGTCACGCCTGGCTGAAGGAGGCGATCGGCCGCAAGCAAAACGAAGCCGTCGCGGCACACTTACTGCAAATCTGGCTCGTCGGCCAGCACGCGAAATTGCTCTGCGATTTTCTCGACGGTCTCGGCATCAAACACGACGAAAACGGCACAATCGAGGAACTGCCGCCATCGCCGACACGCGCGAAATTGCAGCCTGTGATCGATTCGCTTTTTGAGAAACACGATCCCGATGTGGTGCGCGTTTATTTGCACACGTTCCAGGCGCTCGACGAAAAAGGGTGGGACGCGCTCGCGGATTTTCTCGAGACGGACGAGCGGCTGCGCCTGACGGAAACCGCGGCTGTTTAATCCTGCCGCCGCGAACGTGGTTCGCGATCTTTTACCGTTGCGGTGCTCGGGACGGTGACGAACGGTCCGCCCTCGAGCGGCGCGGGTTTGCTGAAGGCGACTTCCGGGACGGCGCTCGATTTGCCGGCGAGCGGGAAATCTTTGCGCAGCGGATAATACGGGTAGCCTTCCCACATGAGGATGCGGCGCAGGTCGGGATGACCGGCGAATTTGATGCCCATCATGTCGAAAATCTCGCGCTCATGCCAGTTGGCTGTCGACCAGATGTCGGCGACGGTTGGCACTTCGAGTTCGTCTTCGGAGACGCTGAGTTTGAGCCGGAGATGAATGCCGGATGCGAAGGAGTAAAGTTCGTAAACGACCTCGAAGCGCGGCTCTTCGCCGAAGTTATCCACGCTGGTGATGTCGAGCAAGTAGTCAAAGCCGAGCTCGTTTTTGCAGAACCAGCAGATGTCTTTGATCGTGGCTCGGTCGACGATTAGTGTCGTCTCGCCGCGAAACTCGATGGTCGCTTTGACGGGAAACTTGCTGGCGATGGATGTGGCGGCGTCGACGAGAGTCATGGAACGAATGGCTAAGCCGTCATCTCCTCCAACAGCGCGCGTTTTTGGTCGCCGAGCGAGCGCTCTCCGTCAATTTTGCGCTGAAGTCTCATCAAACCATCGAGCAGCGCCTCGGGCCGGGGCGGGCAGCCGGAAACGTAAACGTCGACGGGCAAAAGCTGGTCGATGCCTTGCAGCACGGCGTAGCTGCGATACATCCCGCCGCTCGATGCACACGCGCCCATGGCGATGCACCATTTCGGCTCGGGCATCTGGTCCCAGATGCGTTTGACGGCGTAGGCCATTTTGTAAGTGACGGTGCCGGCGACGATCATCACGTCACTCTGACGCGGCGAAAAACGCATGACTTCCGCGCCGAACCGCGCCATGTCGAAGCGTGAGCAGGCGGTTGCCATCATCTCGATCGCGCAGCACGCGAGACCCATCGGCATGGGCCAGAGCGAATTTTTGCGCATCCAGTTGATCGCGGAGTCGAGGCGCGTGAAGATCACGTTGCCCTCGATTTTCGAGTCGTAGGCTGCCGGCTGAATTTCTGGCATGGCGAAACACTAAAGCCGCTCGCCGGTGCCGCAAGCCGATTTTGTGAAAAAAATCACAAGGCTTGCTGCCGTGTGGCGCGGACGAATCAAATGGTGGACAAAACAGCCGCCTTTTACCATATTCCCCGCCCGCCATGTCCATTCTCATCAACCTGCTGCTCGCGATTTTCGTGATCGACGCCTTTTTGCTCATCCTGATCGTGCTGATGCAACGCCCGAAAAGCGAAGGCCTCGGCGCGGCATTCGGCGGCGGAATGACGGAGAATCTCTTCGGCGCGCAAACGACAAACGTGCTCGCGAATTTCACGCGCTGGCTCGGCGGCATTTTCTTCAGCCTGGCCCTGCTGCTCTCGATTCTTTACGCCCGCCAATCGCAGCGCGGCAGCACGATCCAGCAGGATCTTTTAAAAAATGCTAAGCCGATTCCGGCTGCATCGGCCGCGGCCAGTCCGGGTTCGCTGGAGGATCAACTTAAAAACGTCATCCAATCGGCGGCGGAAAAGAGCGGCACGAATGCAACACCCGAAGCTTCCGCTGCGCCGCAGGCGAGTCCCGCCGCGAGTGCCGAACCGACCGTCGTGCCCGTTGCAAGTGCAACACCGGCCGAATCGGTCGCGCCCGCTCCGGCTGCCGCGGCAAGCGCTGCTGCCGATGCTTCGCCGAAAGCAAAAGCGGCTCATTCGCCATCACCGGCGAATCACAAAAAGAAATCCTAAGCCCGCTGCACGTGTGAACAGCGTGCGCGCATTCGCAATTGCCACGCTGATCATCAGCCTCGGCGCATGCGCAAAGCCGCGCGAACGCGCCGAGCTCGTTTTTCTCAACGGCGCGGAACCGGAGACGCTCGATCCGGCATTGATCACCGGACAGCCGGAGGGTCGCATCGCAAACGCGCTTTTCGAAGGTCTAACGGCTTTTAACGCAAAGGCGCAAGCCGTGCCGGGTGTCGCGGAGCGCTGGGACGTTTCCGCCGACAAACGCATCTACACATTTCATCTTCGCAACAACGCGCGCTGGAGCAACGGCGACACCGTGACGGCAAACGATTTCGTCAAATCATGGCAGCGCACGCTCGCGCCCGAAACCGCGTCGGAATACGCGTATCAGCTTTACTACATCAAAAACGGCAAGGCTTTTAACGAAGGCAAACTCCGCGATTTCTCGCACGTCGGCGTGCGCGTTCTCGACGCGCTCACACTCGAAGTCACTCTCGAAAATCCGACGCCGTTTTTTCTCGATCTCTGCGCGTTCACGACGTTTCTGCCGGCGCATATCGACACGGTGCATCGCTTTGGCGACGACTGGATCAAGCCCGGCAAAATGGTCAGCAACGGCGCTTATCAGCTCGCTGACTGGCGGATCAACGACCGTGTGCGGCTCGCGAAAAATCCGCACTATTGGAACGCCGCGCACGTCGCGATGCGGACCATCGACGTGCTGCCGAGCGCGCGCGCGAACACTGCTTTTAATTATTACGCGACCGGGCTCGCCGATTTGATGATGGATAAAGGACTCGCGCCGACGCCTCTGATGGACGAGTTGAAAAAGCGCGCTGATTTTCATTCCGCGCCATTTCTCGGCACGTATTTCATCCGCTTTAACGCGAGCCGCCCACCGTTTAACGACGTTCGCGTCCGCAAAGCCTTTTCACTCGTGATCGAGAAAAATTTACTCGTCGAAAAAATCACGAAAGCCGGCGAAGTCGTCGCGCAAAGCCTCGTTCCGCCGGGCTGCGCAGGTTATCAACCGCCGCCATCCGAGCTCGCGCGCGATCCGCAGCAGGCGCGCAGACTCTTGGCGGAAGCGGGATATCTGGACGGCAAAAATTTTCCGCTCGTGAGCTATCTCTACAAAGGCGATTCCGATGTCGACCGCGATCTTGCCGTCGAGCTGCAAGGCATGTTCGCGCGCGAGCTCGGCGTGAACATTCAATTGCAAGGCCAGGAGTGGAAAGTCTATCTCCGCTCGATGAGCAGTCTCGACTACGACCTGTGCCGCTCAAGCTGGGTTGGCGATTACAATGATCCCAACACATTTTTGGACATGTTCGTAACAAACGGCGGCAACAACCGCACTGGCTGGAGCGATCCGAAATACGACGATTTAATCGCGCTCGCCGCACGTGAAACGGATTTGCGCTTTCGCTTTGAGACGTTCAAAAAAGCCGAGCACATGCTCATCAGCGAAGCCGCGCCGATTTGCCCGCTTTATTTTTACGTCGGCATTCAGTTTTACGACGCGACGCGGCTCGGCGGCATCGAGGCAAACCTGCTTGACGAACATCCACTGCGCGAAATGTTCTGGAAAAATCGCTGATGGAATACGCGGCTTATCTGCTCTATCGCGTCGCCGTCGCGTTCGTTCAGGCGTTGCCGATGCGCGTCGATTTTGCGCTCGGTCGCGCGCTCGGCGCAGTCGCATATTTCGTCGCGCCGCAATATCGCAAGCTCGTTCTGCGCAATATGCGCATCGCGTTTTCCGGTGAAAAAACAGAGCGCGAAATCCGCCGGCTCGCGCGCGAACATTTCGCGACACTCGGCGCGAATCTTTTTTCCTCAATCAAGGCCGCGGGCATGTCGCCGGAAAAAATCCGCGAGCGCGTAACATTCAAAAATCTCGAAACCTTAAACAACGGGCTGCTCAGTGGAAATGGAGTCGTTTTGATGATCAGTCATATCGGCAACTGGGAACTCTTCGCACAACTCACGTGGATTTTGCCTCCCGGCTCAAAAAGCTCGACGGTTTACCAACCGCTCGGCAACCGTTACATTGATGAGCATGTCCGGCAAACGCGCGCGCGTGCCGGCGTGATGCCATTCGCGCGAAAGGATGGTTTCAACGCACCGATTCGATTTTTGCGTGAAGGCGGACTCGTCGGCGTGCTCATCGACCAGCATGCCGGCGATAGCGGAATCTGGGCGCCGTTTTTCGGAAGACTTGCATCAACCTCCTCGCTCGCTGCGACGCTCGCACTGCGCACCGGTGCGGAGATTGTTCCAGTCGCGATTTACATCGACGGTTTTGCGCATTGGCGGTTCGTGGTGAGCGAACCGATTCCTCACGAAAATATTTCGTCGGAGCAACTCACCGCGACGATGAACCGCGTGCTGGAAGCGCAAATCCGCGTCTCGCCGCGGGATTGGTTTTGGGTTCACGAACGTTGGAAAACGCCGGACCCGAAATTTCTCCTGGCGACTTACAAACGCGGCGTCGTTTTTCCACAAGCGCAATCGCTAAAACCATTTCGCATTTTAATCCGCTCGACCAACTGGCTCGGCGACGCCGTGATGAGCACGCCCGCAGTGCGTGCGATCAAGCGCGGACGGCCCGATGCGCACGTGACTGTGCTCTCGCGCGCGAAGCTCGTTGATTTCTGGAAAACGGTCGAAGTCGACGAGGTGATTGCGATTCAGCCGAATGAAAGCGTATTTAGCGTCGCACGAAAAATCCGCCGCGAATTTGACGTGGCGATCGTTTTTCCAAATTCCGTCCGCGCCGCGCTCGAGGTTTTTCTCGCACGCATTCCACGCCGCGTCGGCTACCGCGCACGCTGGCGGGATTGGTTTTTAAACCAAACGTTGAGCGAGAAAACCGGTGCGCACCCGCCACGGCACGAGGTTCATCATTATTTCAATCTCGCCGAATTCATCGGCGCGCAAATTCAGCCGAAAAAATCCATCGGTTCCCAATCCATCAACGGGAATAAAATTGGTCTCTGTCCCGGGGCCGAATACGGGCCGGCAAAACGCTGGTTGCCGGAGCGTTTTACTGAAGTCGCCAAGCGCGTGAGCGAAAAAATGGAATGCGAGTGGTTGCTGTTCGGCGTCGAAAAAGATCGTGAAATCGGCGAACAAATCTCCGTCGCACTCGCCGGCAAATGCACGAATCTGATCGGCAAAACATCGCTCGCGGAATTGATCGAAAAATTACGCGAATGCCGCGTGCTGTTGACAAACGACACCGGGACGATGCATCTCGCGGCGCATCTCGGCGTGCCGACGGTTGCGATTTTCGGTTCGACTGAACCGGCGCTCACCGGGCCGCTCGGCGCACATAATCGCGTGATCCGTCATCACGTCGAATGCAGCCCATGTTTTTTGCGCGAATGTCCGCTCGACTTTCGCTGCATGAACGCAGTGACGGTTGACGAAGTGACCGACGCGGTTCTTGCCGCGTTGCGCTGATCAGCGGAACTCCGCGAAGTTCGTATCGGGCGCGATCTGCGCGGACTGCACGCTCATGCCTTTATCGACGGGGCGCAAATCCAGAGCGACTACGTTTGTTTTATCTTTGCCAAAGTTCAGCCACGTCTCTGGAATGTAAAAATCGTGTTGCGGGCCGACCTGCCAGTAACGCCCGAGGCAGTGGCCGTTCACGTAAATAAATCCGTTGCCGTTCGCCTCGAGATGCAAATGCCACGGCACCCAAACGCCCGGTTTTTGCCCGGGCAATTCGCACTGCATGCGATACCACGCGAGCAACGCGTCAGGTTCTGCGGCTGCGTTTTTTCCGATCGAGACCTGCTTCCAATTTGCGCCCGCGACGGGTGTTTCCGCGCGCGAAAGTTCCAGACCATGCTCCCGTTCATCGCTGAAAAATTGCAGCGGCGAATTTTCCTCCGCGCCTTGAACGCTGAGAATTCCATGCGACTCGCCGAGTTTGTCGCCGAAATTCACGTGACCGAGATTTTCGTAAAGCGCGACCACATCCTTTGCGTTCGGCGGCAGCGTAAACACGAGTTGCCCTTTGTCTGACATGCCGTGCACGAGTTTGCCATTCGCGCTAATCACAACACTATCTTCCGGCTGAACGTGAATCGTGAGCGTGGTGCCGGATTGCGCGGCGATTTTGTAATACAAAAAATGGCTCCCGAAAACGCCGTGCGCTTCGAGCGATTCATTCGGCTGAAGCGTCGTCCATTTTGCGGGCAGCGGATCGGCGGAAATCTTCGCGGTGGTGATATTAACCGATGCGGGAAGATCAGTCGGGCGCTTAATTTCCGGCGCCGGTTTCGGCAGCCATTCGCCTTGCTTCGCGTCCGCGACTCCCGATGGCAAATAGAGAACGAGCGAGCCGAACGGCTCGAGGTCGAAGTCGAATGAAAATTCCGTGCCGTCGCTTTCCTTCGCGTGCGCATTGCCTTTGTGCGACTGCGCGTGGTCGTCGGTGCGGACGAAAAAGTAGCGGCTGCCGTCCTTTGCGCGACGCTCAGCGATTTGCACGGCGCTATCCGTTGTTGTCGCTTCGATTTGCACCGGCTCAGAGCGCACGAGTTTCGAGCCGTGTTCGCGGATCATTTGTCCGAGCGCATAAGCACGTTGATAACGTGCGTCAACTCCGCCGTGCTCGCGAACCGGCGCGTTGTAGTCGTAACTCGTCGTCATTTTGCGCGCGCCCCAGTCGTCGAAATTCGTCCCGCCAAAACCCATGTAGTAATTCGTCAGCGTCTCGCCGGATTGCCACGCATACAGCGTGATGTTCTGAATCTGCGACGCAGTGACGCCTTCCTGCTGCTCGCTCAATTTTCCGCCCATTTCCGAAAACCAGCCGCCCTGCAATTCCACCGTCATCAGCATCGCGTCCGGCTGCTCGCTGCGCAGTTTCGACAGGTCTTTGTCGAGATCGCGCTTCACATTCCAGCGCGGGTAAAAATTCCGGCTGTCGAACACCTCGCGCAGCGGACCGCTTTTCGCCTCACGAATTTGATGTGTGTTGCACGTGAAAAGCGGCACGTCGATTCCGTCGGCCTTCGCATCTTCCGCAAGCGTTGTGAGATGCTTCACCTTCGCGTCAGCCGCGAGCTTCACGTAGTCGTATTCGTTCTCGATTTGAAAAAGAATGATCCCTGGCTGTCCCGCCGCTTTGTGCGTGATCTGGTGCTTCGCGATGACCGGGCAGACCGCATCGAGCCAATGTTTGCTCCACGCGAGGAAAACGGGATCATCCGTGCGCAGCCATATCGGTTTGCGCAGCGGTTCGGCCGGCTTTTCCAGCGCCGATAACCACCGCGGAAAACCGCCGTTGTCCCACTCCGCGCAAATGTATGGGCCGGGCCGGATGATGACGTAAAAGCCGAATTCCTCGGCCATGGTTAGCCAGTCGTCGAGATCCTGCAAACCGCTGATTTTTGAAAAATCCTCCGGCGACTTCGGCATCTCGCGCTCGTGCCAGTTCCACGCGATGTAAGTCTCGACTGCGTTGAATCCGGCTTCCTTGAATTTTTGAAAACGATCGCGCCAAAGCTCTTTCGGACAGCGGAAGTAATGGAATGCGCCGCTGTAGATGAATGTATCTTTTCCATCGATCGTCAGGCACTGCGCGTCGTAGCGAATGCGATCGGGATGCGCGAAACTGCGCGGTTCCTGCGCGCGGCAGAAGCTCGCAAGAAAAAGGCAGAATGCGACTGTGAATAGCGATTGTTTCATAAGGGGGATTTGTAAAACTAGCGGCGGCGTTCCGTCTGCTCCGCAAAAGAATTCACGATCACATCGCGCACCCGCGAAGCCGGAACGACGCGGTCGGTCTGGTAATCGATGTTGCCGTCGCGTCCGATGACCACAATGTTAAACGCATTGTTCACGCCGAAATCGGCGGCCACTTTTGCGCCGTTGTTCACAATCGCAAAAGGAATGTCAGAGCGCACTTCGCCGCTTCCGTCCGCGAGCGCAGCAGCGAAGACAACCTTGCGGCTCGCGAACTCCTGATACAGATCCTTCAGCCGTTTTACCTGTTTTTTAAAAGCACCGACGCGGGCATTTTTCGCGACGAGCAGCACGACCGGCTGGCCTTTCACCGCGCGCAAACTGCTGGATTGCGCCGGACCTTCCCACGTGAAGTTCGGCGCGAGCCGCACGACGTCCGCGGAACAGACGAGCGAGAGGGAAACGAAGGCGAGCGCGAGCAGTTTTTTCATTTTCTTAAATCCTCATGATGTCGGCTTCCTTCGTTGAAACCGAGTCATCGATTTTTTTCCCGTATTGATCCGTGAGTTTCTGGATTTCCTGCTCGAGGTCGCGCCGGCCGTCTTCGGTTACGTCTCCTTCTTTTTCAGCCTTTTTCGCTTCGTCGATTCCCTCGCGTCTCGCGCTGCGCACACGCACGCGCGCTTCCTCGGCCATTTGCTTGATGGTTTTGACGAGATCTTTGCGGCGCTCCTCGGAAAGCTCGGGAATTGGCATGCGGATGATTTTTCCGTCCACTGCAGGATTGATTCCGACCTTCGATTCCTTGATCGCTTTTTCGATGTCTTTCGCCGTCGAAGCATCGAATGGCTGAATGACCAGCAGGCGCGGCTCGGGCGTGGTGATCAGCGCGAGCTGCTTCAACTTCATCGTCGCGCCGTAAGCTTCGACATCGATGTTTTCGACCAGCGCGGGCGATGCCTTGCCGGTGCGGACGCCCGCAAATTCGTGCGTCATGTAATCAACGGCTTTTTCCATCGCCGCCTCGGTTTCGAGAAGAATTTCGTCAGGACTCATAAATTGAAATCTGCAATGCCTTCACTCCGCTGTCACGATCGTGCCAATTTTTTTGCCGAGCACGACATTCTTGATGTTGTGGCCGCCCATCATGTCGAAAACGATGATTGGCACTTTGTTATCCATGCAAAGCGAGAACGCGGTCGAATCCATCACTTGCAGCCGCTTTGTCAGCGCCTCGTGAAAAGTAAGCCGGTCGTATTTTTTCGCATTCGCGTGCTTATTCGGGTCGCAGTCGTAAATGCCGTCCACTTTCGTCGCTTTCAAAATCACTTCCGCGCCAATCTCGCTCGCACGCAGCGCCGCGGTCGTGTCGGTTGAAAAAAATGGATTGCCGGTGCCCGCGACGAAAATCACGACGCGGCCGAGCTCGAGATGCCGCATCGCGCGGCGGCGAATGAAAGACTCGGCGACGTTTTTCATCTCGATCGCCGTTTGCACGCGCGTCTGAACGGCGAGCGACTCGAGCGCGCTTTGAATCGCGAGGCCGTTCATCACCGTCGCGAGCATGCCCATGTAATCGGCCGTCGCGCGCTCCATCCCGCGCAGGCTTGCCGATGCGCCGCGCCAGATATTTCCACCGCCGACGACCACCGCGACCTCGACGCCGAGATCGTGCACTTCTTTGATCTGGCGCCCGATTTCGCCGACGATTTGCGGCGAGATGTTGTCGCGGCTGCCCGATTCGCGGAGCGCTTCGCCGCTAATCTTCAGGACGATTCGCTTGAAACGAGGGCCGGCGGATTTTTTTGATTTCGGCATCGCGCGAGGATGAAACTCAAACGCGCGTGTGATGAAAAGGGAAAACTGGTTACGCAATGCTCGCGTGATTGACGGCAGCGCGGCTAAAAATAAGCTGCCATTCCCGATGAAGACACATTCTACAACCGCAATCTCACCTGCCCCGTGAAGGCGCTCGATTATTTGTCGCATGGCCTGCCGATCAAGCTGCCGAGGCATCTCGCGCGCGCGCCGGCGAACTGCTCTGGAGCGAGCGCGCGCGGCTAATCATCGAGTTTGCGAGCGCGAGTTAAGCGCAGCCTTTGCGCTTGAACCGCCGCATCGCGCCGCTAGTTTCGGCGTTCCCGATGCAACTGCTACCCGGCTTTCGCGATTTTTTTCCCGAGGATTGCGCGCGGCGCAATTACATCCTCGCGCATTGGCGTGAAGTCTGCCGTCGCTACGGCTTTGTCGAATACGACGGGCCGGTGCTCGAGACCGAGGAGCTTTACCGGAAAAAAAGCGGCGATGAGATCGTTAAACAGCTTTTTAATTTTTGCGACAAAGGCGAACGCGCCGTGGCGATGAGGCCGGAGATGACGCCGACGCTCGCGCGCATGGTTGCGACGCGCGAACGCGATTTCAAAAAGCCGATGAAGTGGTTCTCGATGCCGCAATGTTTTCGCTACGAAAAACAGCAGCGCGGCCGCTTGCGCGAGTTTTACCAACTCAATTGCGACATCATCGGCGAGCCGTCCGTCGCGGCGGATGCGGAGATGATCGCGCTCGTAATCGATGTGCTGCGAAGCTTTGGTTTTACGGAAAATGATTTCGTCGTGCGCGTGAGCGATCGCGATGCATGGCTCGCTTTTCTGGCGGCGAAAAACATCGACGTTCCGCGTGGACAGGAATTTTTACAGATCGTCGACAAGCTCGAGCGCGAAGCGCCGGAGGCGGTCGAAGCGAAGCTCAAATCATTCGGCCTGACGCTCGACGAAGTCCGCGCATTCATCGCGAATCCCGGCGAACATCTCGAAAAATTCAACGAGCTTTCAGCCGAGCTGAATGCGCGCGGGCTGAATGCATTTTACCAGCTCGACCCGACGATAGTGCGCGGGCTCGCATATTACACCGGCATCGTTTTCGAAGTTTTCGACCGCAGCAAAAAACTGCGCGCACTCGCCGGCGGCGGACGCTACGACAATCTGCTGCGCGACATGAGCGACGGCAAAGTTTCGCTGCACGCGCTCGGTTTCGGCATGGGTGACGTCGTGCTCGGCGAACTCATCAACGACACGCCGCACGCTCTCGAGAAAATGCAGCACTGGATCGAGCAGCGTCCGGCCGCACAAGTCTATCTCGTCATCGCAAAAGAAGAGCGCCGCAGCACCGCCCTCGCCGATGCGCAGCGTTTGCGCGAACTCGGTTTTCGCGTCGATTTTTCTCTCACGCCGTCAAAGGTCGGCAAACAATTTCAGGCTGCCGAGCAAAGCGGCGCGCGCGTCACGATTCTTTACGGCGACGAATGGCCGAACGTGAAATTCAAGACGCTCGCCACGCGTGATGAATTTCTCGCGGCGCACGATTCACTCATCGCGAAGCTCGACGAGCTAAAACTCACCATCGAAGAATTTTAAACCCATGTATCGCACCACCGACTGCAACACGCTTCGCAAAGACAACATCGATCAGACCGTCACGCTCGCCGGCTGGGTGAATTCGCGCCGCGATCACGGCGGCGTTATTTTCATCGACCTGCGCGATCGCGAAGGGCTGACACAGGTTGTGTTTCGCCCGGAGGAACATTCGCAAGTTGCCGATGCATCGCACGGTTTGCGCGCGGAAGACGTGATCCAAATCACCGGAAAAGTCGCCGCGCGTTTGCCCGGAACGGAAAACGCGAAACTCGCGACCGGCCATATCGAAGTGATCGCGAGCGAGTTGAAAATTTTAAACAAAGCGGAAGTGCCGCCGTTCCCGCTCGACGACCCAAAAGTGAACGAAGATTTGCGGCTCGAGTATCGCTATCTCGACCTGCGCACCGCACAAATGCAGCAGAATCTGCGCGTGCGTCATCGCGTGGTGAAAGCGACGCGCGACTATCTCGACGAACGCGGCTTTTTGGAAATCGAGACACCGGTGCTGTCGAATCCGACACCCGAGGGCGCGCGCGATTTCCTCGTGCCGTCGCGGCTGAATCCTGGAACCTTTTACGCGCTGCCGCAGGCTCCGCAGCAATATAAACAACTGCTCCAGGTCGCCGGGCTCGAGAAATATTTCCAGATCGCGCGCTGCTTCCGTGACGAGGATTTGCGCGCGGATCGCCAGCCGGAATTCACGCAGATCGATATTGAGGCGTCGTTCATCACCGACGCGGAAATCCAGACGCTCATCGAGGGAATGCTCGTGCGCATTTTCAAGGAAGCGCGCGGCGTGGACATCCCGACGCCATTCCCGCGCATGACATTCGCCGACGCGATGAACCGCTACGGCAGCGACAAACCGGACACGCGTTTCGCGATGGAGCTGACCGATCTCGGCGAGATTTTCCAGGCATCGCAGTTCAAAGTTTTCCGTTCCGTCGTCGATGGCGGCGGCGTGATCAAAGCGATCAACGCGAAAGGCGCGGCGGCGCTGCTGTCGAAAGAGCAGCTCAAGAAATGGGAGGAATGGGTGAAGACCGAATTCGGCGCGAAAGGGCTCGCTTACATCAAGTGGAGCGAAGGCGGTGAATGGGAGAGCCCGATCGTGAAATTTTTCGGCGACGCGGAAAAAGCCGCGCTCGCCGAGCGCATGAATTTCACCGCGGGCGACGTGCTCTTTTTCGGCGCGGACACGTGGGGCAATGTCTGCGAAGTGCTCGGCCGCGTGCGGCTGCGCTGCGCGGAATTGCTGAAGCTCACGGAAAAAAGCGACGCACTCAATTTCCTTTGGGTCGTCGATTTTCCGCTGCTCACGCTGAATCTCGAGGAGGGCAAATGGGGCGCGGTGCACCATCCATTCACGCGACCACATCCCGAGGATATCGCGCTGCTCGAAGCCGGCGAATACGCCAAAGTGCGCGCAGTCGCTTACGACGTCGTCTTAAACGGCGTCGAGCTCGGCGGCGGCTCGATCCGGATCCACGAGCGCGAGTTGCAATCGAAAATGTTCGAGGTGCTCGGCGTCAATGCCGAGGAACAACAGACGAAGTTCGGTCATTTGTTACGCGCATTTTCATTCGGTGCACCGCCACACGGCGGCATCGCACTCGGGCTCGATCGGCTCGTGATGCTGATCTCCGGCGCTGATTCGATCCGTGACGTAATCGCGTTTCCGAAAAACAATCGTGGCTGCGACTTGATGACGAACTCGCCCGTCGAGGTCGATTTCAAGCAGCTCCGCGAAATCTACATCCAGAGCACCGCGAAGAAGAGTTGACCGCCGCGCATTTAGAGCGCGGAGCGCGATCTTGGTTTGATGGCAAACAAAACCGAGCTCGAAGTGGACGGGCGTAAAATTCCCGTTTCGAATCTCGACAAAGTGCTCTACCCGGAAGTCGGGTTCACAAAGGCGGACGTGATCAATTACTACATCCGCATCGCACCGGTGCTGTTGCCGCATGTTAAAAATCGCGCCCTTACTTTGAAACGTTATCCGAACGGCGTGAATGGCGAATTTTTCTACGAAAAAAATTGTCCGTCGCATCGTCCGCCGTGGGTAAAAACCGCGCCAATCTGGAGCGAGGGAAATCAGCGAATCATGGATTATTGCCTCGCGAACGATCTGCCAACGCTCGTCTGGGCGGCGAACCTCGCGGATCTCGAATTGCATCTTTCGCTCGCCTGCTCGCGCAAACCGGATCAGCCAACGTTTCTCGTCTTCGATCTCGATCCCGGCCCGCCGGCAGACATGGTGAAATGCTGTCAGGTCGGCATTTGGCTGCGCGACATTCTTGCTGATGACGGGCTCGATTCGTATGCGAAAACGTCGGGCTCGAAAGGATTGCAGCTTTATGCTCCGTTAAACACACGCGTTGCTTTTGATCAGACGAAGAATTACGCACGCAGCCTCGCAGAGCGTCTCGCGCGCGAACATTCCGACGATGTCGTTTTTAAAATGCTGAAGTCGTTGCGCAAAAATAAAGTGCTCGTCGATTGGAGCCAGAACGATGAGCACAAGACGACCGTCGCGGCATATTCGCTACGCGCAAAACAGCGGCCGACGGTCTCGACTCCGGTGACATGGGACGAGGTCGAAAATTGCCTGAAAAAAAGCGATGCCGATTTGCTCGTGTTCGACGCGGATCAAGTATTGAAGCGGGTCGAGAAGCACGGCGACTTATTCAAGCCGGTGCTCGAGCAAAAGCAGAAAATGCCGAAAGCGTGACTATTTTTTGCTGTCCGTGTCTTTGGAGATGATGCTGAAAATCAGCACGACACCCGCGGCGACTGCGCCGATGAAACATATCATCGCAAAGCCAGGATAACCCAAAATCCGAAAGCGTGTTTCGATTCGCATCAGCAGCGCCGCGCCGATAATCAGCGATGCAATGACGAGCCCGAGCGTGATGCGGTTCGCAATTTTTTGCAGCCCGGACATAAAGACTTCCTCGTCGATGGTATCGACTTTGACCTTCAGGCTGTTGTTCGCGATTGCATCGAGAATGCGGTTGATGCGCTCGGGCAAACGCTGGACCAAATCTTTGAGTTCGAGCAAACCGCTGAACATATTTCCGGGCGACATGCTGTGCAGCAAGCGATGTTGCAAAATCTCCGCGGCGTTGCGGCGAATTGCAGCATTTGGATCAAAATCGGACGCGAGCGCGCGGCCCACCAGGTCGAGATTCAGCAGCGTTTTGCCGAGCATGGATAGCTCCGCCGGCACGCGGATTTTGCACTCGGCGGAAATTTTCGTGACGTCGAGCACCACGCGGCCAACCTGCATTTGCTCGATCGTCGCGTGCACCTGCTGAACGACGACTTCCGCGATCCGCCGGCGAAATTCCAGCTCGTCGAAATCTTCGCGCGGCTCGCCGATTTTTATCGCAGCCGCGGCGGCATCATCCGCGCGGCCTTCGCTAATCGCGAGCAGGAGCTGGAGCAAATTTTCCTGCATCTTCGGCGCGATGCGCCCGACCATCCCGAGATCGATCAATGCGACCCGATGGTCCAGCGTGACGAGAATGTTGCCCGGATGCGGATCGGCGTGGAAAAAACCGTGCACGAGAATTTGCTGCAGGTAAGCCTTGAACAGCTCGTCGGCCAAACCGCGCCCATCAATATCGAGTCGCACGACCGGATTTAGATCGGTGATTTTCGTGCCCGAGACGTATTCCATCGTGAGCACGCGCGACGTCGTGTAGTCGTCGATCGGTTGCGGAATGACAATGCGCTGCAGGCTGCGCAGTTTGTCGCCGAGCAATTTTAAATTTTGCGCTTCCTGGCGGTAGTCGAGCTCCGCGATGAGGCTTTTGCGGAATTGATCGATCATCGCGCTGAATTCATAGCGGCGTCCGATTTCCGTGTGCTCGTCGAGGAATTGCGCGATCTCCGCCAGCGCTTCGAGATCCTCCATCACGCGTTCGCGCACATTCGGTCGCTGGATTTTTACGGCGACCCGCCGGCCATCGCGCAACACGGCGCGATGCACCTGACCGAGCGATGCAGCGGCCATCGGTTTCGTTTCAAATTCCGAAAACGCTTTCGAAATGCGCGCGCCGATCTCGACGGGAATGATCGCCTCCACTTCGTCGAAAGAAAACGGCTCCACTTTGTCCTGTAACCGCGCGAGCGCCTGCATGTAGGCGGGCGGCAAAAAATCGGCGCGAGTCGAAAGTAACTGGCCGAACTTAATGAAAGTCGGCCCGAGTTTTTCCAAATCGCTTGCAAGCTCCTCGGCCTTCGGAGGCACCGGCGGCTGCGGTTGATGAGGCAGCGTGTCGTCAAACAACGGCGAGTTGCGCAGCAGATCGCCATGCCCGTATTTCACGAAGAGCAGTGCGATGTCTTTGTAGCGCGTCAAGTGGCGCGGTTGCAGTGCGATACCCACACTTAAAAAAACGAAAGCCACGCGTGCTTTGCGTGCGGCCCGTCGCGCTGGCTACAAGGCTTCCGGCCAGCCATCGCCGCGCCAGCGCAGGCGCGAAATGCCGAGCGTGCCGCGGCCTTGGTTTTCGGCATCGTAAAAATGATAGCTCAGCCATTCCGTCGCCGTAGCGGAGATGATCCCCGCGTGGCCCGGGCCGATGAAACGTCCGCGCGTGACAAGAAACGGAGTGCCGCCATCGCGCATCATATCCACACCCGACTGGTCGAGATACGGCCCCTCGATTTTGCGGCTGCGACCGATGCGGATTTCGTAAGTGCTCCGAACTCCACGGCAGCACATTCCCCAGTTCACAAATAAATAAAAGTAGACGCCGTGATGGTAAATGTATGCCGCCTCTATCGAATCGTGATGGGCTAGCGAATACATCGGCGAGTTCGGCGAAGCGCGCAGGCCGGTGGTGCGATTCAGTTCGATCAGTTTGATCCCACTCCAATACGAGCCAAACGCGAGCCACTGTTTTCCATCCGGCGCATGCACGACCGCGGGGTCAATGGCATTAAATGCATCGCCATTGCCAGAGCGAATCACGATGCCACGATCAGTCCAATGATAACCCAAATCGCGGGGATCGAGCGTCGGGTTCGTCGCGAGCCCGATCGCCGACGTGTTCAATCCGAAAACCGACACCGAATAATAAAGCCGGTATTCGTTGCCAATTTTGATCACATCGGGAGCCCAAAAATAACCGGTATTCCCGGGCACCGTCCGGCTCGTCCAGTCCGGCGCTTTGTCGAAAACGCGCGGGCCTTCGCTCCAGTGGACAAGGTCATGCGAATGCAGCGAACGCAGGCCCTGCCCCGTCGCAAACATCCAATACTCGCCATTGCACTCGACGATGGTCGAGGGATCGTGCGCCTTCAACTCGCCTTGCAACTGTTCTGCGGCTGCGGCGAGATTTGCCGCAAACAAAAGCGCAATCAGGGGGAAAAATCGCATCGGCGGTTTTTACATCGCAGCGGAAACCGGCGCACGACATTTGCGCCATATCGCCGCTAGCGCGACGGATTTTCCCGCACGACATCCTTCGGCGGTTTATCATCGCGCAGGCCGAGGAAAACGGGGGCGCGGAGACCGCCGTCGCGCGTCCATTCGTTGAACCGCACCTGGCAGACGAGGCGCGGCTCGATCCAGGTGCAGCGCTTCATTTCCGCGCGCGTGATCCCCTGCCCCCAGCGGCCGCCGCGTTTCGTCGGGAGATTTGCAAACGGGCATGACTCGTGGATGAGCGGCTTCATTTTTTGGAAAAGTTCGCGCAGCGTCTTTTCGCTGTAACCGCTGCCGACCTTCGACGCGAAAAGCAGCCCGCCCTTTTCGTAAAAACCGACGAGCAACGCGCCGAAAAATTTGCGCGAGCCCTGCGGTTCGCTGTAGCCGCCGATGACGAATTCCTGCTCGTTCGTCACTTTGATTTTCACCCACGCGCCGCTGCGCCGGCCGGTCTCGTATTGCGAGTCGCGCTTTTTGCCGATGAGTCCTTCGAGGCCGTGCTGCTTGATCTGCTCGAGCAGCTTCGCGACATCGCCCTCGAGGCTCGCGGAAAAGCGGATTTCGTCGGGCGCATCGGTGAGCAAATTTTCGAGCAAGGACTTCCGTTGCACGAGCGGGAGGCGGCGGAGGTCTTTGCCATCGAGGTGGAGTAGATCAAATGCGTAGTAGCAAATCGGCGGGCGCTTCTCGTGCATTTCGTAGGCCTGCAAAAGCTGGAACGACGAGCGCCCTTCCGCGTCGAGCGCGACGATCTCGCCGTCGATGACCGCATCGCGCGCGGGCAATGCGCGCAGCGGATCGATCAGCTCTGGAAATTTTTTCGTCAGCGATTTTTGGTTGCGCGAGATGAGCTCGATGGATGCGCCGCGCTTGATGGTGATCGCGCGGAAGCCGTCGAACTTTAGCTCAAAGATCCAGTCGTCGCTCTGGGGTGGATTTTCCACCAGCTTCGCTTTCATCGGATCGACGAATGCGGGCTTGGTCGATGGGAGTTTTTTTAGCGAGTCCGGCGACCGCGGCGCGACTTGCTCCTGCTCGTGCTCAATTTCCGCGGCCTTTTCGCGGATTTTTTTTTTGAAGTCCGCGCCGGACTTTTTCTCTTTGCGGTTCGATTGCCACTCGGCGTCTTTGTCCGTGGCGATTTGTTTCATCGTGCGGCCGCTGAGCACTGATTCGTCATCACGCTTCTTCGACACGGGCCGCATCGACTCGCCGCTTTTTAAAAGCAGCCACGCGTTTTCCTCGCCGCCATGCATCGCGACGAGCGTCCATTCGCCGTCGAGCTTTTCGCCGTGCAGCGCGAAGTGCAGCTTGCCTTTTTCCAGGTCGCGCCGCGGATCGCCGCCGAGCGGTTCCCACGTGCCGATGTCCCAGACCATCACCGTGCCGCCGCCGTATTGGCCTTTCGGGATGATGCCCTCGAAACGCGCGTAATCGAGCGGATGATCCTCGACGTGCATCGCGAGGCGCTTGTCCGCTTTTTCAAACGGCACGCCCTTCGGCACCGCCCACGATTTCAAGACGCCGTCGAGCTCGAGCCGGAAATCGTAGTGCAGCCGCGACGCGTCGTGTTTCTGGATCACGAAAAGCAGCGCGCCGCGCGAGGATTTACGTTTCGGCGCCGGTTCCGCGGTTTTGCGGAAATCGCGTTTGGCTTTGTATTCGCGCAGGCCCATCTGCGAATCGGTCTAAGCTGCTTTTTTGCGCTTCGGATGCGCGGCACTTTTCTTCGTTTTCTTTTCCGTTTGCTTGAGGCTTTGCTGCAACACGGAGACGAGGTCGATGACGTTGGTTGCCTTGCGTTTCGCCGGAGCTTTGCGCGGCTCGGCTTCGGGGTGCTCAATCTTTTCCTCGATGACTTTCTCCAGCTTTTCCTTGTAGTCGTCGTGATATTTTTCCGGCTTCCACTCGTCGCTCATGCTGCTGACGAGCGATTTAGCCATATCGAGTTCTTTTTTGCCGACGGCGCGGTCGGGAATTTTGAATTCGCCCGCATCGACAAGCTCCTCTGCAAAGTGCATCAACTCCAGCACGAGTCCTTTTTCGTGCGGCTTCACGCCGGCTAGATATTGGCGCGTCTTGATGACGACTTTCGCGATTCCGATCTTGCCCGTCGCTTCCAGCGCCTCGCGCAGCAACGCGTAAGCTTTGTCGCCGCCCTTCTCCGGCTCCATGAAATACGGCTTGTGAAAAAACATCGGGTCGACCTCATCGAGCTCGACAAATTCGGTGATGTCCACCGTCTGCGTCGCCTCCACATCGACCCGCGCAAAATCTTCGTCCTTCAGCACGACATATTTGCCCTTTTCATACTCGTAGCCTTTGACGATCTCCTCCCATGGCACCTCCTTGCCATCCGCCTCGGCCACGCGTTTGTAATTGATCGGGCTCAGATCGCTCTCGCGCAGCATCCGGAACTTCAGCTCTTCGCGGCGCGTGGCTGGATAAAGCGCGATCGGGATGTTGACGAGGCCGAACGAAATCGCCCCTTTCCAAATGGCTCGCATACATTTGTGTTACGGATTCGGACGGTGCCGCGGTCTTGCAGAGGAAGTTTGACGCAGCGCGGCGATGGCTTAAACTGCACGCAATTTACCACAGGGCATGATCAGGGAACTCCGCAGACTTTTCGCTAAATATTTCGCCGTGATCGCAGTCACCTTGTGGCTGGGCGCCCACGCGTCGGCGCAGAACACCGGCGAGGAAATCAAGCCGCCATTCGGCCTCTCGTGGGGCGAATCCGCCGAGCGTCTGGAGAAGCTGCTCAAGGGCGCGAAGGCGACAGTCGTCGACCGGCACGATGTCGACGGACGGCAGGCGTGGACGGTCGAAGGCCTGATCCAGCAGGGACTAAAACGGACGGTGTTTTATTTCAAAAACGGCATGCTCGTGGAAGTGGAGTTGCAATATCAGAGCAGCGATTGGGACACCGCGAAATACAACGACTTCATGGCGCAAGTGCGGCGCCGCATCGAGCAGAAGTTCGGCACCGGCCAGCTCATCGCTCGCTCAAAAGCGCCGGAGGGAGATGTGATGCAAACGGTGGTCGGCTATAAATGGAACCAGAACAACACGGCAATCCAGTTGTTCTACTACGCGGCGGAGACCGCGACGGATGCGTTCCGGACGGTGAGCGTTCATTACAAAACGCTGTAGCGATTTGACATTGCCGCCACGGCTACTAAATATGGCGGCCCTTTTTTCCGAACGAATGAGCCTCATTGTGCAAAAATACGGCGGAACTTCCGTCGGCGATCCTTCGCGAATCATGAACGTCGCGAAGCGGGTGATTGCGACGCAGGAGGCCGGGAATCAAGTCGTGGTAGTTGTCTCAGCGATGTCGGGCGTCACCGACGGGCTCATCAAGCTCGCGCGCGAAGTTTCGTCAGCGCCGACCGAGCGCGAGATGGACGTGCTGCTCGCGACGGGTGAGCAAACGACCATCGCGCTGACCGCGATGGCAATCAACGCGCTCGGCAAAAAAGCGGTTTCGCTGACCGGCGCGCAGGCCGGCATCATCACCGATGGCGTTCACACCAAGGCGAAAATCGCCAACATTACGCCGAAACAAATCCACGGTTTTCTCGACGAAGACTGCATCGTCATCGTCGCCGGTTTTCAAGGCCAGACGATGAGCGGGCAAATCACCACACTCGGGCGCGGCGGTTCAGACTTGACCGCCATCGCCATCGCCGCAGCGGTGAAAGCCGACATTTGCCAGATCTACACCGACGTCGAAGGCGTTTTCACGTGCGACCCGCGCGTGGTGCCGCACGCGCGAAAGATCGCGGAAATTTCCTACGACGAAATGCTGGAGATGGCGAGCAGCGGCTCAAAGGTCATGCAGTCGCGCTCGGTCGAGTTTGCCAAGAAATTCAAAGTGCCGTTTGAAGTGCGCAGCAGCTTCAGCAACAACCCCGGCACCATTGTGAAAGAAGAAACCATGAGCATGGAAAACGTAGTCATCCGCGGCGTCAGCATCGAGCGCAACCAGGCGAAAGTCACCATCACCAACGTGCCGGACAAACCCGGCATCGCGGCGAAGATTTTCAACACGATCGCCGGCGCAAACATCATCATCGACATGATCGTGCAAAACGTCTCCGTCGCCGGGACGACCGATATTTCCTTTACGTTAAACAAAGACGAACTACCCAAAGCGAAAGCCGCGCTGGATTCACTCGTGAAGGAAATCGGCGCGCAAGGCGTGATCGCGCAGGACGGCATCGCCAAGCTCAGCGTCGTCGGCATCGGCATGCGCTCGCATTCCGGCGTGGCGGCGAAACTTTTCGACGCGCTCAGCGCCGGCGGCATCAACATCCAGATGATCTCCACGTCGGAAATCAAAATCGCAGTCGTGATCGACGAAGCGAAAATCGCCGACGCCGCGAAGCTCGCGCACGACGCGTTCGGATTGGGCGAAAAAGGCTAGCGCCGAAACAGCCACATAATCAGCGTCAGCACGATGCTGATCACGATGCAGGTCGTGATCGGGAAATAAAACGAGTAGCCCGGCTTCTCGATCGCGATGTCGCCGGGCAGATGGCCGAGCGGAGTTTTGCCGGCGAGTTTCCACAGAAAAAAGCCGATTGCCGTTACGACGAGCCCGAGCACCACGAGCATCTTGCCGATTTCCTGCATGCGGAAAATCGACTACACCGCGACGGTATCGCGCGTGCAGGCGTGCGGCGGCTGCGGCACGAGATCGAGCTCGTCCATCAACGCGCGGTCGTCATTCGTGCCGGGATTTTTCGCGGTCAGCAATTTGTCGCCGTAGAAAATCGAATTCGCGCCTGCGAAAAAACAGAGCGCCTGCGCCTCGCGCGAAAGCCGCGAGCGGCCCGCGGAGAGACGCACCTTCGATTTCGGCAGCGCGATGCGTGTCGTCGCGATCAGGCGCACCAGCTCGAACACATCCACCGGCGGTTGATTTTCCAGCGGCGTTCCCGGCATTGCCATCAGGCAGTTGATCGGCACGCTCTCCGGCTCCGGATCGAAATTCGTCAGCACCTCGAGCATCTTCAGCCGGTCGATTTCGCTTTCGCCCATGCCGATGATTCCGCCGCAGCAGACGCTCATGCCGGCGTCCTGCACTGCGCGGATGGTGTTTAACCGATCGTCAAACGTGTGCGTCGAGACGATCTCTGGATAAAACTCAGGCGACGTGTCGATGTTGTGATTGTAAGCCGTCACGCCCGCGTCCTTGAGCTTGCGCGCCTCGGTGAGCGAGAGTTGCCCGAGCGTCACGCAGACTTCCATGCCGAGCTTGCTCACCTCGCGAATCGTCCCGAGCACCTGCTCGAACCGCGGGTCGCCGTCGCGCACGCCCTTCCATGCGGCGCCCATGCAAAAACGCGTAGAGCCATTTTCCCGCGCGCGCCGCGCAATCGCGAGGATTTCCTCCGTCTCCATCAGCTTCTCGGCCTTCACGTCGGTGTGATAGCGGGCGCTCTGCGCGCAGTAGCCGCAGTCCTCGCTGCAGCCGCCGGTCTTGATCGAGAGCAGCGTGCAAAGCTGCACCTCGTCGTGCTTCCAGTGCTGGAGAAAAACGTTGCGTCCCTGCTGGACCAGTTCAAAAAACGGCTGGTCGTAAATCTGCTGAAGTTCCGAAAGAGTCACGCGCCATGTGTAAACGCGCAACGTGCCGCGCGCAACCCGCAAACAAGCGATGGTGCGCTTGTCGCAAAGGATGGTGAAAAAGCAGCCTCAGCGGCTCAGTTCGCCCACTTGCCGTGCGGGTCGGAGAGCATCACCTGCTCCTCGTTGGAATAATCCGTCCGCCCGATCGCGCCCCACATGCGCGTTCCGGTGGCGCGGCGCCAGTAGCTGCTCATTTCCTCGCCGGTGTGGCAGCCCCAGCTTTTCACAAACGCGTTCTTATCAAAAATGCCGCGGTTGATTTTCGTCAGCTCCGTCTCGTGCAGCCAGCATTTCGAGCCGCTGTCGAGCTCGGCGCTGTAGTCGAACATGAAGCACGCCTTGTTGCTGTGGCCGAAGAATTCAAAGTCGGCGATTTTTACCGCGTTGCGATCCTGCCCGAAGTTCAGGTAGTCGAGCATCTCCTGCGTCTTAGTGAAAAAGATCAGCTTGCAGTGGACGGCGTCGCGCACGGATTCGATGAGCGGGATGAGATCGCGCCCTTCCTGCTTGCCGCGCTTGAGGTAGCTTTCCTTGTAAACCAGCCAGGTGATCCTGGCGTCGGGGCCGTATTGCTGGCGGAGCTGATCCATACGCACGCGCGAGGCGTGCACGAAATTCGCCCACCAATGGTCGTGCGGCTGCGCCTTGAATTTTTCCCATTCGTAAAGCGAGACGCCGCCGGTGACGATGACGCACTCTTTTTCGTAAGCGCGCGCGGCGCCGTTGAGAACGGCGAGGAGCGCGAGTATCAGCAGAAGACCTTTTTTCATGCGAAGCGGAATACGATGCGCGTTTTTTGCGCGCTGACAACTGCGTTTATTCCGCGAGCGAAATCTCGTTCTGCACGATCTGCTCGAGCGTCTGCCGGCGGCGGATCAACGCGAGCTCACCGCTTTCGCGCAGCAGGACCTCGGGCGATTCAGGGAACGAGTTGTAGTTTTTCGCCGGCATCGAGGAGCAATACGCGCCGACGCCTTCGATGACGCAAAGGTCGCCGATGCTGACTTCGGGCAGTTCGCGTGTGTGTAACACGTCGTGGTGCTCGGGCGCGGGCGTGAGCAGGTCGCCCGATTCGCAGCAGTGGCCGACGACGACGTAAGGGAGGAATTTGTCCGTGCGCCGGCGCGGCAGGACGACGATGGGATGCTGCGAGGCGTAGAGCGACGGACGAAGAAGCTCGGTCATGCCGGCGTCGAGTTTTAAAAAATGGTAGCCATCCGCGCCGGTGTGGACGATGTCTTGGATCGTGGTGACGAGCGCGCAGGAGTTTGCCATCAAGTAAGTGCCCGGCTCGATCTCGAGATGGATTTTGCGTCCGGTCTCCGCGTGCAGTTTTTCAAGCGCATCGCGCACCGGCTCGCCAATTTCCTGCAAGTCGGTCGTCTGCTCATAATTCATCCGTCCGACCTTGAAGCCGCCGCCGAGGTTGAGCGTGGTCGCGTCGGAAAATTCGCGCACCATTTTCAAACTCAAGTGCGCGACGTGCTGCCACACGGCCGGGTCGCTGCCGGAGCCAATGTGCGTGTGGATGCGAAGGACGCGCAGGTTCGCTTTGGCGACGATCGCTTTCACTTCGTCCAACCACTCGTGCCAGATGCCGAAGCTGGAGGCAGGACCACCGACGTTGGTTTTGACTGTGCCACCGGAGCCGATGCCGGGATTGAAGCGGATGCCGAGTTCGCGTTCGGGAAATAGCTCCGCGAAACGTGCGAGCTGGCTGAGCGAGCATGCGTTAAACTGAATACCTCGCTCGTAAAGCTCCGAAAAATCGGCGGGAAGTTCCTGCGTGCTCAGGGAGATTTTGTCGGGCGCAATCCCGGCGCGCATCGCACGATGGCACTCGTAACCGGAGCTCGCATCGATGTGCAGTCCGCAGCGCGCGAAGATTTGGAGCAGCGCGCCGTTCGAGCTCGCTTTCATCGCGTAGCGAACTGTCAGGCCGAATGCATTCGGAAACGCGAGCGCCTTTTGCGCCTGCGCCTTCAAGGTGCGTTCGTCGTAAACGTAAAGCGGCGTGCCGAACTGCGCGCGCAGCGCCTCGGCTTGCTCGGGCGTGAGAAATTTCAGCGTCTCCATGCGGGGCGGAAAAGATGCAACGCTCCGCCGCACATGCGAAGCATTTTCTCAGCGGGCGCGCGTGGAAACCGGCGCGCCCATTGCCGCTTCGCCGCGCCCGAAGTCGATGCCGAACACAACGAACGCCTCGACCTTTGGCGAGTCGCCGGTCGTTCCGAAAAGCGGCACGAGATCGAGATGCACGCGCGGCGTCGGGCGAAACTGCAGGCTCGGGCCGATCAGAAACTCGACTTCGGGATCGCCGCGGGAGCCGGCGGCAGTGGTGTGCTCGAAATTCATTTCGAGGCCGACGCTAAATTTCTCGTCGATGACCGTGTAGCTGATCGCCTGGCTGAAACCCATCTCGGTCTGGCGCTCGTCGCCGATTTGCTGCTCGTAAAAAAGATTGAAGCCCCAATGCCAGCGCGGCCCGAGCTCTTCGGCGAGCAGCAACTTCAATTCGTAGGCATCCGCTTCGTTTTCGTTGAATTTCCATTCGCCATAAATCGTCGGGTTCAGCGGAATTTTTCCCCAGTCCGCGAGCGCCCAGCGCGCTTCGATTTGGTTGCCATCATGGCGAAAGCGGTGGCGTTCGTCCGCAGTGACGTTTTCATAAAAATCGAGCTGGAAACGATACGGCAGACCGATCTCGACTTCGCTTTGGAAGAGATGGCTCGCCGGTTCGCCATGGCGCGGAAACTTCGCTTTCCACCATTGCTCGAACTCCACCTGCCACGGCGCGATGACGTAAATGCGCGTGGTCGAGAAACGGCGCGCAGTCGTCCACTCCGGCTGCTGGTTCGAGCCGACGAGCGACTCATCGCGCGGATGACCGGCGCGCAGCGTGGGATACGCGAGCGACTGCCCGGTGCCGAGATCGGTGAGCACGGGCGCGAAGCGATCTTCCGCGGCGAGCGTGCCGTAGAGGGCCAGCGAACAAAGTGCGGGGAGGAATTTCATCGCGCGCGTTGTGCGCAAAAATTGCGCACGTTGCAACGCGAAACGCGCCGCGTTATTGCTGCGTTAACGCCAGTTCACGGCACGCTTTCAAGTCGAGCTTGCCGCTAGCGAGCGCGGGAATCGCATCGACGCGCAGCAGCTTTTTCGGAATCCACAAATTCGGCAAACCCGCCGCCGTCAGCTTCGCGCGCAATTCCGCCGCGTCGATTTCCACGCTCGCGAGCAGCACAAGCGCCTCGCCTTTGGCCTCGTCCGGCACGCCGGTAATCGCAATCGCGCGATCGTCGGAGCCGAGTTGCAGCGCGTCGCGGATTTTTGCCTCGACGGTTTCGTGCGGCACCATTTCGCCGCCGATTTTGGAGAAACGCGAAAGCCGGCCTTCGATGTGGAGAAAGCCGTCCTCGTCGAATCGCCCGAGGTCGCCCGTTTTAAACCACCCATCGACCAACACATCCGCCGTGCGCTTCGGGTCGTCGAGATAGCCCTCGAAAATGTTCGGTCCGCGCAGCCAGAGCATGCCGCTATCGTGCAGCGAAAGGTGCGCGCCGGTTTCCGGGTCGCGAATTTGCGCGGCGATGCCGGGCGCGAGTTTGCCCGCGGTGCCGAGGCGGCTTGAAGGCTGCACGGTGTCGCCGGGCCGTGATTCGGCCGGCTCCGGCAGGTTCACGCTGACGACCGGCGCAGTCTCGGTGAGGCCGTAACCTTGCTCGACTTTTTTGCCGAATTTCTTTTCGAAGGCGAGGGCGAGTTCGTCCGGTAATTTCTCCGCGCCGGTGACGACGAGCTTCACGCTGGCCAGCATTAGCGCCTCCACTTTGCGCAAATACGCGCGCAAAAATGTCGGCGTGGAAAGCAGCATCGTGACGCGATATTTTTCGATCAGCTCGGCGTTTTTTGTGACCTCGAGCGGATTCGGATAGGTGACGAGCCGTGCACCTTCAACAAGCGGATACCAGAGCGTCACGGTGCAGCCGAATGAGTGAAAAAACGGCAGGCACGCGAGAATGGAGTCTTCGCGCGTGAGATTCAGCATCAGCGCAAACTGCGACACATTTGCTAAAATATTGCGGTGGCTGAGCACGACGCCCTTGGGCTCGCCGGAGCTGCCGCTGGTAAAAAGCACCGTCGCCTCCTCGTGTTCGCCGTGTTCCGGTATCGCGAGCATCCGCGCGAGCAGCCGCCACGGAAGCAAAAAGACGAGAGCGCGCCAGATCACGATTCGCCGTTTCAGCTTCGGCATGATCTCCTCGATTTTCATCACGTCGTCCGGCCACGGAAAATCGGCGAGCCGCTTCATTACAGGATTGGCCGTGATGATGTGATCGATGTCCGCGATGCGTAGTGCCGCTTCGTTTGCCGCGCGGCCGGCGGTGAAATTTAAATTCACCGGCGCTTTTCCGGAGAGCATCACCGCGAGATTGGCGATTACCGCTGCGCGACCGGGTGGTAAAACAATCGCGATTCTTTTGTTCGGCAGCAATTTCAGCGGCTCGCTCAACGCGATCGCCGCCGCGAGCACCGTCCCGCGCGACGTTTCGCTCTTGTCCATGCCGTCGATGACGACCGTGTCGAATTGCCGGTGCTTGAGTCCGCGCAGGCACGCCTCCGCAAGATGCCCGCGTAGAATCGGGCGCTGCTGATAAGACCATTCGCCGAGCAGCAGCAGCTTCTCGCGCACGGTCGCGATGTCTGCTTGCTCCGGCGCGAGCGGTTCGCCGAACGCGACCGACACGGGATACGGAAAGTGGCGCGGAATTTTTTTAAAGAAACGTCCGCCGTAAAACGAGAAGATCGAACCCCAGAGCTGGTCAAGCCAGACGGGAACGACCGGCGCATTCGCCTGCCGCGCGACCAGTTCGTAGCCGCGCTTGAGCCGGAGCAGATTGCCGGTGCGCGACAACTCGCCCTCCGGAAAAATGCAGACAACTTCGCCTTTCTCGATCTGCTCGACCGCCGCGCGCATCGCGTCCTTTGCATGTTTCGGCGAAATCGGAATCGCGCGGAGCAAACGGAATAGCCAGTGGAGCGACGGCTGCCGGTAAATCGCCTCGTAAACGACGAAGCGAATCGGACGCGGGCAGGCAATCTGTAAAACAATCGCATCGACCCACGTGACGTGGTTCGGCAGCAGCAGACATCCGCATTTCGGCAGATTTTCAATGCCGTAAGCGGAGACGCGATAAATGGCGCGCCCGAAAAATTCGGCGAAACGAAGCAGCGGACTTTTCCCTTTGGTCATCGGAGCGAGGCGAAGAATCTCCGAGTCCTTTTGCTTTCGCAAGGCTTGGCTAAAGGCGCGCGCAATGATTCAACAAACGCGTGGCCGACGACAATACACGCCGATCCGGTGCCAGCAGCGCGCTGGCGCTTTTGCTCGGGATCAATCTCTTCAACTACATCGACCGCTACATCCTCGCTGCGGTCGAACCGGAAATTCGACGCACATTTTTCGATCCGCACGACGCGACCGCCATGGCGAAAACCGGCTCGCTTGCGACCGCGTTTTTGCTCAGCTACATGCTCGCCGCGCCGGTGTTTGGCTGGATCGCGGACCGCACGTCGCGCTGGCTGATCGTCGGATTGAGTGTCGCGCTCTGGAGCCTCGCGACCGCAGGCTCCGGGTTGGCGGCAACATTCTCGATTTTGTTTGCGACGCGGCTCTTCGTCGGCCTCGGCGAAGCCGGCTACGGCCCGGCGGCGCCGACGCTTATTTCCGATTTTTTCCCGGTCAACGTGCGCGGCAGAAAGCTCGCGTATTTCTATCTGGCGATTCC
This sequence comes from Spartobacteria bacterium, assembly GCA_021324395.1. GTDB lineage: Bacteria > Verrucomicrobiota > Verrucomicrobiia > Chthoniobacterales > Chthoniobacteraceae > JAJPJG01. Next base: position 96,084 of record JAJPJG010000043.1, on the reverse strand, counting down.
CGTCGGCAGCGCGCTCGGCTTTGCACTGGGCGGAAAAATCAGCGCACTTTTTCACAACTGGCGTTATCCATTTTACTTCATGGCCGTCCCGGGACTCGCGCTGGCGATCGGCTGTTTTTTCATGCGCGAACCTCCGCGCGGCTCGCGCGAAAAGACAAAGGCGAAATTCGCGGATTATCTTCAGGTATTTAAAACGCCGTCTTATGTGCTGAACACGCTCGCGATGACGGCGATGACGTTTGCCATCGGCGGCATGTCCTTCTGGGTGCCGGGCTACATCTACGAATTCCGGCATCAACCCGATCTCGGCGCGATCAATTTGCGCTTCGGCGCCATCACGGTCGTGGCCGGGTTGTTCGCAACGCTGCTCGGTGGATTCGCCGGCGACAAATTGCGCGAGCGATTTTCCGGCGCTTACTTTTTGCTATCGGGAGTCGCGATGCTGATCGCGCTGCCGTTCACGATTGCATTTCTTTACGTGCCCTTCCCGTGGGCGTGGCTGATGATTTTCTGCGCGGTCTTTTTTCTTTTTTTCAACACCGGCCCGTCCAACACAGCCCTGGCAAACGTCACGCATCCGTCGATCCGCGCGTCCGCTTTTGCGCTGAACATCTTCATCATCCACGCCGCCGGCGATGCCATTTCGCCGCCGCTGATCGGGTGGATCGCCGGCCGCTCGAACATGAATAGCGCCTTCCTCGTCGTCTCCGCGGCGATTCTTTTCGCCTCGCTGCTCTGGTTCTGGGGCGCGAAGTTTCTCGGCCGCGACACGGCGCGCGTGCTCGACGCTCCTTGAACGCGCACCGCACCGAAACTAAGCTCCGACGCGATGGCCGATTCCCTCACCCCGATGATGCAACAGTATCAAGGCATCCGGCGCACTTTGCCGCCGGATACGCTGCTGCTGTTTCGGCTCGGCGATTTCTACGAAATGTTTTTCGACGATGCGAAGGAGGCCGCATCCATCCTCAACGTGGCGTTAACAAAGCGGAACACCGTGCCGATGTGCGGCGTGCCGTTTCACGCGGCGGATCGTTACATCGCACGGCTCGTGAAAGCGGGAAAGCGTGTCGCGATTTGCGATCAAGTCAGCGACCCGCAGCCCGGCAAAATCGTCGAGCGGCAGATCACGCAAATCATCAGCGCCGGCACGGTGACCGACCTGCACCTGCTCGATTCGAAGCGGAACAATTTTCTCGCGGCGGTCTTTTTTAAAAACGAGCGCTATGGCTTCGCGTTCGTCGATACGAGCACCGGCGAGTTCAAGCTGACCGAGCTCGCCGATGCGCAGTCGCTCGCGGACGAGCTCGCGCGCGTGCAGCCGACGGAGGTGCTGATCAGCGAGGAGCAGCCGGAATTGCGCGCGGAAATTCCCAATGCCGAGGCGACCGACGGCTATGCGTTTTTGCCTGAGCAGGCGTGCTTCACGTTGCGCGAGCATTTCAAAGTGCAGTCGCTCGACGGCTTCGGCTGCGCGGAAATGGAAGCAGCCTGCGCGGCTGCGGGTGCTGTGCTGCATTATTTGAAAAATGCGCTGCGCCGGCGCGTTGATCACATCACGCGGCTTAGCGTTTACCGCAACACGAATTTCATGATTCTCGACGCGGCGACGCAGTCGAACCTTGAGCTCGTGGCATCGCGCGGACAACGCGACATGAGTCTGCTCGCCGCACTCGATCGCACCGTCACGCCGATGGGCGCCCGGTTGCTGCGCGATTGGATTTTGCATCCGCTCTGCGAAATCGCGCCGCTCGTCGAACGTCAGGATTTGATCGCGGAGTTTCTTGCCGAGCCATTCCTGCTGAGCAAAACGTGCGAAACTTTGCGCGAAGTGCGTGACATCCAGCGCACCGTCGGGCGGTTGAATCAAAGCGGCGGCAATGCGCGCGATCTCGCGATGCTGCGCGCTTCGCTCAAACAAATTCCCGAGATCAAGGAGCACGTCGCGGCACTCGGGCAGACCGCAATTCACTCCGCGCAGGACGACGATGCGGAAAATTTGCGCACGAAAATTTTGCGCGAGCTGCACGAGTTTCCCGATCTCGTCGATCTGCTCGAAAAAGCGATCGTCGATGAGCCGCCCGCGGTGATCAAGGAAGGCGGCATGTTTCGCGAGGGTTATTACGCGCCGCTCGATGAACTGCATGCCGCGACGCGCGAGGGCAAGGATTGGATCGCGCAGCTCCAGCAACGCGAGATCGAGACCACCGGAATCAAGTCGCTAAAAGTGCGTTACACAAGCGTCTTTGGCTATTTCATCGAGATCACGAAATCGAATCTCGGCAGCGTGCCGGCGCATTACATCCGCAAGCAGACGACAGTGAACGGCGAGCGCTTCATCACGCCGGAGTTGAAGGAAATGGAGGGCAAAATCCTCGGCGCCGACGAGCGCTCGCGGAATCTCGAATACGAACTCTTCGTGCAGTTGCGCGATGAAGTTTTGAAATCGCTCGCCGATTTGCAGCAGACCGCCGCGGCGATCGCGACGCTCGACGCGATCTGCTCCCTTGCTGAAACGGCGCGGCTTTTCAACTACTCGCGCCCGCAGCTTACCGACGGCTCGCGCATTTCGATTCTGGATGGCCGTCATCCGGTGCTCGACCAAAGTCTCGTCGAGGAAAAGTTCGTGCCGAACGATGTCGAACTCGACGGCGTCGCGAACCGCATCCTCATCATCACCGGCCCGAACATGGCGGGCAAAAGCACGTTCATCCGGCAGGTGGCGCTCGTCGTTTTGATGGCGCAGATCGGCAGCTTCGTGCCGGCGGCAAGCGCAGAGATCGGGCTCGCGGACCGCATTTTCACGCGCGTCGGCGCGAACGACGATCTCTCCCGCGGGCAATCGACCTTCATGGTCGAGATGAACGAAACCGCGAACATTTTGAACAACGCGACGCCCCGCAGCCTCGTCATTCTCGACGAAATCGGACGCGGCACCTCGACTTTCGACGGCCTGTCGATCGCATGGAGCGTCGCCGAGTTTCTACACGATAAAGCGAAAGCGCGCACACTTTTCGCGACGCACTACCACGAACTGACCGAACTCGAGATGACGCGCGGCGGCGTGAAAAATTTCAACGTCGCCGTGCGCGAATGGAACGACCAGATTATCTTTTTGCGCAAAATCATTCGCGGCGGCGCGGACAAAAGCTACGGCATCCAGGTCGCGCGCCTCGCGGGATTGCCGACGGAAGTCATCGCGCGCGCCAAGGAAATTCTCGGCAACCTCGAACAGGCCGAGCTCAACGCCGACGGCAAGCCCGCGCTTGCCGAGCATCCGCCGCTGCCAAAGCACGGAAAACCGCGCGGCAAAAAGAAAGCCGCCGAGGCGCTCGCGACGATGAAACCGCAAATGACGTTGTTTTAACAACGGCCAACGCGTGCTTTCGGACATCCAGCTCCGCCATTTCCGCTGCTTCGACGCGCTCGATTGCGAGTTCGCGCCGGGCATGAATGTCTTTGTCGGCCCGAATGCGCAGGGAAAAACGTCGCTGCTCGAAGCCGTCTGCGTCCTGCTGCGGCTGCAATCGCCGCGCGTGAGCAAGCTCGCGCACGCGATCCAGCACGGCCGGCGCGGCTTTGTTCTCGATGGACATTTCGCGCAACGGCACATGCAATTTTACTTTTCGCGCGAACGAAAAAAACTCGCGGTCGATTCGGTTGAGCAAAAGTCCTCGCTCGATTACCTCGACATCGGTCGCGTCGTTTATTTTGCGAATCCGGACATCGAACTCGTGCGCGGCATGCCCGATCACCGGCGGAAGTTTTTGGACTTCGTCGCGGCACAACTCGACAGCAGCTATCGCAAAACTCTGCGCGCTTACGAAAAGGCGCTTCGCTCGCGAAACCTTTTGCTGAAAGCTCCGCGGCAGAATTGGCGCGAGATTTCCGCGTTCAACGCGCCGCTGATCGAAACGGGAAATGCCATCGCCAAGGCGCGCACGAAGCTTGTTACTGCGCTTCAGCCGCACGCGGAAATTGCGCAGCGCGCGATCAGCAATTCCGCCGAGAACCTCGAGCTGCAATACGTGCCGGGCGGCGGCGAAAACTTCGCGGACGCGCTGGAAAAATCGCGCAATGAAGATTTGCGGCTGCGTCAAACCAGCGCCGGTCCGCATCGCGACGATCTCGCGTTTTTTCTCAACGACACCGCATCCGAATTCGCAAGCGAAGGCCAGCAGCGCTCCATCGCGCTTTCGCTAAAACTCGCGCAGGCAAAGCTGCTCGAGCAGCGAATCGGCACGCCGCCGCTGCTTTTGCTCGACGACATTTTTGGCGAACTCGACGTCACGCGCCGCAACGCATTGCTGCAAAATCTGCCCGCCGGCGCGCAGCAACTCATCACGACGACACATGTTGACTGGATGGCTCGCGATGCCGGGCAACTGTTTCACATTGCCGGCGGGAAGCTGACGAAAAGCTAAGGCTGGGCCTGCAACGACTTCGCCTTGTCGATCAACTCGATGAACTCCGAGCGATAGCCGTTCGTGTCCGTGCCTTTGCCTTCGACCGCGATTTCGCGGATTCCGTCCCATGTCGCGCTGCCTTTGTGCTCGGACTCGCGCAGCAACATGCCGAAACCGGCCACCGCAGCGGCGAAGCGGAAGTCGCGTGAGCTGTCGGCGAGATGCTTTGAGGCGTCTTTTGCCGAAACGGCGAGGAGTTTGCTCGTATCGCCATCCGGTTGTTTGTAACGCAGCTTGACCGTCATCATTTCGTCGCTTGCGGCTGCGGGCGTTGGCGCAGGCTGATACTTGAGCGGATCGACAGACGGCTTTTTCTCATCGGCTCCGGTGGGCGCGATTTCATAGAGCGCGGTGACGGTGTGGCCTGCGCCGATCTCGCCCGCGTCTTTTTTGTCATCGTTGAAGTCCTCCTTCCGCAGCATGCGGTCTTCGTAGCCGATGAGCCGGTATTGGCTAACGGCGACGGGATTGAACTCGACCTGGATTTTCACGTCCTTCGCGATCGTCACGAGCGTGCCGCCGGCCTGCTCGACGAGCACTTTGCGGCCTTCGGCGAGCGAGTCGATGTAGGCGTAGTTGCCGTTGCCGTGGTCGGCGAGCGATTCCATTTTCGAGTCCTGCAAATTGCCATCGCCAAAGCCGAGCACGCTCAAAAACACGCCGGTCTTCGCTTTCGCCTCGATCAATTTCACGAGCGCGGATTCGCTGGTCACGCCGACGTTGAAATCGCCGTCGGTCGCGAGGATCACGCGATTGACGCCGCCTTTGACGAAGTTTTTTTCCGCGATGTCGTAGGCGAGCTGAATGCCTGCCGCGCCGTTGGTGGAACCGCCGGCTTCGAGCCGCGTGAGCGCGTCGAGGATCGGCTCCTTTGTGCCGCCGTTCGTCGGTGGCAGGACGAGACCGGAATTGCCGGCGTAGACAACGATCGAGACGCGATCGTTTTCGGTGAGTTTTTCCACGAGCAAACGCAGGCTCGCCTTGAGCAGCGGCAGCTTGTTCTCGGGCTCCATCGAGCCTGAGACATCGATGAGGAACACGAGATTGCTCGGCGGGCGCTTTGCCGGTGCGATCTCGCGGCCCTTGAGCCCGATGCGCGCGAGCCGGTGCGCCGGCTGCCACGGGCAATCGTTGATCTCGACGTTGACCGAGAACGGATCTTCGCCGGCAGGCTGCGGATAATCGTAGCTGAAATAATTCACGAGCTCCTCGATCCGCACCGCGCCGGCTGGCGGGAGCTGGCCCTGGTTTAAAAAGCGCCGCACATTTGCGTAGGACGCAGTGTCCACGTCGATGGAGAACGTCGAGAGCGGGTTTTCGTTGACGGCGAGGAACGGGTTTTCGCCGAGATGCGCGTAGGACTCGGTGTTGAAGTTCGGATTGTAGCGCTGAGAGTCGGTGAACGTTTTGTTGGCGATTTGTCCCGACTTGGCGATGGAAGCGTCAAACGCCAGCGTTTTTTCGTCGGCCGCCTCCTCTCTACGCCCAGCCCCTCTGCCGCCCATCGTTACAGGAAGGGTGGCGACCAGAGCTGGTTGCGCAATGGAAACGGACGACCCCAAACTTACAGAGTAGTGGCCCGCCGAAGCTTGCAACGATGCTACCGGGGCGGTGACGACTGGCGCGAGGGCGGCCTGTGTGGGAGCCGCAAGAGCCAGCGTGCCGTTGTTCACTGTCGCAGTGCCCGTGTAGGTATTCGAGGTGGCTACCGCCAGCGTGCCCGACTTCAACATCGCAGTGATCGTGGCGCTCTCGGACGGCGGCGCAGCAGTTACATTTTCGGTTTCGACTTTTACAGTGACTTCATTGTTCGCAGCCGCGCTCATTGCGGTCGCTTTGCGGTGCTGCAGCCATTCATACCACGGCACGAATGGCGCAAGCGCGAGACACGCCGCGAGTGCGCCGAGGCCGACGAGGAATGCCGGACGCCGCCACAGCGCGGGGCGAATGACGTGTTGGTTTGCATCGAATGCAGCGAGCACTTTTTCCCGCGCTTCCGCGGAAAGCATCGCATCGCCATCGCGTTTCAGTTCCGTCGTTAACGCTTCCGCAATTTGCTGCGTGTCCTCGACGAAACGCTGCGCATCGGGCGAGCTCGCCAGCTCCCGCTCGATCTCCGCTCGTTCCGCCGGATCGAGTTCACCGAGTGCGCAGGCCGATAATTTTGGATCATCGAAGTTCATAGGATTGCCTCCTGCTGCCACGAATCCCGCAGCGATTTCACTGCGGTGTGGATGAGAAAACCGACATTGCCGACGCTGAGCTTTGTGACCTCGCTAATCTCGCGGTAGCTCAGGCCCGCGTCGAATTTCAGCCGGATCACTTCGCGCTGGTTGACCGGCAGCGCACCGACGAGCTCGCCCAGCCGCGCAGCGGTTTCCTTTCGCTCCAGCTCCGCCGAGGGCTGCAAATCTTCGCTCGCGTGATTGTTCATTTCCTCCGGTTGCATCGCGACGATGCGATTGTTTTTGCGGCAGACATCGAGCGCGTAATGCCGGCACGTCGTGAACAGCCATGCCGCCACGCGATCCGCGACGTCGTGCTCGCGGCTCAGTCGCACAAACGTCTCCTGCACGACATCGCGCGCGTGCTCGAGATCGCCGGTGATCGTCAGCGCATAGCGAATCAGCGGCCGCTCATATCGAGCGAGTGCGTCATACAGCCATTTGGTCGGAGCGTCAGGCATGCGGTCTTCATCATGTAAACGCGCGAGCGCCGGTTTTCTTAGAAAATAGTTGCACTTTATTTGCGGAACACAGACTTGCGGCCTCGTGGCACCGGGCGTGCTAAGGAGCAGACATCATGAAACGAGTCACCAAACGGAAAACCTGCAAACTGCGCTGGCTTTGCGACCGGCGTGGAAAGCGCGTTGGGTTGCTTCTGCCCGTCCGCTGATCAGAGCTGCCAAACCGTCTCGCCTGCGACGATCGTCCGCACGGCGCGGCCTTTTAGCTGCCAGCCGTGGAATGGCGTGTTGCGCGAGCGCGATTGGAATTGTGCCTTATCCACGGTCCATTCGCAGTCGGGATCGATCAGCGTGACGTCGGCGACGGCGCCGGGCGAGAGCGTGCCTCGGTCCAGACCGAGCAGCGATGCCGGTTCGCGGGTGAACATCTCGACCAGCCGCGACAGCGATATCGCTTTCGTTTTGTGCACGAGGATGTCGATGAAAAGGGCGAGCTCCGTCTCGAGCCCGACGATGCCAAACGGCGCCATGTCGAACTCGACCTCCTTTTCGTAGCCGCAATGCGGCGCGTGGTCACTGGCGAGGATCGTGATCGTGCCGTCGGCGACGCCTTCGATCAGCGCGTCGATGTCGCGTTGCGTGCGCAACGGCGGATTCATTTTGAAATTCGTATCGAACGCGCGGATCGACTCATCAGTCAGCGCGATGTGGTGCGGACAAATCTCGCCCGAGATCTTCACGCCACGTTTTCGTGCTTCGCGCAAAATGCGGACGCTGCCGGCGGCGCTGAGGTGCTGGCAATGAATCGGCGTGTCACACAACTCCGCGAGCTGCGCGTTGCGCGCGACGATGGTTTCCTCGCCGAGCGACGGCCAGCCGGGCAACCCGAGCACCGTGCTCCAGTAGCCCTCGTGCATGACGCCTTTGCCGACGAGATTGTAGTCCTGGCAATGATCCATCACGACGAGCCCGAACATCCGCGCGTATTCGAGCGCGCGCCGCATCAGCTCGTGATTTTGCACGCAATGCCCGTCGTCGGTGAGCGCGACGATGCCGGCTTTGTGCATCGAGCCGATCGGCGCGAGTTCTTCGCCGGCGATGTTTTTCGTGATCGCGCCGGTGGGGAAAACATGCACGCACGCTTCGTGCGCCGCGCGGTCTTTGATCGAGGTGACGACGCTCGCGTTGTCCACCGCGGGCGAGGTATTCGGCATGCAGACGACGCTCGTGAAACCGCCCGCCGCCGCCGCACGCGTGCCGCTGGCGATGGTTTCCTTGGCCGATTGTCCCGGCTCGCGCAGATGCACATGGATATCGATCAAGCCGGGGCAAACGACGAGCCCGCTCGCGTCGATCACGTCGAGGTCGTGCGGATGCTTGCGCACCGTCGCCTCGAAATCGACCTTCGCGATTTTCCCGCCGGAAAGATAAACGTCGCCGACGCGGTCGATGCCGTTCGCAGGGTCGATGATGTGGCCGTTGGTAATGAGGGTCGTTTTCACTGCGCGGATTCTTTGAGTTGTTTGATGCGGTCGCGCGTGAGCTGTGCCATGTCGTTGTAGTAAATCATGGGATGCATGCTGCCGCCGCGCGCCTGCTGGTCGGCATCGAACTCCGCCTGCGCGTTGCGGAAAGCGATCCACGCGCGCTGCGCGGCCTTCAGCTTTTTCACCGATTCCTCGTCGAGCCCATCGAGCGCCTTTTTATAGACGCGAGTGAGTTCCCGGTCCGCTGTTTCAAAATCGGCCTCGGCCTGCTGGTTCATCTCGGGTTGCGACTGCGCGCGCGCCGGCACGGTGGGCGTCAGGCAAAGCAGGGCGAGCGATACGGCGAACCCGAGCCCTGAAACAGGAGGCAAAAACCGCCGCCAACAGAGAAATCTCCACTTTTCAGATGCCGAAAACCGTGATGCGGCGGCTGCAGGATGGTTTTGGCTGTCTAAAAAGCGACATGTGGCAGACGCAGCGCGGTTTTCGATGTATCGAAAAGGATCATGCGGTCGCCGCAATGCACTTTTGGTGATGCCGAAAAGTGTCATGCGGCGGCTGCAAGGCACTTTGGTAGATGCCGAAAAGTGTGATGCGGCAGCAACGGAAGGGTTTTGCCTGTCTAAAAAACGCCATGTGGCTGCCGCAGCGCGGTTTTGCCTGTCCGGAAAATGATCATGTGGCTGCCGCGATGCACTTTTACCGATCCGAAAAACGGCCTGTGGCCGATGAAAACCGCCCGGACGCGTCTGGATTTCCGGGTGTGGGCTAGACATGGGCGGGTTGCGCTCCGGCGCAGAGGTAAAGCACCGCCATGCGGACGGCGAGGCCGTTGGTGACCTGGTCGAGGATGACCGAGCGGGCGCTGTCGGCGATTTCGCTGTCGATCTCCACGCCGCGATTGATCGGGCCGGGGTGCATGATGAGCGCGTCGGGTTTGAGCCTGGCGGCACGTTCTTTGGTGAGGCCGAAGAGCGAGGTGTATTCGCCGAGGCTCGGGAAGTATTCCTTGCGCTGGCGCTCGTGCTGGATGCGCAGGAGATTCACCACGTCGACGTCGGCCAGGATTTCGTCGATGCGATGCGTGACCTGCACACCCATTTGCTCAAACACGCGCGGGACGAGCGTGCTCGGGCCGACGAGGGTGACGCGCGCGCCGAGCTTGAGCAGCGCGTGGATATTCGAGCGGGCGACGCGGCTGAAAAGAATGTCGCCGATGATCGCGACGTGGAGGCCGGCGATGCGGCCTTTCTTTTCGCGAATCGTGAACGTGTCGAGCAATGCCTGCGTCGGATGCTCGTGCGCGCCGTCGCCAGCATTGATGATACTGGCATCGAGCCGCTCGGCGAGGAATTTTGCAGCGCCGGCGGAGCTGTGGCGGAGCACGATGATGTCGGCGTGAAGCGCCTCGAGATTTTTCGCGGTGTCCTTGAGCGTCTCCCCTTTGGTAAGGCTCGAGGTCGTGGCGGAGATGTTCACCACGTCGGCGCTGAGCCGGAACGCCGCGAGCTCGAACGAGGTGCGCGTGCGCGTGCTCGGCTCGACGAAGAAGTTGACGAGCGTCTTGCCGCGCAGCGATGGGACTTTTTTGATTTCGCGCGCGCCAACCTGCTTAAACGCCGCCGCCGCGTCGAGGATCGTGGTGATCTCTTCGGCACTTAGTTCCTGAATTCCGAGTAAATCTTTGCGGGTCCAAGCGCTCATTCTTTTTCCATCCAGACGGAGTCGGGCACGCCGTCCACTTTTTCGAAGCGGACGTAAACGCGCTGGTTGATCGAGGTGGGTAAATTTTTGCCGACGTAATCGGCGCGGATCGGGAGTTCGCGATGGCCGCGGTCGATCAGCGCTGCGAGTTGGATGCGCGCGGGTCGTCCGAATGATGCGATCGCGTCCATCGCGGCGCGCGTGGTGCGGCCGGAAAAGAGGACGTCATCGACAAGGATGATCGTGCGGCCGGCGAGGTCGTGCGGGAGTTGCGAGACTTCGATCGGCGAGAGTTTGTTGCGAAGCCGCAGATCGTCGCGATGCATCGAGACGTCGATGACGCCGAGCTCGACCGGCTTTTTCTCGATCTGCTCGATGTTGGCCGCGAGCTTCTGGGCGACTTGCACGCCGCGCGACGGGATGCCTGCGAGGACGATTTTGTCGAGGTCGGGATTGCGCTCGATGATTTCGTGCGCGATGCGCCGCAGTGCGCGATCAATCGCGGCGGCGTCGAGGATGAGGTTTGCGGTGGGTGAGGGCGGGTAGGGCATTTTCCTTCGCGACCTCGCAGGATCGCGTTAAAGGAGCACCAAGCGGGATCAGTCCGGCTTCGGCTGCTTTTGTCGTTTCTCGCGCCACGAGGAGCGGTATTTAACGATCCAGTCGAGCAGCGCTTTTTCAAAGCCGATGTCGTGACCGGCTTTTTCGCTCTCGAGCCATTTGTGTTTCAAAATCTCCTCACGCTCGGCGAGGAACTCCTTGTAGAGGACAGAGTTTTTTACGAGATCCGAGTTTTCTTCTGAGTTCGGGGTCTCCATGGGCAGTTCACCTTTCCTAAGAAAATAGCGTGCGTCAATACCTTTGCTCATACGGTGTGGACGGTAACGCATCGAGGATGAGACGGCGAAGCGTTGGTTTAAATTCATGGTTCTGACTTTTGGGGAGGCTAAACCGGAAGCGTATTCCGGAGATGATGGGCGACATGTAAGAACGCAGCGCTGGCGGGATTGTCAAGCGCGGCAGCCATGATCGGCTTGCCGTTATCGCCCGCTTCGCGCGTGGCAATGTCGATCGGGATTTGGCCTAAAAGCGGCACGCCGAGGCGTTTGGCTTCGCGTTCACCACCGCCGCTGCCGAAGATATCGTAGCGGAAGTTGTCTTTCGGAGATACAAAGTAACTCATGTTCTCGATGAGCCCGAGCACCGGGACATTGACGCGCTCGAACATCGACGCAGCCTTGCGAGCATCGATCAGCGCGACTTCCTGCGGCGTTGTGACGATGACCGCGCCGGCCAATGCGACGGTTTGAACAATCGTTAGCTGAATGTCGCCCGTGCCGGGCGGCAGATCGAGCACGAGAAAATCGAGTTCACCCCATTCGACCTGACGCAAAAACTGCTGTGTATAACGCGTGACCATCGGTCCGCGAAGGATTGCGGGCGAACTATCTTCGAGTAAAAAGCCCATCGACATCAGCTTTAATCCGTAACGCTCGATCGGGATGATCAGGTTTTCGTCGTTGGCCATCGGCCGCTCGTTCGAGCCGAACATCAGCGAAATACTCGGGCCATACATGTCGCAATCGCACAACCCGACACGCGCCTTCGTTTGCTGCAAAGCGACTGCGAGATTCGCCGCGACGGTCGATTTACCGACGCCGCCTTTGCCGCTCGCAATGGCGACCACGTGTTTAACACCCGGAATAGCCGTCGCACCCACGCCCGCAGCTTGCGCCGGTGCCTGGATATCGATCAGCACGCGCACCGAGCCAATGCCCGGCAGCGACCGCAACGCCGCTTCGCTCTGCTCTTTGATCGCCTGCGGAATCTTGGGGTCATTCGTCGCAAGCGCCATCTGCACGGCGATGTCTGTGCCGTCGATGCGCACGTCCTTTATGATCCCAAATGAAACGATGTCGCGGCTGAAGCCCGGATATTTTACGGACGAGAGTCGCTCACGGATTTGAGCGTCGGTAATGGCGGACATTGGAGCCGGCGAATGTCGGCTCGCTCGCGGGGCAAAGTCAATAGCGCTTGCGCATGTTGCTCGGCAAAATGCCAAGCTCGGTGCGATATTTTGCAACGGTGCGGCGCGCGATCGGGATGCCGCGCTTGCTCAAAATCTCCACGATTTCCTTGTCGCTGAGCGGATTTTTTCCGTCTTCGTTTTTCACGAGATCGGCGATGGCTTCTTTCACACTCGTGTTGCTCATCGAGGTGCCCTCGGCGGTTTGATAGCCGGGCGTGAAGAAATACTTCATCTCGAAAACACCTTGTGGCGTGGCCATGTATTTGCCGGAAATCGCGCGACTCACGGTGGTCTCGTGCACCCCGACCACCTCGGCGATTTGCACCATCGTCATCGGCTTGAGCGCCGATGACCCTTTTTCCATGAACTCCTTTTGCCGCGAGACGATTTCGTGCGCGATATTCGAGATCGTTTGCTGGCGCTGGTGGATCGATTTGATCAGGAATTTTCCGCTGCGGATTTTGTCGCGGATGTAATCCTTGACGTCATCCTTGTTGCCATCCTGAGCCATCAGGTCCTTGTAGGTATTGCTGATGCGCAAATGCGGAATCTGGTCGCCGTTGAGCGTGATTTGGTAATCGTTCTCGCCAATTCTCTCGACGTTAACATCCGGCAACACGTAGTTGTTCGGATCGGGCGTAAAAATTTGGCCGGGTTTCGGATCGAGCGTCGCGATGAAGTTCGCGCAACGCTGCACCTGGTCGACCGTCGTGCCGAGCCGGCGTGCGATTTCCGGGAAACGGCGCTTGCCGAGATCCTCAAGATGCTTGTCGACGATGCGATACTCGAGGCTGTTTTCCTTTCCGAGACGGCGAAGCTGGATCAGCAAACAATCGCGTAAATCGCGCGCACCGACGCCGACCGGATGAAACGTCTGAATAACATTCAGCACACGCTCGATGTCCGCCAGGTCGATGCCTGAGTTTTGCGCGATTTCCTCCGGCGGGCTTTGCAGAAAGCCGAGGTCGTCGATGTTGCCAATGATCAACTCGGCGATTTTTCTCTCCCCGCCTTGGAGATCGCCGCTGTGCACCTGCTCGAGCAGATGCTGCTGGAGCGTTTCGTGCGACACGATGGAATCGAAGAAAAACTGCCGGCGCTCTTCCTCCTCCTGCGACTTCGCCGAATACGAACTGTTCTGCGCCATGTAATCGCGCCATTCCTCATCGAGCTTCGCGAGCCGCTCGAATTCCTCCTTGAATTCATCCTGCTCGCGCTGGCGATCTTCGATCGTCGGCTCGGTCGACTCCTCCTCGAGACAAGGATTCGTCTGGATTTCCTGCTGCACAAGATTGCGCAGCTCCAGCATCGGTGCCTGAAGAATCTGGAGGCTCTGCTGCAGTTGAGGTGCGAGCACCTGCTGCATTGAGACGCTTAAATTTTGCTGCATGCCTTGAGCCATAGGGGAAGATTAACTTTCTGAGAAAATATGGCAAGCAAGTATCAGGCCACCCTTTCAATTTCGTTGCAGGCGCGCGATTTGCTTTATCGAGTTCAAATCGGATTTCCGCTACTTTCCTGCCGTATGAAACTAAACCGCTACTTCACCATGCTCGCCGTCTGCGCGATCGCGTTCGCTCTTTTTTCGCCGGATCGCTCGCGCGCAGACGCCAATGCCGACGCGAAAGCTTCCGCTGCCGTCGTGCAGGACATTCTCGCACAGCAAAAAACCATCGCCGACAATCAGACGAAAGTGGACGCGCAACTCGCCGAACTCGCCGAGCAGATTCGCGTCGCACGGCTCTTCATTTCACGCGGGAGATAATCGATGAAAAAATACACGTTCACTTTTTTCGCCGCCTTTTTTTTCCTCGCCGGCATCGCGAACTCACAAGCCCCCCTCGCCGCGCCGACATCGATTTTAGGCCAGTTGCAGACGATTCAAGCCTCCAACAAAGCGTTGATCGGCCAGCAGCAAAAAACGCTCGAAACAATCGAGCAACTCAAAGCCGCCGCCGAGCAAATGAAGACATTCGGCAAGCGCAGCTAGGTCGGGCCGGGTTGGGATTTCCGCAGTTGAAATGCTGCGACGGAAGGTTAGAATCCGCCGAGGGGAACCCATGAAGACGCGACAATTTCATCGTTCATTGATATTACTGCTTTTTCTTTGCAGCATTTTGTTAGAGGTCCGGGCACACGGCTCAAACGAGTGGGATATTGAACAATTGGACCGTATTCTCGCGACGGTTCAGCCGGGGCAGGACCAGGTGCAGGTGGGCGACATGTTCTTTTCGCCCGCTGTGTTGAAGACCTATCGCAACAAACTGGCCTCGACCTCGAATATGGCGCCGATGTTCGCAGTGAGCGGCAGCAGTGTTACTCTCTGGCCTGGCGGCAACGTCTATTACAATTTTAGTTCCAATGTTCCTTCCGTGCATCGGATTGCTTTCCTTGATGCAGCGCAGGAATGGGCTGCTTTCGGAAATCTGCACTTTATCGCGAGAACCACGCAGACCGACTACATCACCGTGCAGGATGGAGGTCCGGGTATGGGCGGAGGGAATTCGTATGTCGGAGTGAAAGGCGGCCAGCAGTTCATCACCATCGGTTCGAGTAGCTGGAATCGTTATACCTTGTGCCATGAAATAGGTCATGCACTAGGTCTCCAGCACGAGCATCAACGATCTGATCGCGACAGTTACGTCGACATCATTACCGCCAATATTGCCGCCGGCGCCGAGGGGAATTTCACAAAGCTGCCCGACACGATCAACCACGGAGCTTACGACTTCTATTCGGTGATGCATTATTCAAAAAATGCGTTTTCGGTCGATCCAGCTACAAAAGATACCATCGAACCTATCGCGCCAACCTATAGCTCCTATCTCGATGTTATGGGACAGGTATTTTATCGCACCTTGAGCACACTCGATCGTGCGGGCATCGGCGAACTCTACGGCCAGCCATCCGTGTTGCCTAGCCTAAGGGTTACGAACACCAGGGATAGCGGACCGGGAACACTTAGAACCGCTATTTACCGCGCGTTTGATATTTCGACTGTGTCCGGCTCCGCGACGAAGATCATTTTTAATATCCCGACAACCAGTTCGGGCTACCAGTTAAATGTCTTCAACATCCAGCCAACCGCCGCACTGCCGGCACCGGGCGATAATACTACCATCGATGGCGCTACACAGACCGCATTTACCGGTAATACAAATCCAAGCGGCCCTGAAATAGTTCTTACCGGCACCAACACCAAGGCGCCGGATGAGTATGCCAATGGAATAAACCTGCGCGCTTCGAAGTGCATCGTGCAAAATCTGGCGATTAATGGCTTCAATCAAAGCGGCGTTCTGCTTACCGGGACCGCTGCGACCGGCAATATAGTCAAAGGCTGCTACATCGGCGTCAACCAGCTCGGCAATGCGGCAATTCCCAATGGTATTTCCGGTATTGAAGTTGACTTGGCGGCGAGCGGCAACTTCATCGGAGGAACTCTTTCCACTCAACGAAACATCATAAGTGGCAATACCTACTACGGTGTCTACCTGCACGATCCTTCAACGAATGGCAACTCGGTATTGGGTAATTACATTGGCCTTGCGGCGGATGGCGACACTGTTTTATCGAACGGAAGAGCGGGCGTATTGATCAGTAATGGTGCACAATCAAACAAGATTGGCAACTCTGCCACAGGTGGACAAAACGTGATTTCCGGAAACGCCACACAAGGTGTGCTCATCCTGGATCTTGGCACAAACAAGAATGTCATCGAAAGCAGCTTGATAGGACTCAATGCAGCCGGAACCCTGGCGCGCGGCAATGGCGATGAAGGTGTAGGTATCTTCAACGGCGCACAGGCGAATGCGATTGGAGGTTCCACGGCCTCTCTTGCAAATACCATCTCTGGCAATCACGCGAATGGCATATCGATCTCTGATCCGGGAACCAACTCGAACATCGTTACTGGTAATTACATTGGCGTAAATCCAGCGGGAACCGCGGCGATCCCGAACGCCTACGCCGGAGTCTTTATCTTTGGCGGCGCGCAATCGAATACAATCGGCGGAAGTGGCGGCGCACGCAATGTGATCTCCGGTAACGGAAATCAAGGTATCGGCATCTCCGGAAGCAATACCAACAATAACTCGGTAAAGGGCAACTATATCGGTCTTAACTCAGCAGGCACAATCGCCATCTCGAATACCTATGCCGGAGTTACCATCTTTGGCGCTGCTGGCTCCAACACGATTGGCGGCTCAGCCAGCAGCAGGAATGTGATCTCCGGGAATGGGAATCAAGGTATCACCATCAGCGGAAGCAATACCAAGTCCAACAAAGTTTTTTCGAACTATATCGGACTGAACGCCGCCGGTTCCGCTGCCATACCAAACACCTATTCAGGAGTGGAAATTTACGATGCCGCAAGCGTTAACATCATTGGTGGCGCGGGAGTCGGCAATATCATTTCCGGCAACAACAGCTATGGAGTCGCAATCAGCGGGACAGACACCGGCAGCAATCTGGTGCAAGGTAACATCCTAGGACTCGATGCAGGAGGGGCAGCCTGCGGCAATGCTTACGCCGGCGTCATCTTATTTGGCGGAGCCAAAGCCAATACTATCGGCGGATCACAAGCCAGCGTCGGTAATCTTGTTTCGCGCAATGGAAGCGGTATTCAGGTCTTTGACGCGACCACAACTTCGAATCCGCTGCGCGCAAATGGCATCAGGCTAAACAATGGAATCGGCATCGACCTCGTTGGCGGAACACAAGACAGCTTTGGCGTGACTGCAAACGACACGGGCGATGGAGACAATGGACCTAACAATCTGCAAAACTATCCGGTGCTGACTTCAGCGCTCACCAGCGGCACGACGACGACCGTGTCGGGCTCACTCAATAGTAAGCCATCGATAACTTACCGGTTGGAATTTTTTTCCGATACGCTGGCCGATCCATCCGGCTGTGGAGGAGCCTCGACTTACATGGGATTCTCCAGCGTGACCACGGATGCGACCGGAAATGTCTCCTTCTCCGTGCAAATCAGTCCGGCGGTGCCCTCGGGAAGGATCATCACCGCCACTGCCACTGACCCGACGGCGAACACCTCGGAATTCGCACGCAACATCACGGCTCCGTAAGAGCTACGCAATGGCTTTGGTCACAAAGCCGCGATCAATGCGCGGCTGTAGCCACGCGCGATTCGGCAATTTCAGCTTTGGCTTCGGCTAAATCCTGTTGGAACTGCGGGTTCGTCTTCATCTCGCGCACGATCGCCTGCGCGAAAACGCGCCCGGCGTAAATATCCGTGGGATAATGCCGCGCGATCTGCACGCGATGCCATCCAATCGTGCGCGCCTTCGCTACGATCGCATCGCGTTTTTCCGGAAAAAGATCTGCTAACACCAGCGCCAGCACCATCGAGCCGGTCGAGTGCCCGCTCGGATAACTCATGCTTTTTTCAGGTTCGCCGGCAGCCGCCAAACTCGCATCGATGATGTATGGACGCGGACGATTGAAATACTGCTTCGCTTGCGACACGAAAATCTTGTCATCGGAAAACACACGCTCCAGGAACGCCTGAGTTTTAGGAAATCTGCCGGGCTGAAAAAAATCACCGATCGCTGGCGTGAAGTTGAATAAACCAAACTCCTTTTCGGAACGCGCAGCCGCGATCTCTTTCGGCGAAGCGGCGAGGGCAACCGCGCGCACTTCATCGAGATCCGCCGCCTGTTCCGGCGAATCCGGCAACGGCGGCGGTGCGAGCAGAGTCGTAGCGTCGGGACGATTTGGCGTCAGGTAATGTAGCTCGTCTGCAGCGTGAACGTGCTGCGCGAGCACGAGTGCGGACGCGAGAAGTGGAGAAAGAAATCGGGGGTGGAATCGCATGGAGCGGCAAAAAACATTGCACGTTAGCAAAACTCGCGCGTCCGCTTTGTAACAATCGTGTGACTTTTTCCTCGCCTCGCGAAAAAGCCTTGTCGTCGCGCCGGCGTTTCATTCGAGTAAGCGCGATGAATTTCCGCGTCGCTCTTTTCCACATCGCGCTGCTTGTTTCCGCGCGATTGTTCGCCGGCGATTATCCGGCGTTCCGCGCCGATTTGCAGCCGGGCGCATTTTGCGACATCGCGATCAAAGAGCTGCATCCGACGCAATTCAACGTTGGCAAAATCGAAGTCGAAAAACGCGCAAAGAAAATCGCGAAGATGCCGGACTGGAAACTTGCGACTTATATGAACAACCACATTTTGCCCGTCGTGATCGGCCCCGGCGGCGCGCCATTTGTGACGGATCATCATCATTTCGCCTGCGCGATCGCCGGTTCCGGCCGCAGCGATGTCGTTCACGCGCGCATCCTCGGAAATTTTCGCGAGCTCGGCGACGCCGAGTTTTGGACACGAATGAAACGTGTCGATTGGGTTTATCTTTTAGACAAAGGAGAAGGCCCGAAAGATCCGCACAAACTGCCGCAACATCTCGCCGACATGAGCGACGATCCGTTTCGGAGTCTCGCGTGGGCGGTGCGCGATCGCGGTGGCTACGGCATCGACGATAACGCCGCGTATGCCGATTTTCACTGGGCTGATTTTTTCCGCACGCGCATGAAGATCGGCGACGGGAAAGAAGGCTTCGATCACGCGGTCGATGAAGCGCTCAAGCTCGCGCATTCGCCCGAGGCAAAAGATCTGCCAGGCTACGGCTTGAAGCCGGAAAAAGAGTAGCGCTTACGGGAGCGAACCCGCTGGATCGTTCGGATCGGCCGTCCAGACAACGCGCGCCAGGCTCGTCGCTTCGTTGTAACCGGTCGCGCCCGGCTGTGGCGTGATCGCTTTGCCGTTGTTCTTGCCGGTTGTGCCGATCACGTTTTTCCACGGCATCGCCTCGGCGTGGCCGTCGGCAAAAACGAGCAGACCGTTGCCATTGTAGCGCGCGATGAAGCGGCTCGCGTAAACCGCCGGTTGTCCGTTGTAGGCCGATTGTCCGGAATAGCTTTTCGTTTCATTCGGCAAACCGCCCTCGAGAAAAATCACCGTTTTCATCGGTTCCTGGATCGTCGGCAGCGGTGCGCCGTTCAGCTTCGAGTTCATCGCGATCGCAAAATATGGCGTGCTTTGATTCGCCACATTCGCCGGATAGGTCGCAGCCGGGCAAAACGCGAGGTTGTCATTTGTATAAAAATCCGCGTGAGCGCCGGTCGCGTAATCAGCCGCCGTCTTTTTTCCCATCTGCCGCGGCAGCGCGTTATACCAGACCTCGGTCGCCGCCGCGCTCTGCACGTCGCCCCTGGAATCATTCGCGCCCGTCACCTTGTCGCCCGGCAACTGGCCGTTGTGATCGCCGCTGTAATTGATGAACGCCGTCCCAAGCTGCCGCATGTTGCTCAGCGCCTGCGTCTGCTTTGCGCTTTTGCGCACGCTCGCAACCGCCGGCATCACCAGCGAGACGAGAATCGCGATGATTGTGATGACGACGAGCAGTTCAATAAGTGTAAACGCACATTTTTTCATGATGATCTCCTTTTTTTGCGCAGCGCGACCAGCGATGCTCCGCCGAGCCCGATGGACACAAATGTAGATGGCTCCGGCACGGCGGTAAGAACCACGTCATTGCCATCGCCACCGATGTAGCTGATTTGAAATTGCACTCCATCGGCGTTGAACTGCGCGCCTTCGGCCAAACCGGCGAAAGTGCCGATGACTGCATTCCCGGCAAATTGGTTGTCGATGACCGTAAAGCTCTCCGTGCCGTTGGTCGTCGGCGTAAAATTCGAGAGACTCACCGACAGCGTAGCCCCGGTGATGTTCGCCGTGCCGGTTGTCGCGAGCAGGTTGTAATCGGTGCCTTGCGTCGTTCCGCTGATCAGCAATTTAAACGCAACGCCCGAGCCGAGCGAAATTTTGCTCGTCGTCAGCGTGCCGCCCGTGCCGCTGCTCTGGATCGTGCCATTGATGCTGCCGCTGAGCGCGCCGATCGTTTCGTTGTGTCCATTGTAATCAAGCGTGCCGCCATTCACCGTCACCGCACCGGTATCCGAGAGGACGTTTCCGTTGCCGAACAGTAATGTGCCGCCGCTGATTGTGGTGCCGCCGATGAATGTGTTATTGCCGGTCAGTTTCAACGTGCCGGTATTACTCGACGAAAGAACGAGCGCAATATTGTCGTTTGCACCGACGAGGTTGGTGATGTCCGAAGCGATGCCGATAGTTCCGGCATAAGTAGTGTTCGCCGTTCCGCTGATGGTGATCGTCGCCAGCGATCCGGTATTGGCGATGCCGTTGAAATTCTGGCCGCTCGTGCCGCTCAAAGTTGCCAGCGAGGCGATGGTCAGATTGTGGCCGTTAAGATCGACTGCGCCGATACCGCTGGTGTTACTGCCGTTGCCGAAATTCAGCGCCGTCGTCGCAGGCAATGCATTATCCGCACCGAGGCGAACGACCCCCGTCTTGCTGTTATTGATGTAGGTCACGCCGGTATAGCTGTTCGAGCCGCTCAAGGTCACGATGCCTGCTCCGCCGCTGCTACCGGACGCGAAATTGACATCGGACGCGCCGGAAATAATGCCGGTAATCGTCAAAGCGTTGCCGCTCGTCGAACCAATATTCGTGAGAAAAGGCCCCGCGGCATTCGTGCTACTCAGCACAATGTTATTGCTGATCGTGGCGACAACATTTGAGCCGGTAGTCGAAAGGCTTGCTCCTGAGGAAGCGATAAGAACTCGCCCGCTGCCGCTGAAGTTTCCGCCAAAATTCAGCCGCGGTCCGCCGGTGCCTGTGATGATCAAATCACCGTTATAAGTGCCGCCATTAGATTGGGTGATTGTGCTGGCGTTCTGGGCGAGCGTCAGGGATCCCGCAGCGATGTTCAACGCGCCGCTACCGCTGAGCGTGACGTTTCCGCTTAGCGTAAGATTTCCGGAGCCGGACTTCGTAAACAGATCACTGATGTTCGTCGTGCCGGTGGTGGAGGAATCAAATCCGTTTGTGTCGAATGTCCCGCCGCCTGCATTCACAATGATATTGCGCGCCGAGGTAATACCGCTGGTCTGCGTCTGTAGAGTGCCGCCTGCGAATGTCAGCGTGCCACCGCTTGCACCAAGCCGATTATCCCCGCCATCCGCCACTACGGTGCCACCATTGAGCGCAATGCCGCCGGAAAATCCGTTGCTGCTCGATAGCTTGACGATGCCGGCGCCCGTTTTGACAAGCTGCGCGGTGCCATTAATCGCGCCGCCGGAAAAAGCATAGGTTCCGGTCGTATTGCTCACGCTCAATGTCCCCGGTGAAACGCCGGCTGCATCCACGGTCACGTTTCCCACGTGCGCGTCGGTGAAGCTGACATTGTCCCCATCGACAAATGTGCCGGTTCCTCCGTTCCAGTTGGTAGCGGTTTTGTTCCATGTGCCACTGGTCACGTTCCAAATCAAATTCTGTGCAGCGATAGTGGCGAGGGTTAATTTGAAGTTGTCGAATTGTGAAGTTTGGTTTGCCGCCGTGTTGTAATTCCACAATGCACCAAGATTGGTTAGAGCCGTATTTGTGTAGGTTGTATCCGTCTTACTACCGATTGTCGTGAAGCTGCCACTGGATGGGTCTGCAAACGCGCTCGATCCATCGTCGCGTCCACAAAGCGTCCAGACATTCGTGTTTGTGTTGTAGGTAACCTGAAAGCTGTAGTAGTGGTTCGCCGCCGCCTGTGTTGTCACTGAGAACGCACCCGAACCGATAATAAGAGGATTGCCCGCCGCACCGGGACTCGTGATATCTGTTGTAATGCCGCTGGCAAAACTGACGAGGCGAAAAGTATCGGGAGAGCCGCTATTTCCAAACATCAGTGCATAGCCGCTCGTAGAGGCGTTTGCAAAATCAACGCCGGTGGCTCCAAGAACAAACGCAGTGCCATAGTTTCCGCCACCGAATCCTGATGGAGTATTTCCGCTCCCAGTGCGTCCGTATCTCATGTTGAAGGTCCAGGTAATCAAACTCCCCGTGTTCAGACTCAGATTATCGTTGAACCCACTCAGTGCAGAGATGTCAGTGGCGACTGAAACTCTACCGGCGGCGTTGGTCGTTGCCGATGCATCATTGGTTAACTGAAGGGTCGTATTATTGATGATGCTTGCTCCGCCATCCCCGCCAGACACAGTTGTCGTATAACTGGAAGTCCCTCCACTTAGCAAACTCCGGTTAAAATCATCGGAATAAACCGTGGTCTGCCCGCGCGCGAAGGGCGCGGTGGTGGCGAGGGCGAGGAATACTGTAAATCGAAGAAAGTTTCTCATTGGGCGGGCGTGCGCTTTTTGCGAACGCGCGCCATACCTCGCCGACCAATGTTACGATCGTGTGACAAAAAGGTGCCAATTGCGTGAATTCCCATTCACACAAGGCAGCCCGGCAAGAGCGGCGGCCCGGACAAAGCTGCCGCCCCTGCATTTTGGTTGGTAAGTTTTAGCTGCGGCGACGGCGCGCTCGCCGCCAGCACGCCAGCACACCAATGCCGCTGATCACCGACGCCCACGCCTGCGGCTCAGGCACGACCTGAAGCTCCAGCGTATTGCCTGAGTTTACCAGCACCTCGTTGTAGCTCAGCCCTGCCGAGAGCGACGGCAGATTGAAAACGAGGGACGATATCGTCGTCGAGTTAAACCCGGCTGTCGTCGTCACCAGGTCGAACACATTGCCCTGCACCGGCGTAAACGGATTGATGAACGAAATATCGAAAACCGTCCCGGCGAGCAGCGAAGCCGTGCCGCTCACCGCGACCTGGTCATACTGCGTCCCCGCCGTCGTCCCGCCAAGCTGTATCGAGAGATGCGCGCCGGCGCTCGTCGTGAGGTTGCCGGTGCTCAATGTGCCCGCGCTATTCGCCGCGCTGCCCGGATCAATGCTGCCGTAAAAACTGTTGCCCGAGGTGCCGGTCACACTCACCGTGCCGACGGTGCCCGTGCCGCCGAGAATCGCGTTCGCGGTATTGTTGCCGACGGCGGTCGAGCCGGTGATCGAGCCGTTCACAAAGAGCGTTCCAGCCTGAACGCTCGTGCCGCCGCTGTAGGTATTGACGCCGCCGAGAGCCTGTGTGCCGCTGCCTTTTTTCACCAAGGCGATTGCACCGGTAATCACGCCGGAATTCTGTGCGCTTCCGCTGCCAAGGAGATAATTGCTTCCGCCACTGATCGTCAATGTGGCAGCGCCGGTGGAAGTAATGATATTGGTGCCCGTCGTGCTGGTTCCCACGTTGGAGTTCAAACCGGCAATTTCCTGATTGAAACCATTGAGATCGAGCCTGCCAAGGTTGGTGCTCGCAGCCTGACCGAGAGTTACAACCGTGCCCGCCGGCAGCCGATTATTGCCACTGGCCAGTTGCACCGTGCCGTTGCTAATTTGCAGACCGCCGGAGAACGTGTTGCTGGCACCGGAAAAAATCAAAGTGCCCGTAGCCTGTTTGATGATTGCGCCCGCACCGGACACCGTGCCGGATAACGTCAGCACGCCGCTGCTTCCATTGGCTTCAATGCGTGTATCAGCATTCATTGCGACATTCCCCTGCCACACGATGTTGATGTTTGTGTTTTGGAAATCGAGCACGGGGCTAGTCGTTTGATTGGGAGCAAATATGAGGTTCTGGCTGATGGCGCCGTATGTTCCCGATGTGGTAAAACGCACGCGTCCGCTATTGTTGACCGTGATATCGCCAGTTGTAGGCACTGCCGCCGGGGTTGTGAAACGCAGCTTTCCGCTGTCCTGGATCGTGATACCTCCTGTGAAGCTGTTCGAGCCGCTGAAAATAACGTCGCCGTTCCCCGATCCCGCGATGGTCAATGCTCTCGCTCCGCCAGTTTCGGTGATGTTGCTGCTGATCGTGAGATTGCCAGAACCATCAATCTGGAAAGAACCACTAGCCTTTAATTGCAGGTTAAGTGCGCCCGTCGAGCCATTCTGGACCGTGAAATTGCTCGACGTATTTAAGTCAATGAGCGGCGTCGAGCCTCCTCTGCCGCCATTGAGCGTCAGCGTGCTCGCAGTGCTGCCGCTCGTGGTGTTGGATAAGGTTCGGGTGTTCCCCAACGAGTAGCTGATATCTTCGATCTCCATTGTTGTTGCCGTGAGCGACCATGTGCTGCTCGATGCACCACTTGAGCCAGCGTCGATGACAACATTGTCCGTCGATGTAGGAGTGCCGCTGGGCGTCCAGTTTGTAGTGGTTGTCCACGATGTTCCATTTGTGAATTCCTTGCTGCCGGCATGAGCATTCGTTAGCACGCCTGCTGACAAGAGCAGCGCTGCAATCGTTGTATTCAAAATCGACTTCCTCATAAAAAATATTTTCAAAACGCGGCGCACTCTGGACTAGCAATGTTACGATCGTGTGACGAAGGGGTGACGATTCGGAAACTTTTCAAATAATTTATCAGTTTTAGATTTTTAGATTGAATAGCGGTTGGGCGGTCTTGCGCAGGTTCTTAGGCGGCTGGTTTGGTGTTTAAAGCTCTGCGGGATGTTTAGAGATCTGCATAGGCTCTTAGGGAAGACGGGACGGGATGCACCCGTCAGTCCCCGACCTGCCCAACATCACCCGATTCGGCGCCGTCAGGGCAAAAACCCACCCGCAAGCTGCCTCCGGACGCCGTCAGATCGCGCGCCTGTCTAGCGGCGGCCAGTCTGCCCGCGTCAGATCCGGCGCCTGCCGTCAGGCGACCAATCTGACGCCGTCAGATTACGTAACCCTGCTCTGGCGCGCGATCTGATGCCAGTTTTGGACATTTCCGCCACCAGTTCTGTCCGAAAACTGTAAAAACTCGCCATTTTGTGCCGAATCGCCAAAAACCACTCTTATTCCAGCGACTGCGTTCGCCGACGCTATTTTTTCTCTTCGCCGCAGCCGACCATTTCCTTCCCGCCATAGGGATTGGCGACGCTGGCCGAGGTCTGCACCCAGTCCTTGTTGACCATATCGCAGTGGAAAACATGATAGCCGGAGTGGCCGGAGGCGAGCTTGACGGCGCGGTCGCTGAGCTTGCTGAAAGCGGCGCGGGCTTTGTCGAGCGAATCGCTCTTTGCGAGGTCGGCGCCGGCGTTTTCAGGCAGGGAAGCGGCCGCTTTTTTCGCGCCGGTGAGATTGTCGGCTGCGAGCGCGTCGTGGATTTGCTCGTAGCCGGAGAGAAATTGCTTGTCCGAGGGCGAGAGCTCGGCGGCGCGGGCAATCGCGAGGGCGGAAATAGTGACGAGGAGAACGAGGAGCTGCTTTTTCATGGTTTTACAAATGGCTGCGGATTACTTCGATTTGCCCTTGGGGGCTTTGACGTCGAGTTTGCGGTAAAGGGTGGCCATGCTGATGGCGAGCATTTTTGCGGCTTTTTCGCGCGAGCCGCCGCAATGCTTGACGGTTTCCTCGATGTAACGCTTTTCGTGTTCGCCGATATATTCGTCGAGTGTCTGGCCGACCGGCAGATCGCTGTCGTGATCCTCGGGGGTCGGAGCGTTTGCCTGGCGGACGATGTGCGGCGGGAGATCGGAGACTTTGATGAGGCCTTCCTCGCACAAAGCGCAGGCGCGCTCGATGGCGTTTTCGAGTTCGCGGACGTTGCCCGGCCAGCGGTA
The DNA here is from genome assembly GCA_021324395.1 of Spartobacteria bacterium. Taxonomy (GTDB): domain Bacteria; phylum Verrucomicrobiota; class Verrucomicrobiia; order Chthoniobacterales; family Chthoniobacteraceae; genus JAJPJG01. The sequence continues at coordinate 70,171 of JAJPJG010000043.1, read as the reverse complement.
ATGCGCGAGGATTTCGAGCGATTTCGGGTCGATCTTTTTCGGCTCGAGCCCGGTCTGCGCGGCGTTTTTTGCGATGAAATGATTCACGAGCAGCGGGATGTCCTCGATGCGTTCGCGCAGCGCGGGCATCTCGAGCGGGATCACAGCGAGCCGATAGTAGAGATCCTCGCGAAAACCGCCGTCCTTGGTTTTTTCGAGGAGCGGTTCGTTGGTCGCGGCGAGCACGCGGACGTTGATCGGGACACTCTTGGTCTCGCCCACGCGACGGATCTGGCGTTCCTGCAAAACACGGAGCAATTTTGTCTGGAGCGGCTGCGCCATCGAATTGACTTCATCCAGAAAAATCGTCCCTTGCTGCGCTTCCTCGAAGAGCCCGATCTTGTCCTGCACCGCGCCGGTGAATGCGCCTTTTTTGTGACCGAACAATTCGCTCTCGAGGAGGTTTTCCGGCAGTGCCGAGCAGTTGATCGCGACGAACGGCTGATGCTGCCGCTGCGAGTTGAAGTGCAGAGCGCGCGCGACGAGTTCCTTGCCGGTGCCGCTCTCGCCCTGGATCAAAATTGTGCTGTCGGTATCGGCGATTTTGGCGATGAGGTTGTAGATTTCCTGCATCCGCTCGCTGGTGCCGATGATGTTTTCAAAGCGATACTTTTCCTTTACCGCTTCGCGCAAGGTGCGGTTTTCCTTTTCGAGATGCTGGTGATCGAGCGCGCGCTGCATGGTGAGCTGCAGTTCGTCGATCTTGAACGGCTTCACGATGTAGTCGAACGCGCCGAGCTTGAGCGCCTCGACCGCGGTCTCCACCGACTTGTAGGCGGTGATCATGATGAACGGCGTGCCAGGCAGCGTCTCGCGGCATTCTTTTAACACGTCGAAACCGCCGACTTTCTCCATCTTCATGTCGCAAATGACAAGCTGCGGCGCGATTGAGCCGAGGTTTTCGACGGCTTTGACGCCGGAGTTGCAGGGAATCGGCTCGTGGCCGCGCTCGCGGCAAATCGTGGAGATGACGTCCACCATCGCCGGCTCATCGTCGATGATCATGATTCTGGCCATAATTCGCGAAATCGAGAATCTTTCAGGATTGAGAAAAGTAAAGGGTTAATTTTTGAGAATCGGCGCCGGTAAATGCGCGAATCCGTAGCGAAGCAGCAACTTACTGTCCTCCCAAATGCCCGGCTTGTCGGTGTGCATCACCACGCTGATCACTTCGCGCGTGCCCCACAAAGCGGAGCTGACCAAAACCTGCTGCGCCGGATTTGTATAGCCGGTTTTCACGCCGGTGCAGCCGGGAAAAACGCCGAGCAGCCGGTTGTGATTGCGCAGCTCGAAGGTGTCCCACTGGTTTGTCCACGGATGCCGCTGCGTGCCGACGATGCTGCGGAAAAGCGGCTGCTGCAACGCCGCGCGCGCGATGAGCGCGAGATCGTGCGGCGTCGTGTAGTGCTGCGGATTGTGCAGGCCGTGCGGGTTCATGAAGTGCGAGTCGGTCGCGCCGAGCTCCTTCGCACGCTGCGTCATTTTTTCAGCGAAAGCCTCGATGCTCCCGGCGTTGTCACGCGCCAGCGCGTGGGCAACGTCATTTGCGCTTTTAAGCATCAGCCCGTAGAGCAGTTCGCGCCGCGTGAATTGATCGCCCGGCCGCAACTCGAGCGAGCTGTCGCCGACCTTCGGCTCCTGATCGGTGGCGACCACAACCTTGTCGAGATCGCCGGCTTCGATCACGAGCAGCGCAGTTAGTATTTTCGTCGTGCTCGCCGGAAAAAACGGCTGCTGCGCGTTTTTGGCGTAAATCGTTTCGCCGGTAAATGCGTCGATGACCGTCGCGCCCTGCGCCGCGAGTGGGAGATCGCCGACGAATGAATAGACATCGATTTCCGCTGCCGATGGAGTTGGCGAAGCTTTCGGCTTGGTATCGGTCGTTGTCTCTTCTTCCTCGACGGAAACTTTTTTCTTCTTCGGTTTTTTCGCAGCGTCCAGTTCGCCCGTAGCAAAAATCAGCGCCGTCGCGACCGTGAGCGTGAATAGGCGGCGGGCTTCTTTTGACACGTTGCCACGTAGCGCGCGAATGACCGAAAAATCAAATCCGCAGACACTGTGTTGTCATGTTTGCCACAAAAAAAAGCGCAGGCCGGAAACTGGTTCCAGCCTGCGGATTTTGATTTCGCGCTGCGCTTAGACTGGCGGACTTCTGCGTCCCGCGATCAGCGAAACGATGAAGAGCACGAGAAATACGACGAAAAGAACTTTCGCGATATACGCGGCGGTTCCCGCGATGCCGACAAAGCCTAGCAAGCCGGCGATTAGCGCAACGACGAGAAATGTAAGTGCCCAGGATAACATAGATTCACCTCCTTGAGGTTTTGATTCTGAATCGGCTGCAGCAGAGCGTTTGCGCCTATTCCGCAGCGGTGGCGGTCGCCTTTTTCTCCTCGCGCAGCGACGTCACGATGAAAATCGCAGTCGCCACGCAAATGCAGGAATCGGCGACGTTGAACGCAGGCCACGGATTCGCGAATGGCACGTGCAAATCGAAGAGGAGAAAATCGACGACATGCTTGTGGATGATGCGGTCGGTGACATTTCCGAGCACGCCGGCGCAAAGCATCGCGACACCGACGCGCGTGGACGCGCGCTGAAAAGCGCCGCGCATTTCGTAAAAGGCTAGCAAACAGAGCGTAAACAAGGACAGGACGATAAACGCCGTGTTGCTGTTGCTAAATGAGCTGAAAGCAGCGCCGGTGTTTCCAAAATGCACGAGATCGAAAAAACCGGGAATAATCGTGCGTCCCGACTCAAACGGAATCGAGTGGATCACCAGCCATTTCGTGAGTTGGTCGAGCGCATAAAGCGGCAGCGTCACGAACAAAAATAACCAATGGCGCACGACGAATGATGAGTTGCCGGCAGCGCGCATTTATCTCGTCATCGCAAGCACATCGCTGCAGCGGTCGCACAATTCTTCCGATGTTTCCGTTTTCAAATACGGACGAAAACGCCAGCAGCGCGGACATTTCTCGTGCGGTGTGCGCGTAACGATCGCGCGCGTTTCCGCGCCTGCACTGAGCTTGATTTCGCTGACGATGAAAAACTCCTCGAGCATCGGCTCGAGTCCGGCGAGATCGTCGAACAGCGCCTGGTTAGCGACTTCGAGCGCGACGGAAGCTTCGAGCGAATTGCCGATGAGCTTCGCTTTGCGCGCTTCCTCGATTTGCTGCGCGATGACGCCGCGCAATTCGAGCAGTGCGTCGACGCGTTTTTGCACGGCGGGATTGATCCACGCGTTGTTCGGCTCGGGAAATTTCTCGAGGTGCACCGAAGCTGCGTTTCCGCCGAACTCCCACGCCTCGTCGGCAGTGAACACGAGAATCGGCGCGAGCAATTTCGTGATCGTGTCGAATACTTCGCTCATCACGGTCTGCGTTGCGCGGCGTCGCATCGAGTCGGGCGCGTCGCAATACATGCGGTCTTTTGTGATGTCAATATAGAGGCTGCTCAAATCAACGGCACAAAACTGATTTATCGCATGGTAAACACGATGAAACTCGTATTTTTCGTAAGCATCGCGGCACGCGGCGATCACATCCTGCAGGCGTCCCATGATCCACGAATCGGCTAGCGTAAAATGCTCGGCATCCACATTGTTAACGCCGCGTTTGAAGTCACCGATGTTCGCCAAAAGAATGCGTAGCGTATTGCGGATGCGGCGATATGTGTCGGCGAGGCGCGTGAACATCTCCTCGGAGAACGGCACCTCGTCGGTAAAATTCACGCTGCTCACCCAAAGGCGAACGATGTCCGCGCCGTGCTTGCCGACAAAGTGCTCGGCGTCCATCGGCTTTTGATAAGTGCCCTGCGCGGACTTCGAAATTTTTTTGCGCGTGTCCATGTCCACAACGAAGCCGTGCGTGATGCATGTTTTGTAAGGCGCTTCGCCGCGCATTGCGACGCTCGTCATAAGCGACGACTGGAACCAGCCGCGATGCTGGTCGGTCGCCTCGATATAAACGTCCGCTTTATCCACATCCATGCGTTTGCGCAGCACGGCTTCGTGCGAAACGCCGGAGTCGATCCAGACATCGAGCGTGTCGTTGCGGCGCGTGAGCGTTTCCGGAAGGCCCAGTTTTTTGCACATCGCTGCGTCGTCGAGCTCGAACCAAATATTCGTGCCGTGTTCCTCGACGAGATCGGCAACTTTGCGCACGAGTCCGGGATCGAGCATCGGCTTATTTTTGTCGTCGTAAAAAACAGGCAGCGGCACACCCCACGAGCGCTGGCGCGAAATGCACCAGTCGGGTCGCGATTCGACGGTGCCGTAAATGCGGTTGCGTCCCCATTGTGGAACCCACGCGACTTTGTCGATCGCCTCGAGCGCCTTGCCGCGCAGCTTGTCGATGCGGATGAAAAATTGCTCGACCGCGCGGAAGACCACCGGCGTTTTCGAGCGCCAGCAATGCGGATACGAATGTTTGTAAATATTTTCGCCGAGCAAAGCGCCGCGTTCGCGCAGGTGCTCGATCACATCCTTGTTCGCATCGAAAACATATTTGCCCGACCAAACCGGCACGCCAACTTCCTCGGTGAATTTTCCGTGCTCATCAACCGGCGACAAAATCGGCAACCCGTTTTCCACGCCCGCGAGATAGTCATCGGCACCGTGCCCTGGCGCGATGTGAACCTGACCGGTGCCGCTTTCCATCGTCACGAAATCGGCGACGATGATTTTGGATTTGCGGTCAAGAAATGGATGCTGCGCTTCGATGCCCGCGAGCGCGTCGCCGCGAAAAGCGCGCCCTTGCGAGATAAGCGCGTAGCCGGTCGTTTGCGTGAAAGCGGGAATCAATGCGCTCGCGATGACGAATTGCTCGACGCCCTCCGAATTTGGCGAGCGGAATTGTCCGATGACGTAGTCGTGTCGCGGGTGAACGGCGATAGCGACATTCGCCGGAAGCGTCCACGGAGTCGTTGTCCAAATCACCATGCTCGCTTTTCCCGCAGGCTCACCGCTGACGATCGGAAACTTCACAAAAATCGCGGGGTCTTCGCGATCGGCGTATTCGATTTCGGCTTCCGCGAGCGCAGTCTGCGCGCCGGTGCTCCAGTAAACAGGTTTTTTACTTTGATAAACAAGTCCCTGTTCCACAAAAGTCGCAAACGCGCGGATGATTTCCGCTTCGTAGCCGGGCGCGAGCGTGAGATAGGGATTTTCCCAATCGCCGAAAACGCCAAGCCGCTTGAACTGCCGACGCTGGATATCGACATATTTGCGCGCATATTCCTCGCTGCGGCGGCGCACTTCGAGCGGTGAAAGACCGCGCGATTCCTTCACTACCTTGAACTCAATCGGCAGCCCATGGCAGTCCCAGCCCGGCACGAACGGCGACGAAAAACCGAGCATCGTCCGCGATTTGACGATGATATCTTTTAAAATCTTATTTAACGCCGTGCCCATGTGCACATCGCCATTCGCGAACGGCGGTCCATCGTGCAAAACAAACTGCGTCGCGCCTTTTCGTGCCTGTTGGATTTGCTCGTAAAGCTGCGCCGTTTCCCATTTCTCCAGCCGCTCCGGCTCGCGTTTGACGAGGTCGGCCTTCATCGGAAAATCCGTTTTCGGCAAATTCAGCGTGTCTTTGTAATTGGTGGCCATCGCGTGGGAGGTGGAAGCTAACAGTCGCGAATCCGAGGGTCAATTTTTCCGCTGTAAAGTCGCGTGCCGGTCAGAGTTTTACCGATGGCGTGCTCGGTTTCGGTCGCACAGTTTCGCGCTTGTCACGCTGCTTTAACACTGCTGCCGTATGCAAAACTTCAGCCTATGACGAAACTCATCGTTACTTTTGCGACCTGCATTTTCTGTTCATTCGTGGTTTCGAATGCAGGCGAAATCGCGAGCAAGGAAGTCGCACATTCGGAATTTCCATTTGAAAAAGGCGACTGGGAATTGCAAAAACTCGTCGGGGCATTTTTCGGCATCGAGAAAACTTCGGAGAAACGTCCCGACATCAACACCGGCGATTTCAACCTGCGCCTCGGCTTGATGCTGACGAACGTCGAGCGCGACGGCTGGTTTCGAGGAAATTTTGAAGGAATGATCGACCTATTCGGCTCGCGCGCTTTTGCCGGCCCAACGGGTTGGTTAACAGGCGCAAACTTGCTGCTGCGCTATAATTTCGTGCAATCCGACTCGCGCTGGATTCCGTATTTGCAGATCGGCGCAGGCGGACTCTACAACGACGTTTACCGGCATCAGCGTCAGCGGCTTATCGGCGAAGCATTCGAGTTCAACCTGCAGGCGAGCGTCGGCGTGCGTTACATGCTGAATCAAAATTGGGCCATCGCGCTCGAGGGCGGTTATCGCCACATCTCGAATGCCAACCTCGCCTCGCGCAATCTCGGTCTCAACTCACTCGGCGGATTACTCGGCCTCAGCTGTTTTTACTGAGCGAGGCAGTCGTCGAGCCAGCCGAGCAATTGCGAAATCGTCTGGTCTGTCTCGTCGCCCATGTTGGAAATGCGGAACGTCTTGCCTTTGATTTTGCCGTAACCGCCATCAATGACGCAGTGGTAACGTTCTTTTAACTTCGTGTTCAGCGCCTGCACGTCGATCTCGCGATTGTTTTTGACGCACGTCAGCGATTTTGAGCGATAGCCCTCGGCTGCGAAAAACTCGAATCCATTGCGCTTCACCCAATCGGCGACAAGTCCGTTCAGCCGCTCGTGACGCGCGAAGCGCGCATCCAGTCCTTCGGTGAAAATGTCATCAAGCTTCGATTGCAGCGCATAGATGTGGCCGATCGACGGAGTGCTCGGCGTCATGTCCTGTTCCTGGTTTTTTTTGAACTCGATAAAATCGAAATAGTAGCCGCGGTCTTTCATCGTCGCTGCACGCGCGAACGCGTTTTCCGAGACGCTGAAAAGCGCGAGTCCCGGCGGCAGCGCGAGCGCTTTTTGCGAGCCGGTCAACAGCACGTCAATGCCGAGCTCGTCCATCGGAATCGGCACTGCCGAGAATGACGAAACCGAATCAACGATCAACAAAACGTCGGGATATTTCCGCATCACTTCGCAAATTTCGCGCAGCGGGCTCATCACGCCGGTCGAGGTTTCGTTGTGGATCAACGTCACCGCATCGAAGCCGCCGCCCGCGAGTTTTTCATCGAGCTGCTCGGGCCGGATCGGCTGGCCCCACTCGACCTGCAGCGCCTCCGCGTCCTTGCCGCAGCGTTTGCTCACGTCGAGCCATTTGTCTGAAAACGCGCCGCACATGCAGTTGAGCACCTTTTTCGCGACGAGATTGCGGATCGAGCCTTCCATCACGCCCCATGCCGATGACGTGGATAAGAACACCGGCTGTTTTGTGTAAAACAACTGCTGCAGCTGCGGGCGAATCGACGCGTAGAGTTTTTTAAAATCGCCGCTGCGATGCCCGATCATCGGTTTACAAAAAGCCGCGAATGTTTTTTTGGAAACTTCGACCGGACCGGGAATGAAAAGCTTGGTGTGCGTCATGGCAGATTGTGGATTTCGGGTTGCAGCTTGTGATGAAAAGAGCCGACGTTTTTAAAGCTGCAATCTGCAATCTGCAATCTGCAATTGCCCCTCATTCCCAAATGAAATGCTCGAGCCGCAATTGATTTTCACGCGTGCCCGCTTCCTCCGAGCGCGGCCCTTGCGCCTTTGCGAGCTTGTCGTAAATGCCAATCGCCGATTCCCATTTTTCCTGTGCTTCGAGAAGGCGCGCGGCATCGAACCCGGCTTTATAATACCAGAAAAATTCCGGTTCACCGCTCACCTGCGGCTGCAACACATCGTAAAATGTTGTCAATGCCTTTGCAGCATCGCCACTTTTTTCGAGACACTTCGCTTTTTTAAAAAGCGCCTGATTTCGCCACGTGCGAGTCACGTCAGGATCGGTCGCAAGCTCGTCATAAATTGCGACCGCTTTGGAGCACGCGTCTGCATTGCCGGGCGCGACGAGTGCATCCGCTTTGCCGCACAACGCGGAAAAGCGCAGCGCGTTTTCCGGAGTCGCGTGCAAAATCGTGTCATACAAAATGATCGCCTCCGCCTCTTTCCCGAGTCGCATCTTCGCAATCGCCTGTTCTTGCCGCGCGTAAAGTTTTAACGGGCCGTTAAGCTTCGCGACCTGCTCGAAAAGCTCGAGCGCGCGATCGATGCCACTGCTGTTCATGCTACGCATCGCCGATTGTCCCGCTAAAAAGAGCGCGGTTTCGGCGAATGGAGTGCCATTCGATTCTGTCGCGAGGGTTTCGAATTGCGTTTGCGCATTCGCGAAATCTTCGCGGCGAAAATAAACCTGACCGAGTTTCATCCGCACGTCCGGTTGCAGCGCGGAACCGGCATGCGCACGCAGAAAATTTTCGCAAAGCGCAATCACCTGCGCGTCGTCGCGCGGCGTTTGCGCATCGGCGACAAAGATCGCGAGATAGTCGCCGCGCTCGCTATTTTGCGCGCCGTTTTCATTCGCCGCTTTCAGCAGCACACTCGCGCTGTCGATGTCCGATGACAAAAACGCAAGCTCCGCGAGCGCGATCCGGGCCTCCGGTGCGCGCGAATGATCCGGAAAATCGCGGATGAAAAGTTGCAAGGTTTGCATCGCCCGCACATCGTGCGAACGTGCCTGCAGCAAACCTTCCTCAAGCAGCAGATCGCGCCGAAAATCGCTCTCAGGAAAACGCGCGCTGATCGCTTTGTATTCGTCGAGAAACTTCGCATAATTTCCGAGATTCAGCCACGCGAGCGCGGAGTTGTGGCTCGCTTCCTGCCAGAATTTCAGCGAGCACTGTGCCGCGTCGTCAAACCAGTTTGCAGCGAGCAAAAATTCTCGCCGCTTGAACTCCGCCGAGCCTGCGGAAATTTCCAGCCGCGCCATCGTGTCAGCGTCGCTCGTCGCGCGCATCGCCCCTTCAAAAGCGCTGACAGCGGCAGCGAATTTGTTTTCCGCGAGCAACGCGTTGCCTTCGATTTCGTAAGCTTTCGCGGCGAATGGATGCGTCGGATTTTCGCGCAAAAATGCTGTGAACGTGCGATACGCTTTTTCATTTCGTTCATCGCGCAACTGCGCTTTCGCCAAATAAAATTGCGCGAGCGCTGCACGACGACGCGGCTGCTGTCCCGACCATTTTTGCAGCTCGGATTCGGACGGATTTTCCTCGCCCGCATAGATGTCATCCAGCCGCGCGAACATCTCCTCGAGATACGCGCTCTGCGGATGATGCCAGATGAAATCCTCGATCACGTCGTCAGCCGATTGCAGTCCGTTAAGAATAATGCGCGCATTCGTCAGCGCGATTGTGGCGCTCGCAAAAAGGCGCTCGGTCATATCGCGCGGATCGCGCAAAATTTCCTCCAGTGAAATGAGCGCCGGTGCTGGCTGGTCCTGCGCCAGTAGCGCGCGCGCGGCGAGACACTTTTTCCATTTTGTCTCAAATGCGTTCGCTGGCTGAACTGAGGACAACTCCGCGTTTGCGCGTTTTTGGAGATTTGCGTCGAGAAAAAGCTCGGCCAGCCGGAGTTTCACGACCGTGCTCGGATTTTTTTGGTCGAAAATTTCAAGCAAATGCGCTGCTTCGCTGTGTTTGCCCAGCATTCGCAGCGATTCAGCGAGCCCGAGCGTCGCGCTTTTTACAAACGGATTTTCCGTCGCCGAAAGTTCGCGAAAAATCGCGGCGGCATCCGACCAGCAACCAAGCGCTGCGAAGGTTTCCGCTTTTAACATCCGCTCCTCGTCGCTCGCCGGATTCTCCAAAAGCTTCAGCGCATCTTCGGCGCGATTCGCGTCGAGCAATGCGCGAGCGAGTTTGCGCGTTGCGCGCGCCCTCTCATCGGGCGAAGGATTTTGCGAAAGCATTGTCTGCAATTTTTCGATCGCGACCTCCGGCACCTTTTCGTCAATCGCACGCGAGGCTTCGACAAAGAGATTGCTAATTTCTGATTGCTGATTGCCGATTGATTCGCCGCCACACGTCGCGATAACGAACAGCGCGAACGTGCCGCTCAGCCATCTGCAATTTGCAATCCGCAATGATTTCACAACATCCTCCTGAGATACCGCGCCGTGTGGCTGCGCTCGATTTGCGAGATTTTTTCCGGCGGTCCCTCTCCGATGATTTCGCCGCCGCCTTCGCTGCCTTCGGGACCGAGATCGATGATCCAGTCGGCGCATTTGATCACCTCGAGGTTGTGTTCGATCACGATGAGTGTATTGCCGGCGTCGCGCAGTTTCATCAGCACTTCGAGCAGCTTGTGGATGTCGGCAAAATGCAGGCCTGTCGTCGGTTCATCGAGAATGTAAACGGTGCGTCCTGTCGCTTTTTTTGCAAGCTCCGCGGCGAGCTTGATGCGTTGCGCTTCGCCCCCGGAAAGCGTGGTGCCGCTTTGCCCGAGCCGCACGTAGCCGAGGCCGACGTCTTCGAGCGCGACGAGTCGGTCTGAAACCGCAGGCACATTGCGGAAAAATCGCGCAGCTTCGTCGACAGTCATGTCGAGCACATCGGCGATGTTGCGACCTTTGTAGGTCACTTCGAGTGTTTCTCGATTGTATCGCCGACCGCGACATACCTCACATTCGACATACACGTCGGCGAGAAAGTGCATTTCGATTTTAATCATGCCGTCGCCGAGACAGTTTTCGCAGCGTCCGCCGGGGACATTGAATGAAAAACGGCCGATGTTGTAGCCGCGAACGCGCGCAGCGGGGAGCTGTGAAAAGAGCTGACGAATCGGCGCAAACGCACCGGTGTAAGTGACCGGATTCGACCGCGGCGTGCGACCGATCGGGCTTTGGTCGATGACGATCGCTTTGTCGATTTGTTCGAGTCCGCGAATCGCCTTGTGCGCGCCGGGCCGTTCTTTCGAGCGGTAAAAATGACGAAACAACGCGCGGCGCAAAATGTCATCGACGAGCGTCGATTTTCCGCTGCCGGACACACCGGTTACGCACGTAAAACAACCGAGCGGAAACGCCGCGGTCACATTGCGCAGATTATTTTCCGAGGCGCTGACAACCGTGAGCCAGCCATCCCCGTTTTGAATCGCATGATCGCGGCGCGGCGTTGCGCGCACACGCGGTGTCGGGATTTTCAAGCGACCGCTCAGATATTGCGCCGTCTCGGAAGTCTCCACCTGCAGCACGTTGTCGATCGATCCTTGCGCGATGAGTTGTCCGCCGCGCGCGCCCGCGCCGGGACCGAGGTCGATCACGTGATCGGCGGCGCGAATCGTATCCTCGTCATGCTCGACGACGATCACCGAATTTCCCAAATCGCGCAGTCGTCGTAGCGTGCCGATCAGCCGGTCGTTATCGCGCTGGTGCAGACCGATGCTCGGCTCATCGAGCACATACAAAACGCCCGCGAGCCCGCTCCCGATCTGCGTCGCGAGCCGGATGCGTTGCGCTTCGCCCCCGCTGAGCGTGCCGCTTTCGCGGTCGAGATTTAGATAGCTCAGCCCGACTTCGACGAGAAAACCGAGCCGGGCCAAAATCTCGCGAGTGACTTCGGCGACAATGAATCTTTTCTGCTCGGTCAGCTCGAGATTTTCGATGAAACGTTTCGCGGCGGCGATTGTAAGTTTGCAGACTTGCTGGATATTTAACTCACGTTTTTCCACGTCGCGCACAGTCACTGCAAGAATCTCCGGGCGCAACCGCGCGCCGTTGCAGACGGAGCAGGTGCGACGGCTCATGTATTGGCGGATGCGCGCTTTGGTAAATTCGCTATCGGTCGTTTCGTAAAGCCGCTGCAACTGCAGCACGACCCCTTCGAACGGCTTGCTAACGCTCGTTTTCTTCTCATTTTTTCCCCACGAAATCTCAATTGCCTGGTCGCCCGTGCCGAAGCAGAGCGCGTCTTTGAACGTCTGCGGCAATTCGGCGTAAGGCTTGTCCAGCGGCACTTTGAAATGGCGCGCGAGCGACGCGAGCATGCCGGCATAGTATGCCTGCATGCGCTTGCTGCCTTTCGCCCACGGTGCGACCGCGCCTTCCTCGAGCGATTTTTCCGCGTCGGGAATCATCAGCTCGCAATCGCACACGAGCTCCGTGCCGAGACCGTGACAAGCCGGGCACGCGCCGAGATGGCTGTTGAAGGAAAAATGTTTCGGCGTGAGCTGTGGCAGCGTGAAATCGGTCTCGGGATTGCAAAACTCGGTCGAGTATTTCAGCTCCTCCCAATTTTCCTGCGCCGGTTGCTGGCGCGAAATGAAGAGCCGTGCGCCGCCCCATTTTAGCGCGGTATCGACCGAGTCGGCGAGCCGAGTGCGCACGCCTTCGCGGATGACGAGGCGATCGACAACGACTTCGATGGAATGGCGTTTCGCTTTGTCGAGCTTGATCGGCTCGGGACGGCCGAGCTCGACGATCTCTCCGTCGATGCGTGCACGGACGAAACCTTCGCGCTTAATCTTTTCGATCACGTCGCGGAACTCGCCGGCCTGCTCGCGAACGACCGGCGCGAGCACGACGATCTTCGTTTCCGGCGGATAAGCCAGAATTTGATCGACGATTTGCTGAGGCGTTTGCTTGAAAATCGGCGCGCCGGTTTGCGGATCGTGCGGCTGTCCGACCGATGAAAAAAGCAACCGCAGATAATCGTAAATCTCGGTCGTTGTCGCGATGGTCGAGCGCGGATTCGCCGCCGAGCTACGCTGCTCGATCGCGATCGCCGGCGATAGTCCCTCGATGAAATCGACGTCCGGCTTTTGCATCTGATCGAGAAACTGCCGTGCGTAGGCGGAGAGGCTTTCCACGTATTTGCGCTGGCCCTCCGCATAGAGCGTATCGAACGCGAGCGACGACTTGCCCGAGCCGCTCAAGCCGGTGATGACGACCAGCTTTTCGCGCGGAATCTCAAGACTGAGATTCTTCAGGTTGTGCTGGCGCGCACCGACGATTCTAATCGTTTGAGCTGGCATTTCCGCGATTGGTTAAACCGGCAAACTAACCATGCCCTACGCAGTTTTGCCAGTCTTTGCGCGTCGCAAAGCTGAAAGTTCCGCTTTGTATGGCACGAATAGCGCTTTACATTAGCGCCAATGGAAATTCCTGACACTATCGCTTCCAGTGAATTGGTGGCGCTGCACGAGCGTTTTCGTGAAATCAAGCACTCGATCAACAACTCGCTTGCCGTGATCATGGCGCTTTCGGAACTGTCGCAGCGGAATCCGGCGCATTACGAAAAACTCACGAAAGCCGTGCTTTCGCGCAGCCCGGAAATTGTGTCGCTGTTGCAGGAATTTCAGCAAACGCTGCTCGCGAAAATCAAACCCGGCACCTCAACGGAAGCGCCGCCGAGTTCGGGCGTTTTTTAAAAAAAACGCAGCAGGAAAAGAGCGGGTGAAGGGAATCGAACCCTCTTTTGCCATTTCCGCGTAGTGCAGCTCGTTGCCTTAAAATGCATCCAGTGAGCACACTATGCATTTCTCATTTTTTTCGTCGAATGCACCATGAGGCACCAAACGGAAAAAACTTTGTCATGTTTTATCATGTAACCGCTGGAACCAAGCCCAGATTGGCTTGAGAGCTGCAGACGTTAGCCGCGAGCATTGGAGAAGATGAACCGGAAGAGTCCAGCAGCGGGGCCGGCTCGCAGCATTCGTGCATCATCAAATCGGGCACTATTCACCAGCGGTGACACCGCCAACGCATTCATTTCCTGAGTCAAATACGGCGTCGTGATTCGTGCAATACTTTGCTCCTCGATCTCGCCCGTGCACAGCCACTCGTCCCAATCCTCGCTCCGAATAATCACCGGCATGCGGTCATGAATCGGTTCCAGCACGGCATTGGCGCAGGTGGTCAATAAATAGCACCGGTCGACGACGTCGCCCTGATCCCAAAACGCTGCGATCGCGAATGGCGATTCACCTTGCAGCGTAAACAAGGGGGCGTTTACCAACTTTCGTCCACTCGTAGAAACCATCGGCAGGCACTAAACATCGGCGCTCAATCACTGATTTTTTAAACGAGCGTTTTTCTCGCACGGTTCACAGCGCGCACTGATCAGCGTCCTCGACGTGTCTTTGAACCAGGAAGGGACCACCCTTCCGCAGCAACAGCAGCGCAAGCGAGCTGGATGGCGAGGAGCGGTCTCACGGCGAGACGACTACGCGGTAGAACCGTTGCGCGCCAGTCGCCCCGCCGACGTCGTTAAAGTTGAGCACGCCGCCCGCGCCCGCTTGCGCCGCGCCGATGTTCGTCCACGCACCGCCGAGCGTGTCTGCGCGCTGAAGTTGATACGCATGGCCGTCGTAGCCTTGGATCGTGACGGTGAAATTCGTGCTGCTCTTCGTCGCGGACGCCGCGCGAATCCGCGTCGCGTCGAGAACGGTGCCGTTGTTCGTGAAATTCAGCGGCAGCGTCTGCGCACCGGTCATGATGTCGAGCAGTCCGTTGTTCACAAAACCGCCTGCGATATTCAGTGCCGCGCCGCCGGTGAGCCGCAGCGTGCCGTTGTTCGTGACGCCGCCACTCGCAGTGAACGTGCCCGCGCCGATCGCGAGCGCGCCGCCTTGCACGAGCACGCTGCCGAAGCTGTGGCTGCCGCCGAGCAAGAGTGTGCCCGTGCCCGATTTCACAAGCGACGCGCCCGCAATTGTGCCGCTGCCGGCGAAGGTATAATTCGTCGTGCCGCTCACAACGATGCTCGACGGCGCGAGCGCACCGCTCAAGGTAACGGTCGGGTTCGTCGCGCCGCTGTCGTCGAAGATCGCGACGTTGCCCGTTTGAAATGAGTCGCTCGTGTCGCCGTTCCTCCAGTTCGCAGAGCTGCTGTCCCACGTGCTGCTCGTGCCCTGCCAGCGCCGCTCAAAAGCGTTTGGCTGCGGCGAGACGCACACGCCGACGCTGCGCGTCACGCTCGTGCCGTTGCCGCTCGTCGCGAAGTCGAACGCCGCGACACCGGTAAACCCCGACGCCGGGGTGAAGCGCGCAGTGTGTCCATCAGCGAGCAACGTGATCGTTCCGTGCGTCGCATTGCTCACCGCTAAACTCGGCGACGTGAATCCCGCGGCATGCGGCGCAAGATCGACGTCCACCGGCGCACCTATCGACGTGAGCGCGTGCGGCGCGGCGAGCCACTTGAGATAATCTTCGAGCGCGGTGTAGCCGTCGCCATCGGCATCCGCATTGTGATCGTCCACGTTCACATTCGAGCCGACCGCGAGTTCCCAAAAATCCGGCATCCCATCGTGATCGCTGTCGAACGGCACGTCGTAGCTCGGATACGTCGGCCACGGCGCGTTCGCGCCGCTCGCGTCGAGCACATCACTCGGTTGATCGATGATGCCATTGTAATTCGCCGCCGGAGGCTGCGAGTAGCTGTTCGTGTAACGCGGGTCGCTCGGCGTGGACGCGATATTTCCCCGGTAAGTCCAAGTCCCGTCGCGCACTTCGCGCACGATGCGCGTGTCGATCATATCACGCTTCGAGTTCGCGCCGACATCGCTCAGCACGATGCGGAACGCATCACGCGCTGTGTGCGTGGTCACATAGTCGGCGAAGAACGGCGCATCCACACGGATGTCGGCCTGCGTCGCGCCGCTCGGTTGGATCACGCTTGCCGCATTCCAGTTGTCGCCGTCGTAGAGGATCGTGCCGTTCGTGTCCTCCATGAGATTGCCGGTAATATAATACTGCTGCCGATCGCTCGCCGAGCCCGCGTCCGGTTTCATCAACCACGTCACCGAGTTCGCCGCCGGCCCGCGCTTGTAATAGTTGTTCACGAAGTTGCACTGCTTCACGCCGCCGTCGGTCGTGCGCCCCTGCCAATTATAGACGACGTTGTTGCGGAGATCGAGCTGCCCCGCGTATTGGCCTCCCTGGTTGAAGCCGCCGGCGAGACTCCAGTTTCGATCCGTGCAGTGCGCGATGAGATTGTGATGAAAGCTCCCGACCGCGCCGCTGATCGAAGCCGCGAACGCGTGCGTCTCGTATTTTGTCCGGTCCGCTGCGGCGTAGTGATATGAGTGCTGCAACGCCTCGGAGATGATGTTGCGCTGAAAGGTGATGTTCTTTGCCGAGCGCGAGCTGGTCGCTTCGTCGATCGTCCAACTAATCGAGCAGTGATCGATGATCGAGTGATTCGCGCCGCCCATGCCGATGCCGTCCATCGCCTGCTGCGAAGCATCGCCGAGCCGCATCCGCACGTCACGGATGATCACGTCGTTCGCAGACGCGATGCCCGCGCTGTATTGCGAAAAGCAGATGCCATCGCCGGGCGCGGTCTGTCCCGCGACGGTAACGTAGGAATTGGCCGCGGCGATTGAGCACGGTTTTTTCAAACGGATTACGCCCGACACGCGAAACACAATCGTGCGCGGCCCAGTCGCCTCGATCGCCGCGCGATAGCTCCCGGGGATCACTGCTTCATTGTAGTCGGTGTTGTAGTCGAGCAAGTTCGTGACTTCGATCACGCGCCCACCGCGCCCGCCGCGCGCGAAGCGCCCGTAGCCTTCCGCGCCGGCAAACGCGAGATGCCGAATGCGAAAGCGCCACACTTCGCCGCGCGTCACCCCGCCGCTCGCATCGACTTCATCCACGCGCCACCAATACGTGCCGAAGTTATCGAGCCCGCTCGCCGTCGCGCTCGTGCTCGTCTGGTTCCCGCGAAATTCCGCCGACGCATGAGTCGCATTCGTCACCGCAGTCGCATCGGTCCCGAAATACAAATCGTGCGACACCGCCGTCGGTGCCGCGGTCCAACTCAGCGCGACCGAGCCACTGTCGCCATCCACATGCTCGTCGTCGTTCGCCGGCACCGGCTTCTTCGCGCGCTTCGCCGGGTCGGGCGTATCGAGCATGAAACCATTGATCATCGGGGTGTTTGCACTCGCGGGCGAGCCATTGCCGAGCGCGGTGTAAGCGATCACCACGTCCTGACCCGCGAGCGCGTCGAACTCCACGTAGCTGGATGAAATGTCGTAATCGTTCGTCACCTGCGCGCTCGGTGTCAGGCTCGCGACCTGCGTCGTGCCATTCACTGCGACACTGATCGCGCTCGGCGTTGTCGTCGCCAGACTCGAGAGCGAATTGTGATACGCCGCGAAGGTGTGATGCCCTGTCGCGAGTCCGCTCAGCACGATCTCGATCGAACCATTGCCGCTCGTCACACCGCTCACATACGCACCGTCCATCGCCAGCAGCGCGCCGTAATCGATACCGAACTTATACCAGTTCGCATCGAGCTGAGTGCCTGCCGTGCCCGCGCGCCGCAGCAGCACGCTCACGTTTCCAAGCGTGCGCGACGGATTCGCAGAGTCGAATTGCCACTCGATGAAGTGCGGCGCCGCCGTGTCCGAGCGCAGCGTGTTGCGGCTCAAGTCCACTTTCAACTCCGGCCACGCCGAACCGGCCGGCAGCACCGTCATATCGAAGCTCACGCTCGACGTGTGTCCCGCCGCGTCGCTCGCGGTGAGCGTCACTGTCGTCACCCCGAGCCCACGCGCGCTGCCCGCCGCGGGCGATTGCGTCACGCCCGTCACGCCGACGTTGTCGGTCGTCACCGCTTGACTTGTGTAATCGGGCAACGCCGCCGTGCCGCTCACATTCGCGACGAGCGTGAGCGGAAAAAATCCGCCGCTCGGTGCCGCGATCGTCGGCGGAGCGCCGTCGGTAACGCTGAGCACCGCCGCGTTGCTAGTCGTCGAGCCGACGGAATTCGAGACGACGACCGTGTAGCTCCCCGCGCTCGACGCAGTGTAGCTCGCGCTCGTCGCGCCGCTGATGAGCACGGCGTCTTTATACCACTGAAATGTTGCCGCCGGTAACGCCGACGCGGCGACGGTGAACGTCGCGCTTTGCCCCACGTAAATGCTCGCGCTCGCTGGCTGCGTCGTGATCACAGGAGCGTAGTTCACCGTCAGCGTCGCCGCGTTGCTCGTTGCCGTGCCCCACACATTCGTTGCGACGAGCCGATACAATCCTGCATCCGCGACCTGCACGCTGGCAATTGTGTAAGTCGAATTTGTTGCGCCGGCGATGTCCGCGTAGTTCGCGCCGCCGTCGGTGCTCTTCTGCCACTTCGCGCTCACGGGCGCACTGCCGGTGAACGCAGCGGTGAAGCTCGCGGCATTTCCGGCGACGACGGTCGCATTCGCCGGTTGCTGCGAAATGGACGGCGGCACATTGTTCGTCGAGATGGTGAGCACCGCCGCGTCGCTCGTCGTCGAACCCGCCCCATCGCTCACGATCACTGTGTAACTCCCCGCGTCCGACATTGCTGCGCTCGCAATCGAGTATGACGAACTCGTCGCGCCGGCAATGTTCGCGCCGCCTTTCTGCCATTGATACGAGAGCGTCGCGCCACCGCCCGACGCGACGACGGAGAACGAAACCGGATCACCGGGGCCGACCGTCTTGCTCGCAGGTTGCTGCGTGATCACCGGCACGACTGTCGCCGAACCGGTCGTCACCACCTTGATCGAATTCACGTCCATCACGCTTGCGCCACTCACCGCCCGGTAGCCGATGCCGAGCGCATCGTAGCTCGCCGTGAGGATGCTGGAGCTCGTCGCGCTTTCGGTGAAAAGCTGCGCGCCGCTCGTGTCGGCGCCTTGGTAGAGTGTCGAAAGAATCGTGAGCGTTGTCGCGCTCGCCTTCGTGAAGCGCAACACCTCGGTGTATTGCTGCCCGGTCGTGAACGCGCTCACGCTTGGCGTCGTCGCCGTCCCGAAGTTCGAGCCGCCAGAAAAATTGTAGAGCACGTCCTGGTTGTTTGCTGCCGCTGCGGTCTGCGTCGGCCGGGTGCCGATGGAATGCGTGCCGCCGGAATAAAGGATGCGGCTCACATAGCCCTGCCAGTTCTGCGCGTAGCCGCTCGTTGCCGTCGCGACGGTCGCGTTCATGCCGCCCGGAATCGGCTGCACCTGCCCCGAGTTGTGCAGCCCGAAAAAGAGCGACGCGTTTGCCCCGTTCATCAGCGACGCCTGGTTCGTGAAGGTGACGGTGAGTTCGATGTAGTCGGCCGTGTTGTTCAGCGTGACGGGAAATTGCGTGAACAGCGCCTCGATCGAGTTGAAGCCCGACGATGTCGAGACGATGCCGTATTTCAAATGTCCCGTCGCGATCGTCGGCGGATTCGGGCTGAACGTCTTTGCCGAGAGCTGTTGGTAGGCGGTGCGATCGATCATCGGCGCCCCGGGCGAGGCCGGATTCGAGTTGATCGTGCTGCCGGCGCCGAAGGTGTCGTTGAACACAACCGTCTGCCCGCGCGCGCCGCAGACATACACAAGACAAAGAATGAGTAGGAGCAACTTGGACTTCATCGACGCGCCAACTCTGCACTCCTCCCCGCGCGAGCTTACGGGGAAGCGGAAAAGATGAATCGAGCGCATAGAAATGGGGCCAAAAACACGGAAAGTTTAATCCCAATCGCCCTCAACCGCCCCGCGCTTTTCTGCATATCTTATTGAATAGTGTGAAGCGCTCCTAGTCGCCGAACTTCAATGGTCTTTGTAAGTGACGAGCCTGAAAACTGCATCACTACGACCAGCATTACGGAATGGGGAGCCAAGTTACGCAAGTGAGTAGGAATAGCTTCATGGTGTATTTGTCATTACAATGATGGGCGCTGCGGTTACCAAATTCTGCGTGTGTCCTGCCAGTGATTCGAACGCGTCTCTACTTTCCAGATCGTCGGATGCTTAATCTAAAAAAGCGTCGCCGCGGTGCTCCCCAAAGCACCACGGCGGCTTGAAACACAATCTACTGCCGCGTTCCCCAGCCGACTCCCAATCGGCATCACGGGCGAGAGAATTGTGTCAGGCTTTCCGGCGGCGCAGCTTCTGGTAGAAGCCGAGCGCTCCCACGCCACCGACCATCATCGCCCAAGTGCTCGGCTCAGGCACTGCCTGGAGCGCGATGTCATTGCCGCCGGTGAAGGAACTTCCTTCAAAGTTTGCTTGATACGTGATCTGGTAGCCTTGGCCGCCAAATGTAAAAGTGCTGCCTTCAGTCAGGGTGGTTGACACGCCATTCAAGAAGGCAAAATTACCCGTGACCGCGTTCGCTGCAGCACCATCTTTGATGACAAGGTAGAACACATCATTGGTAGCAGGTGCATACCCTGTGATCGTCGAGAGCAAGAGGTCCGAATTAGTCACGTCAACCGAACCGGTGACATTCACACGATCTGAAGCCCCAACGCCTGCGGTTGTCGCACCGAGTTGCATCGCCAGGTGCGCAACACCGCCGGTCGTGCTGAGGTTGCCGGTATTCAATGTGCCAATGGTGCTGTTGTTGCCACCATCGAGATTACCAGGAGCGATCGTGCCGACACTGTTCGTCACCGCCTGCATGGTCCCGGCGCCGCCGAGGGTTGAATTGCCGGTAATGGTCGTTGCGCTAGCTGTCAGCGAACCGGATACAATGAGCCGGCCACCACCGGCAACACTAGTCGGGCCGGTATAAATATTGTTGCCGCTCAAGATCTGCGTGCCGGCGCCGTTTTTTGTCAGAGCCACGATGCCGGTTGCGCTGCCGCTCGTGCCGGGCAGCGAACTATTGCCATCCATGATGCTGCCCGCAAAGTTTGCAGTGCCACTGCTGCCACTGATGGTTAGCGTGGATGTGCCGCCGTTGGTCGCCGCGTTGGTATAGGTGCCGGTGCCCGAGAGCGAGAAGACTTCCGTGTTGCGCGAGATCGTTCCTGCGCCAGCGTAGAAGAAGCCGTTGACGGTAAGTGCCGGCGCATTGGCGCCGGTGCCAAAAGCGGTTTGATTCCACACCACGTTCGGCCCAACAATCAGTCCGGAGTTATTCGCGAAGTTCGCTGTGGTGATTTCACGAACGAGTGTGAAGGTTCCCGAGGTGACGGCGGAACCGGCCTCGAAATCAATGGTGCCGTTTTGGAAGGTGGGGGTAAACCCATTGCCACTGCGAACACCGATAGCGACCGTTTCGGAGCCGCTGCCCACTGCGTCATTAGCGATCTTGCTCAATGTCACAACCCTGCTGACGCCGCCCATGTCAAACGTGCCACTGAGTCCGATGCAGTTGCCGGTGTTATTTGCTATTGCAACAGTGAAATCACTCTGGATGTTCCATAAGGGCGCGCTCAGGTTGTTAAGCTGACCTCCGGTTGTGAGGGTGACTGGGCCATTGATCGTAACATTGCCGGTGCCCAACAGGCCACTGGTGATCGTGCCATTGGGTGCGGTGAGCGTCGTCGGCACAATATTGCTAAGAGAAACTGTTCCCGAAGTCAGAGTCGTGCCGCCCGAGTAAGTATTGGAGCCACTCAAGGTCAGTAAACCGCTTCCCGCTTTCGCCAGGGAACCGTTACCGGAAATAATTCCAGATACCGTTGACGCGGCACCGCTGTTGAAAACAAGAGCCGCACTATTACTGATATTGCCCGTTCCAGTATAGGCGCCAATCGTGCCGTTACCAAACTGCAAAGTGCCCGAGGAAATTGTCGTCCCACCGGTATGGCTGGCGGTTCCCGATACAATAGTCGCGCCACTTCCGATTTGAGCGAGCGAGCCTGAGCCCGAGATGTTGTTAGTGACGGTTACGCTGTTGTTACGATTAAACGCGAGCGTTCCTGTTGTCACCGTCACTGCTCCTGCACCCAGATTACCTGTTGCGCCACCGTTGCCGACTTGCAACAGGGTTCCACCATTGCTGACCGTAGTAGTGCCGGTGTAAGTATTGCTACCGGTCAGAATTGTCGTGCCACCTCCGCTAACGGCGAAGTTGCTGGCACTGCCACTCGCGAGCGAGTTGTCCTGAATGATTCCGCTGATGAGAGTCGTGGTTCCAACAGCTCCGCTTGCAGTGGTGCTGCCGATTGTTAGCGTGCGGGAGCTGGCATTCGACTCCGAAAGGTTCACGTTGCCGCCGAGAGTCAAAGTGCCGGTGGTCAAAGTCGTGTTCAAAGTGCGATTGTTGCCGCTGTTGGTCAGAGTGCCATTAATTGTCAGGCTGTTAGCTCCAGAAATCGTCGGGCTGGCAGTCAAAATGACATTGTTCGCAATCGTGCGAGCGCCGCCTGACGCGAGAAGGATGCCGGAACTGCTGCTAGCAGTGAAGCTGCCAGTGCCCAAAGCAAAGTCATTACCGATATTAACCGTTCCAGCGCTACTCAAGCTAGTGCCGCCACTATAGCTATTCGATCCGCTCAGTGTGAGCGTGCTCGTTCCATTATAGATAAGCGCGCTGTTACCGCCTGTGCCGCCATCGGCAATTGAGCCGCTGATGGTCACCGCGCCCGAGCCGCTTAGGGTAAGAGTGCGGCCCACGCTCACCGTTGATTCCTGCAAAAGCACATTCCCTGAGAAGGTCGTGCCGCCAGTGTTATTAATTGCCAGCGTGTTGTTACCGCTGCCACTAAGCAGCGTGCCGCCAAACTCCAATGCATTTGTGCCGCCAATGACAGCTGTGGTTGTGTTATTAAGCACAAGACCACCCACGACCTTGTTCGCTCCGGTTAGAGCCGTTCCTGCGGTCACGGTGCCACTGTTCATCTGAAGGTTGCCAGCACTCAAAGCATTCGCATTGCCGAGCTCCACGGTGCCGGTCGTTATCGCAACAACCACGTTTACACCAGGGAAGGCAGTTGCGACGGCTCCGACAACACTGGTGCCGGCCGAGCCAGTGCCTGTGTTGCTACCACTCAGCACCAGCGTGCCGGCACCATTCTTGGTAATGTAACTGTTGAAAGTCACGCTCCCAGCGAGAGTTAATCTGCCTGCTGTTACAGTTAAGGCCTTGGTGCCGAAACTGGCGTTGGCCGTCGTATTTCCGTTAAAGGTCAAATTATTGGTGCCGACAAAATTGTCCGTTGCAGCAGCAAAGACTAGGCTGACTCCGCTTCCTATAGTCTGATTGCCATTATAGGCATCCAAGGTGGCAGTCCCGCCCCCGTTATCACCCATCGTAAGTGTGCCTGCAGTGATGGCGTTTGAACTTCCGATTCCCAATTTTCCCGGGCCGGCGGAGGTTTGGCTTCTCACCGTGATTCCACCGTTATTCGTATTGCTACCGCTTAGAACGACAAAGCCAGTATTGCCAGGGCTGAGCCCGATTGTTAGAGCGCTTGACCCCGTAATATTCCCGCTCACGACCAAGGTCCCACCGGTTCCGACACCCCAGTTCTGAGCTGCGCCAAGTGCAATATTCGCGCTGATCGTATTAGTGCCGCTGGTCTGGCCAGACGTGAAGGTCGCATTTGTGCCGGTGAGAATGCCGCCGCTGCCGATCGAAAGAACATTCGCGGCGGAGTTCGAACTCAACGTCCAGCCACCCGTTGCGGTGGAGAATACGAGTCCGTTAATAGAGCGGCTTGTAGTGATTTGCGGCTGGTTAGCCGGGACGGTCCCCGTGAACTGGGCTATATCCGTCGCCAGGCTATTTGCCGGAATAGCGCCCCCAGCCCAATTCGCGGTGTTTTCGAAATTCGTGTCTGCCGGGCTTGTAGCCCACGTCACTGTCCCTGCTGAGGCTGCCGTTGCGCTGACCAGCAGGGCGATCGAAGCCAAGAAAGTCGCGGCACTGGTCAGGTATGCAGCGTTTTTCGACAGGCGGAGCATATGCTTTTGGGAGAAACGGTAATGGTTTGATTTCATGTGGGGGGTATAATGTCGGTTGCTGGTTGCAGGGGACTTTTGGAGAAGGAAAACGTGATAAAACTACCAGCGAACTTGCCTGTGCCTAGCGCGCCTTTGCGCAAACAATATTGAAAAAAGTGCACTACGTGGATTACTCATCAAGGTAGCTCCGGCTCAATTCGGTCGGCGTTCGCGCGAGGAAATCTGCCGTCAAATCTGTCGCGCTTTGGACAAATACCTAGAGCCCGCAAGGCGCTAACCTATGCAGAATCCCATTTACATTGAACCTCTTGTATCGGAAATTGCGGCTAACTCTTACCCGAAGCGATTCCTCGAAAGTTCTAACTCTGGATCGCTTTTCCGAATGACTTCTGCCCGACCCAAAAAGACAAAGCAAACAACGGTTCTTCTAGCTCTCGGTTGGTATGATCATCGCTTGGTTGAAGGCATTGCCGCCTATGCCGCGGAGCGTAAATGGCATATTGCGGCTGCGAGTGTCACACAGGAATTCATTGTGCCGTGGGGATGGCGAGGAGATGGAATCCTGGCGTGGCTTGCAGGTGAGGAGGAGCTCACCGATTTCGTGGTCTCAGAAAACCTGCCGACAGTCGATTTCAGTCTGCGCCGGGCGCACCTGCCTTTCGCTCATGTTGTGCTCGATCACAAAGCCGCCGCAGAGATGGCAGTGGAGCATTTTTTGCAGCGCGGTTTCCGAAATTTCATTTGCTACAGCGCATCCGACAACTGGACGTTCGAGGCGCGGGGTAGCGGGTTTGTTGCTGGGTTGCGCGAGCGTGGTCACAATTGCCAGTGGCATAAGTGGCATGAAGCCAAGAGCGGGAAACGCGAGCGCACCGAATGGGCACAACGCCAGACGTGGCTGACCAAGCTTTTGAAAACCGCTCAAAAGCCAGTAGCGATCTTTGCCGTCAACGGCACTTTGGCAATCGAGGTGCAGGATGTATGCAACCGAGAGGGCATCGAAGTGCCAGAGCAAGTCGCCATTTTCGGCATCGAGGACAATCTGCTCCTGCCACAGCGCACGCTGCGCTCGATCACCGCCTTGGATCCGAATGTGGAAGAGCAAGGTTATCAGGGAGCGGCCATGCTGGATCGCCTCATGGCCGGCAAGCCTGTGCCTCAGGAACCGATCTGGATTTCCCCGGCACGGGTCATTACCCGGCAAAGCACAGAAATCACGGCGGTCACGCATCCGGGGGTCGCGAAGGCCGTTCGATTCATTGCCGACAATCTGGAAAAGGCGATCGATGTGGACGCGGCAGCGCGGTTCGCGGGCATGTCTCGCCGGGGTTTGCACCAGGCGTTTGTCGAGCACATGGGACGCACTCCAGGAGAACAAATCCGGACTGCAAGAATGGAAAATGCCAAGACACTCCTGGCCGAAACCGACAGCAAAATCGAAGAAGTCGCGATTCTTAGTGGTTATCCAAGCGTAAACAGCTTCTTCGTCGCGTTTAAACAAGCCTGCAAGACGACGCCGGCCGAGTTTCGCAAACAGGTTCAGCGCGCCCGGCGGTGAGGTTTAAATTCCTGCACTTCTTATCATAGCAGCGGCGAATCGTGCGGCCGGCGGTTGCTATCCTGCGAATTGCGGGCATAAGCATGGATCTTCGACCGCATGATTTTATTCGCAAGAACCAGCTACTCTCCGCTGACTATCCGCCCGAACCGTTTTGCGAGAGGCCTTCCATCGCTCGCATTATTGGTTGTGCCGCTCGTGGCCGTAATCGATGCGCTCGCTGCGCCCAACTGCGGCGCGGCCCCAACGAGCCAGGTTGAAGTTCCGAAGCCTGCAATTGCGGGAAAGGTTTTCAACATCGTCGATTCTGGCGCAAAGGCTGATCACGCCACCAACAACAGCCAGGCTATTCAAAAGGCCATAGACGCCGCTGCGGCGGCGGGTGGCGGGCGCGTAGTGATTCCGGCGGGCGAGTTTTTGAGCGGTCCGATCACGCTCAAAGATAGAGTCGATCTGCATCTCGAGAAGGGCGCGAAGCTCGTGATGAGCCAGAACTTTGAGGACTTTCCCATCGAACGGAACCGCCGCACGAGCTTCGTCACCGGAGCCAATCTGAAGGATGTTCGGATCAGCGGTGAAGGAATAATCGATGGGCAGGGAGAGCCTTGGTGGCAGGCTTTTCGGCTCGTGAAGGGAACAGCAACAGCGTTGCCTCGGCCGCAACTGATCAGCCTTACTCAATGCGAACGAGTCGAGCTCGCCGGGATTAGCACTCTCAATCCCCCGAACACTCATTGCTCAATGCGCGAGTCGAAGGACATCACGATTCACAACGTGACGATGACCGCTCCCGGTGACTCGCCTAATACAGACGCCCTGAACCTCAACAGCGTCGAGAACGTCATCATTACCAACTGCAATATCAGCACCGGCGACGACAATATCGTGCTGCTGGGCAGTGGGGACAATAATCCTGCGAACCCGAGAACTCGGAACGTCACCATCCGTGATTGCAAGCTCGGGTCCGGGCACGGGCTATCGATCGGCAGTTATACCTCCGGCGGCGTTCAGAATGTTCGCGCGGAAAACATTTCCTTTAATGGAACTACGGCGTGCATCCGCATGAAGGCATGGCGCGACCGTGGCGGTCTGGTCAATAGCATCTCCTACAAAAACTTCACGATGGATAACGTGCGGTATCCCATTTATATCAGCAGCTATTACCCGAAGGATCCTACTGGCCCGGCGGAAGATATTCCGGACAAGGGCAACCACAAGCGGCCGGAATGGACAGACATTACGATCGAAGATGTGACGATCAACGGTGCGAAAAACTCCATCATCATCTGGGGCCTTCCCGATCAGCGGATTGAAGGAATCACGCTCAAAAACATCAAGGCATCGGCTGCGCAGGGAGCCGTCGTCTTTCATGCCGACCCGGTCTTTACCAATGTCGAGATCACCGCGGAGAACGGCCCGGCGCTTCAAACCTATGATGCGAAAGTAACCGGAATGGAAGGGATCTCTTTCGAAGGAGCTTTCAGACCTAAGTAAGTGGCTAACCCGCCAACATACTTTCAACTGCTATGAATCAATCAAACGCCAGAACCCGGTGGGTCATTTGCGCGCTCCTATTCTTTTCAGTAGCCGTCAACTACATCGACCGGCTGGTCATCGGCATCCTTAAGAAACCTATCAGCGCCGAGCTAGGCTGGACCGACACCGACTACGGATACATCGCAGCCTTCTTCTCGTTTGCTTATGCTTTTGGATACTTGATAGGCGGTCGGGCAATCGACAAGCTGGGTGTCAAAAAAGGCCTGCCGATTTTTGTCTGTCTCTGGAGCTTTGCCGCTATTGCGCATGGCCTGGTCAGTTACATCGACAAATCCGCGCAATTTCGCATGAGCTATCCGTGGTTCCGCTTTTCGGAAATGGGCATCGCGTGGATAACACTGGCGATGCCATTGACGGCCGCCGGCTTTATGCTGGCGCGTGTGGCTCTCGGACTCACCGAAGGCGCAAACTTCCCGGCGGCGATCAAGACCGTCGCCGAATGGTTTCCTGTAAAAGAGCGGGCGTTTGCCACCGGGTGGTTTAATGCCGGCACCAACGTCGGAGCCGTTCTGTGCCCGATCGGAGTTCCCTGGATGTATTCGCACATCGGGTGGGCATCTACTTTTTACGTCACCGGCGGCACGGGATTAGTCTGGTTGGTCGCCTGGTGGTTTGCCTACGACGAACCGGAGAAGCATCGCTGGCTGTCGCGCGAGGAATTGACTTATATCCGATCCGGGCAGCCTCCCGTGGAAGAGAAGCCGGTGAAGGTGCCGTGGCTATCGCTGTTTCGTTATCGCGCGGTCTGGGCCTACGTGCTCGCCAGCATCTTAGCCGGGCCGGCTTGGGGTTTTTACCAGTTTTTCGTCCCGGACTTCCTCGATAAGCGCTTCCATCTCACGCTTCAGCAAACAGGCTGGTGGACCGGCGCGTTTTTCGGCATCGCGGCAGTCGGAGGAATCGCCGGCGGCTGGTTGGCCGGGGCGCTGCTAGGCCGCAACTGGACCCTAAACGCAGCGCGAAAAACCTCCCTGCTGATCTGCGCGCTCGCTGTAGTGCCGGTATTCTTTGCGCCCTTTGCACCCGGCGTGTTACTAGCGGTGCTGATCGTCGGCCTCGCCGGCGCGGCACATCAGGGGTGGTCGGCTAACTTCTACAGCGTCGTCTCGGACACCATGCCGAAGGATGCGATCAGTTCGGTAATAGGTCTCGGTGGTTTTCTTGCCTATTTTACCGGCGGTTTTGTCAACGGCATCACTGGCCAGATTTTGCAGAAGACCGGCAGTTACATCACGGTGTTTGCCTATTTCTCGGGCACCTATCTACTCTCGCTGCTGGCTCTCCAGCTTTTGGTTCCGAACATCCGCGATACCCGGCAGCCAGCCGCAGCGCCTCTGGAAGTCGAAGTAGAGGCAGGACACACACCAATGGAATGAACACTATGCCTTCCGATGTTGAGTCCTGCGCGCCTTGGGTGCCTGATCAAGGTGACGGAACCTATCGCAATCCGGTCATTCACGCCGACTACGCGGATCCGGACGTGATCCGCGTCGGCAAAGACTTCTACCTGACCGCGTCGAGCTTTAACTGCACACCTGGGCTACCCATTCTCCACTCGCACGATCTGGTCAACTGGACCATCATCAACCATGCGGTCAAAAACCTGCCGCATCCGCGCTTTGACGCTGTGCAGCCGGGTTGCGGTATTTGGGCGCCAGCCATCCGCCATCACGCGGGCAAGTTCTGGATTGTATTTCCGATGCCGGATGAAGGTCTTTACGTTACAACCGCGGCAGACCCGCGCAGCGAATGGTCGGAGGCTTATCTGCTCCTCGGTGGAGAAGGTCTGATCGATCCATGTCCTTTCTGGGATGACGACGGCCAGGCTTACATCGCCCATGCCTATGCGGGTTCTCGGGCCGGGATCCGCAACAAACTGCAAGTGCGTCCTGTTTCGCCGGATCTGACGAAGGTGCTCGGCGAGGGGAAAATCATAGCTTCCATCGATG
Source organism: Spartobacteria bacterium (assembly GCA_021324395.1). Classification (GTDB taxonomy): domain Bacteria; phylum Verrucomicrobiota; class Verrucomicrobiia; order Chthoniobacterales; family Chthoniobacteraceae; genus JAJPJG01. The sequence continues at coordinate 41,560 of JAJPJG010000043.1, read as the reverse complement.
AAAGCCTTCCCGCGCTGGAAGGCCCGAAATGCCACAAGCGGAACGGCTGGTATTACATCTCCGCTCCGTCGGGCGGAGTCCAGACGGGCTGGCAGGTAATCTTCAGGTCGCGCAACATTTACGGACCTTACGAAGAGAAGATCGTGCTGGCCCAGCGCGGCACTCCGATTAATGGTCCACACCAAGGCGCGCTTGTGAATACGTCGGGCGGAGAATGGTGGTTCATTCATTTTCAGGATGCCGATTGCTACGGACGCATCATTCACCTTCAACCTGTCCGGTGGGAGGACGACTGGCCGCACATCGGCGTGGATCAGGATGAGAATGGCGTGGGAAAACCAGTCCTGTCTTATAAAAAGCCTGACGTCGATCAGACACGTCCCGTGGCGGTGCCGCAAACCAGCGATGACTTTCGATCCGGCCAGCTCGGCCTCCAGTGGCAATGGCACTCAAACCATCGCGACTCATGGCATTCTTTTGTCGGTAAACCTCCGAAACTACGGTTGCTCCCGCAGTTCGTTCTCAAGAGCGATTTCTCGAATGCCGGGAACCTCCTGCTGCAAAAATTTCCCGCTCGTGAGTTTGTAGTGAAGACAGAGCTGGAGCTTCCAGCTAATCACGAAAATCTCCACGCTGGGCTGATCGTAATAGGTTTGGAATATGCAGCGCTGGATGTGCAGCGGACTAACGGCAGTTACAAGCTTCACCTGCTGACGACCGGGGAACCACGCGGCGAGCATTCGGTTAGTTCAGAAACCTTGCGGCTATCTGTCGTTGTCGGAAACGGCGGTGCGTGCCGCTTTGGCATCATCGCAGACGATGAAAGCTTCTACCAGATCGGCCCGGAGCTTTTCGCAAAAGCCGGTCGCTGGGTTGGCGCAAAGTTCGGTCTTTACTGTCTATCACCCAATGTCCTCGACATATCCGGCTACGCCGACTTCTCGTATTGCCAAGTAAGCAACACCAGCCTGTTCGCATCAGCCAGCGAATCCAATGGTTCCTCACAGTTCACGGGCGACGGCGCACAAACTCATTCTCACGAGCGGCAAGTCATCCTTAACGAACCCGCATGTCAGTGCCTTCAAAATGAAAATACCGAAGTTTCCCCGTCTGTTTAGCAGCATGTTAGCCGCCGGAGGTTTCAGCGGCGTTATATTGGCTCTCACTCCCTCCCGCGCCGCGGATGCAGGCAGCGAGCCGATCGCGCCTATCAAAGCTCCCTTTGACATGCCCCAGCTCCAGCGTCCGCAGTTTACCGACAACCGCATTAGCATTGCCGAGTTCGGAGCAGTGGAAGGCGGCGCGACAAAGAACACCGAAGCTTTCGCGAAGGCCATCGAGGCGTGTTTTAAAAAAGGCGGTGGTCGTGTGATCGTTCCCAAAGGCAAGTGGCTCACCGGCCCAATTCATTTGAAGAGCAACATCGACCTTCATCTGGAAGAGGGCGCCGAGATCATCTTTAGCGACAAGTTTGAGGACTATCTACCACCCGTGTTCGTTAGGTCTGGCGGCATCGAAATGTATAACTACTCGCCGCTCATTTACGCACGCGATTGTGAGAACATCGCGATTACTGGCGCTGGATACCTGGACGGAAACGCGACAGCCTGGTGGGAGTGGGCGAAGAAGGAAACGAAGGAAGGTTTTAGGATGGGTGCTGAAGGCGTGCCCGTCGAAAAGCGCGTGTTCGGCACACCCGAGGCAGCGATTCGGCCGAGCTTTGTCGGCTTGGTGAATTGCAAAAACGTCCTGCTCGAAGGCTTTAAGATTGGCAGCGGCCCTTGCTGGACAATTCATCCGATCTATTGCGAGAACATCATCATCCGCCGAGTGACTGTGGACACGCATGGGCCGAACAACGACGGCATGGATCCTGACTCCTGCCGAAATATCCTGGTCGAATACTGCACCTTCAAGACCGGCGATGACTGCATGGTATTGAAGTCAGGCTACAACCAGGATGGCTGGCGCGTCGGCAGGCCGACAGAAAATGTCGTTATGCGGCACTGCTACAGCAACGAAGGTCACGGCGGCCTCGTCATCGGCAGCGAGATGTCCGGCAGCGTGCGCAACATTTACATGCACGACTGCGAGTTCGACGGCACTGATCGCGCCGTGCGCTTCAAATCGCGCATCGACCGCGGCGGCGTGGTCGAGAACGTCTGGGTGGAAAATGTGAAGGTCAAGAACATGCAGCGTGACGTGATCATCCTGAATATGGATTACAGTTCCGACCGGCAGAAAGTCCTGGTGGAGAAACCGCCGATCTTTCGCAACATCCACATCAAAAACGTAACCGGTGACGGTGCGCCGGTCGCAATCACGATCACCGGCATCGACCAGAGTTCCATTCAGGACATTCACTTCGAGGAAATGACGCTCACTTCCAGGAAAGGTGCAGTGATTCAGAATGCCAAGAACCTGAGCTTTAAGAATGTGCATATTACGCCATCTTCTGCGCCGGTCTTCGACCTAACGAACGTCAGTGATGTGTCCATTCAAAACACCGCCGCGCCGGCAGGCACGGAACCTTTCCTAAAGCTACAAGGCGCAAAGTCAGCCGATGTGCGGATCGAATCGAGTAACAATGCCGGCGCGAAGAACTCATTTCAACTCGGCGATGACGTTCCGAAAGACGCAGTCACTATCAAATAGGTTTGCCTGTCAACAAGGCGCTGTGCGCTGCACACCGTTCAAGTCTTTTTGCCGGTTATCGGATTGGCCCATCCTATGATGGAGCGATCTTCGGTGATACCGTTGCGGTCGAGAGTTATGATACTTACCCGCAGGAACAAAAGCTTTTCCAGCACGTGTGCCTTCACACTCATCGAGTTGTTGGTCGTCGTTGCCATTATCGCCATTCTCGCGGGATTGATTTTTCCGACGATAAGCTCAGCTAAAGGCAAAGCGAATCAGATGAAATGCACGAGCCAACTGAGGCAATGGGCTCTCGCGATAGCATCCTTTACAACTGACAATAACGGTATGGTCATCTGCGGGGCGAGCTGGAACAGCGTCGGTAGCGGCACGGCCGGAGTGGACACGAAGTTTTACGAGAAGTATCTGAATCCTGGCGGGGAAAAATCTTACGTAAATCCGGCTACCTCAACTGCGATCCTGGCAACCCAATACTTCCGGGCGTGCCCAGTGCAGAAATGGAAGAGCACAACATCGCCAACCGGATATGGATTCGCGCGCCCGCAGGAACTCAACGCAAGCGGCACCGGATATACAGGAATCACCACCACCCTCGATGGGAGCACCAACACCAACTTACTCGTCTACAATATCCGCAGGGCTGAAACGCCGTCACAACTGCTCCAACTAATGGACACCGAGGATCCGTCCGACACTTCGCAGGCCAGATCGCTCACTTCGGCCGCAGGCCTTGCGACATACGTGAAGCCGATCTGCACACAATCAAGTATCATGCGGCACGGTGGCCAGGTGAATGCGCTCTTCGCTGACGGACACGTTGCAAGCTATCGATGGGCTGACATGGACCAGGATAACGATGCCGAGAAGGCGATGGTGACCAAGTGGTTTCAACTTAACTGATCCGCCTGCATTCTTCCGCGCCGCGGCGGTGCCCTGTGACGACCTCAAGAACCCTCGCTTCTCCGGAGCAGAGCGGCACGCACTGGAAGCCAACCTTGGGAAAGCTATCGAGTGTCTCATAGCCGCAGCCGTGCAAACATGCGCGTCGCATTGGTAGGAATCGTTACCGTTATATGATCGAAAGCTGAGCCTTTTGATGAGGCTGAAGTTATCACCGTCGCACCGTTTTTCCCTTGCCCATTAACTACCGCAGATGTCCAGGTAGTCGGATCGCCGAGGTTTGTTGTGTATTCCACGACATAGCCAAGCGCGGACGCAGCTTTGAGTCGGTCAAATTCAAAAACAAGGGCAGCCGATCCGTTAGTTGAAAGGTGAGAGGCTGGCAGGATGGTGTTGTCGGCACGGGTTGGATTGCCACCGAGAAAAAACTCCATGTTATTCTTAATGTCGTCCTTGTCGGGATCTGCTGCTGGCGCACCATCGGTGGAAGGATCCAAGCCATAGCCATTTGCCCAAGTAGCTTCCGGGTCATTGACCGTGAGTGAAGCCGCGGAGCTTGTTGCCGAACCAACAGAATTGGAGACAACCACGGTATAGCTTCCCCAATCAGTTCCCGCAGCGCTAGCGATAGTGTAACTCGAACTCGTCGCTCCGCCAATCGCTGTGCCATTCTTATACCATTGATAGGTTGGAGACGGCGCGCCAGTAGCAGCGACAGTAAACGTCACGCTTTGGCCGGGATTAACTGATTGACCCACTGGCTGAGTGGTGATTCTCGGGATCAATGACGGCATCCAGCCGTTAAGATTAAAGTAAGAGTTACCAAATATCGCTTCGAGGGTATAGTCCGCCGGATTCACCGTGACCGCCTGGCGATTGACGTTCCCGGTCGGCGGGGTAAGCGACGACTCTGAGCCCGTCAGCGCCGGGTTGCTAACATAGTCGGGGTCAATGGTATTAAGCCAATAACAGCCAGCAGACTGACGCTGCGCGGGCGTGGGCGCTGCGCCGCCGCCGATCATTGTGTTGCCGTATTCGCGCGCGCGGCACGTGTTTTCTCTCCCATCCCACTCCAACCAGCCCTTTGCGGTGAACTGTGTATCGAGCTGGCAGTTAATGATCGATGTCATTCCGTCCTTACCCCAGGGCCGCATGAAAGTCGTTGAGCCGGTGTTAACATTGTAAGGATAACCGTTCGCCACGAGAGCGCGCGGGAAGCGGCAATTCAGAAACACTTCGCCATAGGGCTGGGCCAATGGAGTGTTCGGCGCGCAGACCGGACCGCCTACGTCTCGAATCTGCACGATGTCGCAATTGTCGAAAACGTTGAGGGCGGGTCCGTAAATGTAATCCACGCTGCCCCAGATTTCGCAGCCGTTGAAGTATGAGATGCCAGCAGGCGTGTAGAGCGTATCCTGGCCGCCTTTGATCAGGACATTGTCAAAGACGATTCTCGAGCCCGTTGTTGCGACCGTATTGATCGCACCGGCAAAGGCGCCAGCCGCGCCGCTGGAGGCAGAACCGGTGGGATGGTATTCATTGTAAATGATGTTATCCACAGTCATGTCTCGAACGGTGACGTCAGAACTTTCGACGCGCAACGAGCCCGCCGTGAACACGACGCTGGGAGGAGCAAAATACGCAAACGGGTAGATGAGCTGGACATCAGTGCGACTCGAGCCGTCGCCTGCAATCGTCACAAAGTTCCGGTTCTGCGCAAGTGTGGCGCTATCGCGGTAGATGCCCGGCTTTACGTGAATCGTGCGCGCCAGCGTGTTGTTTTGTGGAATCCAATCGAAGGCGCCCTGGAATGAAGCAAAGTCACCGGTGCCATCCTGCCCGATGCTAATCGTCGTAGGACCAGTCGAAGCAGTCGGAGTCGCCGGTCCCGAGGCTTTTGTTGAAAAACGCCATGTGCTGTAGCCGGATACTCCCATGAATGCCGAATTGTTTGAATCCAGCACCAGAGCCGAATCCATCGTCACGTAGTAGGTATGGCCATAGGAGAGACGCTGCGTGGGACTGAGCGTGATCCAGACTTCGTTGCCGTAAATCGCGATCGGCATGTAATAATAGTTGGATGACACATCGCCCGTCCCGCTGAATGAACCTTGCACGTTACGGATCGCTGCATTTGGTATGACCTGGACGCTGGTATTGCCAGGAGTGTATGACACGAACTGTGAACGATCGATGGTGGTGACGACGGAGTTATCGGCGGCATCGCGAACTGTAAGCACGCCGGATATACCCAGTTTCGGCGCACTCGGGAAAACGATGCGCAATTGCTGGTCGATACTAATGCCGGTTGAATTATTGCCAGGGAGCAATGTCACCGATTGCGTGCTTGGAATTCCGAAGTAAACAATCGAACTGGTTGCGCTCCCGGCGGAGTTTATTGCCGTGACCCTGTAATAGCCGGAGGTAGTCGTCGTGCCTGTTAGAGTGAGTGTGGCGTTGGTTCTTCCACTTACATTACCAAAGGTTAGGCCGTCGGTGCTCATTTGCCATTGATAAGTTGGAGCAGGCGAGCCGACATCGAAACCCGCCGTTAAAGTATAGCTTGAACCAGAAGCAATGATCGCGCCGGTGGGCTGGCTCGTTATTGTCGGCGCTTTGGTCACTGTGAGCGACGATGTATTGCTCGTTGCCGAACCTTGAGAGTTCGTCGCGATGGCTCGATACAAACCCGTATCGGAGAGTTGCGCGTTAGAAATCGTATAGATGTTTGGCGAACTCTGGCTGCTGGTTCCCACATTGCTGAAATTCGCGCCGCCATCGGTGCTCTTCTGCCACTGCACGCCGGGCTGCGGATTGCCGGAAACCTGCACGGTGAAGCTGGCGTTTGACCCGCTCACCACCGTCGCGCTGGAGGGCGATGGTTGGGATGTGATTTGCGGAGCGAAAGGCCCGGTGGTCACATTAAGTGTCACGGCATTACTCGCAGTCTGCCCCGCCGCATCACTGACCTGCACCCGATACATGCCCGAATCAGTCAATGCCGCGCTGGCTATCGAATAGCTCGTGCCGGTTGCGCCGACAACGTCCGTATAAATGCCGCCCCCATTGATGCTCTTTTGCCACTGGTAACTCAGGGCCGCTCCGCCGCCCGTGGCGGTTACGCTATAGGTCACGGAACTGCCGACCGAGACAGTCTGGTTCGTCGGCGACGGCTGCGACGTGATTTGCGGGACTACCGTAGTCGAGGCATTGGTGATGACCTGGATCGAGTTAACATCCATAAGCTGGGGCGACGCGCCGGTGGCATGGCGAAGCCCAAGTGAGAGCGCGTCGAATTTCGTGCTGGGCGGCGAAGTAGTAGTCGCCGTTTGACTAACCAGCAAATTACTGCTGATCGATGGATCAGTGCCTGAATAGAGGCTATAAGTAGCCGTGTGTGCGCTGGCAGCGCTTTTGGTTACATTAAGGACAATCGTATATTGCGCGCTTCCGGTAAGAGCCAGCGTCGAGCTTGCCTGCGCGAGGTTCGTCCAAGCCGGAGTGCCTTGGAAATGGGCGAGGTCCTGATTGTTAGCTACGTTCGCATTTTGGGCCGGTCGAATGTAGAGATTGTTGAATCCGCCGGAGTAACTCATGTGCGCGACATAGCCGGCCCAATTTTGCCAGTAACCAGTCGTGCCTGTGCCCAGAACGTTGGGCATGCCTCCCGCCGGTCCCGTCGTCTGATTTCCATCAAACAAACCAGCCGCCAGGACGGCGTTTGTTGCGCTCACTATCAGCGCCTTGTTTGTAAAAACCGTCGTCATCTGAATGTAGTCGCCGACGTTGGCGAGCGTGACCGGATAGTTGGTAAACAAAGCCGCGATCTGGCCGTCGGCGGAGCTTGACGCGCCAAATCCCCAAACCATGTGTCCCGGATTGACGGTAGTAGTAGTAAACGGCTTTTGTGAACCTTCAATATACGCAGTGGCGTTAAGCGAAGGATTAGCGGGCGAGATTGGATTGGAATTTAGCGTGCTCGTGCCACTGGTGCTGCCACTAAACGTGTCATAAAACACCGTGGTCTGCGCGCGAAGGCCGGACAGGCTCGCGACGCACGAGAGGATAAGCGCCGACGCGGTGCGCAGCAGAATCTTCGAATGATCAGAGATTGTCGAACTGGCAGGGACCGTTGTTTTCATCGTGAGTGCTCAGCTCGGGCACGGCTTGGAGCACATGTCGCTTAAAGAGGCATTAACGGAGCTGGGTTTCTCTACTCCGGTTTCCACTTATCGGTGCCGCCGAGAACGGATTCGATTGTGATCTTATCAGCTTCTTCCTTGCTGAGTTGTCGTGACCACGGCACGCGCTTGGTCGGATTAGCACCCGGGCCGAGGCTGTTATACTCGGCATAGCGCGCAGTGCTTTCGTTCTCTGCTTTATTCCAATTAAACCACCCTGCCGGCTTGATGTGGTCGCCCATCTCGCAGTTGACATAAGTAACGCTCGCATAAGAACGCCATGGACGTCCGAGATTTGTGTTGGGGAATTTCTGCACTTTCGCCGGTATAGCGCCCGTGGGATCAACCCATGGCTTATCGTCGCCGGTGAGCTTGCACTTTAGGAATACAAACCCATACGGTTTCTCCTGCCGAGTGCTCGCCGCGGTGATGTAGCCTCCGTTCTTGCTGTGAAGCTCACAATTCTCAAACACCGCGGTGCCATCGCCATAGATGAAATCCACCCGACCCTCGATGTAGCAGTCTTTGAAATACTGGCGGCCATTGTTGACCATTAGCGTGTCCTGCCAACCGAGCAGGCGGCAGTTTGTGAAAACGGCGCGGTCGGCATCCACGCGCGCCGCCAGCGCCTGGCCATGATCGCCAGACGTGTTTTGAATCGTCAGTTTCTCAGCGTGGAAGTCGGGCGCTTGAACATGGATGCCCGGGTTAAACTTGTCATGTCCCTCGGGGATCGGATCTTTCACGTTCCTGTCCCACGTCAGGATCGTTGTCTCGGCCGATTCGCCTTCGAGAGTCACGTTGATTTTGGAATTAGGAACAATGAAATGCCCCTGGTAGGTGCCCGGCTTGATATGGATAATTGTGCGATCGGTGCTTTTGTCCGGCACGGCAGCGATGGCTTCCTGCACTGTCTTAAAGTCACCGCTCCCATCACCGGCGACGGTGATTTTCGTTTCCGCAGCAAGTGAAATGCTGACCAGCGAGGCAAATGCCAAGGCAAGGATGGCTGTCTTATTCATATAGCAAGAATGGGTGTGAGAGGTTTCGGTCTGGGGCGGGACTATTCCTTAACGTGCGACGCGAGTTCCGGGACGACCTTCTTGAGTTCCTGGGCAACCATTGGACCGAAAATCTGACTGCCTTTTTCGTTCAGATGCGTGCCGTCAACTGTTTGGCCGCTGGTGTCTGCGTTAGGATTGGTCGGGTCAGCGTTCTTTGTTGGCGAGATCTCCAGAATTTTCGCTTTACCTTCCTTCTCGTAATACGCAATCGACAGCGCGTGCAGGTCGATGAGCGGCACATTCTTCTCCGCCGCGATCGCTTTCACAACATCCACCCAAGGCGTGAGTGAGGACTTGATTTTCCCGTCGGCTGTCCACTGGCGGCGGCTTAGTGAAGTTACCAGCACCGGCTTGATGCCTGCGGCTTTGGCTTCATCGACATACTGCGTCATGTATTGCTTGTAAGTCGTCTGTGGGTCCGTCTCCCGATCGCCATGACCGGGCTGATCATTGTGGCCGAACTGGATCAGCACATAGTCGGGTTTGAGATCCAGAACCTTCTTCCATGAGCCCTCCTTGATGAAACTGCCGGAGCTGCGCCCTCCCTTGGCGAGATTGATAACCTCCACGTCGTCTTTCATTGCATTGGCGAAACCTTTGCCCCAGCCGGCGTTGTCTGTGACCGTCGAGTCGCCAGCCAAAACGATGCGGACTTTTTTCGAAGCAGAGGGTTGCGCGGATTGATTTGCGGCAAATGCTGGTAACGAGAGGATCAGGAAAAAGGCTGCCGTGGCTGCAAAAGTGGATGTCTTCATTTTTCTTAAAATATTCGAATCGTGTGTCTGCACGATGATCCCGTTTCCAGTCAGCCTGTCGGGTCATTGGTTGGGTCGCACTCTACCAACTGGCCAGCCAGAGACGTTCGCGGGATTGCTCGTAGAATAACAGAGGTCGAAAGCCCCGACAGTGCGGGTTTCTGCAAATGCAGATGAAGAAAGAGCAGATTGGCGCACCCGTTCCGTTTCAAAAGTTCTCGTTCTTCGCGCTCACCTTGTCACAACTTTTGGAGTTTGGAATGATATTGGTGGACGCCGAAGACATTCCGCATCGAGAACGTGAAGGTAGGCAAAAAACACCGCTTACATCCGCGCATTTCGAGGAGTTCTTTCGGTTAACGCACTTCGCCGTTACGAATGGAAGCGCGATCAAGAGGGAATTGTTTCCTCAGACAAAGAGTTTTGCTCACTGAACAGCAGCGAACAATTGCGGAAAAAAGCCAGTTTTTGTCTTACCGCCTTGTATATCCAGCGGCTGCTTATAGTGCGCTACTCACTTGATTATAGCGAGTTGGAGCGGGTGAAGGGAATCGAACCCTCGTATGCAGCTTGGGAAGCTGCCGTTCTACCATTGAACTACACCCGCGAAAGTTGGCTAGAGTTATTGCCAGGATATGATGTCGTCCGAGCCGGAGTATTTGTTGTCGCCGTTTTTGCCTTGTTTTCCGTCCTTGCCGAAACTAAAGGCGACCGCGCCGGTGGGAATCCCGGGCTTGTTGCTTTGCGGCTCGGGAGTGTAGGAGCTGGCGAGATCGGTGTATTGAGCAATGAATGTCTGGGTGACGTTATCGTAGCTCAAATCAACCGCGACGGAGTAGGTCTTTCCCCACGGGTCGTAGAAATTTCCGAGGGAATCAAAACCTGCTTTGGGCGCGGTCGCGTCTTTCACGGCGTTTCCTTCAAAGAAGACGATGCCGCGCGGATTTTGCAGGACGACTTCAGTCGACTGGCTCGTGATATTTCTCAGGATGCTAAATAGCTGGAAGCTTTTGTTGGTTCCACTGTTGTTGCTGTCGCCGAAGATCGTGTCGGAGTTGCCTCCGTAGGCGGACGGCGTCGGATATTTCCCATACTCAGTATAAAACGCCTTCACCGCCGTGACGATCTGCGTGATGTCATTTTTCGCCTGTGTCTTGCGCGCGGATTCCTTGACCGCATTCATCGCGGGAAAAAGGAGACCCATCAAGATGGCGATGATCGCGATGACGGTGAGCAGTTCGATCAGCGTGAAGCCGCTGCGGCGTTTGGGAGAAGACATGGTTGTAAATTATCAGAGCACTTTGTGAAAACAACCGATTTTCTGCATCGCGGGCGGCGCGACGGCACGTATTCTTTTTGTAAATGTCGAAGCCGCCCCCAATGCACGAATGCCGGGTGCGTATGCGCGATGGCGCGCGGCTCTTTCTGCGCTGCATCGAGCCGCAAACTGCGCGGGCGAGCGTGCTGCTCGTGCACGGCATGGGCGAGCATTCGTCGCGTTATCTCCACGTCGCGGAACGGCTCGCACAAAATGGCTTTCGTGTCTGTCTCTTCGACCTGCGCGGGCATGGGCGCTCCGATGGCCGGCGCGGACACGTCGAAAATTACGCGCAGCTCCTCGACGACATCGCCGCGGTGGAAAACGAAATCGCACGCGACGGCTCGCCGATATTCCTCTACGGCCACAGCCTCGGCGGACAGCTCGTGATTAATTTCGTCATCGACCGCAAAAGCGCCGCACACGGCGTCATCGCCGCATCGCCCTGGTTCGCGCTCGCCTTCATGCCGCGCGCGTGGAAGCTCTGGCTCGCGCAACTCGCCGTCCGCATCTGGCCGCAATTCACACAGCAAACCGACGTCCGGCCCGAGCGCCTTTCGCGCGACCAGGCGTTCCTGCAATCGATGCCCGACCTCGAGCTCGTCCATCACACCATGTCCGCGCACATGTATTTCGAGCTCGTCCGCGGCGCGGCGCGCGCCCGCGAGTGTGCGGAAAAATTCAACCTCCCGCTGCTGCTCATCCAAGGCGGCGACGACCCGATCACCTCCGCAGCAGCCACGCGTGCGTTCTTTGAAAAAGCAAAATGCCCGGACAAAACACTGCGCATTTATCCGGGCGGGCTACACGAAACCCACAACGATCTCGATCGCGAGATCGTTCTCCGCGACGTTCTCTACTGGCTCGACGCGCGTGCTCCGCAGCTTACCACTCGCGACGCATCGGCATCCGATACGACGTCCACATCCGCAGGATGAACAGCCCGAGCAGCGTCATGCCGGCGATGAGATACAGCGTGGAATTTTCCTTCAAATGCCGCGCCATCAGCTCCTCGGTGGAGATCAGCGAATCGCGCCCCTGCATGTAGCCGCGCCGCGCACGACGCGTCAGCGCATCGGTTTCGTCACGCAGCTTCTCACCGAAATCATCGGTGAAATTTTGCACCTTATCCACGCTGTCGCCAAACAGCCCGCTGAGTCGGTTGAATTCTTTTTTTAGGTTCATGGGTTTCGTCTTTCTTTTTAAAAGCAGCGCGAAACGCCCCCACCCATCACCACACGTCTCGCGCGCTTCCTTTCCGTATCGGAGCGCAGCGCGTGTTTGGACTCGTGAATTCGTATAATGTTTTCCCATTCATTATTCGTGTATCGCTCACAGAGGCGGAGCCAAACCGTTGACGCCCACATTTTACTAGCCATCAAAGAACGGCCTCGGTAACAAAAACCTCCGTGATGGATATTGAAGCCTTCGTCCAATGGGCCATGGATGACCTCATGGGCCGCGAGCCCGATCCCGAAATCCCGGCGGAAAAAAAAGAGACGAGTAACTCCGCCGCAACCAGCGCGGGCACCGGCGCGCTGATCGTCGTCGTGCCGCTGACATTCGACACGCGCGTGCGCACCGGCGGGGAATCGTAGACGGCGCGCCCGGAGCCTGCTACATTGCCCGTCGCTTTTATGTCCCTCGATCTCCATGGCAAACGCGTGCTTATTTTCGTCGTCGCTTATAACGCGGAGACGACGATCCAGAGTGTGCTCGACCGCATCCCGGCTGAGTTGCGCACGAGCGATGTCGAGGTGCTGGTGATCGATGATTCGTCGAAGGACGAGACCTTTGCGCGCGGGCTGGCCTACGACAATACGACGTCGAATTTCCGCCTGACGGTGCTGCGGACGCCGGAGAACCAGGGCTACGGCGGCAACCAGAAGCTCGGCTACCGCTACGCGATCGAGCATGGCTTTGACATCGTGGCGCTGCTGCACGGCGACGGGCAGTATGCGCCGGAGAAGCTGCCGGATTTGGTCCAGCCGTTTCTCAGCGGAGAGGCGGATGCGGTATTCGGCTCGCGGATGATCCGCAAGCAGGATGCGCTCAAGGGCGGGATGCCGCTCTACAAATGGTTTGGCAACCAGGTGCTGACGCGTTTTCAAAACTATATGCTCGGCAGCGAGCTGTCGGAGTTTCACTCGGGCTACCGGCTCTACGCGACCGCCGCGCTGCGGCAGATTCCTTTTGAGCGGAACTCGAACGATTTTCATTTCGACACGGAGATCATCATTCAACTGGTGATGAAAGGGCTGCGGATCGTGGAGCTGCCGATCCCGACGTTTTACGGCGACGAGATTTGCTATGTGAACGGGATGAAATACGCGTGGGATCTTTTCCGCACGATGGTGCGCGCGCAATTGCACTCGCGGAATCTGCTTTACGACCGGAAATTTGACGTGGCGTCGGTGGAGCACACTTATGACTTGAAGCTCGATTTCCAATCGTCGCACACGATGGCTGTCGCGGCGGTAAAGCCGGGCGCGCGCATCCTGGACATCGGCTGCGGGCAAGGTCTCGTCGCCCGCCAGATGGCGAAGACTGCGGCGCACGTGACGGCGATCGATCAATACGTGCCGGAGAAATCGGACACGCCGAACGTGGAGTTTCATCGATGGGACCTGGAGACGAGGCATCTGCCGGTGGATGCCTCGAAGTTCGACCAGATCTTTCTGCTCGATGTGATCGAGCATTTGAAGGACCCGGAGAATTTCATGGAGCTGATCCGGCACGCGACCGCGCGCAAACGCCCGGAGATCGTGATGACGACGGCGAATATCAGCTTCTATGTCACGCGGCTGATGCTTTTTTTCGGGAACTTTAACTATGGCCGCAAAGGTATCCTCGATCGCACGCATACGCGGCTCTTTACTTTTAACTCCATGTGCGAGCTGCTCGAGCAAACGGGCTACAAGATACTCGATCTGCAAGGGATTCCCGCGCCTTACCCGAAGTCGATCGGGGATAACTTCGCGAGCCGTCTTTTGCTGAGACTCAACCAGCTGCTGCTAAAAGTAAGCCGCGGACTTTTCTCCTATCAGATTTTCGTTCGCGCACAGGCGAAGCCCACGGTGGAGCATTTGCTTGCGGAGACGATCGAAACGAGCGATGAGCTGCGCAAGCAGAAGCAGGTGACCGCGACCCAGGCGGCGTAGAGTTACTTCACGATCTTCACCGCGCGCAGCAGGCCTTCGGAGACGAGCTCGTAGAGTTTGTAGTTGATGAAGAAGATGCGGTATTGATTGAGCTCGAAGAGGCACAACAACACGACGAGTCCGACAAGGACCTGCATTTTGTAGCGGCGCAAAGGCGCGCAAAGCGTGGCAAGCTGTGAGAACGCAAGAAAGCGCAAAGGCATGTCCCACATATTCGCGTAGCGAAGGTTCAAGCTATACTTCACGTTACTCATCAAGAGGTAGCTCGCCGCAACAAACGTCACGAGGTAGATCGCGGTCTTCTTCTCGCGGTTCAGCTGAAACAGCTCGCCAATCGCGAGCAGAAATACGAGCGGGCTTACGAGCAGCAGATCGACAAGGTAGCGATACCACGGCCCGTCGCAGAACTTGATCGCGTAATCCAGTGTGTAAGCTTTCGCGACCAATAGTTGATAGATTTGCACGAACTGCAACGGTCCGCCTGCTAAAGCGAAAAGAATGAGCAAACCGATCGCGGGCGCAGCAAAAGTAGCGAGGAGCAGCCTGATTGTCACCCGGCCAAACTTCAGCCAGCGATTCGCAATGATGACTGCCAGCAACGCTGCAGTGGCAAAGGCTGCATTCTCCTTTGTCAGCACCAAACCTATCAGGCTAACGCCGTAGGCAGTCAACCACCCGGCGTGATTCGGCGCTTGCAGATTTTCCCACAACAACCACACAGCCAGGAGCGCCCAAAAAGCAAACACGCCATCAATAAGCGCATGCTGCGACATGTGGATCTGCGTCGGCGCACAAGCCATCAGCGCAGCGACACCCAGCATAACCTTCGGTCCCGCCAGCCGCGCGGCGAATACAGTCGATAAAAGAAGCGTCAGAATCGTGAAGGTAGTCGAGACATGATGCAGCGCGTCGATGGCGCGTTCTTCATCCTCGGCGGCATTGTTGGTATGGGTTCCCGACAAGGCATGCCAGAGATATCCGCAGTAGATGTAAAAAAAGCGAGTCGGCGGAAGTATGGCGCTCGGCAGCTCGCTTTGCGCATCGATATAGCCTTTGGAGAGCTTTGCGTAGTTGCCAAGCCCGGTAACTTCCAGCGCGCGCACATACCGGCAGTAAAGGTTCTCGTCAAAACCGCGTCCCATCGATCCGGCAGAAGGGTAGATGCGCAGAAAAATGCCGAGAGCGATAACGATGGCAGTGCAAATGATGATGGCGTTTGAAGGACGTTCGCAGTTCATGGCTGTTGGTTTAGTTGGGCTTGAAGTTCGAGAAACTCTTTTTGGTTGGGACGCATTTCCAATGCCTTGTTCAGCTCTGCTTTTGCGCCGACAGTGTCGCCGGCCTTAGCCAGCGCACGCGCGAGCAGATAGTGAGTCTTCGCGTCTTCAGGTTCAATTTCGAGAGACTTTGCGAACAGTTTTGCCGCGACATCCCACCGTTCTTCTTCAAAAGCGAGCACACCGAGATTGTTGTAGGCGCTGCTGTGCCGCGGGTTGATTTCGATGGCTCGTCGGTAGAAGCTCTTCGCCTTTAAACGATCGCCTTTTTGCAGCCAGACATTGCCGAGCGCGAAGTTGATCTCGGAATTCTCGGAGACATATGAATAAGCACGCTCGAGGTCTTTTAGTGCGGCGTCAATGTTACCGGCATCGGTTTCCTTGATGCCGGTGTTGTAGTAATCGAGCGACCATAAGCCGGGATCGGACTGCGGCCATGAAACGAAAAATGCCGATGCCGCGCCAAGGGTGAGGTAGCCGGCGCAGCTTGACCATTTTGCCTCTATGAAGTCGCGCCACAATTTCCAAATGCCGAAGCTGGCTAATATCAACAAACCCGGCACGGCGGCCATGCGATAACGCTCCGTGACAAACACCGGCATCAGTGCGGCCATGTGCAAAAGCACGGCGGCGATAATCCAGCTTGCACGCGGCACTTTGAAAAAAGCGATGACCATTCCTGCAAGACCCAGCGCGGCGATAAGGCCGAAGCGCAGGCCGGGAACAAGGATGCCTGCTTGCGCGAATAGCGTGACGAGGCTGAGGTCGTCGTATTGGTAAGTGTTCCAAAAGTTGCGCAGCTTGATCGCCATCAAGCCGAGCCATTCGCCTAAATGCTCGTGGATATAGTCGTGCGCCCTGGCTGACCAATAGTGCGAGACTTCGACGCGCGTGAGATGCCGGCCGGTGGCGACTTCGGCCATCGTGATCGAATCTTTCAACATTCCTTCCTGGCCGGCGCGCATGCCGGGCGGAATTTTCGGATACCCGTTCGCGATTGGATTGTTGCCGATGTAAAAGTTGATACCGCTGTGCGCGGATAGAAGCACTGGCTCGTGCGCAATGAAGTAGTTGTGAATCCAGCACGGCGAAGTGCCGACGAAAACCGCCGCAATGAGGATTGCCGAAACGGCGAGTGGCTTCGCGATGCGCCGCAGGAGCGATGTTTCGCCTCTAAATAGAAGCGTTGCACGCACCATGGCGAGCGGAATGAGGAATAGAATCGTCGCGATGATATTCACGACAAAGCCGATCAGCAGCCCAAGCCAGAGCCACGGTCGCCAAATGGAGGCGCGCTCTGTTTTAATAATCACCCATACGAAAAACCAAAACGCAGCGATCATCCAGGCCGTCGGCATCAGGATAATCGAGAAGGTCTGCGCCGGTTGAAAGAAAGCCCAGCCTAGCGCGGCGATGATTCCGATAGCTGAGGCGTGGCGTATCTCGATGGAACTCGAAAAGACAAAACGCGCGATTTTCCAAATCATCACCGCGGTGATCGCTTCCGCGAACGCCTGCAAAAGCCCGACAGCGAACGGATCGTAGCCGATGCACTTGTAAATCAGCGCGAGCAGGTAGGCGTAGCCGGGCAATCCATAGAACGCCTGATGATCGGTGAGTTGCCCGTGCAGAATCCGCAGCGCCCAGCCGTTGTAGAATTTCATGTCGCCGTTGTCGGGTGCGAAATATGGCGAATTTGAGAGTCGCACTAACGCAAAAATGCGAATCGCCAGAGTAATTACAAATAACCAAAACGCGGGTGAAAGCTTCGGCTGGGGCTTTTTCAAAGGAAGAAGGCACTGTGGGTAACAGAGTATTTCCCTCTTATCGACAAAAATGTTCAACGCGTTTTGACGGGTTGGCATCGCCCCTGCTTTAGAGCCTACCGAACCTTCGCGTTAACCGCGCTGGATCATAAACAAAAACATAAACACACAAACGAACTAATAATCCTATGTTGCAAAAACTAAATAACCGTCGCGGGGGCTTCACCCTCGTGGAAATCATGATCGTAGTCGCGATTATCGCCCTTTTGGCGGCGATCGCGGTGCCGAACTTCCTGCGCGCTCGTAAGCGCTCGCAGGCTACCCGCATCCTGGAAGATCTCCGTATGCTGGACTCGGCCGTCGATCAATACGCAATCGAGACCAACAAATCGACGGGTTCAAACCCGACGTTTGCTGACCTCAAGAACTACATCAAAGCCGGCACTGTTCTTTACACGACTGGCAATGATATGTTCGGTAACACGTATGGCCCGTTCACGGTCGACACGATCCCGAAAGTGCCAGCCAGCGCTTTCTCGACTCTGTCGGACGTTGCTCCGGCAGCCTTCTGGTCGCCCTACTATTGAGCCTGACTCGTTAGTAATTAACCAAAACATCCAGTTGCTCTCTCGACCTGTTCGAGGTGAGCAACTGGATGTTGAGTTTTCAGGCAAAAGAGGTAGCTCTATCTCCCGATGTCCGATTCCACTCCGCGCACTGCCTTTGCAAAAATCGCCGATTTTACAAACAATCGGCTTTTCGTTTTTCTGCTGCTTCTGCTAGGCAGCTTCGCGGTCTATGCGCCAGCGCTCAATGGGCAGTTGCTATGGGACGATCTCTATTTAGTAGGAGAAAACCCATTCTTCAAAAGTCCGGTTTTTATCTTTGAGGTATTCAAACACTATCTCTACCTCGACTCGATTTCGCTCTACTATCGACCGGTCCAGAACCTCTCCTACATGCTGGATTACTGGCTCTGGCATGGCAGTCCCTTTGGTTATCACCTTGGCAATGCGATCCTTCATGGATTAGCCGGGTTCGTGTTGTATTTGCTGTTGCGCAATGTATTGCCGCGATTGCTTAAAGACAGGTCGGACGCCGCGCCGGTTGTCTCGTTTTTAGTTGCAGCATTGTGGGTAATTCATCCCATTCACAACGCCGCGGTAGCTTATGTCGCAGGTCGCGCGGATAGCCTGGCGACGCTGTTCGCAGTTGGAGCATGGCTGCTTTATCTACGCGGATTGGATACGAAGCGGGCATTTGCAATAAGCTATTACTTAGCGGCTGCGATCTCTTTGCTGCTGGCCTTGTGCGCAAAAGAGATTGCGTTTATCTGGATGACGTTATTCGCGGCTTATCTTGTCGGCTTCAATCGAACGCAACGCTGGCAGATGAAGATTGCAGCTGTCGTAGTTATGCTTGCCGTTTTGGGAGGCTATCTGGTTTTGCGCTACCTACCCATATCTCGGCCGAATCCGCAAGCGGCCGCAGCTTCAAGCTTTGCTGAGCGGTTTCTGTTAATGCTACGTGCTCTCGGTGACTATGTCTCGCTGATCTTCTGGCCGCATGACCTGCACATGGATCGCATCGTTTATACGATCAACACCTACAAGGGACTTAATGTCTGGCAATCGAATATCCGCTTTGAATACCTATCAATAATCGGTCTGCTCGCATTGGTTCTGATGGTCTGGATGTGCATTAAGCGTGGGCCCGGGCAGTGTGTGAGGTTATTCGGAGCGCTTTGGTTTATGCTGGGCTTTTTGCCGATCTCGAATCTTTTTCCATTAAACGCGCAAGTTGCCGAGCATTGGATTTACATGCCGAGCATGGGCTTGCTGTTGTTTTTTGCGGGCTGTATTCTCGCGATGCCACAGCGCCTGCAGACAGCCTTTGCGATGCTTGCTGTGGTCGCGCTAATTCCACTTGGGCTAAGAACTGCGACGCGCAGTGAAGACTGGGCCGATTCGGAAAGGTTCTTTAAGCAAACGATCGCCGCAGGTGGCGGAACACCGCGTGTGCATTTGAATCTGGCGCTAATTTATACGAAGCGCGGCGATGATGCTGCCGCGGAAAAGATATTGCGTGAAGCTGTCGAGCGCTTCCCAGATTACGCAACAGCGCGGATTAACTTAGGGATCAACCTGGTTAAGCAAGGTAGGAATGCCGAAGCCGAAAAGTATCTTAGCTACGATAAAAGCCAGTCGCAAATTCTGGCGAAGACTTATCCGCACACGTGGTCGGCCGCCTTGAATCTGGCGAAGATGCGTTATGATGCAAAGAATACTTCCGGGGCTCTTCGCATTCTGGATGACTCGATTAAGCTGTATCCTGACATTTGGGAATTGGTGGCTTACAAGGCGCAAATCTTTAAAGACGCCAATGACATGAAAGATGCGATCGGTGCCGTCAAGAGTTATGCTGATGCAAACTGGTGGCACTACGATTCGCACATGATGCTTGGTCGATTTGAGCTGCAAAATAACGATGTCGATGCAGCACTCGCAGCTTTCACCGCAGCGACTCCGCTCGATATTCACGGCGTCGAACCTTTGAACATGATTGCGCGCGTAAACCTGGCATTGAAGCGACCTGAAGCTGCTTATGATGCGCAAAAGAAAGCCGTGCGACGCAGTCCGGATCAGCCGTTGCAGTATGTGCTGCTATCGACGATTCTCGATGAACTCCATAAGCCTGAAGAGGCAAAGGCTGCGTTGCAACACGCCGAGGAGTTATCGAAATCCGCGAAGGCGAATGGCTAGAAGTAAAAAGGAATGCCGAGCTTTTGAAAGGCTGTCTTTTGCTCTTTGAGATAACGATCGCCGAGTAGTTCGAAACCACCTTGCTTACGATAACCCGCTAGGAATTGGTTTACTTGCGCGCGTAGCTTGTCGTCGCCTTTGCGCAAACCGATGGCCCATGACTCTTGCTGAAAAGGTGTAAGTATCGGACGCGTGGTCTGCGGGTTCGCCTGCCAGTTTTTGTATGTGGACATCTGGTCGTAAATAAACGCATCGGCTTTTCCTTGCACCACTTCGAGCACGCAGGCGGTTTCCTTGTCGAGCACTAGAACCTGCGCGCTTTTGATGTGAGCTGCCGCAAAGGTTTGACCGGTCGTTCCTTGCTTTACGACGATGGTTCTGCCGGGCTTATCTGCATCGAAAATGCTCGAGATGCTAGAGTTTGCGCCGACTAAAAGACATAGGCCTGTCTTTAAATATGTGTCGGTAAAGTCGATTGACTCAGCGCGCTCGGGAGTTGCGGTCATCGACGAGATGATCAAGTCAATCTTCCCAGTCTTTAGCGCTGGAATGAGGCCGCTAAATGGAATGTTTTCGATGATTACTTGTCTATGAAGATGTTCACCCAGCGCTTTCGCGAGATCCACGCTGACTCCGCTTGGATTGCCTTGCGCATCGGCCATTTCAAAAGGAGGATAGGCCAGCTCCATGCCGACGATGAGCTCATCGCGCTGCTTGCGGGCGCAGGAGCAAAGGATGACCAGCAAAAGAAACCCGAGCGCAAAACAGCGATTTTTTTGTGGAGTCATTTTTTAATGAATGAATTTCTTCGCACGCAGTCTCATACTTCAACTCTCCAAAACCATGAAGACATTTAAGCCCATCGCCCTCATTCTGGCCGCCGTCGCGCTCTTTTGTGCCGCGCCGAGAGCCAGCGCACGAACGAGCGTCTCGTTTGATTTTTTCTACGATAATCTCGATCCTTACGGCGAATGGGTCGAGGTGCCGGACTACGGCTACTGCTGGCACCCAACCGGCGTGGATACCGAATGGGCACCTTACACGGATGGCTATTGGGCTTATACCGATGGCGGCTGGACGTGGTTTTCGTATGAAGACTTCGGCGGCATCACTTATCACTATGGACGCTGGGTGCGCCTTGAGGACGAAGGCTGGTGCTGGGTGCCGGATTACGAATGGGCGCCCGCGTGGGTTTCCTGGCGCGTGAGTGACGACTACATCGGATGGGCGCCGCTGCCGCCGCGCGCGCATTTTCGCCACGAAATCGGCATCAGCATCTGGGCCGACGCGGAGTATGACATCGGCCCGACCAATTACAGCTTCTGCGAGTTCCGCCACTTCGGCGACCCGGCGCTGCGCCCCGTCATCATCGACCGTAGCCGCAACGTGACGATCATCAACCGCACCACGAACATCACCAATATCACCGTCAACCGCACCACCAACAACATCTACGTCGGCGGTCCGCAGTATCAGACCGTGGCGGCGAGAACAACGCGTCCCGTGCAGGTGCTGAAATTAAAACGCGAAACCGATGTAGCAGCCGTCCGAGTTGCGGGCGGAAAAACGCTCGCGAGACAGCAGGGAAACCAGCTCGTCGTGCTTGCGCCGGATGTCTCGAAGACCGAAAAGGCGAAACCGCAGAAAGTCGCGAAAACGATCGCGGCTCCGAAAGTCGATACCGGCTGGAATGGCGTGAGCGACCCGCAGGTGAAGCAGCAACTCCAAACCAAAATGAAAGGCGAAGGCAAAGGCGTGAAGCCTGAAAAAGCGCCTGCGAAACCGGTCAACCCCGAGGATTTGAAGATCGTGCAGGAAAAGACGAAATCTTCCCCGGAGGCTGCCGCGGGTGCGAGCTCGCCCGTTGCGACACCGTCGGAAAACCTCGCTAAAGGCAAAGGCAAAAAAGGCACGCAACAACCGCAGACTTTGACCGCCGAGCCTCGCGTCGCGCCCGCCACGTCCCCCGCCGTGACTGCGAAAAGCAAAAAAGGAAAAGCGGAGAATCTGGCGCCGAACCAATCTGGCATCACCGCCGCAGCGACGCCATTTGAAAAAGCCAAAGGCAAAAACAAAAAAGCCGCGCAGGAAATGACCACGCAGTCTGTCACGCCCGCCGCGACCGGCGAGCAAGCGCCCGTTAAAAAATCGGCGCGAGGCGAAACGACGCTCCAGCCATTCATGGCGCAGCCCGATCAAACTACGACGCAACCGCTCGAGAAAAAAGGCAAACAGCGTGAGATGGGAGCAGTTGATCAAACCGCCCGCGAACAGCAACGCGCCGCCGCCGAAGCCGCCCGCGCGCAGCATTCGCAGCAGCGCGAACTCAACGCCGACCGCACCGCGCAGGAACGCGTCCAGCAACAGCAGCTCAATCGCGACCGTGCAGTGGAAATGCAGCGCGCCCAGGAGCAACGCCATCAACTACAAGCCCAGCCACAAGTGCAGCACATCCCGCAAGCCGGCGCGCCGGTGAAGGAAAAAGGCGAGAAGGGCAAAAAGAAAACCAAAGAAGAGCTCGAGCAGGAACAGCTCGCCCGCTGAGATCCGTTCCGGTTTAAAGATCCGCACCAGCGGCGCGGCGATTCATTCCCGCGCCGCTTTTGCTTTTGGCGATGGGCCGTTGAAGCCTTCAAATCGAAGGTAAATAACGAACCTTACGATGTGCTACACCCCCCCGCTGGAACTAGTCCGCGAGGATGGGCTCGGGGCCGTCGCTGGTGGGCGTTTTTTTTCCCATGATTTAGCTGCAGCCCTGGCTGGTGCCGCACTCGGTGCAGCAACCGCAGGCACCGGCGCGGATGACTTTGGTGCTGCCGCAGTTTGAGCAGGTGATGTCCATGAACATGGAGCCAAGGGCTTCCTGGACGCGGTCGGCGTGGGTGTTGCCGTTGCCATTCATCTGCGGCTGGCCTTCGCTGTTGGTTTTGTTCGTGATGACGTCGATGATTTCCTTTTCGTTGCGCGTGAGCTCGGGCACGGGACGGTTGACGGCTTTCTTTTCCATCTCGGAGATGCCTTTCATCGGCAACTCGGGCTGTGTTGAGTGCGGCGATGTGGCTTCCTTGTAGCCCTTGATGAACTGGCACGCGAGCCAGCGGAAGACGTAGTCGGTGATGCTCGTCGCGTTGCGGATATCGGGATTGCGCGTGAAGCCGCTCGGCTCGAAGCGTTGATAGGCAAATTTTTTGACGAGCGATTGCAGCGGGACGCCATATTGCAACGCCATCGATGTGAGCGTAGCGACGGTATCCATGAGGCCGCCGATGGTGCTGCCTTCTTTGCTCATCTGGATGAAGAGTTCGCCCGGCTGGCCGTCCTCGTAGAGGCCGACGGTGATGTAGCCTTCGTGCCCGGCGATCTCGAATTTGTGCGTGAGCGAGACGCGGGTGTCGGGCATGCGATGGCGCTGCGGCTGGTTGAGCATGCCGCGCAACGCGGTGAGCTCTTTCTCGAGTTCGATGACGCGCGCTTCGAGTTCGGCTTTTGAGGAAAGCTCGGCTTCGACTTCCGATGCGCCCATGTCTTTCGTCTTTTTAACATTCAACGGCGCGCTGCGTTTGCTGCCGTCGCGGTAAATGGCGATCGCTTTGAGGCCGAGTTTCCAGCCCTCGATGTAGGTGTTCATGATGTCCTCGACCGTGGCGTGCTCGGGCAGGTTGACGGTTTTGGAAATCGCGCCGCTCAAGAACGGCTGCGCGGCGGCCATCATGCGAATGTGTCCACGGTAATGGAGCGAGCGTTTGCCGCGATGCGGTTTGAATGCGCAGTCGAAAACGGGCAGGTGCTCTTCTTTCAATCCGCTGCGGATGACCTCGCCCGTTTGTTCGTCCTGCACGTCCTCGATCGTGTCCCACTTGTCGATGTGCGCGATCATTTTTTCGATTTCGGCGGCGGAATAGCCGAGGTTTTCGAGCGCAGGTCTCACCGTTTGGTTGACGATTTTTAACATGCCGCCGCCTGCGAGCAGTTTGTATTTTACGAGCGCGATATCGGGCTCGATGCCGGTCGTGTCGCAGTCCATCAAAAAGCCGATCGTGCCAGTCGGCGCGAGGACGGTGACCTGCGCGTTGCGGTAGCCGTGCTTGATGCCGAGCGCGCTGACGTCGTCCCAAACGCGTTTCGCTTCGTCCTTGAGATAAGCGAATTTTTCCGACGGATGAATTTCCGCCACCGCCGCTCGGTGTTGCTCGATGACTTCGAGCATCGACGCGACGTTGTCTTTCGCGAGCGGCTTCTCGACGCCGCTGGCGCGCGAGTCTTTGTAGCCGGGGAACGGCCCCATGATCTTCGCCATCTGCGCGCTCTGGCGATAAGCCTCGCCGTGCATGACTGCGGTAATCGCGCCGGCGAGCGCGCGGCCTTCGTCGCTATCATAGCCGAGGCCGTAACTCATGATGAGCGCGCCGAGGTTCGCGTAGCCGAGGCCGAGTGTGCGGAAAATGTGCGAATTTTCGGCGATTTCTTTGATCGGATAGCTCGCGTTATCGACGATGATTTCCTGCGCGGTGATGAACAGGCGCACTGCCGCCTTGAAGCGCTCGACATCAAATGTGCCGTCGGGTTTTTTGTATTTGAGCAGGTTGAGCGACGCGAGATTGCACGCGGTGTTGTCGAGGAAAAGATATTCGCTGCAAGGATTGGTCGAGTTCTGGCGCGCGGTGCCTTTGCACGTATGCCATTTGTGGATGGTCGTGTCGAATTGGATGCCCGGATCGCCACAGAGATGCGTTCCTTCGGAAATTTTGCGGAGCAAAGTGCGCGCATCTTTGCGTTCACACGGCTGGCCGTCGGTGACGCGCCTCGTCCACCACTCGCGGCCATCGATCGCGGCCTGCATGAATTCGTCGCTCACCCGCACGCTGAGGTTTTCATTTTGATACATGATCGAGCCGTAAGCTTCGCCGTTGTAGCTGCCGTCGTAGCCGTGCTCGATGAGCGCCCACGCTTTTTTCTCCTCGTTCGTTTTCGCGACGATGAACTCCTCGATGTCGGGGTGCCAATCTTTGAGCGTGTTCATTTTCGCCGCGCGCCGCGTCTTTCCGCCGCTTTTAACGACGTTAGCGACCTGGTCATAGACTTTCAGAAATGAAAGCGGGCCGCTCGGTTTTCCGCCACCGCTCAGTTTTTCGCGTGTCGAACGGAGCGTGGATAGATCGCTGCCCGTGCCGCTGCCGTATTTGAAAAGCATCGCCTCGCTTTGCGCCAGACGCATGATGTCTTCCATCGTGTCGCTCACCGACTGGATGAAGCACGCGCTGCCTTGCGGATATTCGTATTGCGTCGGCGCACGCTCGGCTTTGCCGGTCGCGTGATTGTAGAAATAGTTGCCTTCGCCCGCGTTTTTGCCGACGCCGTATTCGTGATGAAGACCGACGTTGAACCAGACCGGCGAATTGAACGCGCCGTATTGATTCACGCAAAGCCACGTGAGCTCGTCGTAAAAGCGCTCCGCATCCTCGGCACTCGCGAAGTAGCCGTCCTTCACACCGCAATCGGTGATCGTGCGTGTGACGCGGTGAACGAGTTGTTTAACGGAATTTTCCCGGCCGCCTTTGTATGGATCCGTGCCGTGTGCGATATCGCCGTAGAAATATTTCGACACGGCGATTTTCGTTGCGAGAGCACTCCAGCTTTTGGGCACCTCGACGTTCTCTTGTTTAAAGATCGTTTTTTGGCTGTCGTCGGTGATTTCGGCCGTGCGTTTTTCCCATTCGATTTGCTCGAATGGCGGAATGGTTTCGTCGCTAAAAACGCGATCGATTTTCAACCCTTTGCCGAGGCGACGGGATGGTGCATTGACTTTGAGGCGGCTGGCGCGAACGCCGGATTTGAGTTTGATCATGGCGGTGCTTTCGAATTGTGAATTTCTTGGGGACAAGATGCCGATATGATGTGATTAGTCTGTGAGTAACCACACCATATTGACTACTCTCGATAAGGTAACCACAATATATAGTGGCGACAAGAAAAATCGCCTAAAAGCAGAAAATTCCTGTGGAACAGGCTAAATTGCTTACCGAAAGAAAAACGGCGGCTGAAAACGCCCGTTTTTTAATTCGCAGCCAAACGGCTACCGAACGTTGTCGCAGCGGCTAACGCGCGATGAATTGACAGCGTAGTCACACTGATTTTTGCGCCCACTTGCACCATGTTGAACAACTGGACGACGTCGCGCGAACGCATGCGAATGCAGCCGTAGCTCGCCGGACGGCCGATGAGCCGCTCCACTGGCGTTCCGTGAATGTAGATATTGCGGCTAAATGCGTTGCTGTTGCACGATTGCAATCCGCGCAGCCAGAGGATTCGCGTGACGATCGGATCGCGTCCGCTCGCATTCGGCGGAAGGATTTCGCCGGTAACGTGGCGATTTTTAAAAACTGCGCCCATCGGCATGCCGTCACCGATTTTTGCGGCAACTTGCATTTCGCCAAGCGGCGTAGCGTAGCTGTTAAACCGATCGCCCAAGCCGTAGCGCGAAGTCGAAACGCGATACTCGGCAATGGGCTCGCCGTTTTCCAAAACGGCAAGTTTCTGATCGGGAACGCTGATGATTACGTTGCGTTCCACATCGTATGAAAAGGCGCGAACGGACATCAAAGCCGTGCAAACCATGAAAACAACACGTCCAAAGCTCATGATGCAGCTTTATTAAGCACGGTTTGTGCCAAGCCGCAACGAGGGGAGCGTGAAATTAAGCCGGAACGGCTTCTTCCTCGTCGTCAGGCTCGTCTGCGGTTTCGCTGCTAAAACGCGGCATCCACTGCGCCATCGACGAAAGTGCGACGTATGCGAAACCGCCTTGGAACATCAGCAAAAACGGCAGCGAAAGCCATTGGCCGGTGAGCAGCGCGTCGAGAAAAACGCCGGTAAAATAAATCGCGAACGCAAGCTCGATGAGCGGCACCGCCGTTTTGATCGACGCGTATTTTGCCGCGCGCCAGGACTGGGATTTATTTTCGATACCGTATTTCGGCGTGCGGGTAAATTCGCTTACGTGATTAAAGACGGCTTCCAAAACGGCTTTGGCGTTATTGATCGCGAGTCCGACGCCGAGTCCGAGCAAAAGTGGAAGCAGTAAAATTTCCTTCCACCACGTTTTCGGATAAAGCTCGCGCTGCGCGCAAATGTAAAAGACCGCAACCGAAACCGATGCGATGCAGAAAATCGGAATGTCTAGCAGCACCGTGCGCCAGATTCCGCCGCCGAGACCGCCGGTGGACGGATGCAAAAGCACGCACAAAAACACGAGCAGCAAATAGGCGAAATTCGACGTGAGATGCGCAGTCGCCTCGATCTTGATCGGCAACGGCAGCTTGCTGCGCCAGATCGTTGGCAGGATTTTTTTGCACGTCTGGATCGAACCTTTCGTCCAGCGATGCTGCTGCGATTTGAAGCCATTGATCTCGACCGGCAACTCCGCCGGCGTGACGAGGTCCGCGAGAAACACAAATTTCCAGCCTTTGAGCTGCGCGCGATAGCTGAGGTCGAGGTCTTCGGTCAGCGTGTCGTGCTGCCAGCCGCCGCTCGAATCGATGCACGAGCGACGCCAGAGGCCAGCGGTTCCGTTGAAATTAAAAAAGCGTCCGCTGCGGCTGCGCGCGGTTTGCTCGAGCATCAAATGGCCGTCGAGGAACATCGCCTGCACGCGCGTGAGCAGCGAGTAGGTGCGATTGATGTGGCCCCATCGCGTTTGGACGAGCCCGATTTGTGGATCGGTGAAAAACTGGATCGTTTTCTTTAAAAGATCGCGAGTCGGAACGAAGTCCGCATCAAGAATCAGAATGAACTCGCCTTTGCAGCATTTCAGTCCGCCTTCGAGCGCGCCCGCTTTGTAGCCGCTGCGATCGACTCGGTGAATCAGTTCGATGTCGAAACCGAGCGCCTGCAATTCCTCGACTGTCGCCGCGCTGATCTCGCGCGTTTCGTCGGTCGAATCATCCAGCACCTGAATCTGCAGCAACTCGCGCGGATAATCGAGTTCCGCGACCGATTTCAACAGCCGCTCGACGACGTAAAGCTCGTTAAAAATCGGCAACTGCACGGTCACTCGCGGGAGCTTTGCGAACGTGCCCGCCGGCTTCGGCACGTTTCGTTTATATTTTAAAAACAGATAGACGATGCAGTAGCGATGCAGTCCGTAAATCGAGAGCCCGAAGAGCACAACGAGGTAACAAATTGTCCAAATTATGTGGGCTGTGCCTGCTGCCATAGTCATTTTCAGTAGGAATCGGGCGTTTTCTGTCCAATTCGCGCGGAATGATGCCGGTTTGCTTTTATGGGTCAAGCGCAATTCCAAACGTCTCCGGATCGGATCGCGAACTTGATCTGGCGGAAAAATGATGAACCAGATCAAGATCGCGACCATGAATCACGAGCTCCGCACCTTCCGCGCGACGGCGCAAAAATTTTTGGACGAATCGCACGCGCTCTTTCCGCAGGACGCGAGCGAGCTCGGGCTCACGGAATTCGAATCGCAGCTTGGCCGCAACGACGCAGAGACACATCGCCGCTACACGAGACTTTTGCGCGAGACGTTGCACGCGGTCGAGATGCTGGCGGACGACGCATTTCGCGGCGACGACTGGCTGGATCGGCGCGGATTTCTTTCAATGCTGCGAACCGGTTTGCTGCATCACGAAAAATTCGAACGCTGGCGAACGAATCCGCAAATGCATTGCGACGCGGCGATCCAATCGATCTTCGGACTCGTCATTCGTTACGCGGACAATTTGCGGCACGCACGACCTGCCATCGAAAGCCGGCTCGCGAAACTGCCCGATTTTTTAGCCGCGGGCGCGGCGTGCGTGCGAAAGCCGGTGCCGCTTTGGACGAAACTCGCGATCAAAACATGCGAAGGCGCGAAGCCGTTTCTCGACGAATTGGAAAAACAGATCACCGCCATTTCCGATCGTCCGCAAAAAACGGCGGCGCTTTTTCATGACGCGTGTTCGGCGTTTGAAAAATATGCGCGGGCGATTTCCAACAAAGCGCCGGGGCCGGCGAACGGCTTTTCGATTGGCCGCGATGCGTTTGAATTTCTAATCCGCGAACGGCTGGGCGTGCCGTATTCGCTGCCGGAAGCCGAGGCGCTCGGCCACAAATTGATCGCGCAGCTTCGCGGCGAATTAAAAAAAGAAGCCGCAAAATTCGGCCGGAAACCGGCGCACGAAATCATCGATGCCGCGGCTGAAAAATGGTCGCCTGCGAGCGAATCGCTGCTCGACGAATACCGGCGCGTCACCACGAAAGTCCGTGAAGCCTTTGCTGGAGCCGATCTGCTGACGCTGCCGCCCGGCGAAAAATTGCGCGTCATGCTCGTGCCGGAATTTTTGCGTCATCAATTTCCGACCGCGGCGTATCACTCGCCTGGCCCGTTTGCGAAAGACCAGACCGGCATTTTCTGGGTCAACGACTTGAGCGCGCTGCAAAGCGATCCGGCCAAGCGTCGCGCGGAAGTGCAGCAGCATTTCGGCCTCGAGCTGACCTGCGCGCACGAAGGCTACCCCGGCCATCACGTGCAGTTCGTCATTCAAAATCGCCACCGCAGCAAACTGCGCCGGCTTTTTGCGCACGCGATTTTTTACGAGGGCTGGACGCTTTGGTGCGAAAAAATGTGCGTCGATTTCAAAGTCTACAACGCGCCGCACGCGCGCTTGATGCAACTATCCGACGCGCTCTGGCGCGCGCATCGCATCGTGATCGATTGCGGTTTGCACTCCGGAAAAATGACCCACGCGAGCGCGGCGAAGTTTTTGGTCGACGGCGTCGGCTTCACGCAAAAACGCGCCGAGGGCGATGTGAACTGGTATACGAGCGCGCCGACGGTGCCGATGAGTTATTTGCTCGGCCGGCTCGAATTGCAAAAGCTGCATGCGCGTCTCGTCGGTCGCGACGGCTGGAGCGTAAAGCGTTTTAACGATTGGATTCTCGGCTTCGGCGCGCTTCCGTGGAGCTGGATTTGGCAGTCGCAGTTGGTTGAGAGTTGAAGCCGATTGGTTGACAGTCGAAAATCACGCGAGCTTGCTGTGCAAGCGCAACACAACACGTTCATCACGATTCCGAATTTGTGAAACCGCTTTACCGACGACGTTTTCGACCGCTCGATATTTCGATTGCGGTCTTTCTCGCCGGTTGTGTGCCGTCAATTTTGATGGCGCTGATTTCGTATTCGATTTTGTCGCGCACGCTCGAAGACAAAATCGTCGTTGACCGGCACACGCTCGTCGAATCGCTCGCCAGCCTCATCGATTCCGACATCCGCCGCACTGCCGACGCGATTGAATATTACCAAAATCTGCCGCTCACGCAGCGAATGGTCATGCGGCAATTCGGCGATACATCGGTGCAGGATTGGCTCGCCGAGGCGTTTTATTCACATCCGCAGATCGACGGAATGTTCATCACCGACGCGGCGGGAAAATTGATCGCCTCTATTCCCGCCTCGCTGGAATCGACCGGCGCCGATTTTTCGTCGAAAGACTGGCTGCCGCAAACACGCGATGCGGATGGCGCGTATGTTTCCGGCTTGATTCGGCGCGTGCCGGATGGACGACCGGCGACGATTATTTCCGCGTCAGTGCGCACGCGCAGCGGCGAAGTCACCGGCTACATCGGCGCGACCGTGCTCGCTGAACGAATCGGCAAGCGTCTCGCCGCGCTAAACTACGGCGAGCAATCGATTGCGCAGGTGATCGATCAAAACGGCGTCCCGTTTTTCGACGAAAACTTCCGGCCAAACGACGGCACCAAACCGGCCGACACCGAGCTGATCAAGGCGTTGCGCGAGAGCAAAGGAAATCATCTGCGGCTCAACGACAACTTCGTCACCTTTGATTATGTCGAGCCGAGCGGCTGGACCGCGATTTTAAGTCAGCCGGTGTCGATCGCATACAAGCCGGTGCACGATCTGGTATCGAAAACATCCGTTATCGAAGCGTGGCTCATCCTCGGCTCGATCGCCGCGGCGTGGATTGTGAGCCGGCTTTACACACGCCAGCTCGAAGCGACGGAGCGATTCGAGCGCGAGACGTTTCTCAATGAAAAAATTCTCGCTAACATGCCAGTGGGAATTGCGCTGATCGATCCGTTAACAAAACGGTTTTTGCAGGCGAACGAGAGCTTTCTTGAAATGGCGCAGAACTTCGGCGGCGTGCCGCCCGATCGCGACATCGACACGCTGGAATTTTCCGACGTGAAGCTTGGTGTCGAGCCGATGCTCGAGCGCGTCATCGCATCCGGCGCACCGTTCCAGGCGAAGGAACAACGCGTCACCGCTGGCGATGACTCGACGCATTTTTTGTCGATCAATTTACTGCGCCTGCAGGACGCGGAACGTCGCACGCACGGCATTCTTTTTTTGATCGAGGACAACACGACCGACATCACCATTCGCAAGGAACTCATCGCGGCAAACGCGGCGAAGGACGAATTCCTCGCGCTGCTTTCGCACGAGTTGCGCAACCCGCTTTCGCCCGTGATCACGATGGTAGCAGAGCTGGAAAAAATCGCCGGCTCCGAAAAGCCAATCCGCGATTCGCTCGAGATCATCCGGCGCAACGTCGAGCTCGAAGCGCGGCTCATCGACGACCTGCTCGATATTACGCGCATCGCGCATGGCAAGCTCCAGCTCACGCCGGAAATCGTGAATGCGCATCGCGTCATCCATCGCGCGCTCGAAATTTGCCAGAAGGAAATCGAAGCGAAAGAACTCGCGGTCGAGGTGAAGCTCGAAGCGACCGATTATCACGTGAAAGCGGACCCGGCGCGCTTCCAGCAGGTGTTTTGGAACTTGATCAAAAACGCGGTGAAATTCACCGATCATGGCAAGATCACCATCGCTTCGCGCAACGATCGGGCGCGGCGTTTGATCATCGAAGTCACCGACACCGGCATGGGCATCGCGCCGGAGCGGATCAACAAAATTTTTAACGCGTTCGAACAAGGTGAAAGCTCGATCACGCGCCGTTTCGGCGGACTCGGGCTCGGGCTCGCGATTTCCAAAGCGATGGTCGAAGCGCATGGCGGCAAGCTTTCCGCGTTGAGCGAAGGGCTCGGAAATGGCGCGACATTTTGCGTCGAGATTGGAACTGTCGATGCCGCGACGACAGCCGAAGAACCGAGTAAAACGCCGACGCTCGCAGGCACGTCTGTGCAGCACAAAATCCTGCTTGTCGACGACCACGAAGACACGTGCATCGGCATGAAGATGCTGCTCGAGCGCCGCGGTTATCGCGTCAAAACCGCCAACAGCGTCGGTGCCGCGCTGCAGCTCGCCGGGCAGGAAAAATTCGAGCTGCTCATCAGCGATCTCGGTTTGCCGGACGGCACCGGTTTTGATCTGATGGAAAAATTGCGCGGCAACGGACTGCGCGGAATCGCGCTCAGCGGTTTCGGCATGGAGAGCGACATCGCACGCTCGCGCGAAGCCGGCTTCTCCGAGCATCTCATCAAGCCGATCAATCTTGAGCGGCTCGACTCGATTTTGCGAAAAATGTTCGCGTAGCGCGCGGGCGCTCGCTTTGACCTATCGCCCAATCGGGCGCGAACCCGACGCTACGTTTCGCGATGCCTCGCGAAATTGATAACGCATGAAAACGACACTGAAAAAAGCAATATTGGCAAGCGTCGTCGCTTTGAGTTCGGCCATTGCGTTCGCACAAACCGCGGGCGCAGGCAGCGCGGGCACTTCCGGCGGAACCAGCATGTCCGGTGGCGGCACCGTAGGCGCAAGTGGCGGAACAACCGGCGGAACATCCGGCGGCACCGCGGGCAATTCGGGCGGCACCAGCAGCAGCTCGGCGGGCCCCTCCGCGAGCCCAAGTGCGACGGCTTCTGCTTCGCCGAGCGCGAGTCCGGGCACTTCGCCCGGATTGAGCGGCACCGCGGGAGCGACGACAAGCGGCAGCAGCAGCTTCGGAACGTCCGGCACTGTTCGCTAAAAACGAGCGCGCCGAGCGGTCAGATGATTGGTAAAAGCGGGAACGCTTTTCCAAGCACCTGTTTGCTCGGCGCGCGAAGCCACTTTTCCAAAACCGTCGCGTAAACGCTGCGGAAATCGACGTTGTAAATAAGGTCGCCAGCGTTGAGTTCGGTGAGGCTCGGATATTTTCCAAACACGCCGGCTTTGACCGCGCCGCCCATCACGAACATCGGCGCGGCTGCGCCGTGATCGGTGCCGTTGCTCGCGTTTTGCGTAACGCGACGGCCGAATTCGCTGAACGTCATCAGCATCACGCGCTGGAAATTTCCCTGCGCCTGCAAATCTTTCGCGAACGCAGCGAGCGCGTCGTTGAGCTCGCCCATCAGGCGCTCGTGCGTCGGCGCTTCGTTGGTGTGCGTGTCATAGCCGCCTTGTGACACGTAGTAAACACGCGTCGCGAGCCCGCCGGCGATCATCCGCGCGACGAGATTGAGGCTGTCGGCAAGCGGGCTGTGCGGATAATCGACGCTCGCTTTGTATTTGCGCGCGATCTCGAGGACCTTGTCGCTGCTCATCTGTGCGTCGAGCGCGGTCCGCTGCAAAAAGTCGAGCGTGCTCCCGCCGGTTTTCTGTTTCGCGCCGCCGATCATGCCGATCGAGCCGCCGGCGTTCGTGTCTGCGGATTGCTCGGGCGAATTGAGTTCGCGGAAAAGCGCGTCGGTGTCGCCGGTGCGATCATTGTTCATCCAGCGATATTGCTCCGGTCGCGAAAACGACACGCCGGTTGGGTGAGGCGACGTGAACGATTGCGGCAATTCGTTGCCGATTGCGACGCCGACCGTCGGATCCGCGCCTTTGCAGCAGCTATCGAAATATTTCCCGAGCCAGCCGTAGCTCTCGTTTCTGTCCGCATCCGAGCCGGTCTGCCAGATTTCGGTCGAGCGAAAATGCGAGCGATTCGGGTTCGGATAACCGACGCCCTGGAGGATCGAGAGATGTCCCTCGTCGTAGAGCGACTTCAGCCCGGCGAGCTTCGGGTTCAGGCCCATGTAGTCGTTCACCTTCAGCACCGCGTCGGATTTGATGCCGATGACCGGGCGCGCCTTGTAATACGCGTCATCCGCCCACGGCACAACGGTATTTAACCCGTCGTTACCACCTGCAAGCTGTAAAACAACGAGGATCGTTCCGTCTTTTCCCGTCGCGGACTGGATCGCCGAGTCGGCAGCCATTGCGTCGAGCGTGAGGAAAGTCTTCTGCAGGAATACCGGCAGTGTCCACGCCGCTGCGGCTCCAAGCATCGATGTGCGCATGAACTCACGCCGCGTGTGCAGCGTGCGCGTGTGGGGTTCGATGATGTGGTCGTGGTCGCTCATGTTATGTCAATTGATACTGCGGCGTGCTCATCATCAGATGCAGCAGGTCGCGGATGGTTTCGTCGTCGAGGTTGTCTTTGTGCTGCTCGACGAATCCGATGAAGCTTTCCGATTCGCGCGGCCCGAGCGGGCTCTGGAACAGGCGAAACGCGAGATACGCGACCAGCCGTTTCGAGTCGCTCCGCAATTCCTTCGGCGCGATTTTCTCGAAATCGATCGGCGTGTGGTTCTCCACGTCAAAGCCGGGCCGGTTCATGTTTTTGTTCGCGGCGACGTTGCGCACGCGCTGCATGTTGATCGGCCCGCGGCCGAGCGCGAAATTGGCGAGATTGTAGCGCAGCAGTAGCGTCGAAGTGGTGATCCACGCCTTGCCGCCGTCCCAGCCTTTCACACTCGGCGGCGCGAACGGAATTTGCCCGAGCTGCCGCAGCACATTGATGACAACCTGTCCGCGCGGCAACTCGGTCTCCAAAATTTTCACCGTCTGCACGACCCATTGCACCGGCGACTTCACTTGCGTGCGGATCGCGTCCGCTGAGTAAAATTCCGCGCTGCGGAAAATCTCGTTCATCAGCGGCTTGATCTCGTATTTCTGCGCGCGGAAGCTGTTCGCGAGCGCATCAACGATCGCCGGCTTCGGGCTTTCATAACCGTAGAACTCCCAAATTTTCTTCGCGATAAAACGCGCGCACTGCGGCTTCTCGAGGATCATGTCGATGATGTCGTCGCCGTTAAAATTTCCCGTTTTGCCGAAAAATTTCTTCTCGCCCTCGTCGTGCTGCATTGGCGCGAAACGAAACGTCTGGTCGACCGGGTGCATCTTGTAGCCTGTGAAAGCGCGCGCAGCCTGCTGGATGTCGTCTTCGCTGTAATTGCCGATGCCGAGCGTGAAGAGCTCCATCAACTCGCGCGCAAAGTTTTCGTTCGGGTGCTCTTTTTTGCTCTCGCGGGTGTCGAGCCAGATGAGCATTGCCGGGTCACGCGACATTTCCTTCACCATCGCGCCAAAGTTGCCGAACGCACTTGCGCGCAGTGTCTCGTTCTGTTTCCACATCAAAAACGGCTGCTTCACTTTCTGCACGCTCGTCGCGAAATGCCCGTGCCAGAAAAGCGTCATCTTCTCGCGAAACGGATTTGGCGAGCGCGTCATCCGGTCGAGCCACCATGCGATCAGGTCGATCCCGTTACCGCGCTCCTCCTTCTGCATCATCTGAAATTTCTCGCGGCGTTCCTCCTGCGGCAGCGCCTGCAGTTGCTGCCGCATTTCCATCATGTTCCGCGGCGCGGCCCACGCCGGCTTGGGGAACTGTTCCGCATCGTCGGGGGCATTGAGCACTTGTTTTACCGCGCCATCGAGGCCAAGTTCACAGAACGCTTTGATCTGTTCGGGCGAGCCTCCAAAGCCCGCGCGGTTCAGCAGATGCGCGGCTTTGGTCATATCCCATTGCCGTATGGGGAGCGGCGTTAACATCTTTCAATTAAACACACATACCATTAAAAGTTGCCGAATTTTCATTAAATGCAGTTCACGAACCTTACCCGCCGCGTTGAGATCGGCGCGAACTGTTATCTCGTCGAGATAGCCGGCAAACGCATCGTGCTCGACTCCGGAATGCACCCGGAGCACGTGGGCGATGAGGCGCTGCCCGATTTCGCGCTGCTCGCAGACGACTCCGTGGATGTGATCGTCCTCTCGCACGCGCATCACGACCACCTCGGTGCGCTGCCGCTGCTGATGCGACGCCAGCCGCGCGCGCTCGTTTTCATGAGCGAAGCGACGCGTCATCTCGCCGACGTGATGCTGCACAATTCCGTCAATGTCATGACGCGGCAGCGTGAGGAACTCGGCCTGCAAAACTACCCGCTCTTCACGCATCGCGAAGTCGATCTCTGCGCGAAACGCTGGCGCGGATTGCCGCTCCACCAGCGGTTCACCAGCGACGGCGAGCGCACGAATGACGACACCGAGCTGACGTTCCAGTTCTTCGACGCCGGCCACGTGCTCGGCGCGGTCGGCGTCTTGATGCGCGGCGAAGGCCTTCGCGTTTTCTACACCGGCGACGTCAATTTCAAGGATCAGGCCATCTCACGCGCCGCGCGTTTCCCGACCGAGAACATCGACGTGCTCATTATCGAGACCACGCGCGGCGACCACGAGACGCCGCCCGGCTTCACGCGCGCCGGCGAGCAGAAGCGGCTCGCGCAGGCGCTCAAGGAGGCGTTCGCGCGCGGCGGCGCGGTCCTCATGCCGCTCTTCGCACTCGGCAAAACGCAGGAAACGCTCGCGATGTTTCACGAGATGAAAAAGCGCGGCCATCTCCCGAACGTCCCGATCTACATCGGCGGCCTCAGCACGAAGCTCACCGAGATTTACGACAAACTCGCGCAATCCACCCCGCGCCTCAAACCCGAGCTGCAAATCCTCGATGCCGTCGCGCCCTTCGTCATCGCCGGCAGATCCAGCGGCCACGAGCCGATCAAACCCTCCCGCATTTACGCCCTCTCCAGCGGCATGATGACGGAAAAGACGCTCTCGAATGTTTTCGCGCAGCGCATGATGAGCAACGCCGCCCACTCCATCTTCTTCGTCGGATACGCCGACCCGAAATCACCCGGCGGCCGGCTGCGCCTCGCCAGGCCCGGCGACCCGCTCACGCTCGAAGCCGCCCAGCCGCCGCAACCGCTCAACGCCCGCGTCGAGTGCTTCGACTTCAGCGGCCACGCCTCGCGCGAAAGCATCCGCGACTACATCAACGAGGTCGCCCCAGCGAAAATCATCCTCGTCCACGGCGAAGTCCCCGCCGTCGAGTGGTTCCGGCAGACCCTCACCGAAGACCTCCCCAAAAGCGAAATCATCGTCCCCACCCCCGGTGTCGGCATCGATTGCTAGCCGTTATTCGCGTAGTTCTATACAGTGCGCGCCGTAGCGCTCCGACGCGGTTTTCATCCTACTCCGGCTTCGTTTTAAAGCGATCTGACCGGGTTTTCACCCTACCCTGACAGCATTTTAAAGCTATCCGGCGGCATCTTCACCCTACTCGTCGCCCATTTAAAGCTGCTCCGGCTCGTTTTACATGAGCCGGAGCGTGGGTCTCAGCGACCCCGGCGGGAATGGTGGGCAGGGCTGGATTCGAACCAGCGAAGGCGTAAGCCAGTGGATTTACAGTCCACCCCGTTTGGCCACTCCGGAACCTACCCAAAAGTTGAGGGGCTTGCTTTTATATCCGCGTTTTCGCGCGGTGCAAGCGATTCTTCGCAGCGGCCCTGGCCTAGCTGCGCGGCTGGATTTTGATGGATTTGATCGTGACGTGCTCGAGCGGATTGTCGTTCGTGTCGGCGGGTTGCGCACTGATTTTGTCGAGCACGTCCATGCCCTCGATGACGTGCGCGAAGACGGTGTATTTTCCATCGAGTTCCGGCATCGGTTTTAAGCAAATGTAAAACTGACTTCCGCTGGAGCGACGCGAAGGGTTGATGGTGTCGGGCAGGCGCGACATGGCGACGGCGCCTTCGGTGTGTTTGCGGCGAATCTCCGCGGGCAGCGTGTAGCCGGGCCCGCCGGTGCCGACTTTGGAGCGGTTGCGTTTCAGGCTGAGCGGATCGCCCGCCTGCACGAGTGTGTGCGCGAAGACGCGATGGAAGTTGATGCCGTTGTAAAAATGTTTGCGCGCGAGTTTTTTGAAATTGGCAACGGTCTGCGGCGCGTCGCCTTCGTAAAACTCGAGCACCACGCGCTCGATTTTTTTCTCGTGATCGATGCGGATGTTCATGACCGCGACATCATCGGCCGCTGCACCGCGCACGAGGGCGGCGAGAGCGAGCAGGGTGAGCAAAATGGATTTCATGGGATCAAGGGCAGTTCTCGGACTTCGACTTCGCACGCAGCGCCGTCCGCGGCGCGGGCGTCGAGCGTGTGGGAATCGACGCCGCGCTTGAGATAGCCGAGCGCGGCAAATTTTTCCAATCCAAAACTCCACGCGGCGCCAGTGAGGCGGCCCGCGGCCTTGTCGCTGCCGGGCGCGAACAGCTCCATGCCTGCGGAAAGCTGCGCCGCGGAAACAAAGCCGCGCAACTGGCGGTTGACGTGGCCGATGCTTTTTAGCCGCGAGATGATTTCCTGCCCGATGTAGCAGCCCTTGTGGTAATCGATCGCGGTTTTGTCGAGGCCGGCTTCGACGGGAATCGTGTCTTCATCGAGCTCCGCGCCCCAACGCGGCACGCCGGCTTCGATGCGGAAGGTGTCAGCGAGTTCGTCATCGGCCTGCACGAAAATTTCACCGAGCTGCTGCCAAAGTTCATCGCGTCGCGATGCTGGCGCGAGCAGGTCTATTCCGGGATGGCAGAAACGGATCGCTGAGATTTGTCGCACGTCCGTTATTTCCGGCGGAAGCAATTTCGCCGCACCGATCGCGATGTGAAACAAACACATATCGTCTGTGGCATCGGCAATCGTGACGTCGTCGGAAATGATGTAGCGCTCGAGTCGCGCGGCCAGGGTTTCGCGCAGCGAAGCTTCGGCATCGAGGAACAAGCTGTCGGCATCGGATGAAATGAAAACGTCGCCCGACATTTTGCCTTTGACCGTCATCACGCACGCGTGAATGGCGCGATCCGACGCGAGTTTGCGCACGTCGTTGCTGACCTGGCCATTGATGAAACGGACGCGATCGGCGCCGTTGACGCGCCATTTCGCGCGCGCGGAAAAATCAATCACCGCGCCGCGCTCTTTTGCCTGAGCGTAAGTTTCCGCGCGGTTCATGCGCTCAACTCACGTCCGCGCCAAACCAGCGGCGGATGTGATTGAAAGCGGCTGGGAACGGCTTCTTTTCTTCGTTTTTCG
The DNA here is from genome assembly GCA_021324395.1 of Spartobacteria bacterium. GTDB lineage: Bacteria > Verrucomicrobiota > Verrucomicrobiia > Chthoniobacterales > Chthoniobacteraceae > JAJPJG01. The sequence goes on along the minus strand of JAJPJG010000043.1, from coordinate 2,580 downwards.
GGCTGTCGCCGTTTTTCGTTTCCATTGCAGCGACTTTGTTCTGGCCATTTTTGAGCGGTTCGATTTCTTCCGCTCGCACAGGCGAAATCACACCGAGCGTTTCTTTCGCCGGCTCCGACTCGGCGGCTTTTGGCAACGGAATTTCGGCTTTGGGTTCGGCCTTCACCGCAGGTTTTGAAGGCTCGTCGGTTTCCGATTCGTAAACTTTCGCAAGCGCAGAGTAGTCGAGATCGGCCCATCCACGATTCAGCGCACCGAACATCACGCCAGCCGTCGCCGTCGTCGCGGGCACATCGATTTCCAGCGAATTCGCAATGTGGATGGCTAGCTGCACGTCTTTAAACATGTGCTTCACGGTAAAATGCGGCTCATAATCGCCGTGAATCATTTTACCGAGTTTCATGTCGAGCAGCGCGGAGCGGACGCCATGGTGCTCGAGCGCATCGGCCATGATGTCGGCGGGCACACCGGATTGTTTAACGATGGCCAGCGCCTCGGCGAGCGTCTGGATGTTGACCGCGGCCATGACGTTCGTCGCGACTTTTACCGTCGCAGCCTGGCCGACTGCGCCAATTTTAACGATCGCTTTGCTGCTCGCTTCCAGCATCGGGGCGACACCGCGAAACACTTCGTCCTCGCCGCCGATGTAGTAAACAAGCTGGCCGTTCGCCGCTGCGTCTTTGCTGCCGGTGAAGGGGGCGTCCAGAAATTTTGCGCCGTGTTCTTCGACGAGCTTCGCCGCTTCGATCGTTGCTTCCGGACCGACGGTAGCGCTGCAAATTACCGTGTGATTTTCGTTGAGTTTTCCTTCCATCGCGTCGAGCACATCGAACAACGCCTGCGCGTCGGCGACGAAAAGCTGAATAACGTCGCAAAATTCCGCGAGCGTCGACGGCGAACCGAGGAAGTTCGGTGCGGCTTTCGGCGTGCGGTTCCAGACGTAAACGTGGAAACCTTTCGCCCGCAGCGTCGCGGCGACGCGTGTGCCGATGATGCCGAGCCCGATAATGCCAATGTTTTTGCGAGGTTTGCGCGCCATTCTAATTTAGTAACGGTTGACTGAACGAGAGCGTCCCCCTTTTTGAAAGAAAAAAATCAGGATCAGTCCGGCTAAAAACCCGCCGATGTGCGCGAGGTAGGCAACGCCGCCGCCTTGATGTCGCTCGGGGACTTGCGATGCGAGCTGCGAGAGCACTTGCAGGGCGATCCACAGAAGCAAAAAGAGGAATGCCGGCAGTTCGATCAGCCGCGTGAAAATGCCAAGCGGAATGAGCGTGGTAACGCGCGCCTGTGGATGAAGCACGAGATACGCCCCGAGCACGCCGCTCACGGCACCGCTCGCGCCGATCATTGGCACGTTTGAATTTGGCGAAAAGGCGATGAACGCGGCATCGGCTGCGAAGCCGCAGATGAGGTAAAAAATGATGAATCGGAAATGGCCCGTGGCGTCCTCGATATTGTTTCCAAAAATCCACATGAACCACATATTGCCGATGAGATGCATCCAGCTTCCGTGCATGAACATGGAAGCGAGCATGTGGGCGATCGAGTAGTCGAGCGACGCGCCATGGGTGATTTCCGCCGGAACCAGTGCGGCTAGCATCACGGAACGGTCAATACCCACACGGAGCTGCCAGGAGACGAAGATCCAGACGTTGAGCGCGATGAGGAGAATTGTGAGCCCGGGGAAGCGTTTTGTGGGCTGGTCGTCGTAGAGAGGCAACATGCGAGCTATTTAAAAGAACACCGCTGAATCGTTTGCTTTCGAAACATTAGCATGGAGCATGTGAAGTTCGACTCTACGGCGATCGATGAGGTGTTTTATAGCAATCGCAGACGCACGCTTTTGATGAGGTATCGCAAAGGGGGATTATACAAATACCTCAATGTTTCGCGGCAGATTTTTGATGAGCTTGTGAACGCCGACTCAAAGGGGATTTATTGGAATAGTATGAAGGCTCAATTTGAATGCATCCACTTGGAATAAAAAAAGGCCCAGCTCATTGTTTCCAACAAGCTGGGCCATAATACTGGCAACGTCCTACTCTCGCACACCCTAGAGATGCACTACCATCGGGGCTGCAGCGTTTCACTTCCGTGTTCGAAATGGGAACGGGTGGTGCCACTGCGCTAGGATCACCAGAGATCTGGCGAATCCGAGTTTAGAATCCTGTGGGAGGGTTCTGGGGGCAGAACTACTCTCAGATTCACCAGATCACTAGCGACCGGCGTTGTCATTTTACAAAGAACCAATGGTTCTCTGACATCTACATACAGGGAGATCAAACAGTAAGGCTAAGTTTTGTTAAAGTCATTTCTCTCTATTTGCCGCTGCTGCAGTTTTTGCTGCAGCAGCGGGTTAATAGAAAAAGTAAATGACCAAGCCGAACGGGTTATTAGTATCACTCAGCTAAACACATTACTGCGCTTGCACCGGTGACCTATCAACGTGGTGGTCTACCACGACCCTTCAGGGAGAATTCATCTTGGGATAGGCTTGGCGCTTAGATGCTTTCAGCGCTTATCCTTTCCGAACATAGCTACCCAGCAATGCCGTTGACACGACAACTGGAACACCAG
>JAJPJG010000038.1 GCA_021324395.1 Spartobacteria bacterium | reverse complement strand
CTGTGCTGCTTGCGCGGCTTTCGAACCCGGCTCAAGATTCATCGGTCTTGCCGGAGCCGTGGGCATCGGCGTGGGCGTCGCATTGTTTTTCGCCACAACTATTGGCGGTTTTTCCGCCGACGGCTGTTTTTGCGTAATGGCGGCCGGAGCCGCTGTCGCAGCGGGTGCGGATGGTTTTACCGGCTGATCGATCACATGCTGTGTCGAAGCATTCTGCGCCGGCTCAAGCTGTGTCGCACTCGGCGAAAATCCGCTTTCTTTTTTGTTGTCGGAGCCGGACGAAATGTAAGCGATAATTCCGATGACGACGACCACCGCCGCAATCGCGAAAACCGATACGGGCACTTTCGATTTTGGTTTTGTTTCGTTTTCATCAACGCCGACAAAAGCTCGCAGCGGAAATCCGCTTGGAGTCGTCGGCCCGGCTTTGCGATCTCCCGCAGGCGCGGCTTTTTCGCCGACTGCCTTCAGGACGCTTTCCTTCGCCGGCTCTTCTTTTTCGGATACCGGCTCGGATTTTTTTTCAACTGTCGTTTGAGAAACAACTGTCGCCTCTGTGATAATCGGCGTTTTTGGCGGTCCCCAGGATTTTTTCGCAGGCTGCGATGCCGGCTCCGGTTTTACTTCCGCAACGGGCGTTTCCTTTTTTGTTTCTTCAACAACAGGTGCCGCCGGCGCGGTCGCTTTCTCTGCTCCAAGCTTCGACACGATTTCGAGCGCATTTTTCGGACGTTCAGCAGTGTGTTTTGAGAGACACGTCGTGATCGTTTTGTCCCAGCTTTTCGGAATCGGTTCGCCGCCGAGACCAAGCTCCTGCCGGCGCTCAGACATTGGCGGCGGCACGGCTTTGCGAATTTGCGAAATGAGCTCCCCTTTAAAAAACGGCGGCTTGCTCGTGAGCAATTCGTAAACGACCGCGCCGAACGAATAAATGTCGTCCCACTTGCTTGCGCGCTCGCCGTCGAGCTGCTGCGGGCTCATGTATGCGAGGTTGCCGTCACCGTGCACTTTTTGTCCGCTGCGGCTGAGCGAATCGAGAACCGAGCGGCTGATGCCGAAGTTCATCACGACAACGCCGCTGCCCGTGACGAGCAGATTTTCCGGCGCGAGGTCGCGGTGGAGCAAATCGATTTTATGAGCGTCTTCGAGCGTTTGGCAAAGTTGCGTCACCCACGGCGCGATCTCCGCGACATTGAAAACGCCTTTCTCTTTTTTCTTTTTCAAAGCCGCGACAGTTTCGCCGTCGACGTGATCCATCGTGATCGCGGCCCAGTTGTCCTCCTCGATCAAATCATGCACGCGCAAAATGTGCGGATGCACGACCTGACGATTGCGTTTGGTCTCCTGCTTGATCTCATTCATCGCCCGCTGATCGGCGACGACGGTATCGGGCAAAAAATGGAGGGTTAAGTCTTTGTTTAACTCTTCGTCGTGGACGAGCCACACCACGCCGGCGCCCTCGAATGGCAAAATTTGCTTGAGTGTGTAACAGCCCGCGAGCTTGTCACCGGGCTTGAAGTTCTGCGCTACTGAGCTGGCAGTTTGTTCGTTGGTAATCACAATTTTTCCCTGAAGTTATAGTTCACGCACGATGCGCTTTTAAAGTTAGTTCCCTTTGGCGAGCATTGGCAATCAATCCGCAACTCGCACATTTTGCAAATTAACTAGAGAGGCGAATGATTCTTGCCAATTCAAATCTGCGCGAAGCGATCCAAACCACCAATTGTTCGGCATACGCAAAATTACGCAAAAAATCTCTTGCCAAGAGGCAACTGCTTGCTACTATAAATTCTCGAATCGCCATAACAGCTATAACAAAGGTGCTACGACGATTTTCATTCACAATTAGCCAACAATTCACTATGAAGCGTTTCATGAAGATCCAATCGGCAGTTCTCCTGGCGTTGTTTGCGGCTTCCGTCGTGCACGGTGCATCCGACAACGACACGGATTCGGCATTCAAGCCTTTGCAGGTTTATCCGAAAAACCTGGCACGCCAGCATCTCGGCGCCAATATGCTCGTGTTTAACGAGAGCAAGCAAGCTTACGTTCCCACCGAAGCCGCCGCCGCGTGGCTCGACGACGATGTTGCGACCGGCTGGCCTGCAATGACCGGAAAGCAGCATTACCTTGTCGCACTCGCAGAACCGCAGTTGCTCACCAATTTCTGCATCTCCGAACGCACCGCGAAAGGCACCATCTCAATTTACGCCGGCGACGAAGCTGCGAGCCCCGGTGCAAAATCATGGGCGCTTTTGGCAAAAGACGTGAACGTCGATTCGATCAATCAAAAGTTGATGGATCACGCGTTCAGCCGCTTCGCCAAATATCTGCTCATCGAGACAAACCTCAGCGAGTCGGGTCCTTGGTATAGCGTTTATATTTACGGCGAAAAACCGGCGGTCGCGTATCATTTGCAACAGCGCGCGCAGCCGGTTGACCCGCGCGCTCTCTTCGGCCCGTATTCAAATCCACAAACCGCATTCAGCCTCTCGAGCCTTTACGCACACAGCCGCGTTGCGTTCGTGAACACCGCCGACAACGCGACTGCATGGCAAAAAGTGATCGATGACAATCCGGAGACAGAGGCTTCGATTGCGCCTTCCAAAGACCAGCCGGGTCTCGTGATTCGTTATGATAGCCAGCGTTCGATCCAGCGCATCTCGGTGCTCGCTGACGGCACTCCGAAAGGAAAACTTGAGTTCTTCCTTTTGAATGAAAACGCCGCGAAACCGGCACAGACCGCGAGCAACGATTCTTCGCAATACATCAAAGCGAGCAATGTCATCGCCGCGATTCCTAACAACGCGCCGACAATGCCGACGACGAGCGACTCCCTCTCAAACGCAAAGCCGGTTGCGACGATTAGTTTCGACGGTTCGAGCCAGCGCGGCAGCGCCGATTTCACGCCGGCAAGCGGCTCGCAGCTCGTTGCTCGTTGGACGCCGGAAACAGCCGGACAGCCGCTCGCAGTTCGCGAAGTGAATTCGTTCAGCGATCTCGCCTTGAATGACCACGAACTCGCACCTGATTCCGTCGGTGAAGATCTCGCCGTCGATTCCTCGAAAGACGGCAAAGACATGGGCGGCAAGGAAGAGCTTCCGCCGGTTGGCGAAGTGCTCCCGCCGAAGACGCCGTTCATCCCGGGACTTCCACCGTTCCCGCCGAACGTGCCGTTTAGTCCGCGTTAACGAATTGGTTGGTTGGTTAAACAAAAACGCGAGGCCAAAAGCCTCGCGTTTTTTGTTGTTTTCATCGCACTGCCGACGCACCAGTCTGCGCGCTCATGTTTCAACTTCTCGCCAACGACAGTTCCTCCAAAGCGCGACGCGGACGACTCACCACGTCGCACGGCGTGATCGAGACGCCGATCTTCATGCCGGTCGGCACGCAAGGCAGCGTGAAAGCGGTCAGTCCCGACGAACTGCGCCAGCTCAAAGCGCAAATTATTTTGGGCAATACCTATCACCTTTTCGTTCGGCCCGGCGTCGATGTCGTGCAGCATTTTGGCGGACTGCACAGATTCATCGCGTGGGACGGGCCGATCCTCACCGATAGTGGCGGCTATCAAGTTTTCTCGCTCGCGAAATTGCGCAAAATCACCGACGAGGGCGTGCATTTTCAAAATCATCTCGACGGTTCGCCTTGTTTTATCGGGCCGGAAACCGCAATGGAAATCCAGGCCGCGCTCGGCTCCGACATCGCGATGGCCTTCGACGAATGCCCGCATTATCCGTGCGATTACGATTATGCGGCGCGGAGCTTGGATTTAACACTCCGTTGGGCCGAACGCTGCCGGCGTTGGGCGGGTGAGCATGCAAAACGGCCCGCCGTTTTTGGAATCGTGCAAGGCTCGACCTTCGCTGATCTGCGCCGCAAATCGGCGGAAGCACTCACCGCGCTCGATTTCGACGGCTACGCAGTCGGTGGCGTGAGCGTCGGCGAACCGGAGGATGAAATGTTTCGCGCGATCGAAAACAGCGAGCCATTTCTGCCCGCGCACAAGGCGCGTTACGCGATGGGCCTCGGGACGCCGCCGCAAATCGTCGAGATGGTCGCACGCGGTATCGACATGTTCGATTGTGTTTTGCCAACGCGCATCGCGCGAAACGGCACCGCCTTCACTGCGGCAGGCACTTTGAACCTTAAAAACGCGATTTATGCGCGCGACAAACAACCGATTGAAGAGGGCTGCGCCTGCCCCGCGTGCGCACAATTCACGCGCGGCTACATTCGCCATTTGATCAAGGCGGAAGAGATCCTCGGATTGCGCCTGATTACCCTGCACAATCTGCATTTTTACCTGCACCTGATGGAAAAAATTCGCGCGTCGATCGAAGACGGTTCTTTTGGCGAATTTCGTAAATCCTTCGTTTCAAACTACCAAATTCGCGCCACCGACGTTGAAAAATAGGATTTAAAGAAAGCTAAAAAAAAATTGAATCCTTTTGTTGCAAACAGAGCGATCTAAGTTTAAACACACACAGCTATGAGTAAATACACTGCTTTCCGCTGTCCTGAAGACCTGTTGGAAAAAGCCAAAGCGCGCGCCCAAAAAGATCGTCGTTCGCTCAGCAACTACCTTATTACGCTGATCGAAAAAGACGTTCTTTCGGATCCGACGCTTGAGTCGATCGGCAAGAAAAAGCCGGTTGCCGGCAAACGCTAACAGCCCAAAAGGGCACTCGAATCAAAAAGCCGCCATTTTCGGATGGCGGCTTTTTTTCGTTTATTGACGGCACATTCGGCGGAACAAAACCGCGCCGAGCCCGATGAATACTGCGTTTGGCAGCCACACGAGAATTTCCGGATGCGCGCCGGAATGCTCGCGCAGCGAGTCCGCGACGCAGATCAGCAGGAAATAAGAAAACGCCGTGACGATGCTCAATCCAAATGCCACGGACGTTTCGCTGCGATGAACGCCAACCGCGAGCGGAAGCGATACGAGCGTTAACGCGATGCAGGAAACGGCGAAAGCGAAACGGCGGCTGATTTCATAGGCAATGATCGCGGGCGGTTCCTGCAGCCGGTCGCGATAACGAAAAATCCGCGTCAGCGTCACCGACCTAACCGGCGGCTGCCGCAAATCACGCATGAAGATTTGCTCGAGCGGCACCTCCGTTTCGCCGCTGCGCAATCGCAGCGACTCATGAATTTTCTGCGGATCGAACGGCGCGGACCATTCCTCGACGCGCGCCGAGGAAAGCCGTAGTTGCAGTTGGCGCGTGACTGGATCGGAATTGATCTCGCCGCTTTTCGCAAAAATCACGCGACGCGGCTGCAACTCGTCGTCGAGTTCGAAAAGATGAATATCGAGAAGCTGCGATCCTTTTTTTTGCCCGACTAAAATGCGTTGTCCGGCAAAGCTGTCGATCACTTGATTTGCGGTCACCAGCGCGGTCGGATGAGTCGCGGCGATGTCGCGCAGCGTGCGTTTCATCGTGAGTTGCGCGCGCGGCACGAATGTCGCGTTGAGCCACAGGCAAGCCGCGCTGAGCACGAGCGCAAAAATCAGCACCGGCGCGGTGATGCGCAAAATGCTCATGCCATTTGTGCGCAGCGCGGTCAGTTCATTATCCGATGCGAGCCGTCCAAACACCAGGAGCACCGCCGTGATGAGTCCCCACGGCACCGCAAACGTAAGGCAAAACGGCATCAGACAACTCACAAATGCGCCGACGTATTTCAGCGGGATTTCGTGATTCAAAATGATATCGAAAACGCGCCGCAAAATATTTCCGAACACCAAAAAACCGCACAGCACTGCGACGGCAAAAGCCGCCGTCAGCGTGACTTCGCGCAAAACATAGCGGTCGATTGTTTTCATCCGCAACCATCGCACATGCGGGCGCGCAAACGGTCAAGCATGCGACGACAAATTCGACCGCGCGTTTGTTGACTTGGGCGCAAAGCGGCTGCTACCGTGCGGCGCGTGAAATTTTTCACAAAGCTGGCAATCCAGGCCACCAATGCTCCTCAGCCGATCAAGGCGGCGTTCGACCTCATCAACACCCAGTTATATAGTGTTGAAGAGCGAATTCGTCAGCAAGCGCGCGCATTCGATCCCGCGGTCGAAGGCTACATCGCGTATGCGTGCGAGAGCAGCGGCAAACGCCTGCGGCCCGCGCTCGCGCTTCTCGCGGGCGGCGCCACCGGCAACATCAACTCGAGCCACCTCGATCTTGCCGTTGTCCTCGAACTGATCCACGCCGCGACGCTTGTTCACGACGACATCATGGACGGCGCGGAAAAGCGCCGCGGGCAGCCGACCGCGAATGCAAAATGGGGCAACTCGATTTCCGTGCTGCTCGGCGATTGCCTGTTCGCACACGCGCTGAAGCTTTCGACGAGTTTTCCCGACGGCGAAGTCTCGCGCCGCATCGCGAGCGCCGCATCCGATGTTTGCTCGGGCGAAATCATCCAGACGCAGCGCCGGTTCGATCTGAAACTGAGCATCGCCGATTACTACCGCATCATCGAAATGAAAACCGCGGCGCTTTTCGCAGCGGCCGCGGAGCTCGGCGCATATATCAACGAGGCGTCGCCTGAAGTGATTTCCGCGATGAAAACGTTCGGGCTGAAACTCGGCATCGCGTATCAAATTTACGACGATTGCCTCGACATCGCCGGCAGCGAATCGAGCGCAGGCAAAACGCTCGGCTCCGATTTTCGCAAAGGCAAACTCACGCTGCCAATATTGCATTTGCTGCAAAACGCGAGCGCATCGGAGCGGCATTTTTTCAGCGAACAAATTTTGCGCGGCGAAGCCGAGGACGCCGAGTCGCTCACCAAAATCGCACGCGAAAGCGGCGCGCTCGCTTCCGCGATTCGGACAACGAAAAAATTCCTCGCCGAGGCGCGCGGGCAGCTCGGTGTCCTGTCCGCGAACAAATATCGCGACGGCTTGCGCGATGTTTGCGAAACGGTCGAGCAGCTCATCGAGCGATTCGCGTAAGTTTAAACTTCCGAAAGGCGCGGCGATCGCGTAAGGAATGCGCCCATGCCGCTCACGATTCGTGAAATGCCCGCGCAGGAAAGGCCGCGCGAAAAACTCGCCAGCCTCGGCGCATCCGCGCTTTCCGACAGCGAATTGATCGCGATTCTTTTGCGCACGGGTGTCCCCGGCGCGAACGCCGTCGAAGTCGCGCGGGAATTGCTCGCGCGTTATCAATCGCTCGGCGGACTCGCGCGTTGCACCGTGCAGGAACTCGCAAAAATCAAAGGCGTCGGTTTTGCAAAAGCGGTTCAGCTCGCTGCTGCATTCGGACTCGGCGCGCGGCTTGCGCGCGAGAGTTTGAGCAAATCGAAAATCGACGCGCCGGAGCTCGTTTACGATTTGCTCGCGCACGAAATGCGCGCTTTGCATCGCGAATCGCTCCGCGCCATTCTGCTGGACACGCGCTATCACCTGTTGCGCGTCGAGGAAATCGCCGTCGGCAGCATGAACGAGAGCATCGCGCACCCGCGCGAAATTTTTCGGCCTGCGATCATCTACTCCGCTTTTGCGGTCATCGTCGTGCACAATCATCCGTCAGGCGATCCCTCGCCGAGCGAAGCGGATCATCGCCTCACGCGCCGCCTTGCGGAAGCCGCGCAGCTTTTGCAGATCAATCTGCTCGACCACATCATCATCGGCGCACCGCACGAGAAGCGCGCGCCTTATTTCTCGTTCAAGGAAGCCGGCGTGCTTTAATCGTGCGGGTTCGCGTGAATATCCATCCCACCGCCATCATCCATCCCGGCGCGCAAATCGCCGAAAGCGTCCAGATCGGCCCTTACGTTTGCATCGAGAGCGCGGCTTTCATCGACGAAGGCTGTGTGATTCAAGCGCACGCGGTTTTGAGCGGCGATGTGCGCATCGGAAAAAATAACCGCATCGGTTACGGCGCAATCATCGGAGGATGGCCGCAGGATCTTTCTTTCAAGCCGGAGCGCAAAAGTGCGGTTGTGATCGGCGACAACAACACGATTCGCGAATACTGCACGATTCATCGCGCGACCGCCGACGGCGGCGAGACGCGCATCGGCAACGACAATTTCCTCATGGCCGGCGCGCATCTCGCGCATGAAGTTCGCGTCGGGAATAACGTGATCATCGCCAACAACGCGCTGCTCGGCGGCCACGTCGAAGTGCAGGATCGCGTCTTCATCGGCGGCGGCTCGGCATTTCACCAGCACATCCGCGTCGGCCGCCTCGCCATCGTGCAAGGCAACAGCGCGTTCAGCAAAGACATCCCGCCATTCATGCTCGCGGCCGAGCGAAATACGGTCGCAGGCTTAAATGTGATCGGCTTGCGCCGCGCGGGCTTCAACTCGGAGCAGCGGCAGGAAATCAAGGATGCGTTCAAGCTGTTATACAAAAGCGGACTGAACGTAGCGCAGGCGCTCGATCGCGCGCGCGAACGTGAATGGAGCAGTGAAGCGCGTGATTATTTCGATTTTGTCGCAGCGGCAAAAAAGCGCGGCATCTGCGACTTGCTCGAGGGCGCGCGCGGCAAGCCCGACGACGAGTAAACGCGTTGACGCTTTCCGAGCGAACGATATTTTTCCGCCATGTCCATCGACCTCCAAGCCATCGACACACAAGCGTTGAAAAACCGCGTCGGCGAGCTGCGGAGGTATCTTTGACCTGCCGAAACTCCAGCAGCAGCTAAGCGAACTCGATGAGGCGATGGCCGCGCCCGATTTTTGGTCGAACAAAGATCGCGCGCAGCAGCAGGTCGAGCAGGTGTCGAGACTGCGAAGCAAAATCAATCCCCTGCTCGCGATCGAGCGCGCGATTGAGGATCTCGAAGTGCTGAAATCGCTCGCCGAGGAGGAGACCGACCCGGCACAGCAGACGGCCGCTGTTGCCGATCTGGAAAAAGAGCACACGGCAGTCGTTAAACAGCTTGAGAATATCGAAATGCAGAGCCTGCTCGGCGGAGAGCAGGATCGCTCGAACGCATTTTTAATCATCCACTCCGGCGCGGGCGGCACGGAGTCGTGCGATTGGGCCGACATGCTCTTGCGCATGTATCAGCGCTGGATGGAACGCAGCGGTTTCTCTATTCAAACAATAGACATTCAGACCGGCGACGAAGCCGGCATCAAGTCGGCGACCGTTCTCGTGCAAGGCGACTACGCCTACGGCTACCTCCAAACCGAGCGCGGCGTTCACCGGCTCGTGCGTATCTCGCCGTTCGACGCAAACAAGCGCCGCCACACCAGCTTTGCGAGCGTCGACGTCGTGCCGGAAATTCCCGAGAGCGAGCCGATCGACATCAATCCCGCCGACATCGAATTCGACACCTATCGCAGCGGCGGCAAAGGCGGACAAAACGTGAACAAAGTCGAAACCGCCGTGCGCATCGTCCACAAGCCGACCGGAATCGTCGTCGCCTGCCAGGCCGAGCGCAGCCAGGGCCGCAACCGCGACCTCGCGATGCGCATGCTCAAAGCGAAACTTTACCAGCTCGAGCAGGACAAAAAGCGCGCCGAAATCGAGCGGCAATACGGCGAGAAAGGCGACATCGCCTGGGGCAACCAGATCCGCAGCTACGTCTTCCAGCCTTACCAGATGGTCAAAGACCACCGCACCGGCGTCGAAACCAGCAACGTGCAAGCTGTGATGGACGGAGACATCGACGCATTCATCCAGGGCAAACTCCGCGGACTCGTCGCGAAAAAAGGTGCGTCCAGCGATGACATTTAACTCTCGATCAAAACGGGACGGCGATTCTTAAAGCCGCTGCGTTGGAGGCGACGCGAAACTAGATGGCATCACTCGAGCTCCAAGAGCAAAAGTATGCAGAGCATTTTCGAGTTAAGAGATCATGTGACCAAAGGTGTGCGATCCAAGAGGGCTTTTGCTTAACCATTTCAAGCAAAACGGACGGTCGAGAAACAAAAAGTTGACGAACCGCGATACAGTTTCGGGTAATTACAACCAAACCATGTCCACAAACACCATCCAGCTTCACCGTGTCCTGCGCGCTGCGCCGGAGAAAGTCTATCGTGCGTTTCTTGATCCCGACGCGATGGCGAAATGGCTGCCGCCGCACGGATTCACGGGTAAGGTGCACGAGATGAATGCAGTGATCGGCGGGGGCTTTCGTATGTCGTTCACGAATTTTGGAACGCGCAAAACGGAGAGCTTTGGCGGGGAGTATCTCGAGTTAACGCCGCACGAGCGGATTCGTCACACCGACAAATTCGACGATCCAAATTTGCAGGGCGAAATGGAGACGACGATCACGTTTAAGCAAGTTTTTTGCGGGACGGAACTCCACGTCGTGCAGTCGGGTATCCCGCCGATGATCCCGCCGGAGGCGTGCTATCTCGGCTGGCAGGAATCGCTCGAGCTTTTGGCGAAGCTGGTCGAGGCGGATATCCCGGACGCATAGAAAAACCTCGTTTTTTCAGCGGCGATGCTAAGTCTGGTCGTATCCGCCGGATTTTAGAAAAATGCCCTCGCCCGACCAGGATCACGTCGCCCATGTGCAGGCGCTTTTCGTCCAGTATCTGCCGGCTTTGCGCGGCTTTGTGCTGTCGCTCGTGAGCAACTTCAATCTCGTCGATGACGTCGTGCAGGAGACGTTCCTCACGGTGACGGCGAAGGCGGAGTCGTTCGAGCGCGGGACGAATTTTCGCGCGTGGGCGTGGACCATAGCGCGCTATAAAACACTGCAGCTTTTGGATAAAAGCGCGCCGGTCGACGAACGGTTCGTGCCGGAAGTGATTAATGCGCTTTGCGCACATGAAACGGCCGAGGAGTGGCACGGCGAAGAGATGCTGCGTTATTTGAAAACATGCATCGAGCAACTCGCGCCGAAAGCGCGGCAATCGATCGAGCTGCGTTACATGCAGGCGCATCGTCCGCCGGAAATCGCGCGCGTCATGGGCTGGACGGTCGACGCCGTTCACGTTGCGCTGGCGCGGGCGCGGGTCGCTTTGCGCGAGTGCGTGACTCGCCGAATCACAGCGGAGGCATCGCCGACATGAACCGCGAACGCCTGGAAATTTTGATCGACCGTTATTTCGATCAGCTCCTTTCCGCCGATGAAAAAGCGGAGCTCGAGCAAATGCTTCTCGAGTCGGCTTCAGCGCGTGAGCAGTTTTGGGAACTCGCGCGCTGGCACGGCGCGCTGCGCCAGCTGGCACAGGAGGAATGGGGTCGCCGCGATGCGGCAGCGACTACCGCGCCGAATCTGCGCGTGATGCCGGCGCCGCAACCGCGTGCCGTCGCGAAGCCGCGCGTGGTGCATGCGCAAGCAACTCCACACGCGAATGCGCGCTGGTGGATACCGCTCGCCGCCGCAGCGCTGGTGATGCTCGGATTCATCGGCGGATTGCGTTTGTCGCAAAACAATTTGGAGCCCGCTGAATTTCCAGCGCCAACCAAAGGCATCGCCGTGCTCAGCCACGCATCGAGCGCGATTTGGGCCGATGAAAATCCTGCGCATCAAAACGGCGAAGTTCTCAACGCCGGCTCGCTAAAATTAAAAGCCGGCGCGTTGCAAATCGAGTTCACACGCGGCGCACGCGTCGTTGTGGAAGGCCCGGCGGAAATTGAATTGCTCACCGACAATTCCTGCGCGCTGCAAAGCGGCAAACTCGTCGCAACCGTGCCGGAGCCGGCGCATGGTTTCAAGGTGCGTGCGCGCGATTTTTCCGTCATCGACTACGGCACGCAATTCGGCTGCGCGATTCCCCTTACCGGCTCGCCCGAGGTGCACGTCTTTCGCGGCGCGGTCGGCGTTGAGACTTCCGCAAGCGTCAAAACCGAGCTGCGAGAAAACAATGCGGTGCGCGTGAATGGTTCGCAATTACAGCAAATTCCAGCGAATCCGGATGCGTTTCTCACGGAGGAAAAGCTCACGCTTTTGGACAAGGACAACGCTCGCGCTCGGCTCGCCGCGTGGCGCGAAAGCAGCGCCGCTTTTAGCCGTCACAAGGGAATGCTCGTGCATTTTGACTTTGAAAATAACGGCGAGGCAGATCACACGCTGGTTAACCGTGCCGTTAACGCTGCGTCGCAGACAAACGGTTCGATCATTGGTTGCGAATGGGCGCAGGGCCGCTGGCCGGGCAAAGGCGCGCTGGAGTTTAAGCGCGGCGACGATTGCGTGCGGCTCGCGGTGCCGGGCGAATTTCGCGCGATGACGTTAGTTGCGTGGGTGCGCGCCGACAGTTTGCCGTTCGGCGAAAACAGCCTCGTCATGGCGGACGATCGTGCGCAACTCGGCGAAGCCAATTGGTATCTCTTTCGCGATGGCTCGCTCGGTTGGAGTGCGCGCGTCGCGGCTCGTGGCGCGCGCGAACAATGGCACCACGTGCATTCGACGCCGCTGTTTCGTTCCGCACTCGGCTCGTGGCGGCTCGTGGCGACGGTGTTCGATGGCTCGACGGTGACGCATTATTTCGACGGAAAAAATGCGGGCAGCGAACTGGCGCGATTGCCAACCCCGCTGCACTTTGGTCCGCTAGAGATCGGCAACAGCACGCGTGCGTTCGCAAATAATGAACCAACGGACCGTGCAAACGTCGGCAATTTTTTCGGTCGCATCGACGAACTAGCGATTCTCTCGGTGCCCTTGAATGCAGCGGAAATCGCAGAGCTTTACGAGCACGGACGCACGGGCGAGCAGTGATGCTTCCGTATCTGTAACAGTGCATTGCGTATCTTGCACAATATTGCCGCAGTTTTTTCGCTAAGTTTGTCTGCGAAAAACGATTCATTAGTGATGACTCCCCCGAGCCTGTCAGGTTTCTTTTTGTCCGCGAGGATCGTGCCACGGATTTTATTGCTGCTGGCTGTTTTCATCAGCCTCTGCGTCACCGGCGATTCCGCAACGATCCCGGCCTTTCCCGGCGCTGAAGGTTACGGCGCTTACGCAGTCGGCGGACGCAACGGCGACGTCTATCACGTCACTAATCTCAATGCGAGTGGCGCCGGCTCTTTCGCAGACGCAATCGCCACTGTGCCGAGCGCAGGACGCACGATCGTGTTCGATGTCAGCGGCTATATTCGTTTTCCCAGCAGCTCAAATGGCACGCGCTTGACGGCATCGAAAGTCACCATCGCCGGCCAGACCGCGCCGGGCGACGGAATCGGTTTTTACAACAACTTCTTCCGCATTTCCGGCGACGATGTCGTCGTGCGCCATGTTCGTTTTCGCATGGGTTACTATGGCTCCGGCGGCGATTGCGTGGACCTCGATAGCGGCTGCCTGAATGCGATCCTCGACCACGTCTCGATGGAGTTCAGCACCGATGAGAATATGTCGAGCTTCAGCAGTCCGCCGGAAAACCTCACACTGCAATGGTCTCTCAATGCGTGGGGACTGGAAACTCATTCATGCGGCGGCTTGTGGGACCAAAGCCATGCTACGTCGCATCACAATCTCTGGGCCTTCAATCACACGCGCAATCCGAAGTCGCGTCCGTTAGGATTGCTGGAATGGATTAACAACGTGACCTACGACTGGGACATCGGCTTCATCATGGGCGACACGACCAGCGTTGAGAACTACAAGGCGAATGTCATCGGCTCGTATTTCATTTCCCCACCGGGCAACACGCAGTCCAAGGCGTTCGTCAAAGGCACTGTGGCTACGAATAACAAACCGAACTTCTCGCTTTACCTGAGCAACTGCTTTCACGACAGCAACGGCGATGGAATTCTTAACGGCACGGACAAAGGCTGGTCGATCGTGGAAGGCACGGCTTACGATCCAGCCGGCAATGATGCGCCAGCCTCGGGCTCGCTGGGTTACTACAAATACACGACTCCCTTTGCGAATACCGGCTCGCTCTCCGTGACGACGGATGATCCCCTTCTCGCTTACAAAAAGGTAGTCTCCAGCGCCGGCGCGTTGCGAATGGACACGAGTTACACTGGAACATTGCGCGATGAAGTGGATACCATTCTTTTTAGCCGCCTCGTCACGCAAACACACATGTCCTATAGCGGCGAAACCGGCATTCATAAAGAAAGTGATACCGGCGCGAGTAACAGCGGCTTCGGCACGTTGTCGAGTTCCGCTGCACCTACCGATACCGACCGCGATGGAATGCCGGACTACTATGAAACTGTGCTCGGTTGGAACGCAGGCGCAGATGATCACGCGACTGCGCTCGCAAACAACGGCACGATCCTCACCGGCACGACTTTCTTTCCCGCAAACACTCCTGCGGGCTACACGCGGCTTGAAGAATATCTCTATTACCTATCGATTCCGCATGGCACGGTGCCGAAGAACGTGAGCGGCTCTCCTACTTCGCTGACGATTGATCTGCGGAAATATACGAACGGCTTTACCTCATCGCCAGTCTTCACGATTGCGAACGTCATCGGAGGAACTGTCACACAGAGCGGAACGGGCGGCTATCTCGCTACCTTCACTCCAACACTAAACTATACCGGGCGCGGACGCTTTGAATTTGCCGTGACTGATGCGGCCGGCAGCTCATGGACTCAGACTTTCGGCATCGTGGTAACGAATGCAGGCCTTCCTCGCGATCTTACGTGGAAAGGCAGCGGTAGCGCATGGGATTCCGCTACGACAAACTGGCTGCGCCCATCCGACGGCACGACGGTATCTTTCTCGGCAGGCGACCGCGTGACCTTCGATCAAACCGGCAGCGCGCAGTCGAACGTGACAGTCAACGAAACGGTTGCGCCATCGACAATGGACGTAATCACCACCGGCACCTATACGTTCAGCGGCACGGGCAGCATCTCGAGCAGCGGCGCACTGACCAAGCGAGGCAGCGGCTTGCTTTCGCTTAATAACACCGGCGCGAATAGTTTTGGCGCAGCCAGCATCGAGGATGGCTCGGTGTTATTTAACAATGCGAGCGCTTCGGGCAGTTCGAAGATTTCGTTCAACGGCGGGAATGCCACCTTTAGCCCAGCAAGCAATGCGTCCGTTGCAAACCCACTGGAGTTTAATCTACCCGCCACGATAACGATCGGCTCGCAGCACACTGAAACCGGCAACTGGACAGGATCAAGCGCGGTAACTATCAATGGCTCCTCGTCCTACCTGTGGAGCGTCTCGGGCACCTGGACCGGTTTTACCGGCACGATCAATTTTGGAAGCGGCAACGTAAAGATGCGGCTGAATGGCGGCACGTCTAACACCATGTTTGGCAGCCCATCGGTAGCGATAAATCTCGGCAGCGGCAGCGCGCAACTTATGAATCGCAACGGCAGCGCCACGGCATTTGACATCGGCTCGCTCGAAGCCACCGGCACGGCGACGCAGCTGCAAGGAACCCAGACCCTCACCGCAGCGAGCACTTATAACATCGGCGCGCTAAACAGGAACACGACTTTTGCCGGCATCATCGCCAACGGCGGCCCCGGCGGAATCACGAACATCAATAAGGTTGGCACCGGGACGCTTACTCTCAGTGGCAGCAGCAGCTACACTGGCACGACAACTGTCAGCGCTGGTTGGCTGCTGGTCGATGGCGCGCTGGGCACTACGCCAGTCACCGTCGCCAGTGGCGCATTTCTAGGCGGTGCCGGCATAATCGGTGGAAATCTTACTGCCAGTGCGGGTGCCACGCTTTCGCCCGGCACGATTCCTTTTACAGGTGCGACGATGACAGTGAATGGCAACCTGGCACTGAACGGCAATACGCTTTTTTACGACATGTCCTCATCGCCCAGCGGGGCGAACGATAAGATTGCAATGACCAGCGGGACGCTCGCGCTAAGTGGGACACAGTATTTTCAATTTCTACTGCTACAGGGAGTGCTGACCTCCGGCACCTATGACCTTATTACTGGAGCTACTAATAGCACCGCGAGCAACGTCGGCCTTACACACAATCTCCCAACCGATACGCGTCAAACCTTTACTCTTTCACGCGCCTCAGCAGGATCGAATCCGTCCTACGTCCGTCTCACTGTCATCGGCAACACAGCAGCGCTCGTGTGGACGGGAACTAACAACGGCGGCACATGGGACACACAATCCACGGCCAATTGGTCAGGCGGGCCGACAGCAACGTTCTTTAATAACGACATCGTTACTTTCAATGATACCTCAACGGCAAATACCGTAAATATCGGAAGCGCCGTCGCACCCCGAATTATTACCATCAATAACAACACAACTAGCTATACTTTTAACGGCGCTGGTTCTATTACCGGCAACGGACAACTCATTAAGTCCGGTGCAGGCCTGCTTACTATCAGCGGCAGCAACAGCTACTCCGGCGGCACGACTATCAATGCCGGCAGTGCCATCATATTAGCGAACGATACCGCAAATGCATACGGATTAGGAACGGGAAGCATTATCTTTAATAGCGGCACTCTTTCCATGTTTTCGAATGCGACTACGTTTAATTCCGCAACCTACAACATGGTCATCCCGGCAGGGCAAACCGGCAGACTTAACGCCGATGCGCGATGTGACCTTTACGGCACGCTTTCCGGCGACGGCACTTTTAATTTCTTCGTGCCCTATATTCGAACGACTCTCTACTCGGATTGGTCTGCATTTACCGGCACGATTAATGTCATCACCGATAACGATGGCGGCGATTTGCGAATGGGAACGAACTACAGCTTTCCAGGGTTTCCGCTGGCGACGGTCAACCTGGGCGATAGAGTCTGGGCGTATTATGTCGGCACCCTTGCTCAAGGTGCAGGCACTACCATCGAAATAGGAGAACTAGCCGGCACCGCGCTTTCAGTGCTGGAAGGTGGCCCTACAGGTGGACGCAACTTCACCTATCGCATTGGTGGAAAGACGCTTGCTGGAAATGAAGTAACCTTTGCCGGAACAATTCAGGAGCAAAATAGCAGCACCACAACGAGCTTTACCAAGACGGGCGATGGCATATGGACGTTAAGTGGAGCGTGCAGTTGGAATGGCGGGACCACGGTCGAACAAGGCACGCTGAAGATCAGCGGCTCGATGGGTTGTGGCGCTGCGGTTGGTGTGAACGCCGGCGCGACGCTCAATCTCGCAGGAGGCACGATTAGCGCTGATACGGTGAATATCGATGCGAACGCGACGCTCACCGGTCGCGGCACGATTAATAGCGATCTAACTAACAACAGCACGATCACGTGCAGTCAGGGTGGCCAGCTTTTGGTCACAGGCGACGTAGTGAACAACGGCACCATGCGCCTCACCGGCGGAACGGCACTTGTCGCAACCGGCGCATTCGTGAACAACGGAGTGCTCGATCTCTTAACCGGCGCAGGCGGGTTGCCGCCAAACCTTGTCAATAATGGTGTCGTGATTGATTCAAGCTCCTTGGCCTTGAAAAGCACCTCCCTAAGTGGTGCAACCTTTCAGGCTACCATCCAGTCCTACACCGGCCATAACTACCAGTTGCAACGCGCCGATGTTTTGATAGGCGGCACATGGCAGGACATTGACTCGGCACAAGCAGGCAATGGTTCCGTGCTGACCTTTACCGACAGCGGCGGCGCATCGGGCACCAAACGTTTCTATCGCATCAAGGTTTCGCCTTAGCCTCGCCTTAATCTAACGCGCACTGTCCGCGAACGCCTGAGCTTTCATCGATAACTCTGCAGCTTTCAGCGCATGTTCCTGCGTCATCGCATGCTCAGTGCGGTTTAGCACGTCGAGAATGAGTTTGCCGAAGAAAGGAAAGCCCACTTTGCCCGAACAAGCGATTTCAGTTTCCACCTCATCGTTTACAAGGAAAATTTTGTCGCCTTCGTCTTCGCGGGTTACATCCACATACTTGCGCAATTCCATGTAACCTTTGTCGCCTAAAACAAAACAACGCCCATCCCCCCACGTCCGCGAGGCTTTTGGGTTAAACCAATCGAGACGGCAATAGGCCGAAGCGCCGGTATTCAAAGTAAGCGAAGCTTCGCCGAAGTCCTCGAACTCTGGATAGCTTGGGTTACCATAGTTAGCGACGCGCGCAAAATTGATTGTTGCATCGCAAGCATCTGCATAGGTCAGAAACTGCTCAAACTGGTGCGAGCCGATGTCGGTTAAAATTCCACCATAACCTTGCTTGCGAAAAAACCATTCCGGACGTGTTTGCGCAGCCAGGTTATGCGGAGCCAGATTCAAGACTTGCAGCACCCGGCCAATAGTTCCTTGCTTGATCAATTCACCCGCCTGCCATGCCGACTCGCAACAAAGCCGCTCGGAGTAAAAAACCATGTATTTACGGCGAGTTTCGGTGATTTTCTTACGAACTTCGGAGAGCTGAGCGAGCGTTGTAAAAGGCGACTTGTCCGTAAAATAATCCTTGCCTGCATCCAGCACGCGCATTCCTAACTGTGCGCGCTCATTCGGAATCGCAGCCGCTGTGACTAACTGCACTTCCGGGTCATTGAGTATCTCATCAAAAGAGTGCACACACTTCGTGCCTTCCTGGATGAGGTCTTTGAAAGGCTCGACCTTTTTCTCATCGGACTCAAAGATATAGCGGCAGATCCCGCCTGCATTCACCAGCCCGCGCACTTGCGCATAGATATGGCCGTGATCGAAATGCGACGCCGCGAAGCAAAACTCTCCGCGCTTCACCACCGGCTCCGGTCGCATCGGCGGCAGATAGTTCATTCCATCTTTTGTCATAATTGATTACTGGCTCGGAAGCTGATCGCCTATCAGCGCCAAATTTTCTATCGCGGCGAGGCCCCATTGAGCAACTGCATTCGTCGAAATCCATGGAGCTTCATCGACTGGATTTAACACATTCGGACCTTCGATATATTCCGTCTTCAAGGGCCTGGACGGCGGACGAAGTCCAGCTTTACCCGCAAAGAACTCGCTCCACGCGCGCGCTGCAAGTTTCGCATCATTGTTGTGTCGTGCGGCAAACGCTGTCAGCCGCGAATGTCCTTGTTGCAAATTGAGATTCTTCAATGGCTCACCGAGCGCTTTCGCCTGCTCTTCAGGGCTCGCGTTGTAAAGCACGCAATATTCTATCCACGCGCGCTCGAACTCCGGCACATCGAGTAATTGCAATAGTTCGGCATTAACTTCGACCAGTCCGAACACAGAACTGAGATGCGATACATCGATCTGATTATTGTCGGCATAGATAGTGCCGCTATCCGGCTCATAGCTGCCTGCGCCGGAGAACCAGCGCCTAGGCGCGTTCGCAATCGATTTCATGCCGGCGACTATCTTGTCTCGATAATGAGTATTGCCCGTGCGTTCCCATTCCGTCAGCCATGCGCCCGCAAGCGAGCCCCAATCTGTGCCGAAGTTAATATGCGCGGGATGTCCGTTATTGTTTTGCTTTCGAATCTTTCGACTCGGGTCCACTTCGACAAGCTTGCGATCCGCATCTACCAACTCATGCAACAAATCACCCACACGCTCGTCCGCTGTAAGATAGTAGTAAAAGCGGCGATTCATCGCGGTGCTGATGCGCAGTTGCTTTGCGCTATCGCCCCAATGCACTACACCGTGACGCGTTCCCAGCCCGGCGAATCTGCCCGCATGATAGACGTCCACTTCGCCGGTGTGTCGGGTCAATGCTTCCGCCATGCGAAAAACATCGGCGCGTCCGGAGCAAAGGAAATAATACCATATCCATAGGTCTGTCGATAACTCGGAATTATCCCATGCAAAGCCACCGACGTCGTATCTCCAGACGTGACGATCCGCATCATAGGTATGCATCACATCGCCGTAGTTCCAGAAGCCATACCAGTGGCGCTGCTCGACTTCCTTTTTGTAGAAATCGAAATACCAATCCAAATCATCTGTGATCTGCTTCCTGGCAGGCGACGCATGATCGAGCGGCGCCCATAGTTTGCCAAAGATATTCGTCGAATTATAGTAAGCAGCATCACAAACCAACATAGGCGGCTTATTCAGCAATCCTGCCAATTCCACCAGTGTTTCGTGCGAAGGCGTGGCCGGAAGAGCCCAGACCATCATTTCACTGGTGCGTGCCACACCGACTGCGGTGCCAAAGCCCGGCTCGTAGTCCTCATAAGTAATATCCAGCCCTGCCGTTTGTTTTTCGTAAGTGTCCATGCCCATTTCGTCATGATAGAAGCGCATATCCATCGGGCGTGACTCGGGCGACCAAAGCCAGAGGGTGACTCGCGCCGCATCGCCGGTAGCGCCTCGAATGTCCAATCCACCTGGATAGCTCTGCCAAAAATTGCGAATACCAAAAGCTACCCCTCCAGTAGGGCTGCCGACAAAGCCGAGGCCGGCTGCGCGTTTTCCAAACGCAGAATTGAGCCATGTCCATCCTTCCTTCGTTCGCTTGCGTATTTCAAATGAATCCGCTGTGGGTTGATATAGGAAAAAGTCTCCGAACGCTGGAACATACTGCAGCTTATCCCGAACGGATTCCGGCATCTGCTCGATCGGCGGGCAGACTTGACCGGCTGTCTGCGCATCGCGGAAAGCTTTTCCCGGGTCGCGCCGCAGTCCTGTAAGTGTTCTCGTAGCTTCGGCCCATAAGCCATTCCCCTCACCTGCAAAACGAATATGCCGATCGTAAAGTTCGCCTTGCATCGCCACTGAAAAAGTAAGACCTAACCCTCGAATGAAATCCTGCTCGGGATTTCCATCGTAGATGATCGTGTGCATGATGCGGAAAGCTTCAGTTCCGGCACAGAAGTAAAGCCTGAGCACAAACGGCAACCATGTCCGTCCTGCTTCACTTTTATGCTTCCCCTCGAGCTTAACCACAGCACGCACCGGACCTTTCTGCTCGACCGTAACCGCGCTGGTTTCACCAATGAAACGCTCCTGCTCAATGGTTGCGCTTTCACCTTGCGCGTGTGGTTGCCGCAAACACACGAGCGCTCCATTGCGCACTAATTCGCGGCCTTCGCGTGTTATTGATTCAATGATTACTCCACCTCGCTTCGCTATTCGACAGCGGATAACACCGGTATCGATTTCAACTCTATCCGGCGACTCATTTACTGTTATACCTTTCGACGGCGCGACAGGGATTCCCGGGGAAAGGTATAGCTTCTCAGGAATGCTTTTTTCTAAGTCGATCGCGTGCGCGCTCCATTTCAGCGAACCATCCGGCCAATATGCGAGCGGCCAGCTTTGCAGCGGAATAGCCTCTCCTTTTTCGTCCTGTAATGCAAACGCCTGCCCTGCCTTGATTGAACCTCGCTGCCATGGCACTCCACACGTAGCGCCCGCAAAGCGCGATGGAGTCTCTTCCAGCCAGTGCAAAGCAATCCTGCTGGAACTCTCCGGTTCCGGCTTATCGCTTGCCTTTAGTCTTGTTGATACATTCAGTGCCGCAGCAGCCAGCGCGGCATTTTTTACGAAATCACGACGAGTCAGTTCTGGCATGGGAGGATCAACTTCAGCACAACAACATACCGGATTGCCATCAGGGAAATAGACTATTTTAGGCCAACTGAACTCCTCCTGCATTCCAAAAAAAGCGTCGCCGTGACGTTCCCCCGAACGCCACGGCGACTTATCAGATTTCCGTGTCTCTGCAGCCGCCCCAAAACGGCCACACGGAAATGAATATCTTACAAGCGGCGACGCATTCTGCGATAAAAGGCAAGCATCCCGGCGCCGCTGGCCACCATCGCATAGGTGCCCGGCTCGGGAATTGCCATCAGCGCGACGTCGTTTCCGCTCGTCGTGTTAAAGCCGGCGCTTCCGCCGGTTGCCGCATCGGCCTGGTAGTTGATCGCGAATTCCTGTCCGCCAACACTGATGGTGTTGAAGCCTCCCGAGTAGCTCGTGCCACCGACGACCTGGTTGCTAAATGCGCCGCTGACTGCATCAGCACCATCGTTAATGATGATGTAAAACACATCGCCATTTAGAGGATTCGCCGTATCGGAAACATGGATCGAGGAGCCAAAGCCATTGATCAGCGAACCGGTGAGATCCCCCGCGAGCGTAACTCCGCCGGTGACGTTCACCTGGTCATAGCCATCGGAACCATTCGTGTTGAAACCGGCGGTCGTGCTGCCGATCTCGATGGAAAGATGCGCACCACTTTGCAGGTTGAAGTCACCGGTATTGATGATGCCTGTGCTGTTACCCGGCGCAACCGTTCCGCCGGATGCCGCAGTGAGGCCGCCGGCGAAAGTGCCAGTGCCGCTCGCGGTCTTGCCGTTCTGGATCGTAACACTGCTGGTAACGGTGCCGTTGTTCTTCACGTCACCGTTGAACGCAGCCGCTGCGGCGGTCGCGCCGCTATTGATGGTTGCACTCCCACTGATCGTAAGGCTGCCGGAAATCGTTCCGCTAAGCACGACTGCGCCCGTTGTGCCGGAGCCGGCGAGATTGCCGGCTACATTCAGAGCGCCATTAACCAATCCGTTTGCGGTCAAGGTCTGCGTGCTTAACACATTGAATCCCGATGTCCCTTTCGCAGTGGTATCAAAGGTCGCACCGCTAGCGACCGTGATCGTCGGGCTGCCGCTGATGCCGCCGAACGCGCCGACAGCCAGAGTTCCTGCGTTGATGTTTGTTGCGCCAGTCCACGTTCCGCCACCATTGAGTGTCACTGTGCCTGAGGTCGTTTTGTTGAGAGTGGCTGCACCGGCAAGGTTCACATTGACCGTGCCGCTCATCGCTTCGATCGAACCGGTCAGCGAACTGCCACCCTGCGCGAATGCCTGATAAGATGTGCCTGTTGTCAGTGTGCTACCGGAGCCGTTAATCACGCCATTGTTAGTGCCATCGCCAATGGTGAGCTTGCCGATGGTGTCGCTAACGCCGTTCATGTCGAAGGTGCCATTGCTGACAATGACTTCCTGGTTATCCCCCACGAAGTTTGTGCTGTTACCGGTGTAACGAACAGTTCCCCCGGCATTGATTTTCAGACCACGATCAGCCACGAGAAAATTGCCGCTGGTAACGCCAAAGTTCACCGTGCTGGCTGACTCCACGTCAACCGCCAGAAGATTCATGTGGGTGGTAGTATTGGCATTACCGAGCGTCAGCGTGCCGGAGCCGACTTTCGTGATAGTGAAGATACTACCTCCGCTGCGAGCGCGCTGGAGCGTGAGGTTCCCCGCACCGCCGACCGTGAAGCTCGCGCCGTTGGTGATTTCAGAGTTCAGTGTCGCTGCGGTGCTCGTGTTGCTATTGATGAGCGCACCGGTGCCGCCGGCACTTCCGGAAACAGAAAGTGTGTTGGAAATGTTGTTGCCGTTGAAGTCGAGTGTGCCGCCATTGACAGTCACCGTGCTCGTGCTCAATGCGCTGGTGCCGCCGAGTTTCAGCGTGCCACCGTTGATATTCGTTGCACCGGTGTAGGTATTCGCGCCATTCAATGTCGTGGTGTTGCTGGTCTGGGTGAAAGCGCCGGTGCCCGAGAGGATTGCTGTCGAGGCTTCAGTGCCGCCGGTGCCAGCAAAGGAAGTCGAAGTCAGCGTGCCATTTTGAATAGTGCCACCCAGCGTCGCAGCGCCGGTCGTGACGCTAAACGCGCCAAGATCCAGAGTGCCGCCATTGACCGCAATGGCCGCTGTTGTCGAACCCAGCGCCGATGCACTGCCGAGCGTAAGTGTGCCGGCATTGACCGTCGTTCCGCCGCTATAGGTGTTCGTGCCGGAAAGCGTCTGGGTGCCGGAACCGTTCTTGATCAAACTTCCGCCGTTTTGAATCACGCCGGCAAAGCTGTAAGTCCCAGTGCCACCCAAGGTCAGGCTGCCGCCGTTATTAAGCACGATGCTTCCGGCGACACCATTTAGACCTGCGAAGGTCATGGTCTTGCCACCTGCGTCGATGGATGATGTGGCATCCAAGGTAATAGCAGTAGAAGTGCCGATGGCGTTGTTGATTCCAAACTTCAAGACTCCCTTGTTCTGGACTGTGATATTACCCGTGTAGGTGCTGGAACTATCTGCGCCGAATGAGACAAACTTCGGCGTCCCGCCGTTTTGAGCGTCAATGGTAATCGCCGACGAGCCAGTGATGACACCGTTTTCAAAAATTGCGCCGCCGTTACCGGTCTTGAAGGTAAGCGCGTTGTTGAGAGCGATCGCGCCGGAGAGCGTGAAGTCGCTACCGCCAGAATCCAGGATCGTATAAGTGCCCGATCCACCGCTGGCGACGGTGATGGCATTGGAATTGGAAACGCCATTGCCCTGGAGCGTGGCCGCATTGGCGCTTGAACCGTCGCCCAAGGTAATTGTCCCCGTCCCGAGCGCACCCGCGGCGCCGGTCTGGGCGAGCGCGCCTTGCTTGATCGTGATACCGCCAGTGATCGTATTGGCAGTATTCGAGAGCTGAACCGCGCCTGTGTTTGTAGCAACGATGTTAATTGCGGACGAACCCGTGATCGACCCCGAGAGAGTGAGTGTGCCGGTGGTCGTGTTATTGAGAATAAGGTCGTGATTCAACGCAACTGCGCCGCTGAAGGTTTCGCTGCCACTGGCATTGCTAATTGTGGCGGTGCCTGAATTGCCTGACGCAACGGTGATGGCATTGGAAACACTAAGGCTGCTGGTATTGCCTGTAATTTGCGTGTTGGCGCTCCCTGACGTGTTGCCGAGCGTGATCGTGCCCGTGCCCGCACCCGAGTTGTTCGTCAGTTCCAGTGTGCCTTGTTGAACCGTGACGCCACCGGTGAATGTGTTCGCTCCAGCCAAGCGGTTATTGGTGGTGGTGGTGCTATTGATGATTATTCCCATGCCGGCGGTGCCCTCACCGATAACTCCATTCATTCGAATCCCACTAGTGCTCGTAGAGTTGAGGATCAATGTATTGTTCAGCGTGACTGTGCCGCTGAGAATAAAGGCTCCCCCTCCGCCTGAGCCGGTGATCGTTCGAGTGCCGGCTCCGGACGCAACCGTGATGGCATTGGCTGCAGTTAGGTTCGACCCGGAGTTTAAGGTTGCCGCGGCCGATGATCCCGTCGCACCAAGGGTAGTAGTGCCCGATCCCAAGGCTGTGGCATTGGAAATCAATACAGTCCCCGCGCTGATCGCCACGCCACCGCTAAATGTATTCGCATTCGACAACGCCAAGGTGCCATTCACGCTGTTTTGAGTGATCGCCACCGTGCCAGTGCCGTTACCAATGATGCCGCTAAGAGTGACCGTGCCTGTGCCTGTGCCCGAGTTAATGATTGTTTTTGTTCCAGCCGTCGCGGCAGTGATACTACCGGATATTAGCGTCGTATTTGCACTCGATGCGTTACTGATCGTCAGGTTATCAGACAACGTGACGTTGGCCGTGATTGAATCGCTTGCCGAGCCGGTGGAAAGGCGATTGAGTTGCGCACCATTGCCGCTGTTGTCAAAGTTTAGAACGCCTCCGCCGCTGCCAGCCTGGATAATGAATGGTGAAGTGCTATTCGTATCACCGAAATCGAGGCGACCAACCGTTTTCGTCGCGTCCCCTGCATCGCCTGTATTGAAAAGGCTGATCGTCTGGGTCCCGGTGATGTTGGTGTTGATAATCGCGATGTCTCCTGCAGTATCCACCCCGCCCGTCGTTGTGTTTGGTGACCAATTAGTATCCAGGCTCCATGACTGGCTCGTTACTCCTCCAGCTTGTGTCCAAGTGTAGGTGGTCGCCTGCGCGGACGCTAATAGGCCAGCGACTGAAAGAGAGACGCTGAGGACGAGAAATTTGGCAGCTTGGAAGGATTTCATAGGGGTGAGTGAATAGGGGGTGAAACTGGAATGCGCTTTTTGTGGCGCAGTTAGAAACTCGCATTGATAAACTCCTCCTTCAAACAGTTCCTCGTTGATACGAATCCATCGTGGGAAGATATTTTGCTGCTCAATGTTTGTAGCCGCATTTTCCCTGTCTCGTTCATGCATGTTTCGGCCTGTGCGACGGTGGAACATTTGCCCTTTCGGCGCGTCCGGAAAGGCAGCCGGAGAATTCCCCGCAGCTTTTTCCATGTCCGGAATGCCCGCCGGAAGCTTCCGCCGGCCATTTTCCACGTCAGAAATGGTCGCCGGAACGTTCCCGCCGTCATTTCCCATGCCAGGAATTCACGCCGGAACGCGTCGGCACGCATTTTTCATGTCCGGAAAGCAGGCCGGAACGTTCCGGCTGCGATTTCCGACGTCCGGAATGCGAGCCGGAGACTTCCGGACGCGATTTCCCACGTCGGGAAAGCAGCCCGGAAAGCGGCGGACGACATTTTCCACGTCAGGAATCGTCGCCCCCCATCGGGAGACGCCATTCCTGACATCGAAAAAGCGGCTTCGTTCATCGCCGGTTTCCCGCCTCGCAAATGCAATAGGTTATCGAACGTGTGTTCCTCCTTCGCCTGCAAGGAGTCAGCGGACGCTTGAGGGCGCGGAGTTATCAGTCTTTCCAGATAAAACAGTGCCGTCCCGGCAATCCGCTTATCGATGCCGACAGGCAATCGCTGCACACACGATCGCAACCAGCCGCGTATTCCGCTATCGCGCGACGTTGGTCTGTTCGCTGCGGATAGACTTGCCGTCCTTCGTTTCCGAAATGTGAACGATGACATTGTTGCGATCGCTTGCGAGATTTTCGACTGCGATTTCCTGCACGCGTCCATCGGTTAGCTCCACCCGTAGCTTATCAGCTGCAGTTGCCGATGCGTTCTTTACGATCGGTTCCTTTTCAAAAGGCTCGAGCAAGGTAAGAAAGTGCGCTTCTTTGCCGGTTGATTGCACGGCGATAGTCTTGCGCAGTTGTTCTTCGTTCCCTACCGGCCAGTCGCCGCCGATCGTAGCTTTGAAGCGCACTGCCTTTACGCCGGAGAGATCTATCGTGACGGTGCCGGCATTAGCAGTATCTTCCGGCTCTGCAGCAACCGACTGTCCGTATGCAACGCCTGCGATGCGAACCGGTCCTTTTTCATAGTCGAGGTTCGGTTCCGGCGCGGGAATGATGTTACTGCTCGATAGCTTTAGTTTGGATAGCGGCAGCTCCTTGCCATCGGCGGTAACGATTGCCGGATTACCCCAAAAGATGGTATTCCGTGCATCGCGTTCCGGCTGTGTCCGCGTATTCAGTCGCAGCAGCTTCGCGCCGGCCAATGGCACATCCACTTTGCCGCTGCCGAGCATCCATGCTCCAAAAGTGCCTGACGCAAGAACCTGATCATCGGCGGTGACTTCATAGCTAAGCTTTTTGTATACTTTCCAGTTCTCGGCGTAGTCGCCTATCGCAAGGCTCGCCTTTTGCGGCCAAAGAATATGCTCGTTGATTTGTAAGATACCCGCCACCGACAAGGAACCAGCTCCGCCTGTCTCCCAGTTTTGTTTGTTTCCCGATAACAGCAGCGCAGCCATGTCGCCAAAGCGATGAATGGAATGAACTAATGCCGGCGCTGTAATGGCATAACGATCTACATTGGTAATGAACTGCCCACTGCCGAGTGGATCGGGATTGAGTTGTGCATCGTGGCGCGAAGGCTGCGCTGTTCCACTAAGCATGGCTCCGCGAAGCTGCAGGAGGTTTTCAAAGGTATGTTCGACCCTGCCCTGCAAATAGTCCGCGAGAACGATATAATCATCCGTCACGATAACAATACGGCGCTGACGAACCGGCTCTGTATATCCGGTAACCTCACCGGGTATCGGGTGCTTATCCGGGATCGAAACGTAAGGTTTGTCGCCCTTGCGCACTTCCTCGATTTGATCATAGCCGCCAAAATAGGGAGGGTTTGACCAGCGCGCATTCGTCTCGGCAGCGACAGTCTGGATCATGGTGCCGCTATAATAGAGCAAAGGCGTGCACTCCTGCGGCTCCTGCATCTTATCATCGACTACCACCATGTTATGCGAAAGCGATACCTGCACCCACCACTTATACATATAGCTTCCGTATCCAAACCATGACGTCTCCGGGTTATAAAAACTACGCCCGTATCGCATCAAGGAATTCAGAGCTATCCGGTCAAAGTGCCCGTGGTAGCTGCCGTGAGTTCCGAATTTAAACGAAGCCTGTATCTGCTCGCGCTGTTCGCGACCGGCAGTCTGCGAGCGCAGCACTGCGATGCCTGCGTCATCCGAATGCGTGGAAACGGAGTAAGTGCGAGGCGTAACCGCAGGCAGCTCCGGCACGGCATAAAGAAGATCGCGCTTGCCACCTTGCTTGATGATCGTCGCGTAAGCCGGATCGTGAAACGCGTAATATGCTTTGTCGAAATGTGGTCCGCCGACTTCCTGTTCATGGCCATCCCCGATTCCAAACATGATGCTGCGATAGTCGGGATAGTTTACAATTCCATCCCACATCTTTTTAAGCCAGATGCTATTGTCCTTTACCGGTCCATACTTGCCGAATGCCATTCCTTTGTAGCTTTGAAACTCGAAAGGTCGCAAACCTACAATGTGTGTCGTAGCGACCGGATATCTCGCGTTAAGAAAATCTATCCCGAACGCACGCGTCGCCAGCCCCAGGCTGGTGAAAGCTTGTGCAACATTGAGATTATAGCTAAGCGCCATCTCATACCACCAGCCGTCATCCATCATTCCGTAGCGAAGATGATCGATGATGCCGCATGGACCGTTCATGAGCTGGTTGAAGCGAACCATGTCGTGAAGCAGCAGCGCACACTCTGCACCGGGACAAAGGTTGAATACCGTCCAGTTGGAAATGCCGCCATTCCCAAGTCCGCCGATGTTCCAATCGACATACCGGCGAAAGCTTTTCTCGATCTGCAGCTTATCTTCGCGGCTAAGGATATCTGTATCGCAAATCAATTCGTAACTCCATGCAGCCACCTCCCACAGCGCTCCTTCCTGCGGCATATCCGCGCTGTTTGCGAGTTGCTTGGTGGGATAGCCAGTTTTTGGATCGGATAGTCGCAGCAGGAATAGGGCTATCTTTTCGGCAAAACGGCGCTCGCCGGTTAGTTTCCACGCAACGGCACACGGCCAAAGGTCACGCTCGATATAGCTCTGAAAAACTCCATTTGCCTCTGGGGGACGCGGCTGCGGGACGGTAAACGCATCGGCATGTCTAACCATGTCCCGCAACTCGGCTTTAGCCCAGTCATAAGTCTCCGCGTTTTTCTTTACCTCATCCCATTCCGCAGCTGTGTGAGCTAAGAATGGAAACGGCACACGCCGCACTGTGATCAGTGGCAGCTTTTCGGCAGCCGTGGGCTCGGCTTGCGGAGTAGCTACTAGCATCTGCGTTTCCTGCGCACCCGCAGGCAGCCAACCCGGCGCGGTGACATTCACCTTCGCCTCTCCGCTCGCACCTGGAGCCAGCGATAAGCTCTCCGGCTGAACTTCGGCATGCATTCCCTCCCATCCACTATGTTCGAAAGACAATGCGACTACCTGCGGCGAATCCGCGCAGTTCATCACGTCGACCGTGTAGGTTACTGCGCGATCGGCATCGGCAGGTTGTGACTGTATTTCAGAGCCAAGGTTAATCACGTTGCCGCGCACCAGTCGAATGTTGCGTAGTTCAATCGTGTCCGGCCTATCATGGTCATGCGCGCTGAATGTGATCTTTCTAAGACCAGTCAGAACAAACGTCTGTCCGCGGTTATAGTCAAAGGCGGCAAATGGAAGCGTCAAAGTCTGCCATTCTTTTCCTGATAGCTGCAGCGATGCTTTAGTCGATGCGGCGACATCCTGTCGCTCGCCCGGCGGTGTTGGTGGTCGTTGTAGCGTTACATCGAGAAGAACCGGTGCGGCTTCGTTATCCAGCTTCGCCTCGAATCGCAGGCCATACCAGCCAAGCGCATTTAATCCTCCTTTTTGAGAGTCTGGAACGATATAGGTTGCCTCACCCGGCAGTTTCAGTTTTGCACTGTCGCCGGTAACCTCGACACCTTTCCAGTCTTCCAGTTTCGAGCCGCCAATGGACTGTTGTGCCGGCGGCGTATTTTCCGATGCACTTATTGCATGAGGCAATAGGACGCAGGCAACCGCGAAAGCCAGCGGAGCGATGAACCTCATGTTTTGCACATAACCAGATTAGTAAACGTGCCATTCGAATACTGAGATATCCGAACCTTTCATATCGTTTGCAAACACGAGCCGGAGATAGCGCGCTGTAACCGGCTTTTGGATTACAATTGGCGAGCCTGTAGCCGGCGTGGCAGTAAAGTCTGCAACTGTATTCCATTCTTTGCCGTCGTTCGAAGACTCGACAGTAAACCGATAGGTCTTCCACGCATATTCAGGACGGATTTCCTGCGAGGTCACTTTCTTTACTTTGCCCAAGTCTAGTTGAAGCCACGCGCCCTGTGCATCCTTTGCCGCACTCCATCGGGTTGCGTAGTTATCATCAAGCACACACTCGGGTGAGGTAAACTCACTGGCATGGCTCGATGCTGTCGCTATAGCTCCGGCGGTAACGTCTGACTGGCTTTCGCGGCGCCCTTGCACCAATGGCGGGCCCTGATGTGTAGGTGCTACTTTTTCGATGCGTCCGTTGTCAGTGAATACGATTCGATCGACGCACGTCTGTCGACCGACGAAATGCGGGTCGAAAGGAATGCTGTGCCGGTGGTAAAGAATGTAGTCCTCTCCATCGCGCCGGAATACCGCATGATGGCCCGGGCTAATGACATTGCTGTCCTTATCAGTAACAAGGATGGGGCTGTTATCCGGTTCGGTAAAAGGCCCGAATGGTGAATCGCCGACAGCGTAATGAATTTGATAAGTCTCCTTGGTCGTATTGCCGGAGGAATACATCAAAAAGTAGCGGCCATTTCGTTTAGCCATAAAAGGCGCTTCAAAGTAGTTAGCCGGAGTCACGTCCCTTGCCTCACCATCGAAGCCCGCCAAATCAGGTTTTAGTTTAACGACAAAGCAATGTCCGTTTACCCAGTGGAGTCCCGACCCCCAATAAAGATAGCTCACACCATCATCGTCGACGAACAGTTCTGCATCAATCATGTGAAAGCCGGGCTTGTAGTCCGAAGGAATGAGCGGACGATCGCCAAGAGCATTATGCCAGGGGCCGAGCGGGTGATCCGACACACCGATCCAGACTTCATTACCTACGGAAACCGCCATGTGGAATTTTCCATCCGGTCCGCGCACGACCGAAGGCGCCCAAACCATCGCGCCCTTTGAAGTATGGCTGGTGCACGCGGCTTTGGTCGGCCAGTTTAGCACACGATAAGTCCAGTTTTTAAAATCGCCCGATTCCCAGCAGCCAAGCGTCGCGCCGCCCCATGGATCAAGGGTAGCATAGATGTAATTCTTGCCGCCATCCTGCACGATGGATGGGTCGGCATAGTAACCAGGCAGGATCGGATTTGCAGAATGCGGGTTGCGTCCGGGCAGCATCGAGGGGTTTTGCGAAGCAGACATTTGAGCGAGCAAGCTTGCGCTCAGCAGATAGCCGGCAGCCAGAGCAAAGGGGGTTTTCATATTTGCAGCATCACACTAATTCGCTGCTCACGAATAATACAAGCTGATGCTCCGCGAACCGTGCGACGTTTTCTATTTCCTAAGTCGTTTCAATAGACGCGGAATTCCCAAAGGCCTGGCATGCCTTGCAAGATGGTCAGTTTTAAGTAGCGAGCGCGCACGGCTCTGACATCGTAGTGAGGAGAGCGGCAGATGATGTCCGCGTGGCCGCCGTAGGGTTGCCAGCTTTTGCCATCGAGCGACCATTCGAGTTTGTAGGCGTGACCGGCGGCCGGCTTTACGAAATAAGCTTCCGTGCGCGTGACATAGCGCGGTTGCCCAAGATCGATCTGCCACCAAGGAGCGGCGTCGCCGTCGGCGGCCATCCAGCGGGTGCCATTCGAGTCGTCCGTAGCCATGGCGGGCGCAAAAGTCTCGGTGCGATCCAGCGTCGTATCCCTCGTAGGCACTTTGGCGTCAGGCTTCGTCGAGGAAGCTGTAGCCACGCGATCGAGAGCGAGATTTGGAGTTTTCTCCACGTTCGGCCGCAGTGCGCCGACGCCTTGATTCGTCAGCTTGATTGGCTGGATGGTGCCGTCGGGATTGAACGCCATCTTCTGCGCGTAAATCTGGCGGTTCGTGCTGCCGCGCCCGTATTCGAGGTGCACAAAATACCAGTCGTTCCTTCCCTGCGGATGCAAAAAGCAGCCGTGCCCCGGACCGAAGATGCCCGCGGCGGGATCAGTTTTGGCGATGATCTTGTCTGGCGGAATCGTCCACGGTCCGAGCGGTGAGACGCGACTAATCATGTAGGCGTAGGCGTAGTTTTCGCCGCCTCCAAGCGTGTAGAGGTAGTAATAGATACCATTGCGTTTGAAAAGAAATGGTCCCTCGGAATAAGCGGTCTCGCCCGTTTGCAACGTCGTCACCGGCCCGTCCGGCCCTGAGAGATCGGGCTTCAGCTTCACGATGCGGCGGCGGGAATAGACCATGTATCGCTGGCCGTCGTCATCAATGAACACCTCCGCATCGATCGAGCTCTTTTGCTCGATGGGAAATGGCTGCCAGCCGGAGTCGGGGAAGATGTCCTTTCCGTCGAGCGTGCGAAATGGCCCGTCGGGCGAATCCGCCACGAGCGCGGTGATCTTGCCGTCCAGCGTCGGGAACGAGTAGTAGCGGCCCTTGTAGGGTAGCAGCGTGCTGGGCGCCCAGTATTTCGCGTTGAAGTTATCGGCAAAGGTCGAGCCCTCGAAGCTCCAGTTCAAGAAGTCCTTCGATTTCCAGACCACAGGCGTGCCCGAAGTCGCGAGTCCACGTCCCCATCCGTCGGTCGTCGCGTAACAGTAGAATGTCCCGTTCAGATCGGTAATGGACGGATCGGCGAGCATGTCGGGGATGAGCGGCCGACCGAACGGTTGCGCGTCATTGGAGGCAACGACGGAATTCGTCAAAAGGATGAGGCTGAGTAATGAGGCTTTTGTCATTAGAAAATGGGAATAGCTTTAGCGGTTTGCAGGTAAAGTTGAAAAACCGGCACGAGTGGCGGGCGAGTCGTAGCGATAGGTGAAATCCGCGAAGTCCACCCAGCCGGCCTCCGCGTCGTTATTGTAAGTGAAGAGACCGATGCGGTCGCCGCGGTAATCGCCCCAGCCGAGCTGATATGGCTCGCCAAAGGGCGTGAACGCTTTTCCATCAAGGCTGTAGGAGTAATGACTTTTACCGTCGAGCTTCCACTCGGAACGCAGCCAGATTTTGCTCGTCGTCAGCACCGTCCCATGTGTGACCGTCCGACCGTTCGTGGATTCCAGCATCAGCGCGCCGTTTTCGCGGCGGACTGTGATCGCACTGGCATCGCGCGAGTAATGACAAAGTCCTGCGACTTGCCCATCGGCCATTCCACTTAAGTCCATCGCTACCGTTACGACGTTTGTGCTCGTGCGCAGTGAACGTTGCGTGAGTGTATTGCCGACAGCCTTCAGATCATCGCGCCGCAGCGGCTTGAAAGCATGGAGACGCAGAGCTCCCGGGCGTTCGGTCAGTGACCACTTGTCCGCGCGAGGCTGGTAATTCCACTCCCATTGCACACCGAGCTTCGGTCCGTTGAACGCATCGTCGGATTGCGTCGTGACGACCGGTGTGCCCGCGACGGGCTTGCGTGAGCTCCAAACCATCGTGCCGATGCCATTGCTATCCGGTTTGCCGAGAATGGGCCAGCCATCGACCCACGTCACCGGCAGCAGACTTGCGGGTCGGCCTTCCCAATCGCCATGGCCGTGATGCGTGAAGAAATACCAGTCGCCTTTTTCGGTCTGCACGAGACCGCCCTGATTCGGCTCGTGGAACTCCTGCTGCGGCTGGTTGAGTTGTCGCTTCTCGGTATAGGGACCGGTGACGCTTTTCGCGCGCTGCATCATCACGCGACGGCCGCCCGGGCCGACTTCGCTAAAGAGATGGTAGTAGGTGCCGTTGATTTTATAGAGCTTGTTCGCTTCGCGGCCAGACCCTTCATTCAATAAAACGGGCGAGTCCTTTACGAGATCGTGACCATCGGGAGTGAGCTTGTATAGCCACGTTTTGTAGCCGTCCTTGAAATGCGTTCCCACGAAATAGCCCTGCCCGTCATCGTCCCAGAACGGACAGCAATCATCCCATCCCGCTTCTTTCATCACGCAATGCAACGGTTCCCATGGCCCGGCGGGATTGGTTGCCGTGCTCATAAAGTAACCTTCCTCAGGCGTGCCGAAATAGATCCAAAACCTTCCAGCGTGAAAACGAATTGCACCCGCCCAGATGCCGCGGCCGTAGCGCTGCATGCGATCCCAATTCATCTCCGGTCCGATCTGCTTGAGATCATCAACGACGTGCCCCAGGATGCGCCAGTTCACGAGATCCCTGGACTCTAAAATCACCACGCCCGGCGAATACTGGAACGTGGAGGACATTGCGTAATAGTCCGGGCCGACGCGGATGCAGTCGAGATCGCTGTAATCGGCGGGCAGAACGGGATTGCGATAGCTGCCATCCTTTTGGTCACCCCACAATGGCCACTCCCCCCAATGCGACGGTGCATTGGCGGCGGATTCCTGCCCTGATGCGGGCAGCGCCAGTAAGAGGGCAAGGAGGAGGCTAGCGAGCGGAATCAAGTTCATTCATTTTGCGGGGTCAGGCGCATTTCATTTGGCACGTAACAGCACTGCGCCATGTGCCGGCACCGAGACCCGGAATTTATCGTTGAATGAGCCGAGGTTCTTGTGCGCCCACAGGTCGCGCAGGCTGCGGCTTCCAGAGAGGTCCGCCTCGCTCCAGAGCAACTCGACATCCGTGGCCATTTCGCCGCGATTGAAGAGTCCCACAGCCTTGTCGCCGTTTTTGAGATTCTTCACCCATACCTCGGTCTGATCGTGCTGGGCTATCCGTTTCGCCTTTGCACCCAGCGGGTCCTGATCCACGGCGAGCACTTCATCATTCGTAATCAATGCCAGTGTCGCTTCGTCGAGGTCGGTCAGGTTTGCGCCGAGCATCAGCGGCGATGGGGCGAGCGACCAGAGCGACATGAGCATGCGCTGCTCGTCCGGCGTGAACCGCGTCTGCCGATCTCCGCCTGCGATGGTGCATTTGATGCCGATGTGGCCGACCGGAATCATATCCGCATCGGGCCAATGTCCCGGCCCGCCGACGTCCTGCCATTGGGCGAGCAGATCAAACTGATGATTCAAGCCGGAGCGATGCGAATCGCCCCATTGATCCCAGAAGTCGCCGGAGATGCGCCACATGTTGGCAAACTTCGCGACGTGCGCGGCCTGCCTCGGATCGGTCGGCCCAGGCGACGTGCTGAAAACAATCGGGCGTCCGCATTTTTCGATGGCCTTGCGGATCATCTCGATTTCCGCGGCGTGATACGGATTGGAAAGGTCGTCGACTTTCACGAAATCAAGTCCCCACGAAGCCCACAACTTTGCGCACGAGTCATACCATGCCTGCCCGGCTTCGTTGTTGCGCACGCCAAACATATCGGGGCACCATCCGCACTTGTTGCCGGGGTCGCCCGCTTCCGCAGCCGTGTAGGTGCTGCCCTCGATCGGTGTCTTCGCATTCACGGCCTGCCGCGGGATACCGCGCATCATGTGAAAACCGAACTTCAACCCCATCGCATGCACCTGATCGGCGAGCGCCTTGAACCCCTTCCCATTCACCGCGGAGGGAAAACGGTTCGGCGCCGGGAGCAGCCGCCCATAGGTATCTGCAAAAAGCTTTGCTCCCGCACGCTCCTTATTGAAATCACGATCGTCGAACGATGAGACCGAATCATACCAGCGGGCGTCGATAACGAGATAGCTCCAGCCGTGAGCACGCAGCTTTGCCTTCATCGCGCTTGCGTTCGCGAGCGTCTCAGCCTCGGTGATGCTGGTGCCCCACGCATCATAGCTGTTCCAGCCCATAGGTGGAGTAACTGCAACCGGCTCGGCGGCCTGAATAGGACTCGTTAGACGCGATGCCACGAGTAAGCTAAGAACGGTGATGACCTGGTAATACTTTTTCATATCATTGAACGCTGACTTGGTAGAATGGCTTTGCTTGTGCCGCGCCGCCTGGATCGGTGTGTCGGAGCATCCAGACGATAGGTTTTCAAAAATAGTCTGGAAGCTCATAATGACCAAATGGACACTTACTATGCAATAGCGCGCATGATTATGGCAACACCACAACGCGATAGAACTGCTTTGGCTGTGTCGCTCCGTTGGCGTGAGAAATCTGAACGGTGCCACCAGTGCCCGCGATGTTGGTTTGAACCGTAGTCCATGAGCCGTTTTGCAATGTGGTGGAAGACTCAACGCGATAGTTTTTGCCTGCCACGCTTGCAAAGCTGACCAGAACATCATTTCCGCTGACGGCGAGCTGACTTATTTTTAGAACACTCGACCTATCGTTCGGATTCGAGCCCGCGATGAACTCCTGCGAGTTCGTCATCCCGTCGCCATCGGGATCGGCGCTGTCAGCTGCGTTGCCGCTGTTCGACGTGGTGCCGAAATTCGTGTAGCGCCAGTTCTCCTGCAACGTCATCATGGTCACGCTAAGAGTGCCGCTGCTTGCGCTTAGCGTGCCGACATAACCCGAGGGCGTCGAGCCAATGACAAAGTTGCCAGCGCTGATGCCGGTTGCGCCGGTAATGACTGCATAAGCGCCCGAGCCGGCGAAGCCAGTGATTGCTGTTAGATTGATCGTCGTCGTGCCGCTTGCGACGAAGCTACCGCTCAGTGCAATCTTATCAGAGGTGCTCGTGCCACTAAGTTCCAGATTCAACACCGCACCGGAGTTAAGTGTCAGTCCGCTGGAAAACGTGAGCGTGCCAGCTATACCGCTGCCGCCATTGCCGGGCGAGATCGCACCACTCACGGTGGTCGCACGCGCCACGGTTCCAGTTCCTGACAGCGTGCCGCCGTTGTTAACACTCACCGTGCCCGAAGTGACACCAAGGGCGCCTGTGATGTTAAGAATACCGCCGCTGATTGTCGTCGCACCGGCATAGGTGTTAGTCGCGGTTAACGTCATCATTCCTATGCCGGATTTAATTAAACTGCCCGTTCCGCTAATCGCAGCAGAGTAAGTCGTGGTCGCGTTGTTGCCTCCCACTGTCAGTGCAATTGCATCGGTTCCATAGCTATGATTGACTTCATCATAGCCGGTCAAGACTATCGGGGCGCTGCCGCTGATGGCGCCAATTGTCGCGGAGCCAAGCCCTGTCTTGAAGACGATGGGGCTGCTGCCAAACTTCAGGTTGGTGCCTGGGATCGCTGAGGTGACAATGGTTGCATTTTGCAGCGCGGTGCTGCCATTGACGCCGAGGTAAACACCACCTTCGCTCGTCGTGGTATTCTCGTTGATCGTAACAGTTCCGGAATAGTTGTTGGCGTTATTCGAGAAGGAGACGAAGGACGTGTCATAACTATTCCCCGTGTTAATCCGCGTCTGCTGAATCGTCAGCGCGCCAGTCCCGCTGACGATGCCATCGACTGCCAGACCTTTATCTTTCTCGGCCGCTGAATTGTTGCCGGCGTTGTAGGTTGAACCGAGCGTGCCGGAAACGGAAACGTTCACGTTGCCGCCAAGGTGCTGGTTCGCGTCATCCACAAAAATCGTTCCGCCAGCGAGCGTGATGTTATTGCCCGTCGTGCTGATGTTTTGATTGCTAGTTACGCTGTAACCGACGCGCAGAATAGCTCCCGGATTCACAGTCACAAGGCCGTTTCCAAGATTGGTGTTCGTTCCAGTGGCGCTGGCGCAGCCTATGGTGCCGTTATTGATCGTCGTGCCGCCGCTGTAAGTATTCGCGCCGCTCAGTGCGGTGATGCCGGTGCCTACTTTGACAAGAGATAGAATGCCACTGCCATTGTCTTTTATTGTTCCGCTGAAGATCGTAGTCGTATTCAAAGCACCAACGCTAATGGTCGTGGTCGTCGAGCCCGTATCGTTTTGCATCTGGCCGCTGCCGGCGATCGATCCGAAGTTGAGGGTGTTGTTGCCGACATTAATGCGCACGCGGTCTCCAGTGGCGTCGTTGAAAACCCAAGCGGCGCTGGCACTGCCGGCATTGGCCGAGGTAAAATTCATCGCGTTGCCGCCGTTGACGGTAAACGTCCCGCTGTAACCGCTGTTGTTTCCGCTCAATGTCATCGTTGCGGCCGCGCCGCTGTTATTGAGCGTCAGG
Organism: Spartobacteria bacterium; assembly: GCA_021324395.1. Taxonomy (GTDB): domain Bacteria; phylum Verrucomicrobiota; class Verrucomicrobiia; order Chthoniobacterales; family Chthoniobacteraceae; genus JAJPJG01. The sequence continues at coordinate 128,473 of JAJPJG010000038.1, read as the reverse complement.
GCACCCGATCCGCTGAGGTTGCTGCTCAATCCCGTGTTGTTGCCACCCATGTCGATGATCGAACCGGCGTTGACCGCAAAGCTGTTGGTGAGCGTATAGCCTCCGGAGGCTTTGAATGTGCCGCCGTTAAGTGTGACTGAGCCGGTGCCAAACGCGCTGCTGTTTCCCACCGCGAGCGTTCCGACGCTGATTGTCGTTCCACCGTTGTAACTGTTGGCTCCGGATAGCGTGAGTGTGCCCGTGCCGGACTTCAGCACGCTTCCGCTTCCGCTGATCGCGCCGCTAATTGACACCGCGCCGCTCGCATTCGTCGTGACGCTGTGCGTGCCGGACGTGAGCACCTCAGGCAAGCTGATGGTTTGCGTAGAGGAGCTGTTGTTGGCGATGTTTCCGGAGAGTGTAATGGCGTTGCCGGCGAGCGCGAATGCGCCCGCGCCGCTGTTGAACGACAGGCCGCTGAACTGCATGTTCGCTGCAAAGTTATTCGTGCTCGTAAGCCGCGCGGAGCCGGCGAAGAAAAGGCTCGAGTTCGCCGCTGGCAGCGAGCTCCAGTTTGCCGCCGTCTGCCAGCTGCCATCCGCGCCGCCGCCCGTCCAAGTGTTGGTCGAGAGATTCACTCCGACGACGACTTCCGGGACGATCGCCGTGTTGCCCGATGCCGTGACGGCGAAGATCGTGTAGTAATAAATGTTCCCCGACGTGACCGCAGAATCCGTGTAGCTCGTGCCGGTAATCCCGCTTTGAATCGTCGTATAAGGACCACCTGAGACGGAGCTGCGCTGCACCGTGTAACTGGTCGCGCCAGCAAGCGCATTCCAGGTCAAATTCACCACGCTGTTCGTCGAGGAAGCTGCGAGACCGGGCGGACCATTCAACGGCGGATCGGGAAGGTTCGGATCGCTCGCGATCACGTAGCGCAGTTCCATCGGCGATGGCGTGACGCCCGTGCCGGAGAGCGCACCGGTCGCAGCGGTTAAGATCGACTTCGTCAACGGCGACCAGGTGTTATTCCGGGAGGTGTAGATGTCGTGTTTCCAAAAGGAGGTGCCGAGCGCGGAGTCCCAGTAGCCGTAGATCATCCGCTTGTTGTCGCTGTCGTTGGCTTTGACGCGCGGAATCTGGGTGCCGCTTGCGATCGAGTTGGTCGCACCATTGAGATTGATCCCGTTGAAGGTGAGCTGCCAGCGGCTCCTGTTGAGATCCATCCGAATTTCCACCGGCGAGCCCGTGCCGGAGAGATAGCCCGTCTGTGTGCTTGTCCACGCCGTGGAATAAGCAGGCACGAAGCTGCAGTAGCCGTCGTAAAAAATGGTCTCGCCGCCCGAGTCGGACCGGGCACTGACGACCATGCGGTTCAGCGAACCGTTCTGGGTGATGGTGATGAGAATACCGGGATTGGTGCCCGAGGTGACCGAAACCGGCGCTCCCCCACCCCATGTCTCGCCCGCAAACCACAACCCGAAACACGTCTTTTGGTTCGTCGGCGCGGCGTTCTTCACTTCCCACAGCCAGCGCACGGTCGAACCGTTTACGTTGTCCCAGTAAAACGTCGAGCCGGTCTTCGTCGCCGCCACGGCGCCAAGCGTGGGCGTGAGCGTATAAGTCGTCTTGCCGCCCGAGGTCGCTTCGACAGCCGACGCGCCGGACTGGCTGATGTTCGACATCCCGGAGAACCCCCCCGCCCCGGCCGTGGCGTTCGCGTTCACCGGGAAAATGTCGTCGCGGTCGAGATAACCGATCGCCTCCTCCATCTCGGCATCGCTGGGATCCTGGTGGCCACCGGGTGCGTTCGAGAGAAAACAAATCTGCCCTTGGGGCTCGTAAGCGCAGTGAAAAGACTCCACGAAATAGTAATCCCGATAGTCGTCGTAGTGCGTGATGAGGTAGGAGCGCACCTTCCGCGACAGCCCGGTCGCGTTGATCGCATTCACATCCTCGCCGAAGAACCAGTTAAGCGAATAATCGTAGTAAGAGTCGGTCTGGCCGCTGGAATTCGTCACATAGTCCGGCGTCACCGCATTCAACCGGGGCAGACAGAACCCCGCCGACGGTGCCGTGCCCTTGATGATCTCCGAGTGATAGAACGCGAGGGCGCTGGCAATGCGAGCTCCGCCGGACTTGCCGGACGTGTAAACCCGGCGTGAGTCGATGTTGAACATTTCCTTGGCGCGATAGAGCGCAAGCAGCGACGCGCCGAAGCGAAGCGTGTAGTCTCCCTGGTTGTTGCCGACGTTTCTCGGCGAGATCCAGATGAGGTTCTTGTCGCTGGACGCGGTCTGCAGCACCACGCCCGGCGTGGAGTCCGAGGTGATGAAAACCACGACGCCATAAGGCTTCGTGCCGTCATAGGTCGGCGGCACATACACATCGTAAGTCCAGGTGCCCGGATCAACGTCATAATCGATCAAATCGGGCCACTGGCGATTGACCGCTGCGGGGTTCTGGAGCGCGCCCAAGGTGATATTGGAAAACTGCCCCGTCCCGATGGGCGATGGTGCACCTTGCAGCCGCCCTGCCAGCAGCAGGATGAGCGCGCTGGCAAACCAGCCGAAAACGGACGGGAGGGGCTTCATCAGTGCTATTCTATCGACACAACTTTATTTGCAAAAGCACTTCGTGAAGAAAAAGGGACTTGCGTCACAGCGGTAAAGTCCACTAACCGCTCATTCAAAAAAGTGCCGCCGCGGTGCTCCCCCGAACACCGCGGCGGCTTTGGGATTTTCCGTGCTTTCTGCATGCCGTCCCTCAACGGCATCACGGAAGAATCGACAAATTGTCTAAGCTTTGCGACGGCGCGAACGCCGCCATGCGGCAAGCATTCCAAATCCACCGACCAGCATCGCCCACGTGGCGGGTTCTGGCACGGCCATCAGCGCGACATCGTTGCCGTTGGTGGCGGTAAACCCGGACGTGCCGCCGAGGCTGGCATCGGCCTGGTAGTTGATCGCGAACTCCTGTCCGCCGACGGTGATCGTGTTGAAGCCACCCGAATAGCTGGTGCCACCGACGACCTGGTTGCTGAACGCACCACTTACTGCATCGGCGCCATCGTTGATGATGATGTAAAACACATCGCCATTCAGCGGATTCGCCGTGTCGGAAACATGAATCAACGAGCCAAAGCCATTGATGAGTGAACCGGTGAGATCACCAGCCAGCGTGATGCCGCCGGTGACGTTCACTTGATCATAACCGCTGCCAGCCGTGGTGCTGCCGATCTCGATGGAGAGATGCGCGCCGCTCTGGAGACTGAAGTCGCCCGTGTTGACGATGCCGGCGCTGTTGCCCGGTGCCATTGTGCCGCCGGAGGCAACCGTGACCGAGCCGCTAAAGGTGCCGGTGCCGCTCGCGGTCTTGCCATTGAGGATCGTGACATTGCTGGTAACGGTGCCGTTGTTCTTCACGTCACCATTGAATGCGGCGGCTGCGGCGGTGCCGCCGTTGTTGATTGTCGCGCTGCCGCTCAAGATCAGGCTGCCGGAGAGCGTTCCGCTCACCACAACTGCGCCCGAAACTGATCCGGTGCCGTTCAAGGTCGCGCTGCCAGCCACAGTGACTGTGCCCGTGCCGCTGTTGGTGCCGTTGATGGCCAACGTGCCGGCGTTGACGTTGGTTGCCCCGGTGTAGGTGTTGTTACCGGTGAGCGTCAGAGTTCCATTGCCTGTCTTGGTCAGCGCGAGGATGCCGGTGTTGTCTTTCATCGTGCCGCTGAAGGTCGTGTCTGTATTGAGCGCGCCGACGCTGAGAGTCGTCAGCGATGCTGCGGTATCGTTCTGAATTTGGCCACTACCGGAAAGGGATCCGAAGTTGAGGGTATTGGTGCCGGTAACGTTGATGCGCACACGATCTCCGGTCGCGTCGTTGAATACCCATGCTGCGTTCGCACTGCCGGAATTCGCCGAGTTGAAGCTTACCGCGTTATTGTTGTTGACGGTAACGGTTCCGCTGTAGCCGCTGTTGGTGCCGCTCAAGGTAAGCGTCGAGGCAACGCCGCTGTTATTAAAATTCAGAGCAGCCGAGCCGCTGATGTTCCCACTCAAGGTCGTGTTGTTGGCAGCCATGTCGAAAATCGACGTGGCGGTGACATTGATATTGTTGGCAAGGGTAAATCCTCCACCGGCTTTCAACGTGCCGCCATTGAGGATCGCCGTGCCGCTGCCAAGCGCGCTGTTGTTGCCGAAGACCAGCGTGCCGCTGGTCAAAGTGGTGCCGCCGTCGTAGGTATTCGCGCCAGAGAAGGTCTCCGTTCCCGTGCCGATCTTGAGCACGGAGATCGTCGCGTTGTTCTTCCGGATTGTGCCGCCAAAAATAGCGTCGTGGTTATTGCCGCCAATCGAGAGCACGAGGTTTTGGCCGCTCAGGAAATTGTCCCAGACGATGCCGGTGCCCGCAAACGAGCCAAAGTTATACGTGCCTGACGTTCCGAGGTAATTTCCGCGATTTCCGGCGGCATTGAATACCCAATCAAGGAGTGAGCTGGTTGCTGCCGTCTTATTGAAACGAAATACCGTCTGATCGTTGGCGACCGAAGCCGTGGTGACCGTGCCGCTGGTCATCGTATTTGCCGCGAATTCGAAATTGAGCGAGGTGACCGCAGTGTTTGCAGCGAGCGAGATATTGCCAGCCCCGCTCAACGTGCCCGATAAGGTGAGGTTCCCACTTGGGGTGGCAATTGTTCCACCGTTGCTCCCAATAATGAAGTTGTTGGATAAGAACCTGTCACCGGAAGCTTCGCTAAAGCCACCGCCGTTCAAGGTAACCGCTCCCGTGCCAAGCCCCGTGTCGTTCGCGGCAGCCACAGTTCCAGCGGTGATCGTCGTGCCGCCATTGTAGGTGTTCGCTGCGGTGAGTGTGAGTGTTCCTGCACCGCTCTTGGCAAGCGCGAGGTTGTTCTGGTTGGTGCCAGCGCCGCCCAGTTTGCCGCCGTAGCTGACCGCGCCGCTGTTGTTGACCGTCAGCGTGGAAACCCCCGCATTACCGCCCACGACGGCGTTGCCCGTGCCGCTGCCGACATTCGTCAGGCTGGTCACGGTGGTATTCGCCGCGCCGCTGCTGTTGCCGAGCTGCAGGATGCCGCTGGTATTCGCAATACTGTCGCCCATCGTCACCGTATTGCTCGCGGACAAACTGCCGCCGCCGGCGAGGACGACCGTGCCCGATTTGACGAGTGTGCCGCCGCTAAAGCTGTTCGAACCACCCAACGTCAACGTGCCCGAACCGCTCATGGTGACTGCGCCCGAGCCGCCTAAATTCGCCGTAACGATGGCATTACCGCTGGCGTTGCTGACCGTGACAGAGCTAGGGTTGAGGCTGCCATTTTGAATGGTATTGCCGCTGGCTGCTGCCACAGTGATGGTCAGCGCGCCTACAGTCTGACTGCTGGCGCCGAGATCCAGCGTGCCGCCGCCCATTGCGAGCGCGCTGGAAGTTGCGCCGAGATTTCCCGAACCACTCAGCGTGAGCGTGCCGGCATTGATCGTTGTGCCGCCGCTGTAGCTATTGACCGTGCTGATGGTGACGTTGCCGGTGCCGTTCAAGGTCACAAAGCCTGCCGCGATGCCGGAGCCGTCGTCGCTGGTAACGGTATAGTTTAGGCTCGAGTTGTTGAAGATCGCGCTGGTCGGACTGACATTGCCGCCGTGAATGTTCACCGTCGTCGTGGTTGGCGCGGCGGTGGTTCCACTGATCGTAAACGTGTCATTGAATTCCGCCTTGTCACCGACCCAGAAGTTCGTCGCGGTTTGGCCCGTCTTCAGCGCCCAATTGTTGGAGCCCGAGTTGTCATTCGTCGCGGCAGTCGTCCAGGTGCCGCCATTCGCGCCGGACCAGACCGGATTATCACCGCTTACTGTCAGAGTGATGAATCCGCTGCCACTTCCGGTGTTGCCAACGCTCGCCGTCTGGCGGGTGGCGAGACCAGTGATGCTGCCAACCGTGAAATCCGAATTCGAACCGCCAAAGCTGCCGTAGCCAATCAGGTTGTAAGCGGTATTGAGGCTCCATACGGGCGCTGTCAGCACATTTAACGTGACGTTGCCGTTTGCAGGAGTGGTGACCAATGCACCGGTGGCAGAGAGAGCCACCGTCGAGGTATCGTTGAATTTGTTGAGGCTGATGGTGCCTGCGCCGTTGAAAGTGAGTGAGCCGACCGTGAGCTTCGTGGTGCTGCCGTTTCCATTCGTGATGATACCGCCGGTGCCATTGCCGACCGTCACGGCACCTATGGTGCCGGTGCCGTCGAGCGTGCCCGTGGTCAGCGTCACCGCAGACGCATTCACAACGGAGCTGGTCTGCACGAATTTCGCACCGCTGCCATTGATGGTGATGCCGTTGCCACTGGCGACAGCGCCCGCGCCGCTCAGCGTGAAGGTGCCGCCTGCGTTTACGGCGATGCCGCCGGTCGAGCCAATCGTGCCGGTGACCGCGAGCGTGCCACCCGAGTTCACCACGACGCCACCGGTGTTATTGATGGTGCCCGTGAGACTCAACGTGCCAAGGTTGATCGTCGTCACGCCGGTGTAGGCGTTATTGGCCGAAAGGGTCAGCATGCCGCTGCCGGACTTGGTGAGGCCACCGGATTGGCTGGAAGTCAAAGCCGTGGCGAAAGTGACGTTGTTCGTGCCGGTGTCGATAGCGACTGCGCTAGTGCTGGTGCCAGCGGCAATGCGAGCGGAGTAATCGGTGGTGATGCCCGATCCGTATTGCAGGGTGCCGCCGCCAAAGCTGATGCCGCCGCTGGATGTGCTCAGCGCAGCCACATTCCCCAAACTAAGCGTGCCCCCGTTGATAACCGCGCCGCCAGTGTTAGTGCTCGCGCCAGTGAGCGTCAGCGTTCCGGAGCCAATTTTCCTTAGCGTGCCCGCGCCGCCATTATCCCGAATCAGGCCGCTATAGGTCCCGCTCGTGTTCAAGTTTCCGACTTCAATCACACCTACAACATCCAAATAACCGAATCCCGACAAAGAACCCAACCTGGTGGTGCCAGACACGCGGAAGCTCGAATTTGTAAGATTGCTTGTATTTACAAAGTTCACGGCCGCATTCGAAAGGTCCATGCTGGCGGGAGCGAAAATGTTAACGACCCTGTTGGAGGTATTGTAATTTAAGGTTCCCGCGAATCCACTCCAGTTGCCGTTCACGTTCTCGGAAAGATTGGCGCCACCGCTGGTATTCTGGATGGTGACAGTTCCTCCACCACTAAAGTTGCCGTTCAAGGTGCCGTTGTTGGTGGCATTGTCGATCGTCACCGAGGCGCCGGTCGCGACGGTGAAATTGTTGGCCATTGTTCCCGCGTTTAGATTGGTGCTAAGCGCTCCGGAATTGACTTGGATGGCGCCCGTGCCGAACGCACTGGCACTGGTGCCGACGAGCGTGCCGCCGTTCATGATCGTGCCGCCCGTATAAGTATCCGCACCGTTCAGCTTCAAATATCCGGGCCCTGTTTTGATGAACTTCACGGCAGTCCCGCCATTATCTATGATTTTCGTCCAGATCTGCCAGTCATTATCTCCGGTGCCACCGCTGGCGGAACTATCAATAAACAGTTCGCCGGAGGCCAAACCCGAAGTCAGTTGTCCCGTGCCTGCCGTGCTGCCGGCACCGTTGTTTTTAAGCCACCTGCTGACACCGCTAAGAATAAGACCACCGCTACCCAGCGTCATCGTCGCGCCGCTCTGGATGTTGAAATCCGTCGTCAGCACCAGCGAATTCACGGTCGCGCTGGCGGTCAGTGAGCCGGCGGCGTTGGTGACTTTCCAGTTTTGCGCGGAAGCTCCGGCACCTGTCGTGCTACCGGTGATATTGGTATAGCTTGCGTAGGTGATGATATTGCCAGTGCCGTCCACTGCGGCAAAATCGCCACTGGCTCCGGACGTGCCTGCATTGCCCACCGTCGCCCAGCCGCCGAGGATGCCAGTTGCATCATTGGTCAGAGAGGAACTGGTAACACCAGCCGTGGAAAAATTCACTGCCGCTCCTGTGTTACGGGTAACAGTCCCATTGATGGCGAGTTTGCCACCTGAACCGACAGTCCACGACTGAAAGCCCGGGAGGAGTGTCAGACTGGAACTGATTGTCGTCGTTCCGCTGGTAAGTGTGCTTGCATTGATACCGCTCGACCCAAGCGTGATCGTGCCCGAGGTGAGTGTGTAGCCGGTGGTTGCAAATTGCAGCCCAAGCGCTCCGACATTGGTTCCGACTGTAACGGTGCCCGCAGTGGTTGCGAAGACAGCCGTATCGGTTGTGCCGGTGGTATCCGTCCAAACTTGATCCGTGGAGGCATTAGTCCAGTTGGCAGTGCTGGTATTCCAATTGCCGCCGCCGCCGTAGCTGGTATTGAATGTCGCGTCAGCGCCATCCCAAGTTAGCGAAGCTGCACGTGAACTGGAAGGTTGCAGCGAGAGGATGATGACTGCGGGCAGGCCAATACAAAGGGCCACAAAGCCCCTGAGGCTTTTTTTCATTTTCATGAGGGATATTAGGTTACGGGATTTTCGTGCAGCCCTACGGGATGAGTGATGCAGGGACGCGACAGTTATTCTTTTATTAAAAGCTCGCAATCGATTCGTTCCGAATACGGATTCGGAGCGGTAAATTTCTAAGCGAGGCGCGCGGCCAGTTCGCGGGTGATCCGCCATTTCAACGGCTCGCCAGCGAGATAGCGTTGGTATTCCTCGACCATGTAGCTGCCGCACCGCCGGCACTCCGGACCGAGCGAACCGGCGATGTGAGGACTCATCGTGACATTCTCAAGCCGCAACAAAGGCGAATCCATCGGCAACGGTTCCGGCTCGAATACATCAAGGACAGACATAATGTCCGGGCGCTGACGGAGTGCGTCGATCATGCCTTCAAGCGAGACGATCGGCGCACGCGCTGTATTGATGAAGGTCGCGTTCTTTTTCATCAGTAAAAAGTGCTCCCGCGCAATCATTCCGCGCGTCTCCGGCTTGTCCGGCGCGTGCAGGGAAACCACGTCGCCGAGCATGAAAGCTTCCTCCAACGTGCAAAGCTCCACATCCAGCAGAGCAGCTTCAGCCGTGGTCAAAAAAGGATCATAAACCACACAGCGAAGATCAAAGGCCTTTAGCAGCTCGATAAGCTTGCGCGCAATCATCCCGCAGCCGATGAGAGCTACCGTTGAGCGATAGCATCCCGTTACTTCACGGGTATGGTCGCCCCATCCCTTCCCTGCCCTTACCAATGCTTCGTAGCGCCAAAAGTTTTTGAGGCTTAGCAAAATCGTGGCGAGAGTATATTCCGCGACCGGCACCGCATTTGCCGCATACGCGCTGGTAATCACTATCTCGCGATTCCAAAAGGCTTCCGATGTGCAGTAACCGATCGTTCCCGCGCCGTAAAAGACCGCTTTGAGATTGGGCGCGGCACTGAGAAAACCCTCGTCCATCATCGGCGCGCCCCAGCCGGAGAAGATCACTTCCGCATCGGCCAGCGTGTCGAGGTTTTCGCGCAACGACTCGCGCGTTTGCGGCGGCGTGTAGAAGTCCGCGTGCGCCCTAAGATAACCCTGTTCCTCCGGCCCATAGATCAATTCGCGCGAAGCGGCGTCAAGGAGGAAGAGAGCTTTCGGCTTTTTCGATGAGAAGTCTATCTCGAGCGATTGTCCGCGCGTTTCCGGCGCGACTAATCCGACCGTGGGAGCAGAAATTTCCGAAAACATGCCGGACTATCGCACGCTTGCGCCTCGATCGAAGGTCGCCTATTCCGAATACGGATTCGTGGAGTGGGCACCTTTACTTGAATGCGTATTCTGGCGATGATGCCACCAATGCCCTCCAGTCCCTCAACCCCGCCGGCAACAGTCACCCAAAAGGACATTGCCAAAGCGCTCGGTCTTTCACAGTCCGCCGTATCCAAGGCCTTGAAGAACATGCCGGAAATTGAAGAGGGCACGCGCAAGCTGGTGCAGAAGACGGCGCAAAAGATGGGTTACCAGCCGAACGCGATGGGAGCAGGCCTGGCGCAATTCAAACGCTCCTCCACAATAAAGCCGGTGCACGCAGCACTGGCCTGGCTGAACCTGTGGCCGAAACCCCGGCAATTGCGCAGCTATACGCAATTTGAGAGCTACTGGCAGGGCGCTTTGATGACTGCGGAAAAATTTGGATACCGTCTCGAGGAATTCATCGTCAACGATGCGATGCCCCCCGCACGCCTGGAAAAGATTCTTCTCACGCGTGGCATTCGCGGTCTGCTCATGCCGCCGGTCCCGCACACGGCAGACGTTGATTGGTCCGGTTTTGACTGGAACGAGTTTTCGTGTGTGCGCTTTAGTCGTGCAATGAGAGGGCTGCCGCATTTCCACGTAGTCACCAGCGCACAGTCCGCGAATGCAAGTCTCGCGCTGCGATCCATCCGGGAACGGGGCTACAAGCGCATCGGTTATGCAGGCTACAAGACCGGCCGCTCAACCTATCTTGGCGGCTTTTTGCAGCAGCAGTCGGTAAGCATTCCCACGGCTGACCGCGTGCCGCCGATGCTTCTGGATGAGGAGGTCACAGATGCGGAATTGCAAAACAAGCTATCCGGAAAAAAGCACGCCGAACGGTTCGCAAAATGGCTCGATCAATGGAAAGTCGATGCCATTGTCACCGAGGTTTCCTCCATCGCCACGCTGCTTGAGTTTGCAGGCCGGCGCGTGCCGCAGGATGTCGCCGTTGCCGGGCTCAACGTCAGCGATCTTCCATTCGACGCGGGCATTTACCAAAACCCGCAGGAAATCGGTCGCGTCGCCACATTGGTAGCCATCTCGCTACTTCACGATAACGACCGAGGCATTCCGGCCATTGCGCGTGAGATTTTAGTCCAGGGCGAATGGATCGACGGCAAAAGCGCGCCATCGCGCTCTCGCCCGCACGCTTGAGTCTCGCCGTTCCATTCTTATCCACTGGAACCGGCGCGCATTAGTGCTAGCAGTGTTGTGATGCCGCTGCCCCCCATCACCATCCGCGACCTGGCGAAGAAGCTAGGCTTCTCCCCGGCGACCATTTCCATGGCGCTGCGAAACAGTCCCGAAATCGGAGAGGCGACGCGCAAGCGCATCCAGGCCGAAGCGCAGCGCCTCGGTTACCAGCCGAATGCGATGGCCACGGCTCTCGCCCATTACAAACATACTTCCAAGGTAAAACCGGTGCAGGCCGCAGTGGCGTGGCTTAACGCATGGCCGAACCCCGGGCAGCTCCGCGGCTTCGTCGAGTTCGATTGCTACTGGAAAGGCGCTTCGGAGACGGCGGGGAAGTTCGGCTACCGGCTGGATGAATTTGTCATCGATCAAAACGTCACCGCCAGCCGGATGGGCGAAATCCTCTCCGCGCGCGGCATCCGCGGCCTGCTCATCCCGCCAATCTCGGCGGACGCCGACTCCGACTGGTGGCGATCATTTGACTGGGACGACTTCTCCTGCGTTCGCTTTGGCCGCTCGGCGCAGGCCGTGCCCTCCTTTCACATGGTAACAAGCGCACAGTCGTCGAACGCCGCGCTCGCAGTGCGAATGATGATCCAGAAAGGCTACCGCCGCATCGGCTTCGTCGGCTACTGCGGCAACACCTGGACGTTCCTCGGCGGCTTTCTGCAGGAGCAGCAGGTGAGCATCCCGCAGGCGGACTGGCTCCCCCCTTTCCCACTGCAAAATCAAGACGACGGCGTCAGCGAGTCCTTCATCGCATGGCTGAAAAAATGGAAGCCCGACGCAATCCTTACCGACAGTAAACACACCTCCCATTTCCTCGACAAAGCCGGCGTGCGCGTGCCCGACGACGTCGGCGTTGCCGCGCTGAACGTGCTCGACATTCCCTTCGACGCCGGCATTTACCAGAACCCGGAGGAAATCGGACGCGTCGCGATGCTCATGCTTATCTCGCTGCTGCACGACAACGACCGCGGCATTCCCGTCGTGCAACGCGAGATGCTCGTCAAAGGCACATGGCGCGACGGAACGAGTCTGCCCGTGCGTTAGGAAGACTAAGACGCATTTACGGTTGCCTATTTCGAAGCTGGTTGGTTCATAATTCCGCCTCCTTTGCACTCGATAAAACAACTCCTCCTGGTCGGCGCGACCATCGTCCTTGGCACGGCGCTTCAAGCAGCAGATGCGCCGGCAACGAAACTCACCATTGATCTTCGCTCCACGAGCAAGCAGATTAGCCCCGATCTATTCGGCATCTTCTTTGAAGACTTAAACTATGCAGCCGATGGCGGTCTTTACGCGGAGCTGATCCAGAACCGCTCTTTCGAGTATCAAGCCACCGAGCAGCCGGACTGGAATCCGCTCAGCTTTTGGGAACTCACCCAGCGCGGTGGCGGCAAGGGTGGCTGGTTTGTCGGCGCGGTCGATCCGGTTCACGCAAATAACCCGCACTACCTGATCCTCGACATCAGAAATGCCGGCGACGGTGTAGGTCTCATCAACCCGGGCTTCGACGGCATCCCGGTCAAGGCCGGCGAAATCTACGACTTCTCCGTCTTTGCGCGACTGCTCGATGAAAAGCGTCCGCCGATGCCGATGATCGCGCGACTGGAAAGCAGGAATGGCGAAGTGCTCGGCGAAGCTTCACTACAGATCGCAGGTCTCGAATGGAAACGCGCGGCCGCCGAAATCACAGCGGCTCGCTCCGACGACGCAGCCCGCTTTGTGTTGCTGGCAAAGGATGGCGGCAGAGTCGCGCTCGATGAGCTTTCGCTTTTTCCGCGTCACACTTTCCACGATCGTCCGAACGGCCTGCGCGCCGACCTCGCGCAGACCATCGCCGACCTGCATCCGAAGTTCGTCCGTTTTCCTGGCGGCTGCCTGACGCACGGCGACGGCGTGGAGAACATCTACCGCTGGAAAAACAGCATCGGACCCATCGAGCAGCGAAAAGGACAAGCCAACATCTGGCGCTACCATCAAAGCGTCGGGCTCGGTTACTTCGAATACTTCCAATTCTGTGAAGACATCGGCGCGAAGCCGCTGCCGGTGCTCGCCGCCGGTGTCTCCTGTCAGAACTCCGACCGCAAACGCGGCACCGGCCAGCAATGCGTGCCGATGGAGGACATGCCCGCCTACATTCAAGACGTGCTCGATCTCATCGAGTGGGCCAACGGTCCGGCCACTTCCAAATGGGGCGCGAAGCGTGCAGAGGCCGGGCATCCCGCGCCATTTCACCTCGAGTATCTCGGCATCGGCAACGAAGACCACATAACCCCCGGCTTCAAGGAACGCTTCGCGATGATCTACAATGCGGTAAAGGCGAAGCATCCTGAAATCACCGTCGTCGGCACCGTCGGCCCCTCACCCGATGGATTCGATTTTAGCGAAGGGTGGAAAGTCGCGAACGAATCAAAGGTGCCAATCGTCGACGAGCATTACTACGAGCCGCCGCAATGGTTCCTGAGTCACTTCAACCGCTACGACACCTATGATCGCAACCATTCCAAGGTCTATGTCGGCGAATACGCCTCGCGCGGAAACCAGCTCTTCAACGCCATAGCCGAAGCTGCCTACATGACCCAGCTCGAGCGCAACGGCGACATCGTCCACATGGCATCCTACGCGCCGCTTTTGGCAAAGGTGGGACACACACAGTGGAACCCCGACCTCATCTACTTCAACAACACAAAGGTAGCTCCCACCATCAACTACTGCGTCCAGAAACTCTTCGCCGAAAACTCCGGCGACACCTATTACCAAACCCTCCTCGATAACTCCGGGGATCACCTCGCCGCATCCACAGTGCGCGACAGCAAAAGCGGCGACCTCATCCTAAAGGTGGTTAATAGCGATACGACATCCAAGGCACTATCCATCCATCTTAACGGCGGAAGCAAACCCGGCACCGCAACCAAAACCGTGCTAACCGGCGATCTCAATGCGGTGAATACCTTCGACACCACCAATCCCGTCCTGCCCGAGACCTCGCCCATCACAGTCGGCACATCTTTCGACTACCAGGCGCCACCAAACTCGCTGACAGTTATCCGCATCAAGCGCTAGCAGTGTCGATGCGGCTCTGTTCGCGAAGCGAATGCGCCGTTCTCTAACTTACGAAAACGAACTCAATCGACCAGCGCCGCCGCGGCATCCACGCACACCACGGCGGCGATTGGTTCGTGATGAGCTACACCTTCACCTTCTCCGGCGCCGGTGCCGGAGGTTGCGGCTTTGTGCGATCCACCGTCGCCGCGCGGTCGATGATCTCCCGCGCCTTTTGATACTCGGCGTAAAACTCCGCGTTACTTTCCTCGAATTGCAACACCAGCCGGTCCATCGAGCGCTCCAGCAGGTCATCGCACTTCAAAAACTGCCGCTTGATGTCCGCCGTGATCCGCGCCGTCGAGATCTGCGCCGCGCGCGGCGAACCGACTGCCAGCGAGTAGGCATCGATCCGCGTCTGGAAGGTCTGCAGCGTCTCCGCCGTCACGCCGTAATCCGCGAGGCTCGCCAGGTTTTGCTGTGCAATGTCGTGAACCTCCTGCGCGAGATCGTCGAGCAGCTCCTCGCGCACTTTCAGGTCCGATGGGTTATAGTCCATCTTCGCCTCCAGCGCCGCGTTGTCGGTCTTCGCCGCGAACGACGCCACCGCGCCCGCGTTGCGCATAATCTCGCGCAGCAGCATCTGCTTGAGCCGGTTTTTGTCGATCGTGATGCCCGACCGCGGCGACTTCTGCTGCTGCCCGAGACTCTGGATCAGCGCGATGCGATCGAGGAAATCGTCGAACGAATCGCCGAACGCCTTCAGGCCGGTCCAGTCGTTTTTGTATTTGGTGCAAACCGTCGAGACGGTTTCATACATGTCCAGTTTGTTGAGTTGTGAGTTAATCATAAGTGCGGCGAATCCTGCGAGCAGTTCTGAGAGGGCGGTAGTAGGGAAAGTCCTATTTTTGCAAAGTGAAAACCCTGTAAATATCATCACACCCTAGGGGAAAACCCTTTAAACAAAGCGTGCGCTCTTCTTTATCCTATCGAATACGAATTGCAGTAATTTTTCCGTAGATCGAAGCCGCTTTTCCACATACCGAAGGCATCTTTCCGCACTCCCAAGCGCTCTTTCCACAAATCAAAACCACCTTTCCACCACCCGAAGTCGTCTTTCCATGACTTGAAGCAACCTTTCCACGGCCTCAAACGACCTTTCCACAACCCAAAGCAACCTTTCCACGATTTGAAGCCACCTTTCCATGACCTGAAATCACCTTTCCACGAACTCAAGCGACCTTTCCACGACATCAAATGGCGTTTCCACGACCCGAAGCCGTCTTTCCACAAACTGAAATGGCCTTTCCACGACTTGAAATTGCCTTTCCGCTTCTGGACGTGTCCGGAAATAATACACCCGTCGGCTTTCCCGCTGCTTCAACGAGCAATCCGGCCAACTGAATCACTTTAAATCCTCGGCAATCGCCGCAAACTGCTCCAGCGCCGCCTCCGGATGCCGATCAAATCGGCCGTTTGCGGTTTCGAGATCGTCGCCATCGAGCTTCACCAACACGTCCAATCCAAGGCCCTTCGGAATCGGCGACGCCCGGTCGAACGGCGGCCAGCTCTGATTACTTCGGCTCAAGAAAGAGTATCAACTCGCTTGCGTGCTTGCGCGCGGCTCGTCCTGCTTGGTTTTTCCGAAGATCGCCAGTTCCACCTAGTGAGCTAAAACGACTTTTCACACTCTGCTCACGAATTGTGAAATACTGCCCTGCAATCTCGCGCACCAGGTTTCCCGACAATCCATTGGAGCAAGTATGATCCGGAAACGTGACGATCGCTCGCGCGCCGTTCGAGGCTACACGTTGAAAAAGTTCGCCAAGTGCTTTAGCGGACTCGCTTCCGACACTATATTTCGATCTAGGTCGCAAGTTAGCAGCGGGGTATCGTCCTATTCCTGAAACCTCGCCGCAGCAACCTTGGGCAATGGTTTCAAGGACATGGTAAAATCGGCTGTAATGAACCCCGGAATATGGTGGATCGATAAACACAAGATCTCTTTCACGCACACATTTTGCCGCATCATTAGCGTCGGCCACATCCGCCTTTCCAATCATGACTGCAAATTGCGCCGCTAATGTTCGTAGTTCAGCTATCGTGCGAGCGACAACGTCTTTGCTCCAAGCTTCCGCCAAATAACGTTTTGCAGTGGCGGTTGGTTGAAATGGTTGCGCTGTATGTCCTGGCGCTGCAACGCAAGCGCTTGAAGCACGAATTAACGCGGCCAGAGCGACTGTCCTGCTAGGCTCGTTCTTCGGCAAGGTAGCTCGCAGTGCGTCGATCCAGACGGATTGTTGAGGACTAAAGTAATGTCCACCGTAAGCTTTCGTTATCGGTAGCTCGGCTTGTATCTCACTCCACGCCCGCGCATCAGCTACGAACATACGCGTGAGCTTGGATGGGGTCAGAGCAACTTTAGTGACGCGTTTGCGTGCCCGTCGAATCCATGACTCGAGAGCATAGGAGCCCTTTAGTTCTTGGTTACGATCAATTACAGCTGCTGTCAGCACTGCGCTGTAACGTTGTAGGTCAAAAGCGAGAACTTGAATAGGAAAGCGTGTAGAAACTCGCGCCGCAACGGCGCCGGATCCCGAGAACAGGTCCACAAACCGCAACGCTTTCGGAACTTCTTTTTCAAAGAGTTCGCCCAAACCGTTTTCCAACATCGCCCGCTTTGAACCCATATATTTCACGGCATCAACCCCCACATAGCAATTAGATCGAATGCACCTAGATCATCCAATGGTTCCACGCTAGCGCGTCTCCACGCCCGCAAGGAAAATGCGCCGCCAGCGTTGTCTCGCCACAATCGCGATGCCTGGAGACTTCCCGCAATGTCTGCCCAAGTATCAAAGGGATGGGCAGGATGAGCACCTGCCTCCCAAATGCCATGGGATACTCCCCGCGCTTTCCACCAGAAATCGAGAATAGTAGGAGTATAGTTTCCATTTACCAGCAACCGACGGCTAGCGGCCGTCGCTAGAAACAAAAGCAAAGCTGCTCTTGCGATGATACCGAAATGACAATCTGCGTCTTCTATGGGCAATTGGTTGTCCGCTGCTGTTAAGGCTATTGGCTCATTGTGAGCACTAAGAAAAGTTACCCACTGTGCAGCCTCTGCAGCGGTCATTCCGAGGCCCTCTACCGCCGCCTGCGTAACCTGCGCCCCATGAGCCAAGCGTAATGCCCGCCTAAGCAATAACGCTTCAAGCCGCGGAAACCGCGCACCGTTTGAAGGCTCGAATAAGCGCCATAGCTCCTCAACAAATTCTACGACTTGAGGAGCTGGACTTGCTGGCGGCAAGCGGAGCTCCGATGGACGATAGCTGGCTAAATTACGGGCGCTGCGATCATCCTCGAATACTGACAAATCTGTTCCCCATGCAAGGAGCCAGTGTCGCCCGAGTTCGCGTGCAGGCGTCACTGCATTGAATGCGTCGAGCCAATCCGGTAGCGAAACGCCATTTGGACGAACAAGCTGTGAAAGAAGATCGCCTGACCGTTGAAGGGAGCTCCAATGTCGGAGCACTGGCCAAACAATTGCATGCGTTCCTACAGGGCGAGCTGAATACGAATTCTGTTGCGGATTCCAAACCTGAACATGGGGAAGATGGGAAGTGCCACCATTTCTCCGCACGACAGGATGGCGATTGTCAAAGATTCCTATTCCCTCGCAGCCCAGCAAGCTCATCGCAGCGCGCAATTCCGCATAGTATCCCAAATGAACTGCCGAATAAGTGTCGCCACGCAGGGCACTTTCGACCGCTCGGCCTAAGGTTGACCAACCGTCAATTACATGTGTTGGCGCGGATGCGGCGACATAGCCGGTTAATGCTGCATCATCTACAGCGTGCGCATCTAAGTCTTCTCTGTATTGACCAGTGCAACGAGTTCGATATCGATTTCCCTGCGGCAACCATCGGAGCTGTTTTTGCTGGGGAGCTAAGGTAACAAAGTAGTTTTCGATTGGTTCACGGGATGCACGACGCAGTAACTGCTTCGCAGTTGTAGTCAAGCGAACAGGTCTCATGAATAGCCAAGTGTTTTGGACACCGTTTTCGCGGCACTGGCGACTGTTCCACCAGCTTCAGCCAAGTGTTCCAGCAACTGTTTTCGCAATTCCTTATACCCACTACTTCCACGGAACACCGCTTGTTTGAGGCGTTCCGAGTCGACCAGTCCCGGGGTTGATGACGTTCTCCAATCGTAGGTGCTCAGTCCTTTAGCTATTTCCATGACAAATGGCCTCGCAGCAGTGTCACTAAGAGATTGAATCGCCGTCGAAACAATGTTTTCTTCTGTAGCCGGAGCTTTGGTTCTCTTAGAAGGAGCAATTTGTTCATCCGATTGCCATTCTTCCAAGTTAAGTTCAGATGCTTGGACATAGCAAAGATCATTGAATACAAATAGAATCCCGCGTATTCCTTGATCCGTAGTCAGAAGTGAATGCTTGCCGTAAAAGGCTGCATCATCATCCCCATCGAACAAATCCTCTTGCTCTTTGAGCTGGCGAAGATGCTGTGCCCATTTCGTCTTAGTTCTTGCAACCGCGTCTTTAAGAGCATTACCGACGAAAATCAAAAACGCAGCCTGCATGGCCCGGTTCCAAGGGAGGAAAGTGTCGTCGGTTGCACGTGGCGCGCCAAATAACCCACCAATAGCAACGTTTGAACCCTCCCATTGTTTAACAAAAGTCGCCATTAGCGAGCGGATCCAAGCGGCTTGGGTCGCCATAGCGCTCTCAGACCCAAGTTGTTGCGCAGTCTCGCCAAGCATATTGATTCGTTGGTGCCAAGGACTATCCGGGTGAGACCAGAGGCACTCTACGAGCTCTTGGCAACGCGTTTCCCTATAAATCGAGTGGCCTGCAAACTTTTCGAGCCAATCCTCTCGGCGAAGAAGGGGGTAAAGATCGAAGGCAAGAGAACGATTAATTCGTTTTGGCGTGATATTCACAGACCAGAATAGGTAAGCCTGCCAACTGTGATCTAATCCATGAAACGCAACGACAGGTAGTTCAAAATCATCTCCTGGATTGAAACCCTCAAACGCCCATAGTCTGTGCTGCCCGTCAATGACCTCGATAGGGAAGATAGTTTCTGGTTCCCAGCCGGGTCCCGTAAATCCAGCAGGAAGGTTTAGTGTTGTCGCGCCGTTGGATGCCTCCACCGTGACAAGATCAGATTTGGCGATCACTTTGCCGTTCCGTTCTGCACCCGACGGCAAGATATTGACGATGATTGCTGTGGGCAACCAGCCCGGTTTACGAAGGGCCATCGCATCAGGCATTTCGCGTTTCTTTTCACCCATCTCGCACCATGGATACCCAAAACGAACATAGTCGCGAATTGTTGCTGACCGTTCCTGTTCGTGACCGCGCTGGACATTTGGGTCTTTAGCGCGAGCAATGCCGCCTTTTGTCGACCGCCGGTAGACGCCTGTCAGCGCTTTTAGATCACCCGCCTTGATTCCGCAGAGGAAAAAGTCGGGCTCTGGTTTGGTCTGCCTCGCCTTTTTGTCAAAATGGATTTCATCCCAGTTCGGTAGCCATTGTCGCACTCTCAGAAGTGGAATGGCCGTTGGAAGTTTGCCTTTCTTAGTGCTCATAATTTTAGTTCTAATATTTCAATTTCGTTGAGGGTCCGCTCGGTTCCGTGTCGGAAATCACGCGGACGCCGCACCCTTTCATGCTCGAAGAAGCTGAGCGATTTCACCGAGCGCATGAAGAAGACGCACTCCAGCGGGTTATCCCTACTTTCGGCAGGGCTCTGCGGAGTGGCTCCGCATTTGAAGGAGGCGCTGGCGCGCGAGGCAGTCACGTCGGTGCCGGTGGCGTTCATGTCCACGGTGATGGCGATGCGCGGGAAATAGCTGTTGCGGAACTGCTGGATGAGATCACGCAGCTTCGTGTTACCGATGACTTGTCGTGCTTTTTCTTCCGGTGACATGCGGGCGGCTGTCGAAACGCGGGAGATTATCCGCCCTGCCTGCTTTTGGCGAGAGTGTTGTTGTTTGTTTTCGCTTCGCAGAAAAGCCCGTGTCAGCCGCGCAAAACAATCCATCGTTCGTTCGACTTCATCACGCGGCAGGCGCGATGATCGCAACGGCAGCTTTGCGACGACGACTAAAGCGCGCTAATCGAATCGTGCTACTGCAAAAAGCGCGCGAGATTTTTGGTCTCCCACTTCCGGGCGCGCGCATACCAGTGAAAGTCCTTTTCGCGTTCGAAAAATTCCTCGGTATGCACGATGCGGCGGCGACGTTTGCGGTCGTATTTCTCGGGCACGACGGAGTGCAGCATCTCGTGATAAATCACGTATTCCAAAAACCATTTCGGCACGAACCGCGCGTCGAGCAGCGGATGAATGCGAATGATTTTGTCCTCCTCCTGGATTGAACCGAAAATGAAATACTCGCGCGGGCGCTCCTTGCGTTTGCGGCCCCACGTGATGGTGTAACCGCGCAGCGCGTTGCCGAAATATTTCGCGTTCAGTTTGTGGAAGCTTTCCTTCAGGTCGAAAAATTTGCCGACATGTGAAAACGGCAGCTCACGCTGCATCGGCAGCGTCGGGCGCACAGCGAGACGCTTGATCGGCTTTTTAGTGGCGCGGCTCTTCGCGCCGGTTGGTCCTTTTTTGTGCGGCATAACTTGCGAAAAAGTTAGGCTGCCCGGCGGCTCTAACAAGCTTTAGCTTTCGGGCGGCAAAGATTTGTCGTTTGAGCCTAAAATTTGCTCCAATTTCTTCACGCGCGCATTCAATTTTTCAAGTCGGTTCGTGTAGGCGAGGCGTTTCTTGAAATCATCCTCGTGCAAGGCTGGAATACCGAACCAATGCTCCTTTGGTGGGACACTCTTGCTCACTCCACTCTTGGCGCCGATGATTGCGGCGTCGCCGATTTCGATGTGCCCGACCAGTCCGACCTGACCTGCCAGTGTGACATAGTTGCCCAAACGGGTGCTGCCGGAAATGCCAACCTGAGAGACCAGAATGCAGTGTTTGCCGACAGTGACGTTGTGCGCGATCTGGACCAGATTGTCGATTTTTGTCCCTTCCTGGATCCACGTCCGGCCAAAACGGGCCCGGTCGATCGTGACATTCGCGCCAATTTCCACGTCGTCGTCGATTTGCACAAAACCAATTTGCGGGATTTTCACGTGCTTGCCGTTGGCAAATTCGTAGCCGAAGCCATCGCTGCCGATAACCGTTCCGCTGTGAACCGCGACGCGCGCACCGAGGATCGAGCTTTCTCGAATCGTGACGTGTGGAAAAATTTTGCAATCAGCGCCAAGCGTCGCATTTTGACCGATGAAACTATGCGAGCCAATGACTGTGTTTGGTCCAATCCGCGCGCCGTTTTCGATCACTGCATAAGGTTGAATCGAAACGCCATCGCCGAGCGCCACGTCGTCGCCGATCACTGCTGTCGGATGAATTCCCGGTTTGTAAACCACCGGCGCGGGCGCGAACTTTTCCAGAATCTGCGCAAACGCGAGCGACGGATTTTCAACCCGGATCTGCGTCGCCGAAATTTCCTCCGCGAAGTCGCGCGGCACGAGCGCGGCGCTCGCGCGGCAGCGTTTCAGCGACTGCAAATATCGGCTGTTGCCGAAAAAGGTGAGCTGGCCTTCGACGGCATCGGCAATCGATGCGACGCCGGTGATGCGTGTTTCGCCGGAGCCGCCGGCGACCTGTCCGCCGACGAGCGCGGCGAGTTCATCAATGGTTGCGTTCATGTTTTTAGAAAAGCGCGGTGACGCACGGATTGAAAACGAAAAGTCCGTTGCCGGTCAAAGCAACGGACTTTTCCAAATTACTCTCGCGGTTCCGAAATTACTTCTTCGGCGCGGGCGTCGCCTTCTCGGCAGGCGCCGCGGTGTCCTTGCCTTTGTTTTTGTTGAGCTGCGTGACGATGTCGTCGGAAAAATCCATCGACTCGCGCGCATACAAAACGATCGGCACACCATTGAGGCTCGATCCGGATTTGTCGAAGACGATGTCGAAGTTTTCGCTCTTCACTTTGTCGTTCACGAGTTTTGAGATCTCATCGACGATGCCGTTGCGCATGCGGACGGCCTGTTCCTGAAGCTGCTTCTCGCGCGTATTTTTGAACTCGCCGATTTCGCGCTCGAGGTTCTTCGTTTCGCTGATCAAATCGTCGCGCTTCTTCGAGCTCTCGTCTTTTTTCTCTTTGCTCAGCGCCGCGTTGTTGAGGTCTTCGTTGAGCTTGTTGATTTGATCGAGGTTCTTTTTGTAAGTGTCCATGCGATCATCGAGCTCTTTCTTCGCGGAAGCGCGGGCTTCGTTGATGCGCGACTCGGCGTCTTTGGTCTTATAGTAGGACGAGAAGATTTTGTTCATGTCCACCGTGCCGATCTTGGCGCCTTGTGCGTTGGCGGAAATTGCGCTGGCGAGGAATGCGACGGCGACGAGCGCCGGGAGAATCAGTTTTTTCATATCAAATGGAAGGGCGTGAGTTTAGGAAACGTTAAGACTTCGTCGAGCGGTTTTTGTTCAAAATTGATAGCCGATGCTGAAGTTGAACTGTCCGCTATGACTGTTGTCGTTGGATATTTGAAGCGGAATGCCGTAGTCGAGCCGCACGGGGCCGATTGGCAAATCGAGCCGCAAGCCGAGGCCGAAGTCGGATTCGAGATCGCTCAGGCTGAATGAATACGTGCCGCGATTCACAAAGCCGGCGTCGTAAAACACCGCGCCGCGCACACGCTCGATGATCGGGAACGTGTATTCCACGGTCGCGCGAGCGAGCGTGTCGCCGCCGATCGGTTCGCCGTGTTCATCCTGCGGACCGGCATGACGATAACGGAAACCGCGCAGGTTGTTTGCGCCGCCGAGGAAGAGCCGGTCGAAAATCGGCACGCGATCCTGACTGCCCCAGGTCGAAACCGTCGCGACTTCGCCGTTGATCAACAAAATCGTGTCCCACGGCAGATGGAAATACTGGCTCGCGCTCAAGTCGAAGCCGTAGTCTTTCACGTTTCCGCCAAGACCGGAAACGTTCGCCGAAAAGTCGACGCGCCGTCCCGAGCGCGTGAGGAAAACGCTGTCGCGTGTGTCGTAAGTGATGCCCGCGGTGATCGAGCTCTTCAAATGATCGCCGGCTTCCTGCTTGATCAAATCGGTCGCACCTTTGTCGACGTCGAAGATGTCGATTTCCTCGAGCCGATAATCGAGTCGCACGGAAATGTCCTGCGTCAGCGCCTTGCGCGCGTTAAGGTCAAAGCCGTAGTTGCGCTGGTTGTAGATCGACGAGAGAAACTCGGCCTCGTTGTAAAACGCTTCGCCGCCGACCGACACTTGATAGTCGAGGAACCACGGCTCGGTGAGTGAAATGAGGAAGTCCTTACGCTTCGTGCCGTATTGCGCACGGGCGCGGAAACGCTGGCCGCCGCCGGTGAAGTCGGGCCATTTCAGCAGATCGAAATTCGACTGCTGCACTTCGATGAAGCCGAGCAGGCTGTCGATCGTCGAGAAGCCGGCGCCGAAGTTAAACGAACCGGTGCGCTTTTCCTCGACCAGCACGTTGAGGTCTTTGCGACCGGGAACGAGCGTGTCGCCCGGATAAGTCTCAATCCGCGAGAAATAGTTCAGGTTTTGCAGGCGCTGCTTGCTCGCATCGACGCGCACCGTGTTGTAAACCTCGCCCGGCGCGAGTGCGAGTTCGCGGCGAATGACTTTGTCTTTGGTGCGCGTGTTGCCGCTGATGTTGATGCGTTCGACGTAGGATTGGTTGCCCTCGTCTATCTTATAAACAACATTGATCACCTCGTGACCCGCGCTCGTCGTGTCCGCGGCGACCTGCGAATCGATGTAACCGCGCGCGCCGTATAGATCGGTGATCGCCTTCGAGTCCGCATGGAGATCGGCTGGCGAGAAAACATTGCCCTCGCGCGTGTGAAGCTGCGCACGCACATCGTCCGGCGTGAACACCTGCACGCCGGTTACGCCGACGGTGCCGACGTGATACTGCGGCCCTTCCGTCACTGGAATCGTCAAATCGACATACTTGTTATTGACGCGATCGATGCGCACGTCGCCGATCTGCGCATCGACGTAGCCGTGGTTTTGGTAATATTCGCGCAGCGCCTGCACGTCCGCGTCGAGCTGATCGTTCTTGAGCTGTCCCGCCTTCGTGAGGAAGGACAGCACATTCGCCGTTTTCGTCTTCATCACCTTTTTCAAATCACGCTCTTTAAACACCATGTTCCCCTCGAATCGGATGTGGCGGATCACCGTCTTGCCGCCTTCGGCCACGTTAAAAACCACGCGCGCCTTGCCGGTCGCCGCGTCCGTGTCGGTCTTCTCCGTCACCTGCGTATCGGTGAAGCCTTTGTTCGCGTAAGCATCGAGAATCTTCTGCCGGTCCGCTTCCACCGTTGCTTCGCTGAGCACCTGCCCCGGCTTTGTCGCAAGCGATTTTGTCAGGGTCCCCGCTTTGATCTTAGTCGCGCCCTGCACTTCCACGCTACCGACCGTCGCCTTCGATTGCACGACGACCGTCACCTTCACGCCGTCGCCCTGCGGCTCGCCGAAAATGCGGACGTTCGTGATGCTGCCCGTCGCGTAAAGATTGCGGATGTCCTCCTCGACCGCCTGCTCGGAATAGCCTTTGCCCACTTTCGTCCGCATATTCGCCAGGATGCGCTCGCGGCTCACCGTCTCCGGCCCCGCGTATTGAATCTCGATCTGCTTCACGACCGGCGCCGGCGGCGCATTTTGCGCGAGCGCCGCGGAATTCAGCAACATGCAGACAGCCCCCAGCATGCTAAACAACAGGCGCACGGGCAGACGAAAACGAACAGTATATTTCATAACAAAAAAAATGCCCCGTCCCGCATTATTGCAGGCCCGGCGGACAATCGGCGAAATTGATGGGGAATTGCTGTTTAAACGTCAAGCTTTGTCCAAAGCAATCGCCTCACGCCCGCGGATGAAATTTATGATGCACCGCTTTCAGCCGCTGCTGATCGACGTGCGTGTAGATCTGCGTGGTGGAGATGTCGGCGTGGCCCAGCATTTCCTGGATGATGCGCAGGTCGGCGCCGTTGCCAAGCAGGTGCGTGGCAAAGGAGTGCCGCAGCAAATGCGGGTAGACATTTTGCTCGAGGCCGGCGTGGCGCGCGATGCGCTTGATGATTTGCCAGATACGGACGGTGGTGAGTTTCGTGCCGCGCGTGGAGAGAAAAATCTCGCTGCCGGTGCGCTTTTTTACGAGCACAGGACGTTCGCGGTCGAGATAGACGGCGACGGCTTCGCGGGCTTGTTTGCCGACGGGGACGATGCGCGTTTTGTTCCCCTTCCCCGTAACGCGGATGGTGCCCTGGTCGAGCGCGAGGTTTTCGAGCCGCGCGTTTGCGAGCTCGGAAATGCGGAGACCGCTGGCATAGAGCAGTTCGATCATCGCGCGGTCGCGCAGGCCGAGCGGTTGATTGGTCGGCACGCTGTTTAACAGGCGCTCGACATCCATCTCATTCAGTGTCTCCGGCAAATAGCGCTCGACTCGCGGCAGCGGCAGCGTCTCGGCGGGATCGCTCTCAATGCGCCGGCGCGCGTGGAGAAAACGGAAGAAGATTTTTAGCGCGACGACGACGAGCTTGATCGAAGCCGCTGAAAGTCCTTTGCGCTTACAATGCGCGAGGTAGTCGCCGATCAACGCAAGGGTGACGTCGCACGGCCCGGCAATTTGTTTTGTGCGCGAAAGCCACTCCGCGAATTCCTCCAGCGAGCGCCGCGTGGAGAGCTGGTAATTATCCGAAAGCCCGCGTTCCGTCGCGAGATAAAGGATGAAATCGTCAATCGCGGACTGCATTTTAAACGATCCGCAGATTGCGCAGACTTTCGCAGATTGTGCGCGACGATTTAACTAAATCTGCGGACAAATTCATCGTTGTCCGTCCGTCAGCCGCTCGAATGCTTCGCGATATTTCTCGCTCGTCTTCCGCACCACGTCCGGCGGCAGCTCCGGCGCCGGCGGCGTTTTGTTCCAATCGAGCGTCTCGAGATAATCGCGCACGAATTGTTTGTCGAAACTCGGCGGGCTCGTGCCGACGACGTATTGATCGGCAGGCCAGAAACGCGACGAATCGGGCGTTAAACACTCGTCGATCAGGATGAGTTCTCCGTCGTGCATCCCGAACTCGAATTTCGTGTCGGCGACGATGATCCCCCGCTCCCGCGCATAATCGCGTCCGGCCTCGTAAATGCGGATGCTCAGCTCGCGTGCGCGTTGCGCGATGTCATCGCCGACGAGCGCGTGGCATTCGTCCCATGAAATATTGATGTCGTGCCCGGTGGCCGCTTTCGTCGCGGGTGTGAACATCGTTTTTGGCAACTGCGAAGCCTGCTGCAAACCGGCCGGCACAGGCTCGCCACAGATCGTGCCGCTCGCGTGATATTCCTTCCAGCCGGAGCCTGCAAGATAACCGCGCACGACACACTCGATCGGCAGCGGCTGCGCTTTTTTAACGATCATCGCGCGGTCGCGCAGGATGCTTTCGAATTGTTTCAACTCTCCCGGGAACCGGTCGAACTCCGCGGTGATGACGTGGTTTTTAACAAACCCAAACGTGCGAAACCAGAATGCGGAGAGCTGCGTGAGCACCGCGCCTTTGCCGGGAATCGGGTTCGGCAGGATGCAGTCGAACGCCGAGATGCGGTCGGTCGCGACGAAAAGGAGCGCGTCGCCGAGGTCGAAAATCTCGCGGACTTTGCCGCTGGCGACTTTGCGCAGACCGGGCAGGTCGCAATGGGTGATTTGCATTTATGATTGATGACTGATGATTGATGATTTGTCGCTACACGCTTGCGCGTGCCTTCTTTCAAATCATAAATCATCGATCGTAAATCATAAATTTCGCGCGGTAATCGCGCGGGCTGTGCCCGGTCTGCCGCTTGAATCGCAGCGTGAAATAGAACGGATTTTTGAATCCGACCTGCTCCGCAATTTCGGCGATGGTGCTCTGCGTTCGCTCCAGCAACTGCCGCGCGCGCATCATCCGGCGGTCTTCGAGAAATTGCTGCGGCGTCTTGCCGACCTGTTCGCGAAACAGGCACGCAAGCCGCGACTGCGATATGCCGCAGCGGCGCGCGAGTGACGCCGCGTTGGTTTCATCTGCGAAATTGCTGGAGAGAAACTCCACCGCGCGCCGCACCCGCGTGTCGAGCGGACGTTCGCGCGCGGAGGGATTGACCGCATCGCACCACAGCAGCACTTCCTCGAGCGCGTTCATCGCGAGCGCTTCGCTGCGCGGAAATGGACCGTGCGCCAATCGGTTCGCATCGCGAAAACGGCGCAGCACGCGCTCGCGGATTTCGCGATCGGCGATGCTCAAGCGCATCACACCACGCGCGGCTTCCGGCCATTTCAGCCAATCGTGCCACTCAGGACGCGGAATAAAATGAGTCCAAATTAAATCCCATTGCCGCTTTGATTTCTCGAGCCCGTAATCGTGAAGTGTATGCGGGCGCAGTAACACCATGTCGCCCGGTTGGGCGAAAAATTCACCTTCCGCAAAGCCGAAGCGACCGCGTCCGCGGATGGTGTAGATCAAGAGCCAATCAGCCGTCCCGCGTTCCCGCCAGATCGTGTAGCGGTGTTTCATATGGAATTCGCCTGTCGTTAATTTGCCCGATTGCGGCGAGGCTGTGTTTTTCCGCATGATAGGATATTATAGGTATTTCGTTATTCGTTGCATTCACAAATTTTGTTTCCGCACTATCTTTTTTGCATGCAAGCAACCGCTTCCTCCACCGATCTCTCCGCACTGAAAGAGCAATTCGACACCGACGGCTATTGCGTCGCGCGCCGCACTTTTTCGCCGGATGAAGTCGAGGAAATCAAAGAGACCTTCATGCATCTGAACGCCGAAATGCCGCAGCGCTGCGAGCAAAACGTGAACGAAGCGAACGATCCACTCGCGAAATTCCCGCGCATTTTAAATCCGCACCGGACAAATGACGTCGCGCGCCGTTATATGCTTCACACGCGCGTCTGGGAAATTCTAGAGGCGCTGTTCGGCGAAGAGCCGCTCGCGGCGCAGAGCATGTTCTATTTCAAGCCGCCGGGCGCGCGCGGGCAGGCGCTGCACCAGGATCAGTTCTATCTGCTCGTCGAGCCGGGCACGTGCATCGCGGCATGGACGGCGATCGACGACTGCGACGCGGAAAATGGCGGAATGCTCGTGGTGCCGAAAACACACGACGCCGATATCGTCTGTCCTGACGAGGCCGATGCGCGCATTTCGTTCACCACGCATTTCGTGCCGGTGCCAAAAGGCCGGAAGCCACAGCTCGTGCCGATGAAGGCCGGTGACACGCTGTTCTTTAACGGCAGCGCGATCCACGGCTCCGGACCGAACCGCTCGAAGACGCGCTTTCGCCGCTCATTCATCAGCCATTACGCAGCGGGATCCACGGGCAAAATTTCCAGGCATTACCAGCCGCTCGTGCGCAAAAACGGATCGGATGTGTTTGTAGAAACCAACGAAAGCGGCGGTCCGTGCGGCAGCGAGTGGGCTGGCGCGGTGCATTAAATTTAACCGCACCGCTTTAAACGCGGAGGCTTGCGTTTTCACGGCCGGATGTTTACGCGTGAGCGCTCATGCAGACGGCGCGCATCTCTTTTTATCCGGACAATCGCATCGGCGAAATCGATCCGCGCATTTATGGCTCCTTCATCGAGCATCTCGGTCGCGCGGTTTACAATGGCATTTACGAGCCGGAGCATCCGACAGCCGATGAGGATGGTTTTCGCCGCGATGTTTTGGATTTCGTCCGCGAACTGCGCGTGCCCATCGTGCGCTATCCGGGCGGCAATTTTGTGTCGGGTTACAATTGGGAGGACGGCGTCGGCCCGCGCGATCAGCGTCCGCGCCGGCTCGATCTCGCGTGGCGTTCGCTCGAAACGAACGCTGTCGGCGTGAATGAATTCGCCGCGTGGGCGCGCAAAGCGAATAGCGAAGTGATGATGGCGGTGAATTTCGGCACGCGCGGCATCGATGCAGCGCGCGAATTTGTCGAATATTGCAATCATCGCGGCGGCACGAAATGGAGCGATCTGCGCATTTCGCACGGCATTCGCGAGCCGCATCGATTCCAGCTTTGGAACCTCGGCAACGAAATGGATGGCCCGTGGCAGGTCGGCGCGAAAACAGCCGACGAATACGGCCGCCTCGCATGCGAAACGGCGAAAGTAATGAAAGCCGTCGATGAAAGCATCGAACTCGTCGCGTGCGGCAGCTCGGCGCGGACGATGGACACGTTTCCGCAATGGGAGGCGACGGTGCTCGATCATTGCTACGAACGCGTCGATTACATTTCGCTGCACCAGTATTTCGGCAATCGCACCGGCGACACGCGCCATTTCCTCGCGGAGTCGGTTGGCATGGAGGACTTCATCAAAACAGTCGCGGCGACGTGCGATTTCATCAAAGCGAAGAAGCGCAGTAAAAAGACGCTGATGCTTTCGTTTGACGAATGGAACGTCTGGTATCACTCCAATGCGCAGGACCGTAAAATCGAGCTGTGGCAATTCGCGCCGGCGATGCTCGAGGATATTTACAATCTGGAAGATGCGCTGGTAGTCGGCTGCATGATGATCGCACTGCTTAAACATGCCGATCGCGTGAAGATCGCGTGCCTCGCGCAACTCGTGAATGTCATCGCACCGATCATGACCGAAAACGGCGGCAGCGCCTGGCGACAGACAATTTTCTATCCATATCTGCATGGCTCGGTCTTTGGGCGCGGCGTCGCATTGCGCACGGAAGTTAGCGCGCCTTGTTACGAAGATTCGGAATTCGGCGACGTGCCGCTGCTCGAAGCAGTCGCGACTTTTGATGAAGCGGCGGAAACCGTAACGATCTTCGCGGTAAATCGCGATCTCGAGAATGCGCTGCGACTCGAAGCAGATCTGCGCCCATGGCCGGATTACAGAGTGAGCGAGCACATCGTGCTTGAACACTCCGACAAATTCGCGACAAACACAGCCGGAGAGCCGCAAACCGTCCAGCCGCATTCGTGCTGTGAGACAGCGTTAAACGATGGCCAGCTTACTGCAATCTTGCCAAAACTCTCGTGGAATGTCGTTCGTCTGAGCCGGCGTTAGAATTGTGAAACGCGAGTCGCTGGTTTTCTCCATTATTATCCCGCTCGAATATCATCGCGGACAAGCCGATCGCTGCCTGCGCGCATGGACGCAGGAGCAAACGTTCCCGCGCAAAAATTACGAGATGATCCTCGTCGCGCCGCGCAATTTTCCCGCAGGTGAGCTGCAAGCACTGCGCGCATTTTTGTCGCCGCACGATCAACTTCTGATCCGCCGCGAAGAGCACGACATGCCGCTTTGTGCAGCAGGCGCAAACGCTGCGCGCGGCGAAGTGCTCTTTTTCACCGAGTCGCACTGCTGGCCAGAGAGCGATGTCTTGGAAAAATCGGCAGTGACGCTCGACGCGCACCCGGAGTGGGCCGGCTTTAGTGGTCGCTCCATCAGGGTGACGCACAACCGTTTGTCAATCGTCGAGGCCGATCTTTACGAAGCCGACATCGAGGAAGGCATGTTGCGGCATCCATGGCGCAAGGTTCTCGACCAATGTTTTGTTGGTCGCCGCGACCCGTATTTTCAATGCGGCGGCTTTGATCCCGACCTCGGCCATTTTTCTGAATGGCTGCTCGCCGCGCGATTTTATTGCGCCGGATTCACCGTTGGTTACGCGCCGGAAATTCGCTTTCATCATCATTACGTCGGCGATCTGTGGGAGCTGACGGAATTCACGTGCGATTTCGTGACGGGGGAAACGCGTTTTCTTGCGAAACATTCGCCCGAGCCGTGCACGTCCGTGCTCGACGAAGTGCCGGAATGGACTGAGCGCGAGAATTGGAACCGCGATACAGCGCAACGAATGGTCGAGTTAACATTGCGCGACGGCGATATCGCCGGCGCGTTTCGTTGGTTACCGGCCGCCGTCGCAGGACCGTGGTTCGAATGGCTCGTGACATTTTTTCGGACGGCGTTTTTATTCTGCCGCGTGAATTGGGCAGCGCATTTTCAACCGGTCGATTCGCTTCGAGCGACATTGCTTCGATACGATGCCGCTCTCGTGCACTTGCAAAGGCTTAGCGGGTTGTTTAACGACACACATCATCTTTCCCCGGTGACTGCGTGGACTCCCGATCGGATCAGCAAACTTCCAATCGCCGGATTTCATCTCGCAGAAATTTGGCGCGAAGTGCCATTTCGCTGGAGTGAGCCAGCCGCAATGATCGAGTTGCCAATTGCGCCGGGCCATTACCAAATTCGGCTCGATTACCTCCCTATCATTTCAGCGAAAAAGAAACGGCTACGCTTTTACATCAACGAAGAAGCTGTCGATGCGCGCGCGATCGAGCATTTTCACGATCATACAGTTCTAACGATCGAAGTGCCCAACGCCTCTGCCATCCGACTCGGCTGGACCTGCTCGCGCGCAAACGCGCCTGGCGATTCGCGGAAACTAGGCGTTCCGCTACGCGAAATAAGCTGGCGAATCATCGAATATCCGACGGCTCGTTGACACTTCGAAACAGCGGCGCATCAGCTTCGCAAATGTGCAGCGCTTTGATCAACCCACGCGAGGCGCACTCGCGCGCGAAATGCTGAATCGAGCGATCGGGACTCATCAGCGCATCCATCGCGACGGTGCGCGCCGCCTTCGGGTAAACCGCCGCGAGTCCCTCAAAAAGCAGGTCGTGTTTCGGAACGACACCACGTGCAGGTTCACACGTTTGCAGCAGGTTTTTTAAATAACTGGCGGTCATCCACGGCATGTCGACTGCGAGCACCAGCACGAGCGGGTGCGCAGCAGCTTCCAGCGCACTCTCGATGCCCGACAGCGGGCCCGCGTCCGCGATTTGGTCTTCGACAATCAGCACGCCGGCTTCGGCATAAGCGCTGCCTTTGCGTCCCGAGATGAGCATTTCGTTGGCTCCAAGCGCATCGAGCATCCGCATCTGGCGCAGCCAAAGCGGCTCGCCTTCGAATTCGACGAGCGCTTTGTCGCGACCCATGCGCGACGATTTGCCGCCAGCCATTAAACATGCGGTGAACTTCGGGCGCAGCATGGCGGGCTTAAAAAATATCGCGCTCGATTTTCACCGCGCACGATTTGTAAGACGGCTGGCGTGACTGCGGGTCAAACGCTGGAAACGTGAGCTGGTTCGTGATCGCGTAGTGCATCGGCATGAACACCTGCCCCGGCTGAACAGCGGGCGTGATCACCGCTGCGGCTTTGACCTCGCCGCGTCGGGATAAAATGCGCACCAGCTCGCCGGGCTTGATTCCAAGCCGCTCTGCGTCGGATTCATTCATCTCAACGTAAACATTCTCAGGATAAAGTTTGCGCAGCACTGCTGATTTTGCGGTGCGGGTTTGCGTGTGCCATTGTGATGACGTTCCGCGGCCTGTTAGTAGAATAAACGGATAGTTATCACACGTCTTCTCCGGAGTTTCGCGCGGCGCTTCGAAAATGAATTTCGCCTTTCCGTCGGGATGAAAAAAGCGCCCGTCCTCAAACAAACGGCGCTCAGTCTCGAGCTTGCCGGTTGACGGTTTTCCGGTTTCGGGCAGCGGCCACTGCACGCCGCCGCATTCATCGAGCATTCGATAATCCTCAATGCCCGTGATGTCGCACGGCTGGCCACGCGAGAGATCTTTCAAAATCTGAAACACCGCTTCCGGCGAAGTCCATTTTTCAAACATCTGCCCGCAACCCCAATACGCGGCGATGAGCTTGAAAATGTTAAAGTCCGACAGCGCCTGCCCCGGTGCGCGCGAGACTTTTTTTACGAGCCCGAAACGTCGCTCGGAGTTAATGAACGTGCCGTCTTTTTCCGCCCACGCAGCGGCCGGCAGCACGAGGTCGGCGCACTGCGCGGTTTCGGTCGTGTGATACATGTCCTGCACGACAAGAAATTCGAGTTTGCCGAGCAACTCGCGCAGGCTGTTTTGGTTGATCCACGAATGCGACGAGTTCGTCGCGACGATCCACAACCCTTTGATTTTGCCGCTGCCGATGCCGTCGATGATTTCGTCATAAGCCAGACTGTTCCCGTCGGGAATGCACCCGGCGTCCATGTCGAGAACGCGTGCGACTTTTTCCCGGTCTTGCGCGTTTGTAAAATCGTGGCCGCCGAGCAGGTTCGTCGTGTTCGAGAAAAGGCGCGAGCCCATCGCGTTGCACTGGCCTGTGATCGAGTTTGCACCGGTGCCGGGCCGGCCGATGTTGCCGGTCATCAGCGCTAGATTGATGATCGCCTGTGCGGTGCGCGTGGCCTCGTGGCCTTGGTTCACGCCCATCGTCCACCAAAACGAAACGCGTTTTCCTGCGTGAATCGTTTCGGCGAAACGCCACAATTGATCGACGCTTAAACCAGTCGCCTCGCTGACGTAATCGGAGGTGAAGCGCGTCACGAACTGCGCAAACTCTTCGAAGTCGATTGTATGACTGTTGATAAACCCGCGATTAATCCACCCGCTGGCGATTAAAATGTTCGCGAGCCCGTAAAACAGGATGAGATCTGATTTCGGCGCGAGCGCGTAATGTTGCGTCGCGGCCATCGCGGTTTCAGTTTTGCGTGGATCGACCACGATAATTTCCGGCTTGTGCGGATTGCGGCAGATGCGCTGCCACATGATCGGATGCGCGATGCAAAGATTCGAGCCAATGAGCACGATCACGTCCGACTCTTCAAAATCGGCATACGTGTAAGGTGGCGCGTCGAAGCCAAACGATTGTTTATACGCCGTCACCGCAGTCGCCATGCACTGCCGTGTGTTGCCGTCGCCGTGGATCATGCCCATGCCAAATTTTCCGAGCGCACCCAGAAACGCGAGCTCCTCGGTAACAATCTGCCCTGTGCCGAGCCACGCGACTGATTCGCGTCCGTATTTTTTCTGAATTTCTTTGAGCCGCTCGCAGAAAATAATGAGCGCGCGCTCCCAGTCGCACGGCTCGAGTTCGCCCGCATCATTGCGTAAATAAGGCGTCATCGCGCGATCTTGCGCGGCCAGGGGCGTGAGTGCTTCCCAGCCTTTCGGGCAGGCCATGCCGAGGTTCACGGGATAGTCACTGGACGCACTGACATTAATCGCCTGGCCGTTTTTGAGATGCACATTCAAGCCGCAGCCGGTCGAGCAAAAGCCGCAAACAACCGTTGTTGTAGCATCGGGAGTCAATCGCGCGGGGACTTTTCCCAAACCGAAATCTCCTGGATGCAACACCAGCTCTTGCGTGAGCGCGCCATCGTGCTGGCGAAAAATTGGCGCGGCTTTTTTCAGCAATTTTTTCATGCGTTCATTCCTCCAGGCATTTTCGGCGCAATGACTGCGGTGAAAAAAAGGTAACGTTCCAGTAATTCACCTAAGAGCGCGAAAAACAAAATCCAGCACGTCACCGCGAGCGTGGCGAGTCCGGGCGCGGGATGACTGATGAGAAAATAAAGCGGCAGCACCACTCCGCCGAGCAGACCGGTGATGAACCGGATGCCCATCGCTTCGCCCAGTTCACCGACCATCAGCAATGCCGTGCGTTTCAGCGGTGAAAACTCCTTGTCCAACAAATGCCGCAATGTCGATGCCTCAGTCAGTAATTTTAAAACCGTTAACGCAATGAGAAAACCACCAAGTCGCGCGGTGATTTGGCGAAAACCAGCGTCCGCCGTGATGTCCGGCATGAACACCGCCCGTGCTGTCGTTGTAAACAAAATCGTCGCCGGCCCGAGCAGTGCCGCACTTCCAAAAAACTTCATTGCCGTGAGCGCGCCGTTCCAGAATTTGCGTCGGGTATCCTGATAAATCTTCAGCGAGCAAAAAATTCCACCGAGTCCGCTAGCGAAAACCGAGACGCCGAGCGGCTGCTGGAAAGGACTCAGCCTTGAAATCCAAAACGACGACGCATAAGCCACGGCAAGCCCTGCGAATAATCCAAACGCAACAATCTCGCGGCTCAGCCATGACGTTTTCAGCCCGACCACAGCGCGCCAAGCGTAAAGCGGACGCCCGAGGTGCAGCACGCTGGCACCGATCGCGAGCAGGCCAAGTGCGAGTGCGACGAGCGAATGAAATGGCGTGAGTTTTTGCATCAACTCAGCCGGAAAAAATCGCCGCAATGCAATCGCCACGCCAAACCCACCGACCGAGAGTTGCGTGAGCACGAGCATCACGACAAGCGGCGGATGCGCGTGCTGCGGTTTGAGATTGTGAAAATCGGCCGAACGCATGTTGTTGGGCAAGCCGCGTTTGCTCGTGTAACGCGTTGTCGGCAGCGTGTAATCCGGCAGCGGCGCGCCGGGCAAAAAACGCTGGTTCGCTGCGCGCCGCACTGTTTCCTTGCTGACAGTTTCGATGCGAATCGCGCCGTTCGGGCACGCCTGCACGCACGCGGGCGCTTCGCCCACCGCGAGCCGCGAATGGCACATATCGCACTTGCGCACAATGCCGCGTTTTTTCGAATACTTCGGCACGTCGTAAGGGCATTTCAAAATGCAATACTGGCAGCCGAAGCACTGGTCATCGAGATGCCGCACGATGCCGGTGACTGGGTCTTTTTCGTAGGCATTCGTCGGGCAGCCGTTCATGCAGGCGGGATCAACGCAATGATGACAAGCTGTTGTTACGGTCTGCTGCACCGGTTCGATCGCTGTGCAGCCAAAAATCACGCCGACATCGCGCCATGTTTCGCCGTCATCAAGTCCATTCAAATTGTGACACGCGGTGACACATGCCTTGCATCCAGTGCATGCATCGAGATCGACAGCAAACGCGTATTGCTCGCCATCGCGCGGCCTTTCAAGCGGTATCAGATCCCGGTAAAACTTCGCTTGCGCTGGTAATCCGTCAGCCTCGTGCAATCGCGAAAAACGATCGACGGCAGTAAGCGATTGCTGCTGCGCAAGCAGATCGTCGATGAGCGTTTTACCTGAGATTTTCACGCTCACTCGTCATTGCTGAAGATCGCCTGCAACGAATTCAAATCGTGCCGCTGCGTGAATCTTTGGAACGTCTCGCCCTGCTCGCGATGACGCAGATAGCCACGCAACATTTTTTCCAGCGTCGGCTTCAGCTCCTCGAAAACAATGTTGGAAAAGACCTGCCGTCCGACAGCCTGATGCGCACCGAAGCCGCCACCGACAAAAACGTGATAGCCCTCCTCACATTTGATTTTCGTGCCGAGCAGCCCGATGTCACCCATGTAATGCTGTGCACATGAATGCGGGCAGCCTGTGAGGTGGATGTTAATCGGCAGATCGAGCGTGATTTTTTTGTCCAGAAAATCGGCGAGCGCAATTGCGTGGCCCTTCGTGTTGGCCTGTGCATATTTGCAATACGAATTGCCTGTGCACGCAATGAGTCCACCTCGCAATAACGATTGCTGAGTATCGAAGCCGATGCGCCGCAGCGCCTTTTTCACCGTCTCGACGAAATGATCCGGCACATTCGGAATGATGAAATTCTGCCAAACGGTGAGCCGGATTTCGCCTGAGCCGTAAAGATCGGCGATCTCCGCGATGCGGATCATTTGCTTCGGCGTGATCTGGCCGACCGGCATCGCGACGCCGACGTAGTTGAGTCCACTTTGTTTTTGCGGATGCACGCCGAGATGGGTATGCGGTGCGGACTGGCTTGGATGCTGGATTTGCGCCGGATCGAGCAACACGCGACGCAACTCGTAACCGAGCACTTTTTCGGTCTCGGTGAGATATTTTTCGAGCGACCAGGTTTCGAGCAGATGCTTGAGCCGCGCTTTTTTGCGGTCGTTCCGATTGCCGTTTGTGATGAACACGCGGACAAGCGCGACGATCACTTTGTTGAGCTCTGTCGGCGAAACGAGCACGCCAAGATCGCGCGCGAACGCTTTGTGTCCGGTCGCGCCGCCGAGTGCGATTCGGAAGAAAATTTCGTCGCCGATTTTCACCGCTTTCGCGCCGATGTCATTCGTGTCCTCAACCGTGCCGATCAATCCGCCGCCATCGTAAGCGATGTTAAATTTTCGCGGCAGATCGTAAAACGAGCGGTCGTTGATGATGATTTGCGCCAGCTCCTGGCAGAGCGGCATGACGTCGATCAATTCGTGCGGATCGATGCCCGCTGTCGGATTCGCGGTAATGTTGCGGATGTTGTCCGCGCCCGCACCGCGCGTGTGCAAGCCGACTGACTGAATACGTCGCAACACTTCCGGCGCGTCTTTCGGCTGGATCAGACGAATCTGAAAATTTGCGCGTGTTGTGATTTGCACGTAGCCACTCGTGAGTTCTTTCGCGACGTTCGCGATCTCGCGAAGCTGAAATGTTTTCACGAGTCCGCCCGGAATCCGCAGCCGCGCCATGAACGCTTCTTTGTTTGGCGTGAGGAAAAATAAGCCGTTCCACTTGAAGCGAAACAGGTCGTCCTTCTCCGGCGCTTTGTTCGCCGCCGCGTTTTTAAGCAACTGCGGATATGCGTCGAGCGGATGCAGCTCGTGCTTCACGCGTTCCTCGAAAATCAAATCGTCGAGCGAGACTTTTTTCTCCGGCTGCGGCGCGGCTTCGACGTCAGAAAATTTCAATCCACGCGCGGACAATCCAGAGAAAAATCCGTCGAGATATTGCCGCTGCGTTTCGTTCAGCGGTTCGCCATTGATGTGCTGGATGGGAACGGGGCTCGTGCTCATTTTAATAAACGTCGCGCTGATAGCGCTTCTCCGATTTCAGTTGTTGCACAAATTGCACAACCGCTTCCTTGCTCAATCCGCCGGCGGTTTCGGCAATCGTGTGCAGCGCCGCATCCACATCCTTCGCCATTCGCGATGCGTCGCCGCAGACGTAAAAATGCGCGCCTTCCTGCAACCATGCCCAAAGCTCCGCGGCGTTTTCGAGCATACGGTTTTGCACGTAAATTTTCTCCGATTGATCGCGCGAGAATGCCGTGGAAAGCCGCGTTAAATGGCCATCCGCGAGCATTTGCTCGAGTTCCTCGCGATAGTAAAAATCACACGCCTCGCGCTGCTCGCCGAAAAAGAGCCAGTTCTTTCCTTTCGCTTCCGTCGCGAGACGCTCGTGCAAAAATCCGCGAAACGGCGCAATGCCCGTGCCTGGTCCGATCATGATGATCGGCGTGTCACCATTCACCGGCAGACGAAAACCGTGCGAGGTCTGGATGAAAACAGGCACCATCGTTTGTTCGTCAACGCGTTCAGCCAGGAATGTTGAGCAGACACCTTTGCGCGCTCGACCGTGCGAGTCATGCCGAACGATGCCGACGGTAAGGTGTACCTGACCCGCGTGCGCTTTCGGGCTCGATGAAATGGAGTAAAGACGCGGCGCCATTTTTTTCAGCAATGTGACGAATTCGGCGGGCGCGAAACGCGCTTCGGATATTTCGTGCAGCAAATCAATTACCTCGCGACCCCAAAGCCATTTTTTCAGATCGGCCTTTCGTTCCGGCGCGAGCAGCTCTCGAATCATTGCATTTTTTTCCGCGACTTTTTGCAGCAACTCCGCACCGGGTTTTGTGATGTCGAAGCAATCAGTTAACGCTTTGCGCAGCGATAACTCGCCACCGTTCGGAATCGCGACCGCTTCTTCGCCATCGCAGCCAAGTGCGCGCAGCAAATCGTCGACGAGAGCCGGGCAGTTGCTCGGATAAACGCCGAGCGCATCGCCCGATTCGTAATTGAGACCCGAGCCCTCGAGCGAAATTTCAAAATGACGCGTTTCTTTGCCGGAGCCTTCGCCGGTGAGTTTGCGGTTCGTGATCAGGCGCGCGGAAAACGGGTTTGTTTTGGAATAAACACCCCCGGAAGCCTGCAAAGGCCGCAATGTTTCAGCAGTAATATCCTTTGCGTCCTCTGCTGGCGTTGCGTGAGAAACTAACTTTCCAAAGACGCCGTCGATCCAGGCGTTTGCCGGAGCTTCGTAATCCACATCACAATCCGTGCGATCGTGAATCCGTTTCGCGCCGATCTGCGCGAGCCGTTCATCGATTTTTTTTCCAGCGGCACAGAACTCGGAATAATTCGTGTCACCTAGCGCTAGCACCGCGTAATTCAAATGCGAAAGCACGCTCGCTGCGTCGGTTTGCAGCCAGTCCCAAAACTCCTGGGCGTTGTCAGGCATGTCGCCATCGCCATAGGTGCTCGTGACGACGAGCAGGTTTGTTTCGCTTTTCCAATCGACGCTCGCGTGTGT
The DNA here is from genome assembly GCA_021324395.1 of Spartobacteria bacterium. GTDB lineage: Bacteria > Verrucomicrobiota > Verrucomicrobiia > Chthoniobacterales > Chthoniobacteraceae > JAJPJG01. Next base: position 89,281 of record JAJPJG010000038.1, on the reverse strand, counting down.
TGCGGCATCGATTACACGCGGTTGACAGCCGCGCGCCCCGGACTGCTTCGCAATGCGGCGCGCGAGTCCTTCGGCGGTTCCAGTCTGGCTGCCGAACAGGATCGTCAGCGGAACTGCCGGTTTGGCCGCAGCCGGCGCTTCTGCTTGATCTGCGGACGCGCTCGCAAATAAACCCGCGAGAAAGCCATTGAGCCAAAGACGCTGTTGCGAGCTAAACGGTGCGTTATCAGGAATGAACGGGACCGATTTCATTTCAGGAGAATTTTAACGAGCAAGGCGACAACGATCGCGAGCAGGACGAAAAAGCTGCTTTTGTAAAACAGCAGCGGATTGCGCTCGATCCAGTTTGTCTCGCTATGATGGAACGGCTCGACTTTGTCAGGATGATCGAGGTCGAAAAGCATCTCGGAGAAATTTTGGTAGCGCCATTCGGCATCGACGCTAAGCGCACGCAGCAGCAGCGATTCGAGCCACGGCGGGAGATTTGGGTTCAGCGTTGACGGAGATTTAACGTGATGAAAATGCGGCGTCTGGAAGCGCTCGATCTCGCCGAACGGAAACGCATTCGTCAGCGTCTCGAACAGCGTCACGCCAATTGAAAAAATCTCGGTGCGCTCGGAAATCGGTGCTTCGTGAAATCGCTCCGGAGCAAGGTAGCTGGCCGTTCCCGCGCGCGAGGTGATCGAGAAAACCTCCGTCATGCTGCCGAAATCGACGAGCTTGAAATGCACCGAATCATAGCCGCTCAGCACCAGGATATTTTCCGGTTTGATGTCGCCGTGAACGAGGTCGAAGCGCATCAAGTATTGCGCGGCGCGGAGCAAAAATTTGCCGAGCGCAATCGCTTCGTCGATCGACAGGTGGCGCGAGCGCAGCAGCGTTTTTAAACTCGGAGCCTCGACGAATTCCATCGCGTAGCAGCGCGACCCCGCGTTTTCCGGAACGAATGCTTTCACGAAAAAATCGGCGTCGAGCCGCGTCGCGTGCCACGTTTCCTTGATGAATTGATTGAGCACCGCCTCGTTATCGCGCGCTTCGAGCGGGGCAACTTTCAGCGTGAAGCGCTGGTCATCGCGCGTCGCAAGCCAGACGCGGTCGCTGTGCTGGAAAGGTTTGACAAGCGTAAAGCCTTCGATGACGTCGCCGCGCTTGAGCGACTCGGGAATTTCGAGCGGCAATTGACTCACGGTTTTGAGCTTACCGGTTTCAGCGATATCGATCACTACCGCGCTCATGTCGTCGAGCAACTCGGGCGTTGCCTTTTTCCGCGCGCTTGTGACAAGCGACCGCGCTGCACAGCGCTGGTTGAGCTTTGCTTTGAGCGTGTCATCATCGAGCACGTTCGAGAGCCCATCGGAGCACAGCAGCGCCACATCGCCATCGGCAAGATCGAATTCAAAACAGTGCGGCTCAACCTCCGGTTCCATACCGACAGCGCGACTCAACACGTGTTTAAATTCAAGTTGATCGCAAACATGATCGTCCGAGAGCCGGTGCAGGCTGCCATTGCGCGCGAGGTAAATGCGCGAGTCGCCGACGTTGAGACCGTAGAGTTTGTCGCCTTCGATCACAGCGGCGCAAAGTGTCGAGATCATCTCCGGTGCGTCGTAACGCGCGAGCGAGTCCTGATAAAGCGTGCGGTTGATTAATTTCGTGAATTCCTTGAGCGCTTTTTGCGGACTCCAGGAATGCGGACGCGCTTCGAAATTGCTGACCAGTGATTGCACGATTTTTGCCGAAGCGTGCCGTCCTTCGCGCGCTGCGCCCGCGCCGTCTGCGACGACCGCGATGATCGTTTCGTCCCACGCTTTTACCTCGAACGCATCGTCGGACCCGCGCTGCTCGCAGCGTGCAAAACCGTGGCTGGTCGTATTCACTTTCAACTCGCGAAGCCGTTAAATGCGAGCGTTGGCGAGCGCGCCCCACGTTGTGCGCCAGCGGGTTTTCACAAGACCGAGACCGACGATTGCGAGAAAGCAAAGCGCCGAGAAAATGAGCAGCCCGGCGAAGTAGGACCCGGTCAGTCCTTTCGAAAAACCGAGCGAACTCGCAAGGTAAAATCCGCCAATGCCCCCGCCTGCGCCGACGAGGCCGGTCATTACACCGATGTCTTTACCGAAGCGTTGCGGGAGCAGTTGGAAGACCGCGCCATTGGCCATTCCGAGCGCGCCGGAAGCGACGAGAAAAATCGCGAAATTCAAATAAAGGCTGTGCGCCATGCCTGCGGCGACGAGCGCGAGTCCGGCGACAACATAAAACCGATACAGCGCGCGAATACCGCCGATGCGATCCGCGACCGCGCCGCCGAGTGGACGCAGCAACGCGCCCGCGCAAGTGCAGACCGCCGCAAAGTCGCCCGCGTGCACAGCCGGCACGGCGAACTCGCTTTTGAAATAAAGAACGTAAGTGCTCGCGAGCCCGACGAAACCGCCAAAGCTGACAGTATAGTAAAAGCAAAACCAGTGTGCGTCCGCTTGTTTAAGCAAATGAAGATAGTCGCCGAGCTTTTTGTGTTTCACCTCAACTTTTGCTTCGCGCGAAAATATGAGGTAAACGACCAGCACTAGCACTGCGGGAATCAGCGCGAGACCGAAGACATTGCGCCAGCCAAAGGCCGCGGCGAGTCGCGGCGCAAACAATGCGTCGAGCACGGTGCCGACATTGCCCGCACCCGCGAGCCCCATCACGACGCCTTGCATATTCGGCGGATACCAGCGGCCGGCTTGCGGCAGCGCGACTGCGAAGCTCGCGCCCGCGAAACCAAGCAGCAAACCCATGAACAAGGTCGCTTCATAGTTTTTCAAGCCGACAATCCATGCAAAAAGTAGTGCAGCAATCACAATACACTGCGCGATCAGGCCGGTGTTTTTTGCGCCGATGCGATCGACGAGCAAACCGAGCGCGATGCGCAAAATCGCGCCGGAAAGAATCGGCATGGCGACCATCAGGCCTTTTTGCCCCGGCGAAAGATGCAGCGCTTCGCCGATCTGCACACCGAGCGGCCCGAGAATCGTCCACACCATGAACGAGAAATCGAAATACAAAAATGCGGTGAGCAGCGTCGGCCAGTGACCGGAATTTTTCAGAGCGGAAAGTTTCATTTGGGCTGTGTTGTTTTGTTCAAGAGCGAGTCATTGAGCTCGCGCTGCGCCCCATTTAGCCGCCTGCGTGCCACAGCGCGCATTTTGCAGCTATCGACAGGCTTCATTGTTTTAATGATTTGCATGAATATCGTTCATGCCCTGCACCGGCCTTTGATTGTAGAGGCTTATGCGGATTTCGAATCTGCACTGAACAGGCGGTCTCTTTGTTTGAGGATCGCGTCTTCACGTTCCAAATTGTCCGGTTACCGCGCACCAAACTCGATTTTCGCGCGGCATCGCTGTTCGTTTTTAGCCAGAACTGGCGTTTTTTTCGCGCGAAAAAAACACCGCCGGCGCCCGGTTTTGCAACACAAGCGCCGACGGTGATAACCCAAACCCAGTTTAGAATTTCAGGCCGAGATCGAATTGCACAACGTCAACACTGTTGAGGTTGGCAATCGCAGCGCCGCCGGTCGCTTCGCCGCCGATCAGATTGTTTTTCAAATTCCACCCGTGCGAATACATCACGCGCGCTGAAAGCGAGTCGGTGATGTTGTAGATCGCGCATCCGGTGATCGCGCGAATGTTCAGTGCGCTCAGTCCCACATCCGAGTCGTTGATGTTTGGATCGACCGAAGTCAGCCCGACCTCGCGGTAATCCGCTGACAGCGACCAGTCGCCAGCCTTTTTGTTTTGGCCGAGTTTCACACCGATAAGCCACGCGAGGTTGTCGCGCTCCGTGTGGTTGTTGACGATTAACGGATTGCTATTCATCAGATATTCTTCCGTAAAACGCTGTCCGCCGGAGAAGTTGTAGGCCATGTCCCAGTAGATCTGCGTTTTCAAACCGGCGAGCTTGAACGTGAGATCGCCTGGCGCGGTGAGGATATTGAGATTGCGCGTCTCGGCTCCCGGTGTGGCACCGACAGGCGAAGTCACCGTCACCGTGCCGCCACCGGTGGTCTTCGTTGACACGAAGGTCTGGTTTTTTAACGCAGCATTGACGACACCGGTCGCAACAGTGACTTGGTGCTGTGTGTTGGTAACAGTCTGAGTGACTGTGCGCGGCGATCCGGTTGGCGGTGTAAACGTGGTGATCGTCGTTGTGATGTTCGTCGGTGTGGTCGTGATCGTTTGCTTGCCGGTCGCATCGTATTTAACCGTCGTCGTTGCGGTCGTCGTAGTGACGGTTTGCGTTTGCACTGCAGCAGCGGCAGGCAAAACATCCTGCGGTCCACTAAAGGCACGATTGTTAAGCAGACCGTTCAAATTGGCCGACGTGTAAGTCATGAAACCGGGCGCGAGCGTGAGGCTTGTGTCTTTGTCGAATTTGTAGGTCGCTTTCAACTGTTCGGCAAACTGCCATGCGTCAGTGCCGGCGCTGTGTCCGACAGCAGATTCGTCGTTGTCATGAAACGCGCCCTGAAGCGCGACCAACTGCAACGAGAACTTTTTGTTGTCTGGAAAAAGCAGTTTCCCGAGATCGACCGTTTCGACGATGCCCTGCGGGAAAATGTCCGGATCCCACACGAGGTTCGTCGTGTAAAACGGATTGTCCTGCTTGCCGACAATCACGGAAAACCAGTCGTTCGGCTTCCAGCCGAGGAAGGCTTTTGCGATGTAAATGCCGAACTTGTCATAGCCGCCGCTGAAGTTTTGATAGTTTGCGTCGGACGCCTGGTTGGTGCTCAAGCCGAAGCCGCCGAAGAACTGATCGCCCAGCTTCACATCCGCAAACAAACGCAGCTTGAAGCGGAAACGCGACTGCTGGTTCACATTCGGAACGTTGCCACTCTTTGCCGCGGAAAATGCGGTCGAGCCAACTGCCTGCGGCGCGTCGAGCTGGAAATCAGCCTGGTTGTATTGATAACGCACGCCGACATCGCCGTAGAGTTTCAGCTCGGTGATCGCATCCGATAGCTTGAGTTTGCTTTGCTCCTGCTGCACGACGACTTGCTTGTCGTCAGCCGCAATGACTTTCAGTTTTTTGGTTTCCGCTTCCAGTTCGACGACTCGCTTTTTGAGCGCATCAAAGTCTTCCTTCGATTGCGCGCGAGTCATGGAAGGACTCGTCAGCGCAAGCGCGAGAAGGGCTGCAAACGGTGTAAGTTTAATTTTTAACATTAGGTGTATATCTCCTTGGTTCTTGTTTTTGTTTTTTTGGCTTCTGCGCGCGATGGGCTTACGCGGCGCAAAATCTTTGGGGCTCGATGGCTTCGGGCTGAATGGGTGAGCCGCCCGAGGGCGCGGGCGGCACGTCCACGAGCTTGCGCTTTTTGTGTGCGTGCACTTCGAGAAACGTGATCAAGTGCTCGCGGAGCCGGTAATAATCGGGATGCTCCATCACTTCCTTGCGCTCGCGCGGACGGGGAAATTTTACTTCGAGAATGTCACCGACTTCGGCCGCGGGACCATTGGTCATCATGACGACGCGATCGGACAAAAACAGCGCTTCATCGACGTCGTGCGTCACCATCAGCGCGGTGATTTTTTCGCGCCGCCACAGCTCGATAAGCACCTGCTGCAACTCGAAGCGCGTGAGCGAATCGAGCATTCCGAATGGCTCGTCGAGCAGCAATAACTTCGGCGAAAGCGCGAATGCACGAGCGATTCCGACACGTTGCCGCATTCCTTGCGAAAGCTCGCCGGGACGTTTGTGCATCGACTCTGCGAGGCCGACGATGCTGAGGTAATACTCGGCGATTTCACGCCGCTCGATGCGAGCGGCCGTATAGAACACCTGGTTAACGCCGAGCATGACATTTTCAAAGGCGGTCATCCACGGAAGCAGGCATGGCGACTGGAAAACGATGCCACGATCCGGGCCGGGGCCGGTGATTTCCTTGCCTGCAAGAATGACCGCGCCGCCGCTGATTTCGTTGAGGCCGGCAACCATCGAAAGCACAGTCGATTTGCCGCAACCGGAATGACCGATGAGCGAAACGAATTCGCCTTTCGCGATTTTCAAATCGAAATCTTTGACGATCACAGCCTCGCCTTTTGGCGTTGGGTAAACTTTGGCGAGCTGCGAAAGCTCGAGGTAATGGCTCACGACCCGATCTCCACAGCTTCGTGTTTGATTTCATCGCGCCGCCGCGGCTGGCGTCCGCGAAACCACTGACGCGGCGCATCGAGGTCCTCGGGCAAAAGATTCGGCAGAACGAGCGTCTTCGAGACTTTCACACGCTTGCGTCCGCCGTCGCCGAGCAAATAGCCGATGACTTCGCGGCGAATTTCCTTGTAACGCGGATCGTGGTTGATCGCCTTGCGGTCGCGGGGACGCTCGATGTCCACGCGCACGGACGGGCCGAGCGTCGCATTCGGCCCGGCGCTCAGCGGCACGATGCGGTCAGCGAGCAAAATGCCTTCGTCCACATCGTTCGTGATCAGCACGACTGTGCGCTTTTCCTTTTCCCAAATGCGCTCGATTTCATCCTGCAACGTCGCGCGTGTGAGCGCATCGAGCGCGCTAAGCGGCTCGTCGAGCAGCAGCACCTGCGGCTCCATCGCGAGCGCTCGCGCAACCGAAACACGCTGTCTCATTCCGCCGGAAAGTTCGCCCGGTTTTTTTTCGCGCGCGGGTGAGAGATTCACCATCGCGATGTATTTTTCCGTGTGCTGCTTTTTCTTTTCCGGCGACCAGTTTGGAAAAATCTGATCCACCGCGAGCGCGATGTTTTCGTAAACGGTCATCCACGGGAGCAGTGAATAATTTTGAAAAACGACGCCGCGATCCGGACCTGGTTCGGTGATCTCGACGCCTTTCAAAGTCACGCTGCCGCTATCGGGCCGCAGCAGCCCGGCGATCAACGAAATCAGGGTCGTCTTGCCCGCACCAGAGTAACCGACGATCGCAACGAACTCGCCTTCCTCGATCGCGATATCAATGTCGGAGAGCACCTGCGTGCGCTTTTCGCCGGCACCAAAACCTTTGCGGACTTTTTTCAGTTCGAGAAATGCCATTGTGTTAAACAGCCTTAAATCGCCTTTCGACCACGCTCATCAACCGGTCGAGCACAAAGCCGACAACGCCGATCGTGAGAATGCAGAGGATGATGTGGGCAAAGCTCTGCGCGTTGTATTGCTGCCAGAGAAAGCCGCCGACGCCCGGTCTTCCGGTGAGCATTTCCGCCGCGACAATGACGAGCCACGCAATGCCGAGTGAAAGACGGAAACCGGTGAACATGTAAGGCAGCGTCGCGGGGACAAGGACCTTGCAGAGCGTCTTCGCGCGAGAGAGCTTCAGCACTTTGGCGACATTGAGATAATCCTGCGGAATTGCGCGCACACCCACCGCTGTGTTTAACACCGTCGGCCACATTGCGCAGACGGCAATCGTGAAAAGCGCAGCGGCGTCGATCGCGCCAAACAGCACATGACCGGCTGCGTCGCTGATTTTCACCGAACTAAACAGCACCATTCCAAGCGGTAGCCACGCGAGCGGAGACACGGGCCGCAGGATTTGAATGATGGGATCGAAAATTTTGCTGAACGTCTTCGACAACCCGAGACAGAAGCCGATCGGCGTGCCGACGAGGAGCGCGATGCAATAACCTTGCGCGACGAGTTTCAGCGACAGCCACGTGAATGCGAGAATGCCCTGGTCAAGCTCTCCGCGTTTTTCAAACGGCTTTAAAATGTAGTCGCGCGTCTTGTGCCAGGTTTCGATCGGTCCCGGAAGATCCGCGGAAATGCCGACGCGGCTGGTAACGGTGACGACATCGCCAAAATCGTCGCGAACCTGCTTCGTTACTGGCTTGCCGGCGACACACCACCAGATAAAAACGCACGCGGCGATTCCGACGAATGGCAGCAGTATCGAATCAAATTTAGTTTTGTTCATGGGCTAATTGGCAAAGTATTCGTTCATCCACGCGCCGGCTGCGGAAGCCAGCACGACGCTGAATGTGATAAGCGGACTGATGATCGTTTTGATGAGCACGGCGCTGCTCACGGCATGGCTGATCCAGTGATCGTCGTGGCTGATGGCGGCCTGCAGTAGCCCAATACTGAGGCCGGGCATCGCAGCGCATTTCCAGACGGAAGGCTGCTGCAATGAGACACACATCAACGAGCGGCGATTGGCTGGGGCCATGACGTGAGAGCGCGAATGCATGAATTATCCCTTGAGACTTTTGACCTCGAAACTGGCTGCGTAGGCTTCCGCGTTGGCTTTCGGATCAAAGGTCTTGCCGTCAAAAAGCGTCTCCGGTTTTTCATCGAGTCCGCCGTGCGCGTAGCCGATTTCCTTCATTGCTTCTTCGTAAATGTCGGGGCGCATCACTTGCTTCGCGACGCCCTCGTAGTCGGGCGCGCCTTCCGTGAAGCCCCAGCGACGCAGCTGCGTGAGCCACCACTTCGCATATTTCGGCTGCGGATAGTTGCAATTGCGATCGTGGAAAATCATGTAGTTCGGGTCTTTGATTTTCCGGCCGTCGCCCATGTCGTATTTGCCCTGCAGCCGGCCCAGGATGACCTCTGGCGGGCAATTGATGTAAGTCGGCGCGCTGACGATTTGCGCTTGTTCAACGCGGTTGTCGAGGTTGTCGAGCCACACGCTCGCCTCGTGTAATGCCTTGAGCACCGCTTTCACCGACTTCGGATTTTTCTCCGCGAACTCCGCGGTGAATGCACAGACTTTTTCCGGATGATCTTTCCACAGCGCCTGCGTTGTCGTTGCAGTAAAACCAATGCCGTCCGCGATCGCGCGCGCATTCCACGGCTCGCCCACACAGAAGCCGTCCATCTTGCCGACTTTCATGTTCGCGACCATTTGTGGCGGCGGGATCGTGATCAGCGAAATATCCGCACCTCCGCCTTGCGCGTCACCCGGGTGAATCCCGCCCGCAGCGAGATAATAACGAACCCACATTGCATGCGTCCCCGGCGGAAACGTCATCGCGAACGTCATCGGCGCTCCCGCTTTTTTGGCATCGTCCACAAATGGCTTCAACGCCTTCGGATCGCCCGCGACTTTGCCGGCGAGATCTTTTTTCAACGTGATCGCCTGTCCGTTGCGGTTGAGAAGCCACGGGATCACCATCGGTTTTTTCGGCGCTCCCGCGAGTCCCATCGTCGAGGCAATCGGCATGCCGATGAGCATGTGCGTCGCCTGGTTGTCGCCGTTGCTCAGCGAATCGCGAATTGCCGCCCAGTTTGCGCCTTTGGCGACGATCGAATTGATGCCGTATTTTTTGAAGAGCCCCTTTTCGTGCGCAATCACGATTGGCGAACAATCCGTTAACGCGATGATGCCAAACTTCATGTCCGCGGTTTCCGGCGCATCGCTCGCGAAGACGCTGCCGATCCAGCCTTTTGGCAGGCCGCTGAGCAATGCCGCGAGGCCGACGCCTTTGGCTGTGGTGGAAAGGAATTGACGGCGATTCAGGCCGTTTTGTTTTTGAGGTGTTGTTTGTTTTTTCATGGTTGGATGAGTTGGGTGGCTTTGTGAAAAATGTCGGTGCGGAACATTTGCGGAAGACCGCCCGGTGCGATGGCCGTCGGATCGAGCAGCACGCCGCTGTCGCGCAGGCTCTGCACGACCCACGATGCTTTTTCCGCCGTCGGCTCGTTGGCGCCGTAACGCGAAAACACATGAAAATCGGCGCATTTTTCATTGCGGCCATTTCCGAAATCGAACGTGCCTTTCATACTCATGCGCAATGCCTGCACGGGCGCGCCGACGTATTCGGGCTGCGCGAGTGTCTCGATAATCCGGTCACGATTTTGCGGCTGATCGCAAAAGCGGCACGCCTCAACCAGCGCAGCGATCAACGCGAGATGCTCGATCTCGCGTTCTTCCGCAAAAGTGCGGCGCACCATCAAAATTTTCTCCACGTGCGACGGCGAAAGCTCCGCACTCGTCGCCGCAACCCATCCGATTTTCGACATCACCGCGAGCGAATTCCACGGCTCGCCTACGCAGTAACCATCGAGGTGGCCGCCTTTTAAATTCGCGCACATCTGCGGCGGCGGAACGACGACGATCTGCACGTCGCGATCGGCGAGAATGCCGTGCGCGCGCAGCCAGAGTCGCAGCAGGAAATTGTGCGATGACGAAGTAAACGCCGCGCCAAAAACGAAACGTTTCTTGCCGCGCTGAAGTTCGATTTCCTCGCGCAAACTTTTGCCATCATGCACACCAGCGCTCCAAAGTTTCTGCGAAAGTGTAATCGCGTTCCCGTGTAAATTGATTACAAGCCCCGTCAAACATTCCGTTTGAATCGAGCCGAGTCCGAGCGTTGCCGCGACCACCATGCCCGCCGGCGCATGCGCGGCCTCAAGTTCGCCGTAAATAATTTTGTCGCGGATCGTCGCCCAGCCAACCTCGCGCTTGAGTTCGACCTCGATTCCGTATTTGGCGAATAACCCGAGCTCCCGCGCCATCGCGATCGGTGCGCAATCGGCGAGCGGAACGAAGCCGAGCCGCAAGGGGCTGCCGCTCTGTTTTTTTCTGCGCATGGAAATGGTCGGATTTTTCAACGACGCCGCCTTTAGCTCTCCGCGTGCCAACTATTCAGCAGGTGCGTAACAAATATTGCGCAGGGTATTCATTGCGTGCATGAATAACATTCATGGTAGCTACTCCGCCCTTGGACAGCCGACAGTTGCGGGCATTCTCGATTCTTGCCCGCACCGGCAGTTTCACCGAGACCGCGCGCGAACTTCACCTCACGCAATCGGCCGTGAGTCATGCCATCAAGGCGCTCGAGGAGGATGTGTGCTGTAGGCTTTTTGACAGGATGGGCAAAAAAGTATTGCTCACGCTCGCGGGCGAGCAGTTGCTTTTGCACACCGAAAAGATTCTGCAGGAAATGGGAAGCGCGCGCGAAAAACTCGAGCACCTCGGGAAGTGGGGACGCGCGCGAATCCGCATCGGCGCCAGCCCGACAGCCTGCCAATACATTCTCCCTGCTGTTTTACGCGAGTTTAAGGAAAGTTTTCCGCAGTGCGAGATTCACATCGAGCCGGGCGACACGCCCGACGTGATCAATTTGCTGCGACACCATCGCATCGAGCTCGCACTCGCGATGGAACCGAAGCGCGAAGACCGTTTCGATTTTCGTCTGCTGCTGACGGACGAACTCCAATTCATCGTGAGCCCGCTTCACCGCTGGGCAATCACCGGCCAGGTGGATCACGCGGACATTCCGCGCCAGAGTTATATCTTATATAACAAAGCGAGTTATACGCACCAGATGGTGGAATCGTATTTTCGCGCGGAGGATATGGTGCTGCAGTCTTCGATCGAGCTCGGGAGTATCGAGGCAATCAAAGAACTCGTGAAAACCGGCGTCGGCATCAGCATCCTCGCACCATGGGTTGTGCAAAAAGAGCTCGCTGAAAAATCGCTTGTCGCGCTGCCGCTCGGTCGTCGCAAATTAAAGCGTCGCTGGGGAATCCTGCACTGGCGCGAGCGGCGGCTCAATTTGCCGGAGGAGACGTTTGTCGGCTTATGCAAATCGGTGACGGAAAATTTGTAGATAACCGCGGCGCAAACCCCGCATTCGTGCTTCCATTTTATATGACCGCGCGCAACGGTTTGTTCCGGGCTCAATGAAAATTACGCTCTTCATTCCATGCTTCGTCGATATGTGTTTTCCGCGCGTCGGGATGAGCATTGTCGAGATTTTGGAGCGGCTCGGGCATACAATCGAAGTGCCGGAGGAGCTCTCATGTTGCGGGCAACCCGCGTTCAATTCTGGCTACTGGGACGAGGCGCGATTGGTCGCGGAGCCTGTATTGAAGCGGCTTCGCAGGACGGATGCGGTCGTGATCGCGTCGGGTTCATGCGGAGCGATGTTGAAAGTGTTTTACCCCGAGATGTTCGCGAATACGCCGCACGAGGAGGCTGCGCGCGAGCTTTCGGCGAAGTGTTTCGAGTTCTCCGATTTTCTCGTGACGAAACTCGGCGTGACCGATCTCGGCGCGCGTTTTCCTCACAAGGTGACGTTTCACGATGGCTGCCACGGTTTGCGCGAGCTCGGAAAAAAGCGCGAGCCGCGCGAGTTGCTCGCGAAAGTGCGTGACCTCGAATTGGTCGAGATGTCCGAAAACGAAACGTGCTGCGGATTCGGCGGCACGTTCGCGGCGAAATTCCCGATGATCTCGACGGCGATGGGCGAGGTGAAATGCGCCTCGGCGCTGCAGACCGGCGCGGATTACATCGTGTCGAATGACTCGAGCTGCCTCATGCACATCCAGGGTTTGCTCGACCGGCAGGGCAAACCGATCCGCACGATTCATCTCGCGGAGGTGCTGGTCAATTCATGAGCGCGCCTTCTGTCGATTTTAAAAAAGACGCCGAGCGCATCACGCACGACCTGCGTCAGCGCGGCCTCATCCAGACGGCGCTGAAAAAATACGAAGTGCAGCGCAACGCGAAAACGGCGGCGTATCAGGATTGGCAATCGGCGCGGCAGACGGCGGCGGAGACGAAATGGGAGGCGATCAATCACCTCGACAAATATCTCCTTGAGTTCGTCGAAAAGCTCGAGGCGCGCGGGACGCACGTGCATTGGGCGAGCACGGCGGAGCAGGCGCGCGACATCATTTTAAATATCGTCCGGCAGAAAAACGCGCACTCGATCATCAAGTCGAAAGCGATGACCGCGGAGGAAATTCACCTCAACGACGCGCTGGAAAAGGCGGGCTTCGAAGTCGTCGAGTCCGACCTCGGCGAATACATCGTCCAGCTCCGGCACGAAGCGCCGTATCACATCGTCTTTCCCGCGATGCACCTCACGCGCGGTGAAATCAGCGAGCTGTTTGAGCGCGAGCTCGGCAGCGCGCCGACCGACAATCCCGAGGAGTTGACGATGATCGCCCGGCGCGCCTTGCGGCAAAAATACATCACCGCTGACGTCGGCATCACCGGCACGAACTTCGCGATCGCCGAGACCGGCATGATTTCCATCACCGAAAATGAAGGTAACGCGCGCCTCACCGCCGCGCTGCCGCGCACGATGATCTCACTGCTCGGCATCGAAAAGGTGCTGCCGCGCCTCGAGGACCTCGCGCTCTTTTTGCCCATGCTCGCCACCGCCGGCGCCGGCCAGGCCATCACCTGCTACAATTCGCTCTACGGCGGCCCGCGCCAGCCGGGCGAGAGCGACGGCCCGGAGGATTTCCACGTCGTCCTGCTCGATAACAAACGCACGCATCTCCTCGCCGACGCCGAGCAGCGCGACGCGCTCCATTGCATCCGCTGCGGCGCCTGCCTGAACGTCTGCCCAATCTACCGCAACGTCGGCGGCCACACCTATGGCACCACCTACCAGGGCCCCATCGGCTCCGTCATCACGCCGCACCTGCGCAATTTGCAAACGTGGAAACATCTCTCGATGGCGTCGTCGCTCTGCGGCGCCTGCACGGAGACGTGTCCGGTGAAAATCAACCTGCACCATCACCTCCTGCAAAACCGCCGCAACGCCATCGCGCAAAAACCGGTCTGGTGGGAAAAGATCGCGTTCAAAGGTTTCGCCTTCCTGATGAACCGTCCGCGCCTCTTTGAGCTGACGAAACCCTTCGCCCGCCTCGGGCAAAAACTGCACCCGCTCATCAAAGGCACGCGCCTCGACCCCGCGCGCGTCTGGACCAAAACGCGCGAACTCCCCGAACTCGCCCCCGAATCCTTCAAGGAACTCTGGCGCGCCCGCCGGTAAGGGCAATTTTCCCCACCTCCCGTGACCATATTTCCTTCAGAAAATGCCGTATTGTAACCCTGTAGAACGTGAAAGCACCGCACCATTGCCGCCTCGGGGCAGTTTCGGCGAAATTGCCGTTATTGTGATGCTTTCCGATCATTCCGTGCGGCGTGCCAGACCGTTTGTGCAGCGTGACAGCCGCTTTGTGCAGCGTGTCAGATGGCTTGTGCAGTGATGTCGATCGCTCTGTGCAGGCTGTCAGAGACTTCGTTCAGCCGGTTTTTTGCCTTGTGCAGCGCATCAGCGGCTTTGTGCAGGCCTCCAGATGCCTTGTGCATGGCTTTTTTCCTTCCGTGCAGCCGTTCATAGGCTTTGTGCAGCATGTCAGAGGACTTGTGCAAGCGTGCCGAAGCAGGTGCAGCTAATCTGTCGCTCAATTATGAATCAACCGAGGCTTAACTATCCGCGACAGGTTCTCCGCAGTCTTAGGAAGTCTGGTGGATTCTTTTTTGCAGACATCGCGGCGGGTGCGTGGAAGGCTTTCGGCGATGTCTGAACGCGAAAAGATTCTCGGGCGCATTCGTGAGGCGTTGTCGGTGCCCGCGCCGGTTCCGGGCTCGCACGATCACCAGGCGCCGCCGGTGCTCCAGCATCGTGACGATGATGTGACGCGCTGGCTGCCGGCGGTGGGCGATACGCCGGAGGAGCGCGTGGAGCGGTTTCGCGCCAATGCGATCGAGCTGCGCGCGGATTTTCATTTTTTCGACACGCGCGAGGAGGCGGGCGCGAAGCTGCTGGAAATCGCGACTGCCGCGGGGTGGAAAAAGGTCGCGAGTCATCGCGGCGACTTGACCGATGGCGCGTGCGCGGCGCTCGGGTTGCCGCTGTTGCGGACGGATGAGCCTTACGACGTTCACGCGCTCGAAGCGTGCGATGCCGGGATCACCGAATGCGATGCGCTCGTGGCGCAAACCGGAACGGTGATCGTCACCAGTCGCAGCGCGGGCGGGCGGGCGCTCTCGGTGCTGCCGCCGCATCACGTGGTGCTCGCGCGGCGCGAACAGCTCGTGCGCGATTTGCCGGCGGCCTTTGCATTGCTAAAAGAAAACTACGCGGGAAATTTCCCGAGCTTCATGTCGCTCATCACCGGCCCGAGCCGCACCGGCGATATCGAGCGCATCCTCGTCCTCGGCGCGCACGGGCCGAAGAAGCTGACGATTCTTTGTTTCTAGATCAGCGGACGAAGCCCTGGCCTTTGAGCCAGTAAATGCAATCCGCCGCCCACGGGTGCAGCACCGCCGGCGCGTCTTTGCCGAGACCCATCCCGTGGCCGCCATGCTGATAGATGTGCAGATCGAACGGCACGCCTTGCGCCCGCAGGGCTGCGGCGAACGCGAGGGTGTTCTCCACTTTCACCGCCCCGTCTTCCCACGTGTGCCACAAAAAACAGGGCGGCGTATTTTTCGTGACGTGCTTTTCGTTCGAGAGCTCGTCGATCAAGGCTGGCGATGGATTTTGCCCGAGCAGATTCGTGCGCGAACCGGCGCGCGTGTTGTCGCCCATCGTGATCACCGCGTAGCACAAAATGCCGAGATCGGGCCGGCTGCTCACGCGCTCGATCGGATCGCCCGCGTCCGCTTTTCCCTCGTCGAAATGCGTCAGCAAAGTCGCCGCGAGATGTCCGCCGGCGGAGGAGCCCATGATGCCGATGCGATGCGGATCGATCTGCCATTCGCCCGCGCGGGCGCGGACGGTGCGCAACGCACGCGCGGCATCCTGCAACATCGCGGGATGATGATAGCCATTCGTGCCGAGCCGGTATTTTAAAACGAACGCGGCCACTCCATTTTCGCTCAGCCATCGCGCGTAGCCGGCGCCTTCGTGCGGCGCAAGCTTGCCGTAGCCGCCACCGGGGCAAATGACGATTGCCGCGCCGGTCGCCTTTTCCTTTTCCGGCAAAAACGGCGTCAACGTCGGGATATCCGTCGGCGCATGGCCGAGCGCGCCCGGCGCAGCATCGGGCCAAAGCGGAAACTCAGCGCCGGTGGTCGCGTGCGCGGCGATTTGCCCGGCGATGCCTAAAAGGGGGAGAAGCACTTTTTTCACGCTGGCACGAGAGCATACAACTGGGAGAAAAACCAGCCTGCTTCGCGCTGCGACGCACGGCGTGGATCGAATGGCGATTTGACACGGCTGCGTCGTTAATATGGAACTTCATTTACCCATGACCGAACCGCGTCCCATTCGATTGACTGGACATGCGAGAGATCAAGCCGCGGAACGAGGCGCGACTGAAACTGAAATCGTGGAAGCCATCCGAAAAGGCGCACGCGAACCAGCGAAGCGCGGCCGCGAGCTGTGTCGCTACAATTTTCCGTTTGATGGCTCCTGGCAGGGCCGGCACTACGCAATCAAGCAGGTCGCGCCGGTGATCAAAGAAGAAACCGATGAAACGGTTGTCATCACTGTTTATACGTTCTACTTTTGAAGGGCAAAAGATGAAGATCAGCTACGATCCCGAAATTGACGCGCTCTACATCCGGTTGCTGCCGGGCGAGCACGAGTGCCGCTCGGTGCGGCTTTCGGAGGAAGTGGCGCTGAACATCGGCGAAGGCGAGAAGCTGGTCGGCATCGAGATTCTGGATGCAAAGTCGGTGCTCGGCTCGGGTGAGATTCCCTCGGTGGTTGTCGAAGGGCTGGAAGCATCGTCGGGCTCGCTCGCAGTTCGGGAAACCCCGCCAAAGAAATACGGCGGTTAATTTCAAAGCCGTCCCGAAGACAATCGGCTTGATTCCGTAACGCAATTCTCCCACAGGAAACATATGAATTCTTATTCCCCCGCCAAAGAAATCTACGCGCAACTCGGAATCGACACGGACGCTGCGCTCGAGAAATTGCAGACGATCCCGATTTCACTCCACTGCTGGCAGGGCGATGACGTCGGCGGTTTTGAAAATCCCGACGCAGGCTTGAGCGGCGGTGGGATCCAGGCGACGGGCAATTATCCCGGCAAAGCACGCACGATCGACGAGCTGCGGCAGGACTTGGACAAGGCGCTCTCGCTCATTCCCGGCAAACACCGCCTGAATCTCCACGCGCTTTACGCCGATTTCGACGGCGGGAAAAAGGTCGAGCGCAACGCGCTGACCACCGCGCAATTTCAAAGCTGGATCGACTGGTGCAAGGCGCGCGGGCTCGGGATGGATTTTAACCCGAGCTTCTTTTCGCATCCGCTCGCGAACGACGGGTTCACCCTCACCAGCACCGACGCCGGCGTGCGCAAATTCTGGATCGAGCACGGCATCGCCTGCCGGAAAATCGGCGCGGACATCGGCAAACAACTCGGCACCGCGTGTGTGACCAACGTCTGGATTCCCGACGGCTACAAGGACATTCCCGCCGATCGCAAATCACCGCGCGAACGCCTCGAGGCCTCGCTCGACGAAATCTTCGCGCAGCCGCTCGACCCGAGGCACAATCTCGACGCGGTGGAGAGCAAACTCTTCGGCATCGGCAGTGAATCCTACGTCGCCGGCTCGCTCGAGTTTTACCTCGGCTACGCGATTAAAAACCAAAAGCTGTTCTGTCTCGACGCCGGCCATTTTCACCCGACCGAAAGTCTCGCCGACAAAATCTCCAGCGTCCTGCAATTCGTCCCCGAAATCCTGCTCCACGTCAGCCGCGGCGTGCGCTGGGATAGCGATCACGTCGTCATTCTCGACGACCCGACCAAGGCGATCATGGAGGAAGTCGTCCGCGGCGATTTCATCGGGCGCACCCACATCGGCCTCGACTTTTTCGATGCGAGCATCAACCGCATCGCCGCCTGGATCATCGGCACCCGCAGCGCGCTCAAGGCGCTGCTGCTCGCGTTGCTGGAACCGACGGCGAAATTGCGCGAAGCCGAGGCAGCAGGCGATTTCACCGCGCGTCTCGCGCTCTTTGAGGAAACCAAAACGCTGCCGTTCGCCGCGGTCTGGGACGAATATTGCCGGCGGCAAAACGTGCCGGCCGGTGTCGATTGGCTGAAGGAAGTGAAAACCTACGAGCGCGACGTGCTCTTGAAGCGCTAGCGCGCCATTGCATCCATACAATGAGCCGTTGCATGGATACAATGAGGCAATCGAGAACGGCTAGGCGTAGGTGAAGGCGCCGGAGCGGGGCGGAGTTGGCGCGATGCGCCCCTCCAGCGGTTCGATGACGGTGGAGATAATAATCATGGCAGTGGTGGGACAAAGTTGAATGTGCTCAAGTCGCCGGGATCGTCGCCGACATTCGGTGCGGTCACGGCGGTGTTGGCGATGACTTTGGCGATTTGCAGCGTGATGGCATTCGCGGTGGTGCCAGAGTTGAAAATCCCGCCGCCCTTGTTCGCGACGTTGCCGGTGATCAACGCCTTCAGGATGCTGCCTGCGCTGCCATCGAGATTGATGCCGCCTCCTTGCAATGCCGAATTGGCAGTGAATGAACCGCCGCTAATGGTGAAGTTCGGCGTGTTCAAAATGAAAAGCCCGCCGCCGGTGCTGGCGGAGTTTTCGGTAAAGCTGTTCTTCTGCAATGACAACGTTCCCGTTATGCCACTGGCGTAGACGCCCCCTCCTCCTTTCGTGGCGACGTTGCCGGTGATCTTCGCCGTGCTGATGGTGAGTGCGCCCGTGGCATGGATGCCGCCGCCGTATTTTCCGATGTTGTCGGCAAAGGTGCCGCCGCTCACGGTGAGAGAATCGTTGCTCCGAACGCCGCCGCCCTTGTCCGAAGCATGGTTGCCGGTCACCGTGGAGTTGGAAAGCTTTAGCAGCACGCCGCCGAAAGCGTTCACGCCGCCACCGTTGCCGCTGGCGGCACCATTGTCCGCGATAACGGACTTCGTGATGGTCACGAGATCGAGGGGATTCGTGGCATCGCCCTCTGCCAAAAGTCCGCCGCCCGAAGTGGCGCGATTGCCGCTGATCGTGCTCTTGGAAATGGCGAGCGAGGAAAACGTTGAGACTTTGATGCCACCGCCGCCGGTGGCCGATTCATTGTTGCTGATCGTGCAGCCGGTAATGGTGGTGTTGGTGGCAAAGTCTATATAGACCCCGCCCCCGCCTTGCTGTGTGCCGCTGGTGGCTGTGGCAGCATTGCCGGTGATTTTCGTGTTGCTCACCGTGATCTTGGAGGCCGCTTCACTGTCGTTATTTAGATACAAACCGCCGGCGTAGCCTGCGCTATTCCCGGAAATCAGCGAGTCGCTGATGGCCATCGAGCCTACATAGCCATTTCTCTTGAGAACTTCGGCAAACATCCCTCCGGAGTGATTATCGGCAGCCGCCGTGTTGCCGGTGACGATGGAGTTCTTGAAGGTGATGGATCCAGTAGCCAAAAAGAGACCGCCTCCTGACCCGCCCGACTGGTTGCCGGTGAAAAACGAATTGCTGATGGTGGCTTTCGTGCCGAAGGCCTCGACTCCACCGCCTTGGGTATTGACAGAGCTGTCGGAGTTTCCAGAGATCACGACATTCTTGAGCGTCAGCGATTCGGCACACTTGATAGCGGCGCCAGAGGAGCCGGAAAGCTGGCCGTTAACGATCGAAAGCCCGCTGATCGTCACTGGCGTGTCGTCGCCGGGCGAGTAGATATTTAAAACGCGGCTCTTTCCGTCGCCGTCGAGGATGAGCTTGCCCGGGCCGGGACCGATGATCTTCACGTTGCCGAGGCTGCTGAGTTCCGTGCCGTTGAGCTTGATGATCCATGCGCCATCCACGGGACTTTCCTGTGGTGCAAAGCTGATCGTATCCACCGTGTCGGGCGTCAGGTCGGCCTGAGCGAGGGCTTCACGCAGCGAAGTCACACCATCGTTGGCATCCACCACGTCCTGGATCGTGGTAATGACGATGCCGGTGTGTCCGGCTGCAGGCGCGGCAGCCGCGGGGCCGGATGGGATGAAGTTGCCCGCGACAGAGCTGAGATTCGGACTGCTGGGGGCGGTGTTGCCGGTGACTTTGGCGACCTGCACGGTCACGCTGGAGTTAAAGGCCTGCACGCCTCCGCCGTCGGTTTTCGCCGCGTTGCCGGAGATGGTCGTTCCCAAAATGCTGCCCGCGCTGTTGTAGGCCCACACGCCGGCTCCGCGGTTGGAGAAATTGCCGGAGATGGAACCTCCGCTGATGAGGAAATTCTGCGCCGTGGTGACCGTGAGCCCGCCGCCATAATTCGTGCCGACATTGCCGGTGACCACGGCATTTTTAAACGTGACGCCGGCATTCGTCGCCACCTCGACGCCACCGCCTCCGGATGCGGTGTTTCCCGTCACCTTTGAGCCGGTCAAGGAAAACGTCCCGTCGCCGGCTCCCGAGTTGCCACCCTCGGCGCTGATGCCACCGCCGGCGTCCGCGGTGTTGCCGGAAAATTCGCCGCCGGTTACGGTGAGGTCCACTTTGTTCGCATTGTTGCCTCGTGTCGCAATGCCGCCGCCGATACCGGTTGCGTGGTTGCCCGAAAAGGTCGAGCCGGACACGGACAGCGCGATGCCGTTCTTCGCCAAAACTCCACCGCCATCGAGCGCGCTCTGATTGTCGGAAATGAGCGAGTTCAAAATGCTCACCGGGTCCAACGTCCCGGTGCTATCGCCTAGAATGAAAACACCGCCGCCACCGTGGCCAGACGCATTGGTCCCTATCGTGCGGTTGCCGGAGATGGTGCTTTTGGAAATGGTGAGCGAATCGAAATTATGAGCGAAGATGCCGCCGCCGTCATAGATCGCCGTGTTGTTGCTGACGGTGCAGCCCGTGATGATGGTGGTCCCTCTTTCCACGTAGATTCCGCCGCCGCCGTGGCTGCCGGTCTTGTCGGTGGAAACATTCCCCGTGATCTTCGTCGCGCTGATCGTTGTCTTGCCGGTGCCTAGATTTTCCACCCAAACTCCGCCGCCAAAGTTCGCCGTGTTTCCCGAGATCACGCAGCCGGTGATGGCAATGTCCTTTCCCCCGGTGTCGTTGCCCACGGCGATTCCGCCGCCGTGATTGCCCGCAGTATTGCCGGAGATGGTCGTATTGCTGATCGTCGCTGACTTCAGATAAAACCCCTCCAGCGCCCCACCGTCCGCGCTGGCGGTATTGCTCGTGATCACGCAGTTGCTGATGCTCAACTTCGTATCCGTCTTGTTTCCCGCGACCGAAACTCCACCGCTATCTTGATCGGCAGTGTTCCCGGAGATGACGACATTTTTCAAAGTCAGCGACTCGGCGGAGTAGATCCCGCCGCCGTAATTGTTTTGCGCGTATGTCCCGATGCCCACGCCGCCCTTGGCATGGCCATTGATGATGGACAGCCCGCTAATGCTCACCGGACTGTCGGCGCTGCTCGCGTTGTCGTTAAAATCAAAAATGCGGCTCTTGCCATCTCCATCAATGATCAGCTTCCCCGCGCCGGGGCCGATGATCGTGACGTTGCCGCCGCTCGTCAGTTCCGTGCCGTTGAGCTTGATGGTATTCGCACCCGGAATGACCGCGCCGGGCAGTTGAAAGACGATCGTATCCGGGCCCGGATGCGATGGACTGTCAGCGAGCGCGAGCGCGTCGCGCAATGTGGTTTTGCCCGCCTCGGTCGGATCGGCGAGCGAATTGACGATGATGGTGGCCGGCGCGATGCGCGCCTCCAGCGGTTCGAGCAAGGGCATGGTTCTCATGGTGAAAAAACTGCAATGCTGTTTTACCGAATACCCCGCATCCACCCTGCCGCAACGATGCCGGCGACGAGCTGCGGAACGCGCGCGATGCTATCGGGCGCACCGGCGGCTGTCACTTGCAAAAGCCGGTAGAGACACCTTTTCTTTGCGTCGCCACCTGCGAAGCCGGGAACGGATGAGGCTGGCAGGTGGCGCGTGCGCAAAATCGTTGGTCCGCCTACTTCGCCGGCGCTGGTGCAGGCGGGGTTTCCGGCGCGGAATGCGAACCGGTATTGCGCACCATCCGCGCGGTGAAATACTCGCCGATGAAACGGTCGCCTTCATCCGTGCCGCGGAAATGCTCTATCAAACGATCCAGCGCATCGAGCACCGAGTCCTGCTCGTCGATCAACATCGGAGTCGTTTGCTGGTTGAGAATTTTCCGTTTGCCGATCGCATCCTGCGGCGCGGTCACCCACGTGGCATACGCCGTCCGGCTCGCGCCGAGATCGACGATTTTCGGCGTGGTGATTTTCGCGCGCTCGGGCGTGATCAATTTGTCACCGGTCGTCACCGGCGGCACTCCGCCGCCAGCCTCCACCGTTCCATCGCGCAACGCCGCGTTCAGCGCATCGGAGAGCCCGTCGCCCCAGCCCGCCTGCGGCGCCGTCGCCAGGACCGCCGCGCCGACGAAGACCGACAGCGTCCGCTCAAGCAGCGCGCCATCGCGCAGCTTCGTGAAATCGCTTTTGCGGAAGCGATACTTCTGCGCGATGCCCGACGCCTTGGCCGAGAGCGCATCGTTGCCCGCCTTGTGGTAAAACTTTGCGAGCGAATCGTAGTAAACAAACAGCTTCCCGCTCATCACCAGCGCCGCATCCTCCAGCGCCGTTTCCGCAGTGTCCTTGCTGTCCGTCGCATTGCCCGCGCCGGAGGTATCGCGGTTACCCAGCAGCTCCTGCACTTCAGCCAGCTCATCGACCTTGTCGTTGAACATCGGCAACGGCGTTTCCGCAGGTGGGTTTGGACTCCACACCGCCTTGTTTCGACTACTGTTCACGGTCTGCAACACGGCAGCCCCCATCTTGCGCTTATCATCAAAACGATCTTTCATAAAAACTCCTTGGTCTTAGTTTGATTATGTTTTGGAACCGCTCAGGAACCTCGCGTTCCTCGACCGGAAACCGTTGAGGCGGATGTTTCAAAATCTATGCATTAAATGTAAAGCGGAGAATTGTTACAATTGTGTGACAAAACACATGATTCCCTTTTTGATGTCGTGCTGATACCGGTCTCATCCACAAATGCTGCTGACAAAATCCCGCCGCCCGCGCATCC
This sequence comes from Spartobacteria bacterium, assembly GCA_021324395.1. GTDB lineage: Bacteria > Verrucomicrobiota > Verrucomicrobiia > Chthoniobacterales > Chthoniobacteraceae > JAJPJG01. The sequence continues at coordinate 66,569 of JAJPJG010000038.1, read as the reverse complement.
TTAAATACCAACTGGAGATCGAATGAACATGCGATGATGACTAAGGAATGGTTTCTTTTACTCGGATTCCTCCTCGTCGGCACGGTGGCTTTGCCATTTCTGCGCGGACACCGCTGGGTGTTAGTCTTTTGGTCTCCGATCGTTGTCTTAGATTTCCTTATCCTGCGGCAAATCTTCGGAATCCTGCCGCACAACGTAGGACACACGCCCGACTCAGGCTTTGTCGGAATGGCAGTGGGGTTCTATTTACTTTTCGCATTACCGCTGATTATCGCAGCGGCAGTTTCGCTGATGGTTGCAGGATTCGCATTCCCACGAAAAATCGCATGGAATTTGCCGGGAGTCATTGGCGGGCTCAGCACATCTGCCTTTGCAGTGTTTGCGTTGACAGAATTACAGACGCCGAGAACTACCATTACGGTAACCGATGAAGATGGAATACCTGCTCCAAACCTACCGGTGCATTTTTCTGTATTCGAGTTTGGCTCAACCAGATCTTTGAGCACAAAAACGACTGACAAGAAGGGCATCGTCACTATGCATCTGCCGCCTGAAGAATGGTCTGCCACTATCGACAGTGACAACAAGATGCAATCTTCGGTGGGTGTTGGCCGACTTGTGGATAATGACTCTGATCCTAACTCGCGCGCATTACGTCGATGGTGGTGGAACAAAGAATGGGGAACGACGCGACCGCAACTGGTGCTCGATGGTCATTTCAGTGAACAGCACCGCTTTGATCTTCGGCTTCGCAAACCCAATGAAGTTGTCTCGCCTTGGATGGCAATCGAATTGCACCGACTTCTATTGGAAGTGCTAAGTGACGGAAAGCATGCGAGCGCATTACGAGAAATGTGTGACAATCTGGAAAGCTTCAATGAGTTAGAACTGCTTGGTCAAATTGCAGCAAAGAACCAAACTCTCAGTGGCAATGTTGCTCAGGTTCTGGTTCACGATGCTGATGTAATTAAAGGCTTTCGAGCGGGCCTCCTAGTAAAGGAAGGAAAAAGGTCCGATAACTCAAACTGGCCATATGAATATAGCGTGCTCTGCCGGTGGCTGGGTTTTGATGAAGATCCCCAGTCGATCAAGGACACCGCTCCGAAGCTCCACGAACGGCTTCAGCAAATTACCGATAAGCTTCTCACAACGGCCGAACCGCTTTGGCCCAAGCACGGGCCCGTGGTGTTCTCTGAGTTTGGAAAACTGGTCAAACCAGCAGTGCCTCGCCTCTTGCGAGCGATGGAAATCGCTGATGAGCGCTACATCGCAACTTTCTGGGACACATTAGAACGGAGCAAACCTGATGTGGATCAAGTCCGGCCTTTTTTTCAAAGCAATAATCCCTTCGTAGCAGCTGCAGCCATCTATGCGGTGCGTGACAAACTAACGTCAGAGGACGCAAAAAACGCATTGGAAAAATTACGCGCGATCTCCGCCCCCGATATGTCGCGCATTCCTCCCGATCCAACCACAACACAAGAGCCCCTATTCCGAGAGCAACTCAATGCGATCTGGCTGCAACAACGATTGGATGAATTAATTCCAGCTATTAGCGCTCGATTAAAACCAACTGAATAGATGCTCATCATGACCGCACCCATCCACCCCGCCGTTCGCATCGGGCATGTGCATTTGAAGGTGGCGGACTTGGAGCGGGCGCTTTCGTTTTATCGAGATGTGCTCGGGTTTGAAGTGACGCAGCGGATGGGAAGTCAGGCGGCCTTTCTATCCGCGGGCGGGTATCATCATCACATCGGGCTCAATACCTGGGAGAGCGCGGGTGGGCGTGCGCCGGCGCCGGGGACGACAGGGCTGTATCACGTGGCGATTTTGTATCCGACGCGGGCGGAGCTGGGCGATGCGTTGCGGCGTCTGATGGAACGTGGCATCCCGCTCGACGGCGCGGCGGATCATGGCGTGAGCGAGGCGCTTTATCTGCACGACCCGGACGACAATGGCGTGGAGCTGTATTGGGATCGGCCGATGGAGCAATGGCCGCGCACGCCGGAGGGCGAGCTGGCGATGTTCACAAAGGCGCTCGATCTGGAGTCGCTGCTGAACGAGAACCGGTGAACCAATCACACCTCCCGGTTACCGCTACGACCACGCAGCCATCACCCGTCCCACGGGCGAATAAACAATAGTAGAAACCCATTTTATGAGCACAAAATCCAAGACGACGGCGAAGGCAAATGTTCCTCTAACCAAACAAACCGCGGGAGCCGTGACCGGCGCAGTGGTCGGCAGCATGGTGGCCGGACCGGCGGGCGCGATTGTCGGCGGCGTGGCCGGGGCGATGATGGGCAAGCGCGTGGAGCAAGGCAAAACCGCGATTCCGCGCCGAGCGGTGGCGGCGGTGAAATCGGCGGCGAAGAAAGTGCAGAAAGCCGGCGCGGCCAAGGCGATCAAAGCAGCCGGCAAAAGCATGGCGCAAACGGCAAAAAAGGCGGCAAAACCCGCAGCCAAAAAAGCCGCTCCGAAACGTCCGGCAGGAAAGAAAGCAGCGGCAAAGAAACCGGCGAAGAAAGCAGCCAAACGTCCCGCGGCGAAAAAAAGCAGCGGTGCGAAGAAAACCGGACGCCGATAGAAGGCGTTGCGAGCATCGGCTGGTAGATTCCCGGCCAAAGTCGCGCGCGTTTCCAGCTTACCGGCAATCTCCCGTAAAACCCCGGTTGCTAGAGCGGGCGGACCTCACGGAGATACTTCATGCCTTGTGGCGTGTTGAGGTCAATCTTGTTGCTTTCGATCTTGAGGACGCTTCCATCTAAACCAACTTCAGAGCGAGAAGCATCCGTTCGCCCATACAGCGTGATGTCGCCGGAATCCGTGACGGAAAGCAAATAGTGATACCCGCGCGCCGGGCCTGTGGCGTAGGTCTTATATCGGGAAGATCGGATATAGCTAACGTAAAAAAGGTTGCGATAACCCTCTCTCGTCTTCGCGCGGCCTAAGAAGGTCAGCTCGGAAATGTAGTAGGAAAAAATCCATCCTTGATCCTCAATCTTGTGCGGACGCAGCCAATAGTCTTTGTGCGTGGTGAGCTGGCGATGGACGCGGAAGGATAGATTGTAGTTGTCCGCCAAAGGTGCCCCATCCTCAATCGCGCCAGCCATCGCAAGGCGCGGCAGAAAACTGGCAACGACTAGAAGACAATAGCGCATGATGAGCGTAGTAGGCCTAACGCAAAAATCCAACTTAGCTCACCATCTCACTTGCTTGGCTGTGTCAGCGGACGCGTCGAAACCTTGCAGGCCCTTCCCTGCGGGTTGGCTACTGCTCGGCGGGTCTGCGGGGAGCAAGCTACCGTGACGCGCGAAGCCTGTTAGCTGCATCGCATGGTTAGGGGACTGGTCATTTTAGTGGTCGGTGTCGCTTCTGCTCTTCTTCATCAAGGGTTCGCTCCAGATCGTCAATCTCTGACTTGCCTGCAAAGTCTGGAGAGAATGGATCAAGACTGTCGGCACGACGGCACATGCCGAGAATGATAAAGCCTGCTGAAACGACCAACGAATCTCGCAGCCACTGGTATATCATAAGATTGCGAAACTCCTCTGGCTTATCTGCCTTCTTGATAATTTGACGCCTACCGTAACGGCCCGGTGGAATCACGGATGCAATCTCTCGATGCTCGTCGTAGGCTGCAAAGAGTAAAAGAATAACTCCCCAGATAATTAAGAAATGAGCTAAAGGTCGCATGAATCTGGTGTAAGCGAAGTCACTTAATTCTGAATTCGGCGAACTTGGGTGCTTCTGAAAAGGTGGAAATGGTTCGCATAAAATCGGCTTCCTTGTCGGTTTTCAGAGTTAGCAATTCGTATAACAAATGACCTTTGAGACAAGAGAAAAAGAGAACGGCCAATGACCAATGACTAATGACCAATGACCAATGACTAATGACCAATGACCAATGACTAATGACCAATGACTAATGAGCCAATGGCCGATTTGTTCGATTTTCGGACATGCGCTGGTTATCTTTAGCCAGCCAAGGGTGATTCCAGAGGTGCGCTGGTCGATTCCAGCCATGTCACGGGCGGTTCCAGCGTTGTGCTGGTCAATTCCAGCCATGCCCCGTCTCATTTCTGCGTTGTCACTCTCAATTCCAGAGATGTCATTCTCAATTCCAGCGCTGTCACTCGCAGTTTCCGGAGTGTCCGGGGCGATTTCCGCGTTGTCACTCGCGATTTCCAGAGTGTGCGGCTCGATTCCAGAACTGTCACAGTCGATTTCAGAACCGTCCCACTCGATTCCAGAGTTGCGCATGTCGATTCCAGCACTGTCCAAGTCGATTTCACGACTGCGCAGATCGATTTCAGCGTTGTCAAAGTCGGTTTCCGGACTGTGCAAGGCGATTTCCGGAGGGTGAAAGTCGATTCCAGTATTGCGCGTGCGGGTTTCCGAAATGGCAGGGATGATGGCGGCAGTGGCCGGGTTCGTTTCGCGAGGGGCATGGGACGTTCCGGTGCGATGCGCGGGCCGGTTTCGGGAATGCGACGACGATTTTGGCGCGCGCGCTTGAATTTTCCATGGCGGCCGATAAGCTCCGGCGCAAATGAAACGGCGTTTTCTTTGCGTGCTCGCACTCGCGGGTTCGACACTTTGCGCGGAAGAGCTGTCCGCGCCGATTTATCCGCGCGAGATCCCGATCATCGCGCCGGCACCGCAGCCGGGGGGAAATGGCGCGGGGCATTTCGAGTTCACGATCGAGCCGCTGAGTTACCAGCGCATTTTTACCTACGGCATGGAGTCGGAAACGGCGGAGCAACGCTTCGGCCTCGCGTATCGCCTGCCGGTGTTCGAGCACGTCACGCTCGGTTATTCGACCGGCGGCGATTTTACGCGACAGAACAACGGCATTTTTAACGACCTCACCGAAACCGCGCCGGTGACCATGTGGTGGACGGACAAGGTGAGCCTCGCCGTCGAGCTGCCGTGGCATTTGACGGTGACTGATTACGCGCAGCTCTCGCGCGGCGCGTCCGATTCGCAGGCGGGTTTTTCCGACGCGGTGAAATACGGGGGCGAACTCGCGTGGATGCCGCAAAAAGACGTCACGAAAATCAGCGCGCAGGCGAGCCGGCAGGAAACGCGCGCATTCGACAACACGATTTTGCTCGAGGACATCTATGGCCTGACGCTCGAGCAGAAGCTGCCGTTCGTGCCGGTGACGTTGCAGACGGCGACCGCGCTGAGCAACGACCAGACGGAGTTGCTGCCGGACCGCGACAAAACCGGCGCGAAATTCGACGCGGCGCTGCTGTGGAAAATCCGCCCGCAAGCGAGCTGGTCGTGCGGATTGCAGTCGCAGGATTCGACATTCTCGCTTTCCGGCATCGAGGAAGCGAGCAACGCGTATTTTACCGAAGTAAAACTTCAGCCGGTCGAACCGATGAGCATGAATCTGCGCGTGTCGCGCGAAGTCAAAGACCGCAGTCGCGACGGGGAAATTTTAAACAACGACAACGCAGTCGTGCTCAGCCTCGGCACAAACTGGAAATTCACCAACACGATTGGCGCGGGATTCGGCGTAAGTTATCGCGTGCCGGACAAACCGGCGTCGGCCGTCGCGCCGGTGAATCAAACAACGATCTCGGTTTCGGCGAACGGACAGTTTTAGCGCTGCGTCTGCGTAGCTTATTGGGAAGCTTTTGCCGCGTCGATCACGGCACGGAAAGCAGGCTTCGGCCGGCTCTCGCGATCAAAGAGCAGCGGGTAATTCGTGCGGCCTTTGATCGGGAAATTATTCAGCCACGAATCGCCATCGGTTACGCCCCACAACGTCACGCGGGTGACGACGCCGGGATGTTTGAGATACGTGCTGAAAAGCGCGGCATAACGGCTGGCAAGCCTTTGCTGCACATCATCGGGTAAACCTTGCACGTAGGGATTGAGTATAGCCTCGGCAGATTCCGTGCGAGTTATGTCAGCATTGCCCGCGGCGTGGTGACGATCGGGCAACACATTGACGTCCAGCTCCGTAATCATGACTTTGAGTCCAAGCTTGCCAAACTCGGTGATCGCTTCATCCACGTCCTTTAATGCAGGCCAGTCCAGCGAGACGTGCTCCTGGATTCCGACGCCCGTGATCGGCACGCGCTGCTCTTTGAGCGTGCGCAACAGTGCAATCGCGCCGTTTCGCTTGGCGGCGTTTTCGATGCCGTAATCATTGTAGTAAAGTTCAGCGGACGGATCGGCTTCGTGCGCAAACTGGAAAGCCTTCGCGATGTAGTCATCGCCAATAATGCGCCGCCAGGGCGAGTCACGCAGCGCACCATTTTCCCCAAGCGCTTCGTTCACGACATCCCAGCCTTTCACGCGGCCTTTGTAACGCCCAACGACCGTGCGGATGTGATCGTGCATGCGTTGTAGAAGCGTGTCCCGGTCCACAGGTTTGCCGTCGGCGTCCTTGAAAACCCAATCCGGCGTCTGCCCATGCCAGACGAGCGTGTGGCCGATAGTGAACATGCCATTTTTCATACCGAAGTTCACGTAACGGTCAGGCAGGGCGAAATCGTATTTTTCCGGAAGCGGATGAATGGAGGCCCACTTCAGCACGTTCTCGGGCGTGATCGAACTGAACTGCGACTTCACCAATTGCGCCGGCGCGGAATTTTCCTCCATGAAATACGAGGGATTTAGCGCCGCGCCGACGAGGAAGCGCCCTTTGAAAGCGTCCTTCAAAGCGTTCTCCGCATCCGCGGCAGTGAGGCTGAGCGCAAGCGCACAAGCCGTTAAAAGAACGGCGCAGAGTTTGTTCATGCGCGGAAATTCATACTGCCCGCATCAGCTGTGCGCGGCTTCCTTGATGCGGATGAGGTCTTTCATCACGCCGGAAAGGTCTGCGCATTTGTTAACGCCGCCGAATGCGTCGTGGAGCTGGCGGTAGAGCGCGTAGAGATCGCTGTAAACTTTTTGATTCTCGGCGATCGGCGAATACGTGACCGGCTTCAGCGAGCTCATCGCTTTTTCGGCATCGGCGAAATTTTTGTGCGCACCGGCGAGCACAGCGGCGCTGATCGCGGAGCCGAGCGCGCAAGCCTGCGACGAGCCGGCGACCTGCATCGTGCAGCCGGTGATGTCCGCGTAGATTTGCATCAGCATCGGATTTTTTTCCGCGATGCCGCCTGCACAAACGACGCGGTTGATCGGCACGCCGTATTCGCGAATGCGCTCGATGATCGCACGCGCGCCGAACGCCGTCGCCTCGATGAGCGCGCGGTAAATTTCCGCGCGGGTCGTGTGCAGCGTCTGGCCAAGGATCAAGCCGCTGAGCTGCGGATTGACCAGGATGGTGCGGTTGCCGTTGTTCCAATCGAGCGCGAGCAATCCGCTCTGACCGGGCTTCAACGCTGCGGCCTCTTTTGTTAAACGGCCATGCAATGCGCCGTCGCCTTCGCATACGCCTTCGACCCACCACTTGAAAATATCGCCGACAGCGGACTGCCCCGCCTCGATGCCGTAGTAGCCGGGCAAAATCGCGCCGGGCACAATGCCGCAAATTCCGGGAATGTCGGCCACGGTTTTATCCGCGTGAACGACCGCGCAATCGCACGTCGAGGTGCCGATGACTTTGACGAGAGTGCCTTCATCCACGCCGCAGCCGATCGCGCCGTAGTGAACATCGAACTCGCCGATGGCAATCGGAATGCCGGCGGTCAGGCCGAGTTTTTTCGCCCATTCATCGCCAAGCGCGCCCGCGGAAACGGTTGCGTCGTGCGCCTTGTCGTAAAGCCGGTCGCGCAGATCCGCGAGTTTCGGATCGAGCATCGCGAGAAATTCCTTGTCGGGCAGGCCGCTCCATTCGTCGCTGTAAAGCGCCTTGTGTCCGGCGGCGCAGATGCCGCGTTTCACTTTGCGCGGATCGGTAACGCCGGCGAGCACAGCCGGGACGTAGTCGCAAAGTTCGACCCACGAAAATGCGGCATCGAAAACTTCCGGCGCGCTTTTCAAACAGCGCCAGATTTTCGACCACCACCACTCGCTCGAATAGGTGTTGCCGCACTTCGCGATGAACTGCGGACGATGCTGCGCGGCGAGTTCCGTGATGCTCGCCGCTTCGCGCCAGCTCGTGTGATCTTTCCAGAGCCAGCATTGCGCCGCGAGGTTGTCCTTCCACTTCGCGTCGAGCGCGAGCGGGACGTTTTTTTCATCGACCGGAATCGGGCTCGATCCGGTGGTATCCACACCGATGCCGATGATTTCTTTCGCGGAAAACGCCGCGTTTTTCTTTGCCTCCGTGATCGCGCCGAGCACTGATTTTTCGAGGCCGAAAAGATAATCGCCCGGATGCTGCCGCGCGACATTGTGATCGCGCGAATCGAGCAGGATGCCCTGCTTGCCGCTGGGATACTCGACGACGCAACTCCCTAGTTCGTGTCCGTTTGAGGTGTCAACAATGAGGGCGCGCACCGAGTTGGTGCCGTAGTCGATTCCGAGTGTGTAGGGCATTTTAAGAGGGGGTTTTGAAGTGCGGTTGGGAGCACGGAGGGTAAGCAACCGCGCATTGCCGCGTCAAATATTTGCGTTGTCAAAAGCGCGAGTTTTCGGTTGTCAGAAATCGCATCGCAAGCATATTGTCCGCCCGCTTTGCGCCAACGTAGAGCAGCTGATTCGTCAGTAGAAAAAATGGTTTTTTCTCATGAGATGCTTGAATCGTTCGCAATGTCGTCGAGAGATGCACGCGCAGCGTTCACCTTTCTTTGCACGAGGATTTGCCATTCGCCGAACGGTTATTCCTTTTTGCTTTCGCTCGGTTCGTCTGATGTCGTCGGATGAGCAGGTGTAGCGGTATGACCTGATGTTGGATGGTGCTGGGCTTCAGCGTTCTCCAGTTTTTTATGCACCGCCGCATCGTGCTTTGCGTGCTTTTGAACGTCCTTTTTGTGCGCTTCTTTTGGTGATCTGTCTCCCATAGACCTCACTGTAATGCCGATGAGCGGATTGTAAACCGCGCCACTCCTGCGACGGCTGAAATTGAAACACCCGAGGCGACTCAATCGAAGCTGTGCAGTTGACGTTGAAGTGGCTGCCAGACTAGATCAACCGCCACTTATGCCACCGGATGCGTTCTTGGAGATATGAACGAACTCAAAAACAAGCGCATCGCAAGGAATTCGTTCCACCGAAGTTTTGTCGAACGATTGGGGGTCGAGGTCGATCCAATGGTCTCTCATAAACCCATGCGGCCTAAGCTGGAGGTGCTTCCACCACAACGGGCGGTTGATGCAAATCAGACAGTTCACGGTTTGCCGCGTTTGATCGCCTTCTTCATGGACAATTTGATCGAAGTTCCAGCAACCAAAATGAAGTTTGGGCTGAACCCGATAATGGATCTCATTCCAGGAATTGGAGATGCAGCAGCAGCACTGATTTCCTCGGCTACGCTTTACGTCGCCGCAAGCTTGGGAGTTCCCAAAATTGTGCTCGCTCGAATGAGTCTAAACATTCTCCTGAATGCCGTAATGGGAATCATTCCTGGCGTGGGCGAGGTGTTTGCTTTTTGGTTTCGACCGAGTCAGCGAAATTATGAGCTGCTGCAAAAGCACCTGGCAGATGCAAAACGAGGTGAATCAACAACGCACCTAGCTGTTTGTCATTGGTTTAATTGTCGCAGTCCTAATCGTTTTTGCCGCCTGCGTATTTGCGGGTGCTTACCTTTTCATTACCTTAATCCACGCGCTATCTGGAAACGTTAAGTCTATTTAATACAGACAGAGGATTAGCAGGGTCTTAGTGGAATACGAATCGTGCGAGTCCAAATCTCCAAAACAGTGCTCGCTACCTATAGTAGTTAATAACGTGTGAGGTGCTACCGCCACTCTCTCCCTTCCGGTCACTGTTTCCACCAGACCCAAGAAAGATAAAGCCCAGGAAAAACGACCAGCAGCAAAAGTATAGATCGCCACAGGTTGAAGATATCAGGCCAGGTAGCCCCAATCAGAATCCCAAATGACACACACGAGATTTTAAAAAGGCTGACCTGCCACCATTTCAATGTGAACGATTTGAATATCCTCATACCTTAACCTGCCACAGTGCCCCAAGATTGGCTATAATGCTTGAGTAAAATCGATTGGCCACGGTGACACTCAGATCGAAAGATTGAGCCCTGCAGGGCGTCCAAGAATCATCCAATCAGATTTCCAATCGCCGCGTGTAACGGATTCGTGAGGTCGGCTGAAACCCATGTCGAAGGTAGAGAGGGATGACCCGTTCGTGCCCAGTAACAACCTCTAGCTCAAGAGTCCGCCACTTCAACTTTTCAGCTCGAAGAATCGTTTCGGTCAATAATTGTGAGCCGACGCCGCGTCGTCGCCACTCAGGAATGACATAAAGTTCCTCCAGCCATCCAATGATGCCTCCGTGCTCCAGGCTCAGGTGCGAAGCTGCATAGGAGAATCCCACAAGGGTAGTTTCGTTCCTTGCAAGGAGCAAAAACCCTAAAGAAGGATTGTCAATGATGGCGTGTGCAGCCTGATTGAGATCGGCAATCGACGTATGGATGTCATGCTCGCGCAACTGTGCAGCAAACAGAGGTATTGCCCCTTCCAAGTCCGCCAGTTCCATTAGCTTAATCGAGACTTTGTTCAAGGTAATGCCGCAGGAATTATCCAAGAGACGCGCATTAAAAATCAAAAAACTCCACACAACAGCAACGTAATGAAGGCGAGCAGACAAATACTCATCACTCCACTAACCGTGAAGCCCAGATGCTTTGTGTGGGGCCAAACTGGCAGGGTGCCAATGATCGTTGCGAGCATCACCAAGATCAGAATTCCTTTTATCGGCATAGCTAACGGTAATCGGGATTTCGCGTTGTCCTCGGATATTTTGGTCTGCGGCGTATCTGACTATCGTAAAGCCCTTTTATGCTAAGCGAAGCTCGGTCAGAGATGCAGTGGTGCTGCCGCCGCTGATGTCGGGAACAATGCTTAAATCAAATGCCTTCACACCTTGAAGATTTACGGTGTAATCCTCGGTTTCCTGTGTGGTGTCAGGAGGACTGAAGTTATACTGCTGTCGCACAATCTCTCGATAGTCTTCCGTCAGTCCGCTCGGTGACCAGCGCAACACGAACTCTTGGGTTCGATGATCCTTTCCCTCCTCAAAGACCAAGCGGATACGTTTCAAGTCTTGAGGTTTGGTGAAGCAAATACGAATCATTTGTTCACCTGGAGTGGATGCAACCCAGCCTGATCCACAGTTTTCTACGATTGCCGATTCAATGGGATGCTCTGGATCTTCCGAGGTAAACTCCATCTCGGCCAACGCTTCCAAGTCCAGCCAGCTTTCGTTAAAAGGTATCCGATTCCTTTTATCGAGAGGTTCGATTTGTCTTGTTATCATTTGATGCTCCAATCGGTTGATTACGTTGCTGTGCGTGCCGGAAGATCGAGAGTTTTCAGTTCGCTAATTACTGCTCTTAATTCGTGCCGGAGAGATTTCAGCATCTCACGGGTCACTTCGATTTGCTTTAAACGATACTGATCCCACTTCATTGCGATTGACTGAAGTCGCTCATAGATTCGGACGAGCAGACTATGCGCTGCGTCACTGGTGCTCACAGTGGCAAGGCTTGCTTCCACACGCCGCTGGGTTTCGCCGAGTTGTGCAAGAAGGATTTTTTCAGATGGAACACGTCGTAGGCTTTGGGCCAGCCCAAGCTTGTGCAGCATCCAAATGGTCCATTTTGTCGGATCAAACTGCCAGCGCCCTACGCCATTGCGATAGTCGTGCTGAAACTCGTGATGATAATTGTGATAACCCTCGCCGAAGGTAAATAGGGCCATGATCCAACTATCCCGTGCGGAGCAGCGGGTTGAGTATGGCTGGTTGCCAATGGTGTGACAGGCGGAATTGATGAAAAATGTGCAGTGCTGGAGGAAGACTACCCGTGCTACACCTCCAATTAGAAACGCGCCGAGTGCTCCCGCCGCCCCATTCCACATCCAGCCAAGAACGGTTGGAAAGATGAAACTAACCACCACTGCGATGACTTGCACCCAGCGGTTCTGCCATCGCACCAAAGGATCTCTCTGAAGGTCGGCAACGTTATCGTATGGCGGTTGAACTTTCAACTTAAACAAGAGCCAGCCGATATGAGCATGAAAAAAACCTTTGCTGATATCATAAGGATCATCGTCATGATCGACATGTTTGTGATGCCGTCGATGCTCAGAGGCCCACATCAACGCTGAATTCTCGAATGCGGCCGCACCAAAAATAAGTGTGAACAAGCGAACACTCCAATGGCTCTTAAAAGAGAGGTGAGAAAATAGACGGTGATATCCCAAGGTGATGCTGAATCCGGTGCACAGGAACATTACCCAGAATAAGCCAATCTGAAACCAGTCCAGGCCATAGTGCCAAAGATAAAGCGGCACTGCGGTGAGCGTAAGAAAGAGGGTCCCGATCAGGAATATGCTTGTCTCCCAGTGGACGCGATCGAAGGGGATGCGGAATTTCATAATGTTGGATCTTGCCAGCTACAGATGCACTCTCGCCTTCTGAATCGGTAAGTTGCAGAGACAATAACACACATCCAGCCGAAAGCTCGCAGTATTGTCGGGAGAGGCCAAAGTTGAATTGTGCTCTTGAATGTGAATATCCATCGAAACACTAAATGTGCTCGCATTCACAGATAGATGCGGTCAGATCTCGTGCATGAGAAAAGTGCTGAGAACCGCCAATCAACCTCTCGAAATCAAACCCCAGGAGAAATCCGTCTGGATTTGCATGTGTGGCTTGTCGAAGAACCAGCCCTACTGTGACGGATCACATAAAAAGGTGGCTGGTGAAGTTGATGGGAAAACTTACGAGTATGACGCGGAGGGACATAGGACTGAGGTGTAAAACCCCGAGTAATGAAGAAAGCACTCACGGAGTTCAGGAATATCCGTGTGACCAACGACGGCTATCAGGTTGTCATCTCTCGTGCCAAGGTGGAGGTCAGCAAATTGTTCGCTGGCCATAGCAGGAAAAGCCTGCGCGCCGCCGAGAAGTTTCGTAACCAGTTGCTCAAGGAGCTGCCCAATAAGCGGATTAATCCCATTCCTCGACGGGTATTGTCGGCTCTGAAGCTCAAATCACCAGTGGGGGTGTATTTCGCAACCCCAAAAAGATGCAATATCAGGTGGGATATTATGACGAAACAGGACGTTGGAAGAATCGCGCTTTCTCCTGGGCGGGCACCTTCAAATACTTTGCTTCATCGGCATGGAATAACGTCATTTTGCCGTTTCCAAATGCTTTGCGGGATTCGTTGAGAGCCCGATGCTGTTTAATTACGCCGGGCAAACGCAATTGCGCGACCGAAAACACCGTTGTGTTTAAGCTTTTTCGAATCAACTTGCCGCCCGTCTTAAATCGTGCGAAATAGCTGCTCGATGGCCGAATAACGCATCAAGTTTTGAACCTTTGTTGCTTCCCAGTCAGATTTTGCCTCAACGGTGATCATTTCGATTGCCGAAGGATACAAATTCAGGGATACAACGAGTCAAAGGCGGAATTGAAAATCAGCCATTTTACAGAGTAGAAGCCAACGTAGCTCAGCTGGTAGAGCAGCTGATTCGTAATCAGCAGGTCACGGGTTCGAATCCCGTCGTTGGCTCCATCTGAAAGTTTATTGAACGTAGGTCTTGCGCGGCATACCTGCAAACAACCACCGCGTTATGAAAAATAGATTGACGCTGCGCCGGGCCGCGCCTAATTTCCCCGCACTCTTATCGAGAGTGACTGAGGGACTGGCCCGTTGAAGTCACGGCAACCGCTCGATGTTTCGTGAGAACGAAGCGTCGGGGACCAGGTGCCAAATCCAGCCCACAGTTCGTTTCAATAAAATGAAATGACCTGCGGGAAAAGATGAGAGGAATTTGCGCACCGTCGCACCTTCCCCTTCCTCGTCGGCACTCTCGATCGGAGCTTGATTTATGGACAAAAATTCGAGCCCTTATTTTACGCACCTCAAGTGCCGCGAGTGCGGACGCGCTTACCCGAAGGAAGCGGTGCATGTTTGCGATTTCGATTTCGGGCCGCTCGAGGCGGCTTACGATTACGATGCGATCCGTCCGGTGCTCACGCGCACGGAAATCCAATCGCGTCCGCAATCGATGTGGCGTTACCGCGAGCTGCTGCCGATCGACGGCGCACCGACTGTCGGAACGCAGGTCGGATTCACGCCTTTGGTCAAAGCCGACCGGCTTGCGCAGGCCCTCGGCGTCAAAGAGCTCTACGTCAAAAACGATACGGTCAATTATCCGACGCTGTCTTTTAAAGATCGCGTCGTGAGCGTGGCGCTGAGCCGCGCGAAAGAGATGGGTTTCAAAATCGTCGCGTGCGCATCGACCGGAAATCTCGCGAACTCCGTCGCCGCAAACGCCGCGAGCGCCGGCCTTACCAGCTACGTGCTGATTCCCGCCGATCTCGAGCAGGGCAAAGTGCTCGGATCGCTCGTTTACGGCACGAACGTGATCGGCATCCACGGGCCTTACGATCAGGTCAATCGCCTTTGCTCCGAAATCGCGGGCAAATACGGCTGGGGTTTCGTCAATGTGAACCTGCGTCCGTATTACGCCGAAGGCTCGAAGTCGATGGGCTTCGAGATCGCCGAGCAGCTCGGCTGGCGTTTGCCGCAGCACACGGTTGTGCCGATGGCGAGCGGCTCGCTTTTGACAAAAATTTGCAAGGCTTACAACGAGTTCGCCACACTCGGGCTTGTCGAGAAAACGCCATTCGCCATGCACGGTGCGCAGGCGAGCGGCTGTTCGCCGATCAGCACTGCGAAGAAAAAAGGCACCGACATCGTGAAGCCGGTGCCGAAGCCGCAGACGATCGCGAAATCGCTCGCAATCGGCACACCGGCCGACGGCTATTATGCGATTCACGCGATGAACGAAACCGGCGGCAGCGCCGAGGACGTAAACGATGATGAAATCGTTGAAGGCATTCGTCTGCTCGCGAGTCACGAAGGCATTTTTGCCGAAACCGCCGGCGGCGTGACCGTCGCGTGCGCGCAAAAATTGATCGAGTCCGGCGCGATTCCACGCGAAGAAAGCATCGTGCTCTGCATCACCGGCAACGGCTTAAAAACGCAGGAAGCCATCATCGGTAAATGCGGCGAGGCGCGCACGATCAAGCCGAGCCTGCGCGAATTTGAAGAGCTCGTGCGCGAAGAACTGCAAGCAACCATTTAACAAACACAAATATGCCAAACATCCGCATTCCCACTCCACTCCGCAAACTCACCCGCGAGCAGGAAGTTGTCAGCGCTTCCGGCTCGAGCATCGAGGAAATTCTCGCCGATCTCGACAAGAGCTATCCCGGCTTGAAAGAGCGCATCTGCGACGAGAGCGGCAACATTCGCCGTTTCGTGAACGTGTTCATCAACGATGAGGACATTCGTTTTCTGGAGGAAAAAGCCACGGCTGTAAAAGAAACCGACGAAATCTCCATCGTCCCCGCCATCGCCGGCGGCTAGTCAAAAGCCCTCGACACACGCGCTTCGTCCTTCGACACTTCGCCCATGGCTGCCGAAAAATCCCGCCTCTGGCTCATGTTCCCCGCGCGACTCATCACGCGGCCCATCATCTACGAGCTCGGCCACAAGTTTAACGTGGTGACAAACGTCCGCCAAGCCAGCGTCACTGCCGAGGTCGGCATCGTCTCCATCGAGCTCGACGGCGAGCGCGGGGAAATCAAAAAATCGATCGCCTGGCTCGAGGAGCTCGGCGTCAAAGTCGAGCCCGTCGAGATCAACACGATCGAGGGTTAGATCAGCGGCGCTTGCGCAGGCGGAACCATGCGATCTGCAGCGCAATTCCGCCCGCGAAGAACGTCAGCTCGTTCGGCTCCGGGATCGCGGTGAGGACGATGTCGTTGCCGCCAATGGTGCTATTGGTCGCTGCGTCGCCGGTGTAGCTGATCGCGAACGGTTGATTTCCAAACGTAATCGTCGGCAGCGTGCCGAAGATGGTATTCGACATGACTTGATTTGAAAATGTGCCGTTCACTGCGTCGGCGCCGTCGTTGATGATGATGAAAAACTTGTCGAGCGTGGTGTTCGCACCGCCGATCACGTAGGGAACACTCAAACTCGCCACGTGTGTTGGCGTGTAGCCATTGACGAACGAAGCGTCGAGCGCGCCGGAAATTGTAACCGAGCCGGTTACACTTATCTCGTCATAGCCCGTGCCGGCCGTGGTGCCGCCGATCTCGATCGAAAGGTGCGCGCCGCTGCCGAGGTTGAAGTTGCCCGTGCCGAGCTGTCCGGCCCCGCTATTGCCAGGAGCAACGGTTGAACCGCTGGCTGCAGCGACGTCGTTGACGCTGCCGCTGCCATCGAGTTCGGCGCCACTAGCCAGCGTGACGGTGCTGTTCGTAAACGCAGCGTTAACCGCGAGCTTTCCGCCGTTCACCGCAAATGAACCGGTAAAACCGGCATTCGATCCGCTGAGTTTCAGCGTTCCCGCGCCATTCTTCGCGAGGTTTGCCGTGCCGCTGAGGGAGCCGCTGAGAATCACGGTGTTGCCATTTGTATCGATCGCGCTATCGGCATTCACCGCAACCACGCGGCTTGAGGTAAACGATCCGCTCGCGAGCAATGTGCCGCCGCTGAAAATGAGGCCGCCGTCAGCGCCAAGTCGCGCGTCGTTGTCGATCGCGAGCTTGCCGGAATTCACGTAGGTATCGCCGGAATAGGTGCTGTTCGTGCCGGTGAGTGTCAGGGTGCCCGTGCCCGTTTTGACGACATCGCCAATGCCGGAAATGTTGCCTGAAAACGTTGTTGAACGGTCGTTAACGCCGACCGTCAGCGTTCCGCCGGTAGCGCTGCCGGTGTCTACATCGCCCGCGCCTGCGAGCGAGCCGATCGTCTCGTTGTAATCATTCAGATCAAGCAAGGCGCCGCTGCTGATGGTGACGGCTGATGCATCGTTGATGCGATCAGAGGCCGCAAGCTGCAGAGTCCCCGCAACAATGTTGGTCGCTCCGCTGTAAGTATTCGCGGCGGAAAATACGAGCGTGCCTGTCCCGGCTTTTGTCAGTGCACTCGCGGTGCCGCTTTCGCTGATTACGCCGGAAATCGTAAGCGCGTCCTGCGATTGCGCGACCCCGATCGTGGAATCGGCCGCGAGCACCACATTGCCGCTCCAGGAGTTGTTCCCGCTGGTATTTGATAACGCGCCGGTGTTTGCAATGCCGGCGCCGCTGAGTGTCAAAATTTCCCCGGCGATATTGATTCCGCTCGCGTTGCTGATCTGCACCGCCGCGCCGCTGCCGATCGTGGTTCCATTCCCCGCACCGCTCGCACCAAGAGCCGCGCTGTGCTGGACGGAAAGCACGCCGGCAGTCACGTTAACAGTTCCGCCAAACGAATTTGATCCGCTCAACGTCAGCGTGCCCGTGCCGCTTTTCGCCAGCCCTGCCGAGCCGCTGATCGCGCCGCTGATGATGATGTTTCCGCTGCCGGTTGTCGTCAGCACGTTTGCGCCGGTGGAAACGGAGCCGCTGAGCGTAAGCGTGCCCGCGTCGGAAGCGACCGTGCTGTTCGCCGCGAGCGAAACCGGCCCGCCCCACGTGACGGTGCCGCTCACGTTGTGGAGCGCACCTGCACTGCTGCCCGAGCCGCTTAGGGTAAGCGCTTCGCCGCTGACCGATGTGCCGATCTGCAACTCCGCGCTGGAATTGACGACCGTTCCGCCTGTCGTGCCGCCGAGGGCCGACAGGTTTTCCACGTCGAGAATGCCGGCGTTGATTGTAATGGCGCCGCTGAGCGTATTTCCGCTGTTTAAAACCAGCGTGCTTGTTCCGTTTTTAACAACCGAGCCGCTTCCGCTAAGCACGCCGCTGAAGGTGCTCGAACCACTGGACGTGCCGAGCGTCAGCGTGCCGCTGCCGAGCGTTACATTTCCAGAGCCTGTCAGCACCGTCGTCGTTTGATTGAAATTGTTCAGATCAAAAGTCGCGCCGTTCGCGATGGAGATGTTTGACGCGCTGGCGATCGCGTTGTTTGTGCCCAGTTGCAATGTGCCGGCGCTGATCGTCGTTGCGCCCGAATAACCCGACGTGCCGCCGAGAGTCAGGATACCGGCACCCGATTTTATAAATCCACCGGCTCCGTTGAGCGCGCCTGCGAAAGTGCTGGAGCTCACATCGCCCGCGGTGAGCACTGCGCTTCCAAGCGCGATCGAGCCCGAACCGCTAAGCACCGCGATTTTCGTGCTGTAGTTATTCAAATCAAAAATCGCACCCGAAGCCAGTGCCACTGCAGAAAGTGGCGACGTTGCATTCGTCCCGGCGATTCTCAAGGTTCCGGCGCTGATCGTCGTCGCGCCCGTGTAGCTGCTCGTGCCGCTGAGCGTCAGCGTGTTTGTGCCGGTTTTTGTAAAACCGAATCCGCCGCCAATTGAGCTGAGCGAGACGGTAGCGGTCGAAGTGTTAAACGTCGTATTCGCCGTCAAATTAACGGAGCCAAAAGCCAGCGATGCGCCATTGCTGCCGGTGATGGTCAACGTGTTTGCACCGGCTGAAAGTTTGGCGAGCGTGAGATTCACAGCGCCGGAAGTGCCGGTCAACCGCGTCACCTCGATGGTGGAGTCCGCGGAAAGCGAAACGGTGTTTCCGAAATTTGTATCGGCATCGTTGCGCAAACGAAGTGTCCCGCTGTTGAGCAGAATCGCGCCGCCGAGTGACTGCGCGTTTCGCAACTCAGCGACCCCGGCATTCACCTGCAACGTGCCGGTAAACGACGTGTCGGCATTCTGCAGGACAAAGATGCCGCCACCATTTTTGTAGAGAACGCTCGCGGCGTTTCCACTCGTTAAAACATTCGCCGCATTCGCAAGCGTGAGCGTTTGCCCGGCATCGACGTCAATGGTGCCGGTGAGGTCGGAGCTAATCGTGAAAATTTTGCCGCTACTCGCAGTGAAGCCACTCGCCACATTTAGCGTGCCGCTATTGAAGATCACGTCATTGCCATTCGCGCCCAGATTGTTTTCGGCGGAGATCCGCAGCGTGCCGCCATTGACAAAGACGTTTCCGCTAAATGCATTTGAGCCGGTGAGCACGAGCAGTCCCGCATCCGTTTTCGCGAGCGAGACTACGCCGTCATCGGCATCGCCGTAAGTTCCATTCGCGCCCGCATTGTCGATGATGCTCGACGCGATGCTGAGCGTATGGCCCGCGTCGATCGAAATCGCGAGCGAACCGGTTGCAGTTCCACCGGCCGTCAATCGACCCTGTCCCGAAATCGTGGTCGCTGTCGCGCTGCTTTTGATCAATCCGCCGCTGACGAGATTTAAGGTGCGTGTCGTCGCGGTGCCGAGATCGATCGACGAAACGTCGGAAATGCTGAGGCTCAAGTTTGACGTCGTGCCCGCATTCGTCAGCGTCGTGGCTGTGCCCGGCGAACTGCCGGAAAGCAGCACGACTTTTGTTCCGTCATTCACATTGATGCCGTCACTGCCCGTATAATAATTGCTAAACGCGCGCACACCGTCGGCGTAATATTCCGCGAAGTTGCTGCCGACGGTCGCCCAACCACCCATGAACCCACTCGCCTGGCCGATGACGTAAATATGCGGACCGCCAACACCGGATCCGAGTGTGCCGCCGCTTGCGGAAAAATTCACCGTTGCACCACTCGCGATCGTCCCGAGCGAATTAAACGTCAGTGCCGATGATGTGCCACCATTTGCAATCGAGACAGTGGATGCGCCGCCGATCGCATTCAGCGCGCCGACCGTTTCGGTCGAGCCGTTACTGCCCGAGACAAACGCAAACGTGCCACCGTTGAACCAAATCGCCGCGGTATCGGCAATGCGGTTTGTGTTTGTGCCTGTCGAGTTGTCGAGCGTAAGCGTGGTGCGATTGCCGATGTAAAACGCAGATGCGCTCGCGAGCTTCGCATTCGAGCCGCTGAGCGTGAGCGAGCCGTCATTGATCGTCACCAAACCATCAAACGTGTTTGCATTCGTGACGGTCATCGCGCCCGTGCCGGTTTTGATTAAGCCGCCGCTTCCGCTGATAATTCCGGAAAATGTCGTCGAGCTGTTGTTACCGCCGACCGTCAGATAGCCGCTGCCGAGCGTGACGTTTCCGCTGCCGGAAAGGGATCCGAGCACTTCGTTAAAGCTGTTTAAATCCAGCGACGCTCCGGATGCAATCGTGGTGGCCGAACTCGATGGCGCGATATTTGTCCCGCTGAATTGCAGCGTGCCCGAGTTGACATTCGTTGCGCCGGTAAAACTCGCGCTACCGCTCAGCGTAAATGTTCCCGACCCATTTTTAATGATGCTGCCGTTGCCGAAAATTGGGCCGCCAAATGTAGTCGAGTTGCCGTTGCCAAAAGTAAGCGTGCCGCCGCTGAGAGCGACATTGCCTGTGCCGGAGAGCGAAGCGAGCGTCGCGTTGAAACCGTTCAGGTCAAATGTCGCACTGTTATTTAAAATAACGGATGACGCGCTCGCGATCGCGCTTGTTGCTCCGAGCTGCAAAGTTCCGCCATTAATCGTCGTCGTGCCGGTGTAGCTGTTGCTTGCGCTAAGCAACATCGTGCCGCCGCCTGTTTTCGTGAGCGCACCGTTCGAGATCACCGCCGAAATTGTCAGGTCAGTTGCAGCGGATGAGTCGTTCACCGTAAACGTGCGCGTTGTTCCGCCGAGATCGATTTTCCCGGAAATCGTTGCGGTTTGAGCGCCAGAGCCATTGTGCGACACGTCACCGCCGAGTGTTAACGCTCCGGTTCCGGTGGTTATCAACGCTCCGCCGCCGAGCGTTAGCGACGCAATCGCTTGGTTGTTTCCATTCAAATCCAAAACACCGCTTCCATTCACCGTCACGTTCGCGGCGCTTGCGAGCTGATTCGCTGTGGAAAACTGCACGGTATCCGTGCCTGAACCATCGCCGATTACCAGATCGCCGCCGATCGCCGCACCGGAATTTTTCCCGAGCAAAAGCGTGCCGGCATTCACGGTCGTCGTGCCGGTGATCGTGTTCGCTCCCGTGCCGGTAAGGGCGAGCGTGCCGACGCCGGTTTTTGTCAGCGTGCGGCCTGCGATGTCCTGCGCGATTGCGCCGCTAAATGTTGTCGTCGTGTTGTTGATGGTCAGCGTGCGATTGCCGGTCAGCGCCGCGGAGCCGCTGAAGGCGAGATTATCCGTGCCGGAGAAAATGGTGTCGCCAGCGAGTGTTAACGCATTGCTAAAAGAGCGCGCGCCACTGCTCGATTGAATTGTTGCCGCGCCAAGTGAAATCGTGCCGGTGCCGAATGCGCTGTTTGTGCCCGCCGAAATACCACCCGCGCTCAATGTTGTCCCGCCGGTGTAGGTGTTCGTTCCGTTGAGGGCGACGAAACCTGAACCGACTTTGTTAAGCGCACTCGTCACGCTGCCATCGGAAATTACGCCCGCAATCGTCAGGTCCACGTCCGTTGTCGACCCGTTGTCGTTGATCGTAAAAGTGCGCGCGCCGTTTAATCCGAGATTCGTGCTGATTGCTGCTGAGTTTGTGCCCGCTGCGCTCACGGTTACATTCCCACCGAGGTCCAGACGGTTTGTGACGATGATGCTGCCGCCGGTCATTGTCAAAGCTCCAATCGCCTCAGCGTAAGTCTGCAAATTGAGTTGTCCGTCGGCATTGACCGTGACCGCCGTGGTGTCGGCGATTTGATTCGACGCGTTAAGTTGCACGATTGTCGAAGCTGCATAGCCGCTGCCATCGCCGATCGCCAGTGATCCGCCGAACGCATTCACACCTGCGGTCTTGGCGAGCACGAGTTTTCCGTCATTCACTGTTGTTGCTCCAGTGTATGTATTCGCGGAATTGCCGCTGAGAATCAGGTTTCCCGGGCCGTTTTTTGTCAGTGCGTAGCCGGTTCCGGTGATCGCGCCGCTGAAAGTGACATTCGAGTTGTTGATTGTGAATGTGCGACTTCCGGTGAGACTCGCGCTCGCCGTGAAAATCAAATCGTCAGTTCCCCCGAACGTAGGATTTCCAACCAGAGTAACACTGTTTGCGAATGTGCGTGTGCCGTTTCCGTTGCCCTGCAGCGTCGCGGTGCCGAGCGAAAACGTGCTGCTTCCAAGGGCGCTGTCGTTACCGGTAATCAATGTGCCGCTGCTAAGCTTCAGTTTCGTAAACGTGTTCGCAGCCAACAGTGCGAGCGTGCCGCTACCGCTTTTGGTCCACGTGTAACTGTTTTTCGTCGTGTCAACGACGCCGCTGAAGGTGAGTTTACCTGTCCCGCTGACGGTGAGTGTGCGATTGCCCGTGATGCTCACCGCACCACTCATCGTCAAATTATCCGAACCAAGAAATGTCGTGTCGCCGGCGAGGGTGACTGCATTCGCAAGCGCGCGCGCGCCGCTCACGTCCACGTTCGCCGTGCCGAGCGAAAAGGTGCCGGTGCCAACGGCATTATTGCTGCCGATCACAATCGTCCCGGCGCTTAACGTGGTCGTGCCGCTGTAAGCATTAGAGCCGCTCAGCGTTAATTTACCGGTTCCGGTTTTTGTCATCGCGCCCGTTCCGCTGATGTTGCCGCTGATCGTGATGTTGTTCGAGCCGGTCAGCGTCAGCGTCCGCGAACCTAGATTTACCGCTCCGTAAAATGCGAGATCGCCGGCTGCGGCGTTCCACGTCTGGTTGGCGCCAAGCGCAAGTGCGCTGGCAACTGTCTGCAAATTCACACTGTTGTTGGTAATGCCGGAGCTCGTGTTGATGGTGTAGGTGCCGGTGCCCGTGAGGGAAAACGCAGATGCATTGGTTGCAAATGAAAGCGAACTTACCGTTAACGCGGTGGAAAGTTTCGGCGCGAGCGAATTTGTCCCGGTAAAAATCAAGCTGTCGCCCGAGGCAGGCGCTTGTGCGAGGCTCCAGTTGCCGGCGGTGCTGACATTGCTGTCGCCCGCTGCTCCGGTCCAGCTAAGCGTGCTGGAGTGCACTGAGGCTGTCGTGCACAGGGTGAGCGCGAGCAACAACTGTCGAAACAATCGATAAAGGTTGGTTTTACTTACGGCGGCAAACACAAGCCGCGGTAAATAGCTGGTGCCGTGCCACCCTTACGTAAAACTACGTAGTCCGAATACGGAACCCTACGCAGCCTTTGCCTGAAGCGCTCGCGCCGCTGCTGCCGTTCGCGTTTTCACGTCGAGCTTCGCCAGGATATGCTCCACGTGCTTGTCGATCGTGCGGGTGGAAGCGCCCAACTCCGTAGCAATTTCGGAGTTCGGTTTTCCCTGAGCGATCAACTCCAGCACTTCGCGCTCGCGTTTCGTTAGGCCGAATGCTTCGAGCGAAACCGCATTCGCGTTTGTTTTATGTGACTCGAGTTCACTTGAGAGCGCGGTGATTTTTTCCTGCGCCTCGCGCTGAAATTGATGCTGCGAAACTGCGATTGCGATGGCCGAAGCGAGCTGCTCCGGGCGAAACGGCTTCACGAGAAACGCCTTGATGTTGATGCGTTGCGCCGCGGAAATCACCGCTGCGTCGCTGCGTCCGGTGCTGATGATGAGCGGCACATCGCGAATAGCCAGAATCTCGCGCGCAGCGTCGAGTCCGTTCATGCGCGGCATCTCAACGTCGAGAATTGCCAGGTCGATGCGCGTGGTTCGCGCGAGTTCGACCGCTTCGCTGCCGGTGCGCGCGACGGCTGCTATACGATGGCCGGCCTTCGTGAGTGCGAGCTTGAGCATGTCGATCATCGACTGCTCGTCCTCAGCGATTAGCACGAACAACGGCTTGAATTCGGATTCTTTCGGTGCGGCCATTATTATTAAAGTGTCGTTACAGCATGAATAAATCCACGCGTGCAAAAAAAACGCCGTTACCGAAACCGCTCGCATTTGAGCAAAAAGCCCGCACCGCGCTCGCGCACTTCGATGCTGCGGAGAGCTTTCTCATTGGCGTTTCAGGCGGACGCGATTCGGTCGCGCTGCTGCACTTTCTGGTTTCGTGTGGATTTAAAAATTTGGTTGTCTGTCATCTCGACCACAGTTTGCGAGGACGAGCGAGCAGCGCCGATGCGCGCTTTGTTGCGAATCTGGCTGAGAAATACAACTTGCGTTCGGTTGTTAAGAAATATGACGTGCGAAAATTTGCGGCGAAAAAGAAGCAATCACTCGAAACTGCCGCGCGCGATGCACGCTACGCATTTTTCGCTCGCGTCTCGGTCGAGGAAAAATGCAACGGCGTTTTCCTCGCACATCACGCTGACGATCAGGTTGAGACGTTTCTTTTCAATTTGTTTCGCGGCGCAGGAACCTTTGGCCTCGGCGGAATGCAGGCTGAAACTGTGCGTAACACAGACGGCGCAACATTGCATCTACTGCGACCGCTGCTTGGCATCTGGCGCGCGGAAATTGACGAATACATCCACACGCACAAACTAAAATTCCGCGATGACGCGACAAATCGCGAACTGCAAAACACGCGCAGCAAAATGCGCTGCGAGATCATTCCCGCGATCGAAAAAGCGCTCGGTCGCGACGTTCGCAAATCCATTTGGAAAACCGCCGAAATCCTGCGCGCACAGCAGGAGTTTTTGCGGCAATCGATTTGCGTCGATTCGGCGGAATTGTCCGTCTCCGAATTACGCGCGATGCCGGACGCGCTGCAAAGCGCGCTCATTCACCAGTGGCTGCAAAAAAATGGCGTGCCCGACATTTCATTCGACCTCGTGCAATCGGTCCGCGCGTTGATCGATCCGGCCACTACGCATGCGAAGGTGAATCTGCCCGGCGCGCGTCACGTGCGACGGCGCGCGAAGAAGCTATTCGTGGAATGAATTGAACGTGCGCAGCATTTTCCGTAAACCAGCGCGATGAATTTGTCGGTCACGGCGACAGAACGCCTGCTCCTGCTCATCGCTATCGCGCCGCTGCTCTATCTCGTTACCGTTGCGATTGGCCGCTGGCTGAAACGACATGCGGGCGTGTCGCTCGGCGTGATGTATCGGCTTTTTTGCATCGTCATCTCGATCTACTTGCCGCTCGTGCTGCTCGATTTGCACTACGATTATGGCTCGTTTCAGTTGGAAAGAGAGCTGCGGGTTGCCGCGATATTACTCGGTGTCATTTTCACGCTCGCGCTGGTGCGACGTTATTTCTGGGAGTTTTACTTTGAGCAACGACGCGGTATCACCATTCCAAAATATCTTCGCGATGTTTTTGCGCTGATTGTTTTTTTAACGACGGTGGCGATGGTGTTGAGCGGCATTTACGGACAAAACGTCACCGGCGTTATTTTGCCGTCGACCGTGCTGGTCGGCATCATCGGTTGGGCAATGCAGGATTTGCTGGGCAACATCATTTCCGGCATTTCGCTACAACTCGGAAAACCTTTTAAACACGGCGACTGGCTCATCGTGGACAACACTTACGGCGAAGTCATCGAGGTCAACTGGCGTTCAACGCGTCTTTGCACAAATGACGACATCTATCTGGACGTGCCGAACAACACAATCGTCCGCAACACCATCGTCAATCTTTCCTATCCGACAAAGGAACACGCGATGAGAATTCGGCTCGGGATCGATTACAACGTGCCGCCAAATCGCGTAAAAGAAGTGCTCGTGCATGCAACGGCGACTGCGCCTGGCGTCATGGCGAGTCCCGCGCCGAAAGCGTTTCTCGTTGGATTTGGCGATTCGGCGGTGACTTACGAGATCAAATACTATCTCGAGAATCACCGGAAATTTAACGAGACGAGCGATAACATTCACACAAATGTCTGGTATGCGCTCAGTCGCGCCGGCATTCGCATCCCATTCCCCATTCGCACGCTGCAGATCGAAAAACAGATGCCGAAAACCGAGCGGCAAATCTCCGACAACACTCGTGCGCTATTACGCAAACAGCCGTTTTTTCAATGTCTCGACGATTCGCAAACCGATCGCCTGCTCGAGTCGGCGAATCTTTGCCGGTTCGGTCGAAACGAAAAAATCATCGAACAGGAAGCCGAAGGCAACTCGATGTTCATTCTCGCGCAAGGCGCAGCCGCCGTTTACGTGCAGCGGAATGGCGAAGCAGCGCAAGTCGCAACACTGCGCGACGGCGATTACTTTGGCGAAATGTCGCTGCTTACGGGCGAAAAGCGAAGTGCGACAATCGTTGCCACAACCGATTGCGATGTGCTGGAGATCGAGAAACCGGTTTTCGCCGAACTACTTCAGAAAAATCCAGCGCTCCTGCAATCTCTCAGCGAAATGCTCGCGCAGCGCCGCCTCGAAAATGAAAGTGTGCTCGCATCGACCGCCGAGCAGCGCACGCTCATGTCACGCAAAGCCGAATACACCGCGAGTTTCCTCGCGAAGCTTGGCTCATTTTTCGAGCTGTAACGTTTAACCCGGAATCTCTTTCAGCATCTGCGCGTTCGTGGGGAATTTCCGCACGAAACTCAGCAGACGCTCAATCGCTTCCTCAGGCTTGTGGCCGGCGAGGCCGCGGCGGATCACGTTGATTTTGTGGAGCTGATCCGCGGGAACGAGCAGTTCCTCGCGACGCGTGCCGGATTTGAAAATGTCGACCGCTGGATAAACCCGCAGATCGGCGACTTTACGATCGAGCACGAGCTCCATGTTGCCCGTGCCCTTGAACTCCTGGAAAATGAGCTCATCCATGCGGCTGCCTGTGTCGATGAGCGCGGTCGCGATGATCGTCAGCGAGCCGGCTTCCTCGGTATTGCGTGCTGAAGCGAAAAGTTTGCGCGGGATTTCAAGTGCACGCGCATCGATGCCGCCGGACATCGTGCGTCCGCCACCGCCCATCGCATTATTAAATGCACGACCAACACGCGTGATCGAATCGAGCAGCACGAAAACATCCTGACCTTGTTCAACAAGCCGTTTCGCACGTTCGATCGCGAGCTGCGCGATGCGCGTATGGCTCTTGATATCGCTGTCATTCGAGCTCGCCATGATATCGGCGGTCGGACAGGTGCGTCGAATTTCCGTCACTTCCTCCGGGCGCTCGTCCACGAGCAGGATGATCAATTTCATCTCCGGATGATTCTTCGCGACCGCGTCGGCGATGTGCTGGAGCAGCGTTGTTTTGCCGGTGCGCGGCGGCGCGACGATGAGGCCGCGCTGGCCTTTGCCGATTGGCGTCATCATGTCCATGATGCGCGTTGTGTAACGATCCGGCGTCGTCTCGAGATGAATGCGCTGATCGGGGCTGACGACGGTGAGTTCTTCAAATGCGGGCGTGTTCTGCGCCTTGTCGGGCGTCTCGCCGTTGATTTCGCTGAGGCGGAACAATTGAGCACCGCGATTGCCGCGACGAACCTCTCCTTTGACCCACTGGCCGTCGCGCAAATTGTATTGCCGCACGATCTCGGGCGTGACGAATACGTCCGCCGGATTCTGGACAAAACCGCGTTTTTGATCGCGCAAAAAGCCGAAACCTTTACCGGAAACTTCGACGATGCCCTCGGCGTATTCGGGCACGTAATCGTCGCCAACCGGCGGCAATTCTTCGCCGAGTTGCTCCGGCATCGGGCTGCTCGGGCGAGCGATGCGGGTGATCGCCCGCAGGCTTTCGAGCGTCGACGCAGTCGACTCGGCTGTGATGCGCGGCTTGGGTTCATATGGGCGCGCTGCTGCGGCGGCGGCGCGCAAGGATTCAAGCGCGTCGATGGAAGATTTGATCGGCGGACGGTCATCCACTGGCGGCGCCGCGGGTGCGGGCGCTGGCACTTCGGTTTTCGGTGCGACCGGTTGTTCCGGCACTGGTGCCGCGACGTTCTCCGCGATCGGTGCGGGTTCGTTGCGCGAACCGCTCACGGCTGCGGGCGGCGTGCTGGTTTCTTCCACGGGAGTTTCTTCGGCTTTTGGCAAAGTCTCGCCGGCTGCTTCAGCTTTGGCGGCGCGGCGGGCTTTCAGCGTCTCGGAAATTTTCCTGCGCGCTTCCAGGCTCATGGTGCGCTTTTTCGGCGCGGCTGCGCCTTCACCGTTTTGGGCTTCGATTGTCGGTTTGTCGCTAGGCTCTGTCATAATGGGCATGTTGAATTTGGTCTTCGAAGTCTCTTAAAAAAGACCGGACTTCAATCGGTCTGGAAAATTCAGGCGCTCAGTTTCGCCAGCACTTCCTCTGGCACATCAAAATTCGAATACACGTTTTGCACGTCGTCGTTGTCCTCGAGCGCTTCGCAGAGCCTTAACACTTGCGCTGCTATGGATTCGTCCGCCACCGGCACGGTGGTTTCAGGAACGTAAGTCAGCTTGTGCGAATCCGCGGTGATACCCGCGATCTTCAGCGCCTCGGCGACAGCGTAGAGCTGGTCGTGTGCGGTCGTGATGACATGATGTTCTTCGTCGCTTGTCAACTCTTCCGCGCCGGCTTCGAGCACAATTTCCAGCAGCTTGTCCTCATCGAGCACATCGCGTGGCACCGTGATCTGGCCTTTGCGATGAAACATGTAACTCACGCTTCCGCTCGACGCGAGATTGCCGTGGTTCTTTGTAAAAATACTGCGCAGGTCCGCTGCGGTGCGATTCTTGTTGTCTGTCGCGACTTCCACGATCAACGCCACGCCACCTGGCGCGTAGCCCTCGTAAACAATCTCATCGAAATGCTGTGCGTCCGCGCCTTCGCCGGTGCCGCGCTTAATCGCACGCTCGATGTTATCGTTCGGCATGCTTTGCGCGCGCGCGGCGAGAATCGCACTGCGCAGACGCGGATTGCCGCCGGGATCACCGCCGCCCATTTTCGCGGCGACAGTAATCTCTTTGGATAGCTTTGAAAAAAGCTTTCCACGTTTCTGATCGAGTGCGCCTTTAAAGCGCTTAACTTTGGACCACTTGCTATGACCCGCAATATCGGGATGGATTTAATTTCCGTAGGTAAAAATCAGGACCGCGCCAGCGTTTTGCGAGGGAGTTTTGCCAGAGAGGCGAACAACCGGATAGCGCGAACTTGCGTGAAGCAAACTCGCAAAAGACGCCCGCTCTGTCAACAGGTGAATTTCGTGCGGAGATTCGCGCCGCATGACAATTCCCGCGACGCCGCAGTATAGTCGCGCATGCCTCCGACCATCGGCGAATACCTCATCTCGCGCCTCCGCGCACACGGCGTCACGGACATCTTCGGCATCCCCGGCGACTACGTGCTCGGCTTTTATGATCTGCTGCAAAAAAGCGAGCTGCGCACGATTACGACGTGCGATGAACAAGGCGCGGGTTTCGCCGCCGACGCGTATGCGCGATTGCGCGGACTCGGCGTTGTCTGCATCACCTATTGCGTGGGCGGACTGAAAGTCGCGAACACCACCGCCGAGGCTTTCGCGGAAAAATCGCCGGTCGTCGTCATCAGCGGCGCGCCGGGAATGAAAGAGCGCGAAAAAAATCCGCTGCTGCATCACAAAGTGCGCGAGTTCGACACACAGAAAAAAGTCTTCGAGCAACTCACCGTCGCCAGCACCGTGCTCAGCGACGCGCAAACTGCGTTTGCGGAAATCGACCGCGTGCTGCACGCCGCGCTGCGTTACAAACGCCCTGTTTACATCGAGCTGCCGCGCGACATGGTGAACGTCCCCGGCATCGCGCATCACCAACCCGCCGAACTCCACGAGGAAAGCGACCCGAACACGCTGCGCGAGGCTTTGCACGAAGCTACGTTCATGATCAACAACGCGCGCCAGCCGGTGATTCTCGCCGACGTGGAAGTGCATCGCTTCGGACTGCAGGAAGCACTGCTCGATCTGTTAAAAAAGACCGGCATTCCATTTGCTACGACGATCCTCGGCAAATCCGTTATCAGCGAGCAGCACCCGCTTTATCTCGGCGTTTACGAAGGCGCGATGGGACGCGAGGACGTGCGCGAATTTGTCGAGGCGAGCGATTGCGTGATCATGCTCGGCGCGTTCATGACCGACATTAATCTCGGCGTGTATACCGCGCGCCTCGATCCCGCACGCAGCATCAACGCCACCAGCGAAAAGCTCTCCATCCGCTATCACAATTTCGACGACGTCCGTTTCAAAGATTTCGTCCGCGGCCTCATCGATGCCGATTTAAAAAAGCGCGAAACCAGCAACGCGCCCTTTCGCAAGCCAATCGAAAACGCAAAACCCGAAATCCAGAATTCCGCCATCACGTCCCAACGTCTTTTCGCGTTGCTAAACACCTTCCTCGACGACAACACGATCGTCGTTACCGATGTCGGCGACGCGCTTTTTGGCGCAGCTGATCTTTACATCCATCACCGCACCGAATTTCTCGGTCCCGCCTACTACGCATCGATGGGCTTCGCCGTTCCAGCCGCCGTAGGCGCGCAAATCGCCAACCCAAAACTGCGCCCGCTCGTGCTCGTCGGCGACGGCGCATTTCAAATGACCGGCACCGAGCTCGCGACCGCTGTGCGCCACGGCCTGTCGCCGATCGTCATTGTGTTAAACAATCGTGGCTACGGCACGGAGCGCCACATGCAGGACGGGCCTTACAACGACGTGCTCGAATGGCGCTACCACAAACTGCCCGAGCTCCTCGGCGCAGGTCGCGGCTGGGTCGTCGATACCGAGGAGCAGCTCCACTGTGCGCTGGCGGAGGCAAAAGAAAACACCGCCGGCTTCAGCCTCATCGAAGTGCGTCTCGACCCGCACGATCGCTCGCCCGCGCTGCAGCGGCTTGCGGAAAGATTGGCGAAACGCCTTTGATCAAAAATGCACTAGGGAATTGGCCAATTTTTCTAAACATTCGCTTCCAAAAACGCCGCGTAGCGCTGCACCATCTCGATCACGCCCTCGCGCGCATACAATTCGGGATCGAACCCCGCGCTCGCCTGCAGGCTGTTCTCGCCCTCGACGACCGTGAGCGACAGTCTCCACGGCTTGCTGAACTGGCGCGAAGTCGGCGCGAGGTAATTCGTCAGTCCGTCAAGTTGCAGCGCCTTCGTGGTCTTGGTGAGCTGAAAGATGATTTCCGCAGCCGGCGGCTTGCGGTCCTCGCTTTTCTCCAGCTCATCGGAAAGCCTCTCGAATGGCAGATACTGGTGGATCGTCGCTTCCTGCATCGTTTGCTGGATGCGTCTCATCAGCTCGCGAAAAGAAGGCTGCCCGCGATGATCGATGCAAAGCGAAAGCAGGTTCACGAAAAAGCCCATCATCGCCGCAGTCGATGGCTTGCTGCGCTGCGAGACATAAGTGCCGATGACTAACTGCTCCCTTTGTGAATACTCATGGAGCAGCCGCGCAAAGGCCGCGAACATCACGGTATAAAGCGTCACATTTTCACGGCGGCACAAAGCTCTAAGGCGCTCGAGCAGTTCAGGCGAAAAAGTAACGGTGTAGTAAG
Organism: Spartobacteria bacterium; assembly: GCA_021324395.1. GTDB lineage: Bacteria > Verrucomicrobiota > Verrucomicrobiia > Chthoniobacterales > Chthoniobacteraceae > JAJPJG01. The sequence goes on along the minus strand of JAJPJG010000038.1, from coordinate 35,287 downwards.
GATGAATCGCGTCGGGATTATCCGGCTTCGCTTTGCATGAAAAAGGCAGCTCGTTAAGCGTTGCGACACCCGCCGGCCAATGCTTTTTCCACCATTCGACCGCCGCACCATAAGCTTCGCCGCCTTCGCGCAGCCATTCGCGTTGCCACGCCGCAAAGTCCGCCACCTGCACGCGAAGCTCGGGCAAAGGCGACTCACTTCCACTGCGGTAGGCATTGTAGAGCGCGCTGATTTCCTCGTGCAGCACATCGAAAGAGCGCGCGTCATAAGTCATGTGGTGCAGAACAAATGCAAGGCTATGCTCCGTCTCATGATGCTTTAGTAGCCATGCATAAAAGAGCGAACCGTTTGCCAGATCAATGCCGCGATCCGCCAGCTCTTGAATGAGCGCGGCAGCTTGGTCGGCAGCCGCAGAGTGATCGCTTAGGTCAGTATAAAGAAGGTTTCCAGCAGCAGGCGATTGGATAACCTGACAGGACTCACCATTTACACCCGCAAAGGTAGTTCGCAAAATCTCATGACGACGGACAAAATCATCGACAGCTCGCTCCAGCGCGCGGCGATCGACCTCGCCGGTCAGGATGTAACGCCTTACCACAAAGTCGCGATCACGCGGCTTTTGCGCGTGGTTCCACATTCGTTCCTGGCTAAAGCTAAGCGGCAATGGCTGATCACGCGAAACGTGCGGAATGCTTTCATCACTCTCCTTGGGCAAGGAACCGAGATGTAACGCGAGACCTTTGACCGTAGGATATTCCCATGCAATCGTAACGGGTAAATCGCGTCCCATCCACGCCGAGATATCTCCGGTCAAAGTATAGAGACTTAACGAGTCGAGTCCAAGCCCGGTAAAAGACTCGGAAGTATTAATATCGTTTTCTTCCACCTCCAGCGCGCGAGCAATCCACGTCGCAACCCATGACTCAATAGCTTCGGTATTCAAATCAAATCTCCTGTGTGTGCAATGAGCCGGCCAGGTAACGCGCACGGCAAAGATGGCGCTGTATCTTGCCGCTCGATGTCTTCGGAATCCTCGCCGGCAACAGAAATTCCAAGGCATGAATGCTAAGATCGTGATTCTCCGCGACAGATCGCCTGACGGCATCGGTAATGGCTTTCGTCTGGGTTTCGTGCTGGTGAAGCTCGGCCAGGACCACAAGCTTTTCGTCGCCGCCAAAGTCGATTGAAAATGCGGCGCAACATCCAGGACGAATCCCGGGATGACTCGTCTCGACAGTCTGCTCGATATCCGCGGGATCGTGGTTGCGCCCGGCAATGATGATCAAGTCCTTCAGTCTTCCGGCTATGTATAGCTCTCCCTTGTGGAAAAAACCCGCATCGCCTGTGCGAAGAAAAGGCCCATCGTTACTATCGAAAAGGTATGCTTTGAAATGCCGGGAGGTTAGCTCCGGCTGTTTCCAGAAGCCTTGAGCCACATTGGGACCTTTAACCCAAATCTCGCCGATTGCTCCATCGGCACAGCGTTGTTTTGTCTCGGGATCCACTATTACGATTTCCTGTTCAAGCCAGCCGTAACCGCAACTTACAAATGTGCGTGATAGTTCACCGTCAGCCTCGACTGCTTTTCCATGCTGCAAGGAATCACCGGCGAAAGATGCGGTGACCGGCTCCGAACTTTTTGTCGCACCGGAAACAAACAAGGTGGCCTCGGCGAGTCCATAGCACGGGTAAAACGTTGTCGCACGAAAGCCGCACGTGGCAAAAGTCTCGGTAAAGTTTTTCAAAGTCTGGGCGCGAACCGGCTCCGAGCCATTGAAAGCAACCTGCCAGTGGCTAAGATCGAGTTGCTCGCGCTGCTCCGCCGTGACACGCCGGCAGCATAGGTCATAAGCAAAGTTCGGCGCGCCGGTGGTGTGAGCCTTGTAGCGCGAAATCGACTGAAGCCAGCGGAGAGGTTTCACCAAAAAACACTCGGGCGGCATCAATACACAATGACTGCCGAGATAGATAACCTGGAGCACAGTTCCGATAAGTCCCATGTCATGAAAGAGCGGCAGCCATGTCACAAAGGTAGAATCATGCGTGTGCTCGAACGCGCGTTCAATCATTCGATGATTTGCGATCAAATTGCCGTGGCTTACCATGATTCCTTTCGGCGCGGACGTTGACCCGGAAGTATATTGCAGCAACGCCAGCGTATCCTGTGTAATCTGCGGTTCACACCAACTCCCGGCCAGCTCTTCTGAAACTTCGCCGGTGGTAACCCACGACAAAACCTTCAGCCCCGCTTCGACTAGCATCGGCTGAATGCGGTCAAAAACGGTATCGGTGGTAAAAGCAACTTCAGGCTTCGCATCCGCTGCCAACATGCGCAGGCGCGATAGGTTTCGATTGAGACGCGGCACGTGCGCCGGAGTCGGAATCGCTCCAGCGTAAAGACAACCCGCGAATGCAGCGATAAAGTCGAGGCCTGATGGAAATAGTAACAACACCGGCTTACCCTGCATCCGCCGGGCCTGTAAATAAGCACCGATCGCACGTGCCCGCTGATCCAGTTGCGCAAAAGTCAGCGAGCCTTGTTCCTTTTCCCCATCGGGTAAAAAAGTAAATGCAGGCTTCCCGCCTTGTCTTAACGCATGAGAACGCAGCAATTCTACCAAGGTAGTTTCGGCAGTCATAGCTGGTAGCGCGGTATAGCTTTGACCATGAGCTCACCGCGTTGGCGGTAGGTAATCGCAGGGTTGGGCTCGATGCGATCCGACATGGGAGTGAGTTGCCAATGTTGCGCAATCATCGCGAGAATGAACTGGGTTTCCATCATTGCGAACGCGTGCCCCAGGCAATGATGCCGCCCTGTTGAAAAAGGAACGTAGGCATAACGATGGCGCGTCTTGCTCTGTTCCTGCGAGAACCGCTCAGGATCGAAAGAGTCGGGATCCTTCCAAAACTCCTTATGGCGATGTGTAGTGTAAGGGGAGATCAACACCGATGTATTCGCGGGAATAAAATAGCCGCCAAGTTCCGAATCGACCTCCGCCTTTCGCATCATAAACCACACCGGTGGATTCAATCGCAGCGTTTCATCAATAACCATGCGCGCATAGTTTAGCGAATTTAAGTCATCGTATTGCGGGCTTCGGCCACTAATAGCATGATCCACTTCCGTGCGAAGCCGTTCCCTTGCCGCAGCATTTCTCGCAAGCAGATCGATCGCCCAAGCAAGTGTAATCGCAGTTGTCTCATGGCCGGCCAGCAGCATTGTGACAATTTCATCTCGAAGCTGCTTCTCATTCAAAGGCATTCCTGTGGATTCATCCTTTGCATTGAGTAAAAGAGAAACCAAATCACGATTCTGCTGCGACTTAACGCGGCGGCTGGCGAGAAGCTCGTGCGCAAAGTTATCAACACATTTCAGAGCGCGCTGAAACCGTGCGTTTCTTTCGGGCGTAATCTGCTCTTGTAAGTTAAAAAGACTGCCGCCGAGCGTGCCGAGATCCTCGATTAGCACAGTTACAGCGTCCGATAACTCATCCAACTTGTCACCAATACTAAGACTGAACATTGCCCTGACGATCACATCGAGAGTTAGCCTTCTCATCTCGAAAGAGACATCGATCCGGCCGGACTGATGCCATCTTTCGAAAGTTGCATTCGTCGCATCAACAATCATCGGAACAAAATGCGGCATGCAGTGCTCGTGAAATTGCGGCGAGATCAGGCGTCGTTGCGAGCGCCAATAATCACCATCACTGGATAAGAGTCCGTCACCGAGGACGAGCTTTACCAAGCGAGCGCGCTCATATTTTTGGTTTAGCAAAATGCTTTGAACGTGATCAGGATGGTTGAAGAAGTAGACCGGACCGTAGCTGTTCACGTAACGGCTGACGTCGCCGAATCGCTCCACCAGAGCAGACAGGTAATCCGCGGAGGAACACACGGCTGATGCCAGCTCTTGAGATTCCTGCAAGCCCAAGCCGGGTGGAGTTTTTATAGGAGGATCACTCATGCGCTAATGCAACGGATGCCGTCCAATCGAAAGGCAAGCCTTCGATAGTCATCGGTCTTTTCTTCATAAGCCGGCACGAACCAGTGCGACGCGTTAAGGCACAACTCGAACGGCTTTCCGCGGGCGGGAACAGTCAGCACTTCGCGGAAGCTGCCCTCCTTTAGCATGATGTCTCGATGAACTTTACCGTCGATGGTTAATCTCAGGGTTTGACCTTGGAGCTTTGGATACCCATCAGGTATGCAGCCGGTAATTTCGACGGCGGCTTCATTCGTCTGCAACAAAGAACTAACCTGCGGCCCGGCCCAACCGTCGGCAAAGCAGCCTGTTGACCATTGAGGTTCATTGCACGTTTTCGGAGAAGCCCCGCCGATATGTTTTAAGTGATAAGCAATGCGACGATTGTCACCACCACCCTTATAAAAGCGCGAAGGAATGAAAGAACGCTTTGCCTCGACACGCAGATGAATCATGGGCCCGCGGGTCTTTGGGATTGGAACAGCAATGCTAAAGTCGCCGCAACCAATTATCATTTCGCGCACAAGAATACCATCCACGATGAACCTTAGCCGCTGGATATCTCCGAGACATTTTTCAGGAGGAATATGACCATGGAGTTCTATCATCTCCTTGCCTTCATTCAAGAGATACCATTCGAAAATGGGAGCCACCCATCCATCAAAATACCATCGGGTAATTCGCGGATATAAAAACAACTCCGCTCTTCTGCGAAGCTTTTGCGTTGGGTGATGCGTGGCTTTGCGAAGCAAAGGCCGGGCGCGGTTGTTCAGGCGGGTAAGTGTCGTATTCACAAGCTCCCATGCGTATAAAAAGAACGCAGGCGCAGTGTGCGTCGTATTATAGCGACGTAGAACGCGGACGATTTCCATGTAGCGCTTCCAACCGCCCGCGCATGATTTGCACTCGTCGTAAAAGCGATAGCTGGCAAGGAACGCATCGACACGCTTGATGGGATAGTTCAGAGCCAGTCGCATGAACAGATCATAGTCCATTGCCCAATGCAGTTCTTCATCGAGACCGCCGACTTCTTCCATCTTATTGCGTCGGAAAAAGGATGCCGGCTGAATGATATAGTCCCATCCATGCACCAACTCCCAAACATTTGGCGCCGGCGGATAGTTGTCGCGGATATGCTGTCCCTCTGCGTTCAATTCGCGTGCATTGCCGTAAACAAGCGCGGTGCGCGGGTCCTCTTGAAAAGCCGCAACCGCGGCGGAAATAGCGCCGGGTTCCAACACGTCATCGGAATTAACCCAGGTAATAATCTCGCCTACAGTCATGGCGAGACCTTTGTTAATCGCATGGGTTTGACCGCGATCGCGCTCGGAAATCCATCGCACCCGCTCTCCAAATTCGCGCAGAATGGAAATAGTATGATCTGTCGACCCGCCATCGACGACAAGGTATTCGATGTTCGGGTAGTCCTGTGCGAGGATACTCTCAATAGTTGCGCGAATGAACCTTCCTTGATTGTAGGACGGCGTAATGATCGTAACGACCGGCCCCGATACTTCCACTGTGCTCAACGGCATGCTATCCATTCTTTTTCAGAAAAATCCATTTGGCTTTATCGTCATAAGCCACGATCGTCCAGCGATTCCTTTCCGGGCTGGTCCACCATTCCGCGAAGTCATGCCTGCGTTGAGATTGCTCAGCAAGATAAAGCAACGAGACCTTGTTTTGCTGTAGAAATTGCTGAAATGCGCTGCCGGCTTGTGAGTCACCTGGAAGGTAGCACGACTTGAGATGAGAACCTTCACCAAGATAATTACTAACCACTGAGCAGGACGAATCCGAGGCAAAGACATTTGACGTATCTGCGAAGAACTGCCGATAGGGATAAAGCCGCTGGTATACCTCGTATAACTGCCTCTCCCCTGTGACGATTGTGCTGCCCGCTGGAATAAAGACAAGGACGCAAAGAGCAAGAACTAGAGAAATTCGATTAAAACTTCGATGCAGACGAAAGTTGCGAAGCATAGCGCTCATGCAAAAGCCGGTGACCACCATTACGAAAAGAGCAAGCGTGAAGATGTAACTCGGCCGCGGTCGTTGCGTTATAATCGCAAGGAATGCCGACGGCAGAGTCGTGGCCATCGTAACAAGCACCCAAACACGCCGGTGGTTAAGAAATCGTTTCCATATCTCTCTTTGGCGCCACAAAGAATAAGTGCCGGCTGCGAGCACTATTAGCAACACACAGCTTAATACGTAAGCTTTAGCTCTGCTTCCATGCCACACCGCAAAGTCCGGGGTATACTTTCCTGAATAGTTATTAAACAACGCGAGTTGAATTCCGTTTGGCACGAGGCTGAGATTCCATAATACATAATCCCTGATCTCCTGCGGATTGATGCTAGCTGCATCAGTAAAGCTAACAAGCTGGCGCCCGAATTTTTGTTGCATTAATGGCGAATACTCAGTCCACGGGTTATGAGTCCATTCTGGATGCCTCTGCTGATAGCCATAAGCAAGCACTTGCCCCATATTTGTAAGATGCCGGGATTGGAAAGCTCGCAGGACATCCTTATTTAATGACTCCTGAAACAAGACGATAGCTCCTATTAAAATCACTAGAGAAGGGCCGAATGCTGACGCAATAGACCGAAGAAGCGTTCCAGCACCTGGAGCCAATCGTATTCTACGCAACTCATAGCCGACGAGCACGACGGACATAATCGCTGCAGCAACGAGAAATTCATTTCGCACCAACAGCGCTCCGGTAAAAAAACTGGCCAGCGCAATGCCTCGATTCATTGCACAATCCCGCAGCCCTGCAAGCCAACTGCCGAACACAAAGAAGAACAACCCAAAGAGATGCACTTCATAATAGGCATTCCAATTAATCGGCAACGCGAGCCACCAAGCAGCTATGAACCATGCTATCGACTTTGGAAGAAGCGAGCGACACAAAGCCAGAATCGTTAAACCAAGAGCCAAAAGAATGATGATGCGGTGAGCTATCGTGGCCGGATAAGCATTATTAAAAAACGATAGGAACTTGGAATAGTAGACCACATACAAAGGCGAATAAATCATTGCGCCCGCATTGATTTTTCCATGAAGCGCCCATTGATAAGCGCTGATGCAATAACATGACGTGTCGCCTGACGTGAGGTCTTTCCAATTCCACATGCCCCAGACTACCTTTAGGAGCAGTAGCAGGATAAGAATATAAGACAACGCAGCTAGCTGCGTTCGATTCACCTGGAGGCAAAAACCATTCTTGCGGTCTGAGTTTAGCGCCATTCGTGTTTTGGATATTTACGCTGAAGCTCCTGCTTAATCTTCGGATAAGCTTCACGCCAGAAAGTGGAAAGGTTTTGCGTAACCTGGATAGGCCGGTGGCTAGGTGCCAGCACCTGGATCACTAAAGGAACGCGTCCACTCGCGATAGTAAGACTACCTTCAACGCCGTATAGCTCCTGGATGCGCGCAGCGATAGTCGGCGCTGCTTTCGCGTCGTAGACGATTTTCCATTTTTTTCCATTTGGAAGTGACACGCGTTCCGGCACGAATTTGTCCACGAGTTCCTGCTGCATCGGCGAGAGCCACGACTTCACGACCGGCAGCACCGCACGATCCTTGATGTCTTTGTAAGTCGTCGCGCCATGGCAGATGTGCTCGATGATTGCGCGGCGCTCGTCATCGGCAATCGCGGGGAGTTCCAACTCCGGCATCCATTCACGCAGGCGGTTCACGCGCGTGATCCATTGCTCGACGAAATTATCCCAGTTCGCGAGCACACACGTGCCGTCGATGACTGCATTTGCCAAAACCTGCGCGGCCTCGTCGGGAGGAACTTTTTCGGTGAGCGAGGAGCCGAGCACAAGATCGCGAAACATCATCTGCGTGCGCGCCACAACGCGGCGCTGAATGGGGTCATAGCTTACGCGTGTTTCCGTGCGGAACGCATCGGGAAAAAGCTCCCGCAACCATGACTCCTCGATCGCGGTCGCGGTGTTTAACAGCGTCGTCAGCTCGCCTTTTATCTCGATCTCGCGCACATCCGACGCGACGAGCAACTGCGCGTGTTGCACCACACTTTCGCGCGCGAGCACACCACGGCGGCCGTGGACGAGATTGCAACGAAGCGTTCCGGCATCGATTCGCATCGCGACTTGATCTGAGAAACCGGCAAGCACGCAGCGCTGGATGGCTTCATCGCTCGCTTCGGTGCGCTCAAGGTTAAGCTTTTCGTCGCGCGCGATTTTCAAAAATTGCTCAAGGGTCTGCGCGGCTTCCCGCGCGGCGAGGCCATTGATCCCAAGCCGGCGGCAGCGTTGCGGATTGTAATTGCTTTGTTCCGCAAAACGAAACGCGCGCATCAGGATGAAAAAATCCGACACTTCCTTTTCTCCGAGCACGTCCGCGCGATCTTGCTCCATTTGTTTGCCATCGCTTCTGCGCAGCAAATTACGGCCTTGCGACAGCGACGCGACGAGCGCAATCGCCCGCACACAGCCGCGCTCGTGCGCCTCCAGCAACATGCGCGCGTAACGCGGATGCACGGGAAACACGAGCATGCGGCGACCGAGTTTCGTGATTGCGCCGGTCTGCTCGTCGAGCGCGCCGAGATCCTTCAGCAAAGTCTCCGCGCGTTCCAGCGCGCGCGGCTCGGGCGGTTCGAGCCAGCGGAAATTTCCGATGTCCTCGACGCCGCTTGCTTTCAGCGTCAGCACGACTTCCGACAGATCGAGCCGCTTCACCTCTGGCAATTCCTGCGGCTGACGCTCGAGATGTTCGCGCTCGGTCCAAAGTCGCACGCATTTTCCCGGCGCGGTTCGTCCGGCGCGTCCCGCGCGTTGATCCGAGGATGCGCGCGAAATTTTTTCGATGAGCAATGTATTGATGCCGCGATATGGATCGAACCGCGCGATGCGCGCGAGGCCGCTGTCGATCACGATGCGCACGCCTTCTATCGTTAGCGAAGTCTCCGCGACGTTTGTCGAAACGATCGCTTTTCGTTGCCCGTAATCCGCGAGCGCGGCGTCCTGGTCAGCCACTGGCAATTCGCCGTGCAGCGGCAGCACGACAAACTCGTCACCGACACGCGACGCGCGAATCGCCTGGATCGTGCGGCTGATTTCATAAGCGCCAGGCATGAATACAAGCACGTCGCCATCGGTCTGCATCGCGACGCGCTCAAGCTCATCGGCGGCGACATCCCACACAGCGTAATCCTCGGCGCGAAATGGTTTCGCAAGATATTCGATCTCGACGGGAAACATGCGACCTGCCGATTGCAGCAGCGTGCACGGCTCGAGAAATTTTTCGAGCTGTCCAGTGTCGAGCGTCGCGGACATGACGATGATTTTCAGATCGGGCCGGACCGTTTGCTGCAGGTCGAGCACACGTGCAAGCGTGATGTCGCCGTAAAGATGCCGCTCATGAAATTCGTCGAAAATCACGGCGCTAACATTGTTTAACAACGGCTGCTGCAGAAGCTGGCGCAGCAACACGCCTTCAGTGACGAAACGGATGCGAGTCTTTTCCGACACCACGCGATCAAAGCGAATCTGATAACCGACTTCGTCGCCGAGCAACACACCGCGCTCGTGCGCGACACGCGCCGCGAGCATGCGCGTCGCAAGCCGACGCGGCTGCAAAATCACGACCTCGCCCTCGCCGAGCAAGCCATGATCGAGCAGTATCTGAGGCACCTGCGTCGATTTTCCCGAGCCGGTCGGCGCCTGCAAAATAAGACGCGGACTAGCCTTGAGCGCATCGATGATCGCGCGCTCAAGTTCGAAAATGGGAAGACTTTTCCGATCCACAGTTGCGGAGATTCACGCAGATTTAGCGAAACGCAAAGCGCCAATCTATGGATCAGTCTTCTTCCGGCCTCAGCTCGCGTCGCAGCAACTCACTCAATGCTTCACGCGGCGCTTTATTTTCAAAAAGAATCGCGTGAACCTGCTCAATAATCGGAGCGGTAACGCCGTGTTTACGGGCGCATTCCAGCGCGCTTTTCGCGGTTGGAACACCTTCCGCGACCATCGCCATCGATGCGCTGATTTGCGCGAGCGTTTCACCTTTGCCGAGCCGTTCGCCGACGCCGCGATTTCGGCTGTGGCGCGAGAAGCACGTCACCATCAAATCGCCAACGCCACTCAGCCCTTGAAACGTTTCGCGCCGTCCGCCGAGCGCGACGCCAAGCCGCATCAGTTCCGCAAGCGAGCGCGTGACGAGTGCGGCCTTCGAGTTATCGCCAAAACCGAGCCCATCGCTCACACCCGCGGCGATGGCGAACACATTTTTTAACGCACCGCCAAGCTCGATCCCTGCGACATCGTCGCTCGTGTAAGCGCGAAAACTTCCACTCGAGAAAACCTGCTGCAACTCCTGCGCGATCGCCTCCTCGCGACAACCGAGCACGACCGCCGTCGGCATGCCGCGCGAGACTTCCTCCGCGTGACTCGGTCCGGACAATACCGCGACCCGATTTTGCGGAAAAAATTCCTCGATGACTTCGCTCATTCGCAAACCGCTGCCCTGCTCGATTCCTTTCGTGCATGAAAGCAACACCGCAGACGACGCGATTTTTTCCCGTGCGAAATTTTTTGCTACTGACCGCATCGCTTTCGACGGCGGCACGAATAAAATCAAATCCGCATCCGCCAAAGCGCCTGCGTTATTCGTCGGCGAGATATTTGGCGGCAACTCCACGCCTGGTAAATAAAGCGCGTTACGGCGCGTCGCGCGCAGTTTCTCCACGTGGCCGGCTTCATAGCCCCATAGCGTGATTTCGCGGTTTCGCTTCGCGAGCAAAATGGCAAGCGCGGTGCCCCATCCGCCTGCGCCGATGACTGCGATTTTATTCATTCTTTTTTACAAAACGCGGTTCAGTCCCGTTGAGCAATCGCTGGATATTCGAGCGATGTCGCCAGACCGCGAGCAACGCGGCGACGACGGAAAAATAAAAGAACGGCCAGCCCGTTTCGAGGCCGAGAAAGAGGCACGCGACGACGATCACCGGCAGCGCGATGGACGCGCAGATCGACGCCAGCGACACATAGCGCGTGCTGTAAAAAATAATCACCCATACTGCCAGCGTGAGCGCCGCCGCAACCGGCACCATTCCGATCAACACACCCGCCGAAGTCGCGATTCCCTTTCCTCCTTTGAACGCAAGCCACACAGGAAAATTATGCCCGATAATGCAGCAGAGCGCGGCCATGATTCCCGCCGCCGCAGGCGGAATCGCATGCCCATGCGCTGCGAACGACATCGCGCCTCGCACCGCGATGAGGCCTTTCAACGCGTCGCAGATGAAGACGGGAATACCAAATTTTTTGCCGAGCACTCGGAGCACGTTGGTTGCGCCGATATTTCCGCTGCCGTGCTGGCGAATGTCGATGCCGCGCATTTTGCCGACGAGATAACCAAACGGAATCGATCCGAGCAGATAACTCGCGATAACGATGACGGCGCCGGTAAAAATCATTGCGCAAAAATGCTGCGCAATTCGCGCGCGCGGCGCGAGAAGGAATTAGTGTGGATGCAGCTCTGCCGCTGCGAAAATGCGACGTGCCGTCGCGTGATTTTTGCCGTGGAAAGTGACGGCAGGCTTACTCGCAGAGCGGCTTGTCATTTGAATGCTCCGAACGGCAGCATTCATTCTCCCCGCAGGAGCAGCCGGTTTGCTGCATGATGCGCACTTCGAATTTGATTCCTTGAAATGCGATCTGCTCGCTCATGATTCCGATGAATTGCAGCGTGCGCGGATCGGGAGGCCCGGTGCAGTCGAGTTGCAGGCGAATGGTTTTCCCGGCGAAGTGCGGATAGGACTCGGCCATTTCGCCGTCGAGCGCGAAGGACAAATACGCGTTTACTTTTTCCTGCAGTTCGTAGAGGCGGCGATCGGCGCCATTCCACGGGCGGGACTCGGTCATGATGAGCGCGATTTCACCGGTGGCTTCATCGTGCGCGATGGCGTCAATGATGTGGGCTTGCTCGAGTGGCATGCGTTACTGCTGCGGCTCCGCCGAATGGGCAGCCAGCTTTTGTTTCGCGTTTTCGATCTTCTGCGCGAGCGCGTCTTTGTCGTCGGGACCGAGCGTGGCGGCTTTCTGCCAGCAAGCCAGCGCTTGTGCACTGTTGTTTAGCTTTTCGTAAACATCGCCGAGATGCTCGTAGACGACGGGATCCTCGGGCTGAATCGTCGCGGCGGCTTTCTGCAACTGCTCGAGCGCCTTTTGCGGTTCGCCTTTTTTGAAATACCACCAGCCGAGGCTGTCGATGTAAGCCGGGTTCTGCGGTTCCATCTCGACGGCGCGTTTGATGAGGTCGCCGGCTTCGTCGAGATTCTGGTTTTTGTCGACCCACATGTAGCCGAGATAGTTGTAAGCCTGCGCGGCGCTGCCTGGATCGAGCTCGATCGATTTCTTTAAAAGTGCGACCGCTTTGTCGATGAGTCCGGCCTGCTCGGCGGCGGCTCCGTAGCTGAAGTAGAATTCGCCGTTGATCATGTCCTGCTGGACGTTTTCGGCTTCGTGCAGCGCTTCCTCGAACGTCGCGACGGCTTCCTGATTTTTCTTCGCTTTCGAATAGGCGATCGCGAGCGAATAGGTGATTTGCGGCACCTGCGGGAATTTTTGCCGCGCTTCTTTCACCGTCGCGACGGCTTTATCGAATTCATTGATGTTGATGAAAAGCTGCGCGACGCGGAGGTAGTTGATCGGCACGGCCGGATCGAGCAGCAGCGTTTGCTGGTAATTTTCCAGCGCGCGTTTGGTGTCGCCTTTCTTTTCGTAAAGCTCGCCGAGCAGCTCGTAGGTTTCGTAGCGAACCGGGTTGTCTTTAATTAGTTTTTGTAAAACGCTGATTGCTTCGTCGATTTGTCCGTTCGCGCTGAAGCTGCGCGCGAGCTTATCCTGCACCGCCGTAAACGATGGATCGCTCGTGTTTTGCTTGAGCTGGACGACTTTTAAATAAAGCGGGATCGCGTCCTTGGTCTGCCGCGAGAGCACGTAGTAATCTGCGACGCGGGTGAGGACATCAGGGTCGTTGTTTGCGAGTGCGCGCGCTTTCTCGTAAACCGCGTTCATTTTTTTCAGGTCGTCCGGCGCGGCGGAGCCGTCGTCTTTCATCAACAGGCGCACGTAGAAATCGCCGAGCTGCAACCAGAATTGCGGATCGTCATTGTCGAGCTTCGATGCGCGCTCGAGCAGTTCCGCGGCTTTCTTTTGCTGGCCGGTGTTGATGTAGATTTCGTAAAGGGCGACGTAGGACGCGAAGTTGCGCGGATCGAGGTCGAGCGCCTGCTGCGCGTATTTCTGCGCGAGGTCGGGCTTTTTGAGATACTTCTCGTAAAGCTGCGAGAGATAGAGATATGTGACCGGCTCTTTCGGCGCGGACTTTATCGAATCCTTCAGAATCTCGATGCCGGAGCTGACGTCGCCACGGCGCGCGAGTTCGAAGGCGACTTTTACCGCGAGCTCGCCGTAACTTGGATCGAGACTCAGCGCCTTTTTATACGCATCGACCGCTTTATCCGCGTCGCCGTTGTCCTCGGCGATGATTCCATCGACGAACGCAGCGAGCGCGTCGGACTTCAACTCGTCCTCTTTTTTCAAAAGAAGATCGGGCGCGGTCTTCTGCGTGTCCGGCGAAATCACGTCGGACTGCTGGACGCGGGCGTTTCGCGACGCCGGCTTGTGCAGCGGCGCGGCGACGGCCGGCAGGGCAGCGCAGAGGATCATCTGCATGATGCGACGCTGCCACTTGCGATTCCCGTGCAAGAGTCCGTCCCGCGATGAGTTCATCGGCTAATCTAGCGACTAGCTCTTGTAGCGCAAACGCTTCTTGTGGCGGTTGAGTTTCATCCGCTTCCGGCGTTTGTGTTTAGCGATTTTGGATTTGCGTCGTTTCTTTAGTGAACCCATGTGGCTTTAATAGACTACTTTGTTGAGTGGATATTCGATGATTCCCTCGGCCCCGAGCGCTTTGAGCTGGGGGATGATCTCGCGGACGATTTTCTCATCGATGACCGTCTCAACCGCGACCCAATCCGAGCTCGCCAAATGCGAAACGGTTGGATTGCGGAGCGACGGTAGAGCTTCGAGTAAATTCTGCAACTTCTTTTCGGCGATATTCATCTTCAGGCCGACCTTGTCGCGCGCATTCAATGCGCCTTTCAGCAAAAGCACGATGCGCTCGATCTTTTCGCGCTTCCAGGAATCGGTCCACGCCGATTTGTTCGCGATGAATTGCGGCGCGGAGGTCATCAGCGTATCGACGATCCGCAGTTTGTTTGCGCGCAGCGACGAGCCGGTCTCGGTGACATCGACGATGGCATCGACGAGATCGGGCACTTTCACCTCGGTCGCGCCCCAGGAAAATTCCACGCTCGCTTTCACGCCCTGCTTGTCGAGAAAACGGCGCGTCATCTGGACCGCTTCCGTCGCGATGACTTTGCCCTGCAAATCTTTCACCGACTTGATCGGCGAGCTTTCCGGCACACACAAAACCCATCGCGTCGGCTGCGAGCTGGCCTTCGAAAACGTCAGCTCGCAAATGCTCTCCACGTCCGAACCGTTTTCCTCGATCCAATCCTTGCCGGTCAGGCCGCAATCGAGAAAACCGTGTTCGACATAACGCGAAATTTCCTGCGCACGCAGCAGGCGGATTTGCATCTCCGGATCGTCAACGGCCGGTTTGTAGGAACGGCTCGAGGCATTGATGTTGAAGCCGGCTTTTGCGAACAGCGCAAACGTCGCCTCCTGCAAACTGCCGGAGGGCAAACCGATGCGTAAAACTGGAGTTTCCGTGGTCAAAGGGATTGCGTTTCTACGCGTGCCGTTTTGCGCTGGCGAGGAAAATTTTGTGCGTGCGCAAATTCAATGCGGTTTTGCGCCGCGACCTTTGAACGTCAGCTCCGCGATGCCCGATTTATCAAGCTCGCCGAGTCCCTCCTGAACCATTCGGTCGTATTGCTCTTTTTGTCGCGCGGGCGAGCGGGAGATTCAGCCCGGAGTTTTCCGCGAGATGCAACGCGATGCCGCTGTCCTTCGCGGCGTGCGCCGCTGAGAAAAAACAGCTGTGCTCGCGATTTTGCATATCCTCGCCGTCGGTCTGGAGCACCCGAGAAGCCGCGCCGGTCTGGGAGAAAACTTCGCGCAGCAGCTTCAAGTCGAGCCCGAGTGCGTCGCCGAGCGCGAGGCCTTCGGCGAGTGCTGCGGTGTTGATGTTCATCACCATGTTCACGAGCGCCTTCACTTTCGCTGCTTCGCCCGCTTTGCCGATGTATCGCATCGACGCGCCCAGCTCTTTCAAGACCGGTTCCGCGCGACGAAATGCTTCCTCGCGTCCCGCGCACATCAAATACAGCGAGCCTTCACGCGCCTGCGTTATGCTCGACGCCATGCACGCCTCGAGTGTTTGCGCGCCGGCCTGTTCCGCGCGGTGCTCGACCTCGATGTGCACTTCGGGAGAAACGGTCGCGCAATTAATGAAGAGCTTTCCGCGCGCTCCGGCCAGCAATGTGTCCCCCTCGCCTTCGGTTCCAAAAATCAGCCGCATCGCGTTGTCGTCCGGCACAACGGTGATGATCACATCCGCACGTTTTGTGACGTCGGAAACATTGTTACACAGTTCGCTTTGCAGTTCTCGCACCAGCAACGAGGCCGCTTCGGGATTCGTGTCGTAAATGGCGCCGATCTGAAATCCGCGCTCGCGCAAACGCCGCGCAATGTTCGCGCCCATGCGGCCAACACCGACAAAACCGATTTTTTCTTCGCGCATGATTACTCCGCAAAAAACGGATTGTGCTTTTTTTCCTCACCGACCGTCGTCATCGGCCCGTGCCCGGGACAAAGGATCGTCTCGTCCGGCAGCGTTAAAATTTGTTCTCGATTCGTGCGCAGCGCGTCCGCGTAGGAAACCATTCCGCCGCCCATCGAACCGGCGAAAATAGCGTCGCCGACAATCGCAACCGGCTGCGTTAGCCCTCGCACAACGTAAGTCATTCCGCCGCGCGAATGGCCCCACGTCAGCCGCGTTTCGATCGTCAGCTTGCCGAGATGAAAACGCGCGCCCTCGTCGATCGCCTCCGCACCTTCGAGCGGCTCACGGCGTGAGACGTAGGCCGGTGCTTCCGTTTTCGTGCGCAGGCGGTCGATGTCGAAAACGTGATCGCCGTGCGTGTGCGTGAGAAAAATGAATTTCAGGGTGAGCTTCTCCTTTTCCAAAAGCTGCAGCATCGGCCCGCAATCGGAGCCGGTATCGAACGCCGCCGCTTCGCGCGCTTCCGCATCCCAGACGACGTAGGCGTTCACCGTCATGTCGTCAAACGGCGTGTTAAACATCGCCAAACCATCGAGCGCCACATCGCGCGGCTGCCAGATTTTCTCGCCGATGTCGACGAGCGCGCGCGCGTTCAAGCCGAGCGCCGCCGCGAGACGGCCCGCCGTCGCGTTTTCAAAATCGCCTGCGCGCAGCCGCTGCACCGTCTCGATGTCGAGCGCGGCTTTCGACGCGAGCTCGGAATCGGACACGCGCAATCCGCGCTGCGCCTTGCCGAGAATGTCGGTGAAATTGTCTTCGAGCGGAATGCGCATGACTTAAAATCGAACGTGCATCATTTGTCGCGCGCCGGATCATAGTCGAACTCGCCGCAATCAAACGCCATCATCCGCGAAAGCTTCGAGATCGTGAATTCTTCGACCACCGCGCCGTCGCTTTGAAACAGCACGAGCGAGTCCGCATCAGCGCCGCGCGCGAGCGCCGCCCATTTTAAATGCGGTGTGTCGGACAGCCGTTTCAGCGGCAAATCGTCTGTCGATTTTAAGAAACTGCCATCGTGATCAAATGCGACCGACACTTCGATCTCGCCCGCTTTTTTTTGTTCGAGCGGATTTTTCGCGAGCGCGAGTTTCACTTTTTCCTCGGGCGAAAACGGCTTGCCATCCGGCATTTTCAGTTTTTCGCGGATAGCATCGAGTGTGTCGCTGAAGGTGATGGTTTTGTTGAGTGCGACTTTCCAGAGTGACGTCGCCTGTTCCGCCGGCGCCGGTGCGGTGCCGCTCGTCAAAATCAATTCGCGCAAGCGTTGCAACTTGTCATTTTGCTCGAGCAAAAAAATTGCATCCGTCGTCTGGGACGCTGCGATTTTCATCGGCGCGGGTTCATTCGGTGGTGTTCCCAAACGGCGCTGAAATTCGCCCGATGGCGAAAATTCCTTCACGTCGCCGCCATCGATCACCCATATGCCTCCGTCACGCGCGAGCGCAGCGCTGATCGGCTTTTCGAGACCTTTGATCGGAATCTCCGTTTGCGAATCGCCACGAATTATTTTGCCATCGCGCACCAGCAAATTGTGCTGTCCGCCCCTCGCGCGCGATGGATTTCCATTCGTATCGAAATTGAGCATCGTTGCGCCGCCGGATGTTTCCGCACCGATGCCGAAACCGCCGTCCGGCATCGACCACAGATCGGTGATGCGTCGAATGCGCGGCGATGTTTCGTCTGTGATCCACTCATTGCACAAAAACGCCTCGCCCTCGATGTCCACATCATCGCCGACGCACCAGCCGCGCGCGGAATATTTGCCGGCGGGCGATTGCGTCCCAGCGTCATCCTTGCCGTCCCAATACGTGATGAGCCCGTTCAGCGCGATGCCGAACTCGGATGTATCCGCATCGTGGTGCAGCGTGCGGATGAGTTTTCCGCCCGCATCGTAAATGCCGACGGAAAACGCGCCTTCCATCGGCGGCGGCACGAACTGAAGTTTAACGCCTGTTTTTTTCGGCGGCGGGCTCGGCATCTCCTCCTGCGCGGGGCAAAGGCAAATCGCAAAATGCAAAATGCAAAACGACAGAACAGCGCCGAGCGCGAGATTCGGTTTTGCGGATTGCGTTCTGCGCTTTGACTTCACGCGTAATAACGCCAGTCGAGATTCGGAAAAATGTTGTCCCGCCATTCGCAGTTCGCGAGAAACTTCCCGTCGATGTCGTTGCAGCGGATCATATCGTAGAGCCGCGTGAAGCGCAGGAGGTGATCTTTCGAGCGCTTCGTCGCGTAGTCGCGCGCAGTGCCGGTCTTCATTAAAAACGCCCAGTCGCTCGATTGCGCCAGCAGCAGCTCACGCGCGAGTTGTTTCAATGCGCGATCGGTGAGCGCGTCGGTCGTGTCTTTCTTCTCGCGCGCCAGCTCGGTCATGCGACGCGCGGCGGCGTGGAGGTGCGGATAAATCCACGAGTTGCTGTCGTCGAGCCAGACCTCCCAGTAGCCTTTGTGGCCCCAGCTCGATGCGCTCGGCACGACGAGTTGTAGCGTGTTGTGGTCGGCGAGATATTTCGTCGGCGACGTGAGCTGGAACTCCTGCTGGTCGTAAGCGCTCTTGCGGATGAACCAATTCAAAAACTCCGGCCCCTCGAACCACCAGTGCCCGAACAGCTCTGCGTCAAACGGACTGACGACGATCGGGTCGAGATTCGAGTGCTCGCTCAGGTGCTTGAGCTGCTGCGCGCGATTCCACATGAAATTGCCCGCGTGCGAATCGGCGGCGGCCATCGCCCAGATACGGTTGTATAAATCCTTGTCGTGTGTGCGGCCGGTGATGCGGTGGTATTTGATGCCGGTAAATTTCCGCGTGCCGTCCGGCGGCAGGAACGGCTTCAGGTAGTCGTGCGAAAGATCGAAGCCTATGTCGCGGTAGAAATCGCGATACGCCGGGTCGCCCGGATAGCCGTGCTCGGCGCTCCAGACCTGCTTGCTCGACTCGCGGTCGCGCGCGAAAGCCGCCACACCGCTCGGCGTGAACACCGGCGCGTAAATCGCGTAGCGCGGACGCGGATTGCCGAACATCAGCCCATGCGAATCCATGATGAACCAGCGGATATTTACTTCCTGTAAAACTCGGTCGAGCCCCGGCACGAAGCCGCATTCCGGCAGCCAGATCCCCACCGGATCGCGCCCGAAACATTCCCGGTAGTGATCGCGCGCGATGTGAATCTGCGCCCGCACCGCCTCCGGGAAATTCGCCATGAGCGGCAGAAAACCGTGCGTCGCCGCGCAAGTGATGATTTCCAAGACACCGCGCTCCTGCAGTTGCGCGAATGCGCTGACGATGTCGCGCTTCCACCCGTCCACGTAAAGATTGCGGCACGTGATGAAGCGCTCCAGATACATCCGCGCCAGCTCGTTGAGCCGCGAATCGTTGCGCGTGCGGTCGAGTTCCTTGCGCGCCAGCTCGATCGCCCGCTCGATGTAGCGCACGTAGCGATCCTGCAAGAGCGGGTCGCGCAGCATCGAGCAAAGCGTGGGCGTGAGCGACATCGTGAGCTTGAACGGCACGTTCTCATCCGCGAGCCGCCAGAGCACTTGCAGCAGCGGCAGATACGTCTCCGTGATGGCTTCGTAAAGCCAGTCCTCTTCCAAAAAATCATCATACTCGGGATGCCGCACGTAAGGCAAATGCGCGTGCAGCACGAGCGCCAGGTAACCGTTGGACATGGAGCCGAAAAGATTGGCGGGCAACGGAATTTTGTCGAGTGCGGAGTGGTGGGGACTGCAGATTGAAAGACGCGCATCCTCCGTTGCCGGACATTTAGTGAAAAACCGCGTGGGAGTTGCTTTATAACGCCGCCCGCTTTGGGCGAAGATCGTCCGCGGGGTAGCTTTAAAGCTGCCGGGAGGAAATTACACCTCGAATGATTTTGCGTCGCATCCTTTAGAGCTGGCTATCCGCGATGTTTTTCTCGCACTCCTGCTGCATCCGCTTTGCGCCTTCCCCGGCGGTGAGGGCGCCGGCCATGACGAGTTGATACGGACCGCGCATGCCGTCCCAGATTTGCCGCAACTGTGGTTTCACCGGCATCGGTTTCGCGCGACGGATCTGCTCCATCGATGCCTGCAAAATCGGATTTTGCTGCACGGCTGGCGAGTCGATGACGGCTTTGTTGACGGGACTCGTGAGGAGTTTCCCGGCCATCTCGCGCTGCACGTCCGCGCTGGTGAGATATTCGACGACTTCGCGGATGTAAGGCATTTTGCCCTGCGTGACGTTCACGTTTACCGAGTAGCCTTTGGCCGAAAACATCGGCGCGCACCAGAGGCCGGTCTCGGTGTTTTTCGGCAACGGCGCAATGAGGCTGCGCTCGGGCATGTGGTAGCCGCCCCATGACCACGGGCCGTTGATGATCATGCCGGTTTTGCCTTCTTTAAACAAAGTATCTGCCGTGTCGTAGTCGATTTCCTTCGGGATGATTTTGTATTTGTTGCGCAGGTCGAGAACGAACTGCAACGCGCGCACGGTCACAGCGTTGTCGAGCGTCGGCTTGCCGTCGTCGTCCATCGGCCAGCCGCCGAACGCGGTGAGGAACGGCAGGAAGAAAAACGGCTCGCGGTAATTCCACGTCAGCCCGTATTGCGTCACGCGGCCGTCAGCGTCGGTTTTAGTCAACGACTCGCCGATTTGCACGAGCTCGTCGAGCGTCTCGGGAGGTTTGGCGACGAGTTGACGGTTGTAAACGAGCGTGAGGTGATTGCCGATCTGGTCCGCGGCAAGCCAGTGCTTGCTGTTTAAATCGACGAAACCTTCCGGCACGAACTGCGCGAAAAACTCCGGCGGAAAAATGTCGTCGAGCGGCTTGACCGTCTCCGTCGTGACAAATACGCCGACGTTATCCGCCGGTCCGTAAACGAGGTCGGGGCCTTGTCCCGCGACCGCCGCGATGACGTAAAGATTGCGCAGCTCCTCGCTCTCGCGATAGAGCGGCTCGACGACGCGGTCGGGATGCGACGCGTTGTAGCGCGCGACGATTTCGTTGAACAAATCGCGCTCCGGGCCGCCTTTCTGGTGCCAGATTTGGATGTGGACTTTGGGGTCGGCCACGCGATGACATGCGCCCAAAACCATCAGTGCGCAAGCGGCAATCAGTCGCAATCGGGGGAAAAACGGCATGCCGGATGATTGCGCGCGTCGCGGCGAATCTGCAATCTGCAATTCCTCATGTCTCCACTCGTCGAAAAAATCCGCGCACGCATCCGATCCGGCGGGCCGCTGCCGTTTCGCGATTTCATGGCGATGGCGCTATACGACGCGCAGCATGGCTACTACGCGTCCGGCAGGGCGGAGATCGGGCGCCGCGGCGATTTTTTTACGAATGTGAGCGTCGGGCCGCTATTCGGACGCTTGCTGGCGATGCAGTTTGAGGAAATGTGGGAGCGACTCGGGAATCCGCAGGAGTTTTGCATTGTCGAACAAGGCGCAAACAACGGCGACTTCGCGCGGGATGTTTTACAAGCGGTTTCGCCGGAGTTTCGCGATGCGCTGCGTTACGTGATCGTCGAGCCGGCGTTATTATTGCGCGAGCGGCAAAGAGCGACGCTTGCCGATTTTTCGTGCAGCGTGATCTGGCACGAATCGCTCGCGGAGCTTTCGCCATTTTGCGGCGTGCATTTTTCAAACGAGCTGCTCGATGCAATGCCGGTTCATCTCGTCCGTTTTTCCCGCGGCGAATGGCGGGAGCGCTGCGTCGATGAAAACCTCGCGTTCGTCGATTGCGAGATTCGCGACAAAACGCTGCGCACGAGATGCACCCACATTCCGTGGATCGAAAATTACGAAACGGAGATTCATCTCGACGCGCTCGCGTGGGTGGACGAAATCGCGGCGAAGCTGTCGCGCGGTTATCTGCTTGCGATTGATTACGGCTGGCCGCGCGATGTTTTTTACAGCGTGGAGCGAGCGCACGGCACGCTGACCTGCTACGCACAGCATCAGCGCAGCTACGATCCGCTGCAAAATATCGGCGAGTTGGACATCACAGCGCACGTCGATTTCACGAGCATCGCCGAGCGCGCGATCGGGCACGGATTCGAGCTCGCCGGTTTCACCGATCAGCACCATTTCATCGTCGGCTTGATGCAGCATTTTTTCGCGCAGCGTTCGCCGGATGCGAAGGAGTCGCGCGCATTGCAGACGCTGATGCATCCGCAATTGCTCGGCACGATTTTCAAAGTGCTGGCGCTGCGAAAAGATGCGCCGGCTTTGCTGCGCGGGTTTGAATTTTCGCGCGACGCGGCGCTGGCGCTTGGTCTAAAACAACACCGCTAAAAAATGACGCATCACATTTTCCAAGTCGTCACCATCACGCTAAATCCGGCGATCGACCAGACCGTCACGATCCGCGATTTCAGCCCGGGCGCGGTTAATCGCGTCGAGCGCGTGAAATCGAGTGCCGGTGGGAAAGGAATCAACGTTGCCGCAGCGCTCGCGGATTACGGACACAGCGTCGCAGCGACCGGTTTTCTCGGGCGCGAAAACACATCTGTTTTCAAGGAACTGCTGACGAAAAAAGATGTGGACGATCATTTCGTGCGAATCGACGGCCAGACTCGCATCAGCATTAAGATCGCCGATCCCGCGCGCGGTGAAACGACGGACATTAATTTTCCCGGCTGCGCGCCGACGCCGAATGACCTCGCATTGCTTCGCGCGCAAATTGACGAGCTCTCCGCGCTCGATCACGCGTGGTTTGTCATCGCGGGAAGTCTGCCACCCGGAGTCGGCCCGACGTTTTACCGCGACCTCGCGAAAAAGCTGCGCGAGCGCGGCCAGCGAGTCGCACTCGACACCAGCGGCGAGCAATTGCGCCATGCATTGGAAGCGCAGCCGCAAATTGTGAAACCGAACATTCACGAACTTGAGGCACTTGTCGGGAGGCGACTTGAAAATGACGCAGCGATTCTTGCAGCGGCTCGCGAGCTGGCAACGCGCGGTGCTGAGTTGGTTGTAGTTTCGATGGGTGCTGACGGCGCACTCTTCGTCACAAAGGATGAAGCGATCACCGCTCGTCCTCCGAAGATCGCCGTGAAAAGCACCGTTGGCGCGGGCGACGCAATGGTCGCCGGCATTATCGCGGCGCGGCTCAACGGCTCGTCGCTCGCCGATACGGCGCGCCTCGCGACGGCATTTTCACTCGACGTGCTTTCACGCGGCACTTCCGGCATCAGTTCGCAGGCTGCGATTGGCGCATTGATGCACGAGGTCACGCTCGAGTAGAGCGCGCGTCGCTTTCCGCCCGTTTTCTTTAACGTAGGAAGCGATAGCTCAAAGATGAAGGCATATCGGTTAACAAACTTTCGCCACTTCCAAACCGAGCAACTTGCCGAACTTTTCAATCTTGTGCGCGATGTGGCCGAGGCCGACAGCGCAATGATGCGCCGGGCCGTGCGCGTTCCAGTCGTTCACAAATTTTCGCGCGCCGAGGCTGAACTTGTAACGGCTGTTGGTGTTGCCGATTTCTAGAATCGGGCCTGGGACGGATTCGCCTTCAGCCACGAGCAATTTCAATTTTCTATCGCGTGTTTCCACGACGGAAAGTAACGTGACTGCGCCGTGTTTCACGGACATTTCAACCGAGAGACCGCGGCCGACTTTGCCGTGGTAAACTTTCAGCGGACGCACTTTTGTTTTGCCTTCGGCGATCTTGATGTGTCCCGGACCGTCGTGACCCATCAGCACCACATCGTCGGTAAAATCCATCGCGTAATATTCCGTGAACGAGCCGCCTGCGCCGAAGGTGTCCATAATCTTCATTGCCTGCGCATTCTTCACTTCGTATTCGCCGGCGACGGGAATGCCGCGCGCGGTGAGCAATGAATTTCCAAGAATGATCGAGTTGATGGCGTCCTCATTTTCCGCGTTACCCGTGCCGCTGTAAAAGTAGGCGAGCGAACCCAGGTCGTGCTCTTTCACCACGCGATCGAGTGCTACGGAAGTTTTTGCCGCGCGTTCCAGTTCAGCTTGCGAGCAATCGCTTTGCACCTCGAAAACTTTTTTGAAACGCGCGACGCGATCCTTGATTTGCTTTGCGGAAACTTCGCGACGCATCGCCGCGAGTTCGTCTACTTCCAGAATTTCCATGTGTCCGCCAAACGTCGCGCATTGCAGCATTGTGTCGGAATAAATGTCGAGCATCCCGCCGTAATAATGGCCCATGAGACCAAGCCGGTTGTGAAACATCGTGTGCGCCACGCGCGCGGCTTCGATCCACGCATCGACTTCGTTCCAGCAAACCGGATCGTTTCGCAACATGCCGGTGACCTGATGAAAATCAATGCCTGCGCGATTGAAAACGTTCGCGATTTCCGGCACTGGACATGCAGCGCAATGTGCCAGCCATTCGCCGGTCATCGCCGTGCGATCGCCCATCGCGTTGAAGTTCGCGTAATCAATTGCCGGCTCGGGCGCGAGATTCAAAATGATGACCGGCACGCGCGCGCGTTGCACGACGGGCAGCACGGTCGAAGAAAGCGCATAGGTCGTCACGTGAAGAAAAATCAAATCCACGTCGGCCGCGCGAAATTGATGGCCCGCTTCGAGCGCGCGCTTGGGATTATCAATCAAGCCGAGGTTGACGATCTCCACGCCGGGCCGCGCGAGTTGCTGCTCGACGACGCGAACGTCGCCTTCCAGCCGCGCCTTGAGTCCTTTGAATTGCGGCCAGTAAGTGTCCAGACCGATGCCGAAAAGTCCGACGCGAAGTTGTCGTTTCGTGGTCATGTGCGCGACATTCTTTCAGTTCTCACGAACGAAACAACCCTCGTCTCGAACTACCGTGCGGACGCTTCTTCTCGGACAACGCCGCGCCTTAGAGGATTTTTTTGTCGATGCCGGTGCCTTCAAAATGCGATGTGTTCGCGATGAAAACGATCGCGGTCATCGGCGGCGGTGCAGCGGGATTTTTCGCCGCGATTCATTGCGCTGAAACTGCGCCGCAGCATCGCGTCATCATTCTCGAAAAATCCTCGCACTTGCTCGCGAAGGTGCGCATCTCAGGCGGCGGCCGCTGCAACGTGACCCATGCCTGCTTCGATGCGCGTGAATTGAGCAAGCGCTATCCGCGTGGCGGTCGCGCGCTCATCGGGCCATTCACGCGGTTCCAGCCGCGCGACACGGTCGCATGGTTTGAGCATTGTGGCGTGATGCTGAAAACCGAGCCGGATGGCCGCGTCTTTCCAATCACCGATTCCTCGGAAACGATCGCGCAATGCCTCGAGCAAGCAGCGTTGGCAGCAGGCGTGCAGGTGCGCACGAAATGCGGAGTCGAGCGGATCGCAACGTGCGCGCGAGGTTTCGATCTCGCGCTCGGCAACGGTGAATCGCTCGCGTGCGATGCATTGCTCATCGCGAGCGGCGGCTGCCGCACTAGCTCGGCGGGCGAACTCATCGCGGCGCTCGGTCACAAAATCGAGCCGCCCGTTCCATCGCTTTTCACATTTCATATCGAGAGCGAATGGCTGCGCGAGTTGCCCGGCATCAGCGTGGATCCAGTCGAGGCGGGCATCCCCGGCACGAAGTTGCGCGAACGCGGGCCGTTGCTCGTGACGCACACCGGCGTGAGCGGCCCGGCGATTCTGCGACTCTCCGCGTGGGGAGCGCGTGAGCTGCATGAGTGCGGTTACGAATTTCCGTTGCGCATCGCGTGGCTGCCCGATGTGACGGAGCAACAACTCCTCACCGAGTTCCAGCAGCGCCGCACTGCCATGCCCACTCGCCAGCTCGTTAACGCCCCGGTTGCAAAGCTGCCTGTGCGACTTTGGGAGAAATTGATCGCCGCAAGCGGTATCGCATCTGATGCACGCTGGAACACGCTCACGCGCGACGGTGCGCACGCTCTCGCGCGAATGCTTTGCAGGACGGAGTTCGCGGTGCGCGGCAAGAGCTTGAACAAGGAGGAATTTGTCACGTGCGGCGGCGTTTCGCTGCGCGAAGTTGATTTCAAAACGATGCAAAGCCGAATCCAGCCGCGACTCTACTTCGCGGGCGAAGTGCTCGACATTGACGGCATCACCGGCGGCTTCAATTTTCAATCTGCATGGACAACCGGCTGGATCGCCGGTCAACACATCGCGCAAACGCTTTGATTGCGCTCAGCGCAAATTGAGACGCGTCGAGGCACACAGGGAATCATTAAGCCTTGAAATCGCGCCGTTGAAATGCAGCGAAGCCGACGATGACAAATGTAGCATCGAGTGCGAGGAGATACGCGTAGTCTTCACATAGCCGGCTCCAGGGAATGAATGGCGTGAATACATGAAGCCAGGCACCCATGTGCGTAGTGATGAACCACGGCTGCAGGCTCTCGAAATATGGAATGTTCCGAAAAATCGAGTCCAGAAAGATCACTGAGAGCGTGACGATCGTCGCCGCGGCCGGCTTCATGTTGAAACATGAGAGCATCAACCCGAGGCTTGTTACGCTTGTAAGACTAAGTGCCAGCAACGCCAGTGCTCCCAAGTAACGTTCCAGTCCCGGCCAGGCCGCGTGAAGCGCGACGATGTGTTCCATCGGCGCAAAGACAAACAGTCCGCCGAAACCGCGATAAGCGATGCCCGCGGCCAGCGCGCTCAGGCCGATGAACAAGACGAGAACGAACGTGTAAACAATGCACGCCAGGTATTTCAGCGCCACGATTCGTGCCCGCGATACCGGGCGGCAGAGTATCATCCGTAGCGTGCCTTCCTCGACTTCCTTCGAAACCACATCGCCGGCTACAAGCGCCAAATAAAGCGCGCCGAGCAAAAACGTTGTCCACATCACCATCAACAATGCCAGTGTGAGACCGGAAAAATACTCATCGAAGCCATAGCCATTCTGCTCGATGAGCCGTCGAAAATGCGAGCGCGGCTTCGGCAGATTTACGAGAAACAACACCAATGCCTCGACCAGCACAAACGCGCCAAACCCTATGTAAGTGCGTTTACGCGCAAACAACTTTCGCAACTCGTGCCCCAACTGGAGCCGGAACAGCGAACTCATTCCGCTGCGACCGCTCCGAGGTAAAGTTCTTCGAGCGATTGCTTTAACGGCTCGACGGCGTAAACCCGGCGACCCGCCAGCACAAGCGCCGCAACGACATCAGCTATCTCCCCGCGCGGCTGCACAATGCCCGTGTCGAGAATCGCAGCCCCACATTTTTCAATGACCGATATGGCAGCCTGCCAGTCGTCCACCTTGATTCGAAATCGATTTTCATTTTTCGCCAACTCGCTCCAGCGTCCTTGAAAAACAAGCCGGCCGCTGTTCAGGATCGCGATCCGGTCGCATAGCTGCTCGACCTCCGAAAGCAGGTGCGATGATAGCAGCACTGTCATTCCGTGCTCGCTGTTGAGCTGCAAAATGAGTTGCCGCATTTCGTGAATGCCTTCCGGATCGAGTCCTTCCGCAGGCTCGTCAAGCAGCACCACGTCAGGTCGCGGCAACAACGCCTGGGCGAGCGCAAGCCGCTGGCGCATTCCGTGGCTGTAAACACGCACCGGATCGTGGATGCGGTTCTCCAGCCCGACGAACTTCACCGTCTCCGTAATTTCCGCATCTTTGACCTGGCCTGAATAGCTCGTGAAAATGCGCAGGTTATTCCAGCCGCTCAGGTAATCGTAAAATCCCGGTGTCTCAAAAATCGCGCCTACACCTTTGAGCGCTTTCATTCGATCCCGCTGCACGGAAATGTCGCGAATGAATGCCTCGCCTGCGGTTGGATAAAGCTGGCCGAGGATCAGACCAAACGTCGTGCTTTTGCCTGCACCGTTGTGCCCCAGCAAACCAAAGATTTCGCCCCGCGCAATTTCAAGAGAAAGATCGATGAGTGCGGGGCGGCCACGGAAGTTTTTGCTTAGGTTATTCAGACGGATCATTGGCCGTTGGTGAAAAAGCGAATGTCTTTAGTAGCATGACCGTCGGCGTAGAGCAGGTTCACCTTGTCCTCGGTGTATGGATGGAATCCCTGCTTGTCCGAAATCACCGGAATCCGGCTCGCCTCTTCGGTGAAAAGAAAATGCAGGCTGGCGAGCGCCTGGCCATTGAGTGCCACGTTCCAGTAATAACTCGTGCCCGATGCAGATGCGATCCCTTGTGAGTCGGATGGACACGCAAACACGCGGCTGTCGCCGGCGTATTTATCCAGCGTGTTATCAATCACCGGCCGGTCCTCGCTCCTTTCCCGTCTTCCCGCATCGAGCACCGGCATGGTCGCGTTGTGTTCGGCCAGGTAAAGATTCAGCGCAACGCCGATCTGCCGCAAGTTCGAGACGCACCCCGCCGCGCGTCCACTTTCAATCGCGCGCTTCGTCATCGGTATCGAAATCGCGGCCAGCACAGCAATAATTGCGATCACAACCAACAACTCGAGCAGCGAGAACGCATTAGTTTCGTCATCGTAATTCCATAGAGTCATCGCGGTGATTGCAGGTTGCGTTGCATCTGCTCGATCAACGGCGCGAGATCGAGTTTTGTTTCCGCGCTCGCTTCGCTGTAGAAGGATTTCATACCTTGGTTGATCATGCGCTGCACGTTGGCGTCGTCCATGTTGCGCGGCGGTTCTTCGCCCTCGTGCTTTTTCATTTCCTCAAGCGCACGATTGACGAATTCCTTGCGTTTCACTGGGTCCATTTTGTTAAACGACTCCATCATCTGTTTAAACCCGGCTGGCAGCGTCATATCCAGAAATGTCCCCTGCTCCCCGGGTGTGAGCGAGCGAAAGAATCGTTCCGTCACGCGGTTGCGGCGCAGCTCCTCGCGCTCTTCAATGCTCACGCGGTTCAGCATTCCCGCCAATCGTTCAATGACTGCTCTGCGAGCCGGGCCGCTCAACGACGAGAGATCATTTTTGTCCACGTAAGCCGTGATCGATCGCGCCGTCGGCCTCGCGCTTCGCGCCCAGAAAATGGCTCCGCCAGCAACGAGCCACACCACCACCAGCACGAGCATGATCTTGACCCAGAAATTCATAACGGAAGCTACTTCCTCCGATTCTTCTGCTCAAGCGCCGCGAACACGCGCGAAGAGAAGCCATAGTCGGTTGGAAAAAAACGTGTTTAGCCGGCAGTCGCAGGTAGTATTGTCCGCGCTAAAAGTCCACGGATACGCTTGCGATTAGTGTCACGCATGGTTATGAATTTTCCCGGCTCATGTTGTTCTGTTACTCTACGCAAATGCACCTCTGCCGGCGTCGCTAGGCGTTGCACGGCGAAAAAGTAAAGACATTCACAATGCCGGGGTGGCGAAATTGGCAGACGCGCCAGACTTAGGATTTTAAATTCTTGGATTTCTTTCCGCTGCTTGCCATTTCACTCAGGCATTGTTTTCTAGAGTAATTTAGCCGATTAGCACAAATTGCGTATGTTGCGAGGGATGGGTAAACCACTCCTTATTCTAGCACAAATTCTAGCACAACTACGCCGCATGGTTTCTACCATTTAAGTGCGCGGTTCTTTGTTTAAATGTCCGTGGTTAAGCGGAAACCGAGTCATACCAGCGAAAGTCGATTACGACAGCCGTTCCATCTATGCGAGAGCAAGCGCTCCTTTAATCGTGCGCATTCGCGAGCGCCTGTTCCTCGGTTACCCTCCCGCCAAAACAAGCCGTAACTATTCCGGCGTCTGCGCGACGGGAGCGGCTATCAAAGATGAGACAAGGGACGCAGCGAGGGCGCCGATGAGAGTGAGAATGTGTTTATGGTTTTGCATGTTTCAAAGATTTCGACCCGGGAATGCTTGTTGCCGGTGAAATACCACATCCGCGCGAGATTATACACGGCGGTCATGTCGTTCTTCCAGTGGGTGAGATTGACGTCAGGGGTGCGGCTGACGTTTGTGAACGGGCCTTCCATGGGCCAGGAGAGCTGGGAAGTGCTCGCGCCCGCGAGCGCGGCGTAGCCGGACTTCCAAGGCTCCTGATTAAGGTTGGCCTTGATAGTAGCCAGCTCTTCGAGAGTATTCGGAATGCAGGGATGGGTGTAGGCTTGCACCCTCCACTCCAGGCATGAAACGGCTGCCGAAACTGCCACCAAGAGACATACCTTTCGCAATCCGTTGGGAATTTGCACGCGGCTAGTCATGCTGATGCACAAAACCGAGCCGCCGCTTCGACTGCCGGGCTCGTTTTTTCAATTGTTGAACTCGATTCGTCAGGTGCGAAGCCCGACTTCTCAAGTGTGGAGCTTGCTTTCTCAAATGTGGAGCTTGTTTTCCCCAAGTGCTAAGCCCGTGGATTGCGTTGTCAAGCCCGTGGAATGCTTCGTCGGGCTCGACGATTGCGGTGCGAAGCCCGGAGATTGAATCGTCGGGCTCGGCGAAGCAGTTGTCAGCCCCCACACAACATCCGGCGAGCCCGCCACGAACGGTGTGCAGCCATGCAGTGCATGTGACGATTTGGTGACGGTTAACAATCCCTCTTGACGCATCTTAGGCGGTTTCGCGGATGTCGAAGGCGCCGGATCCCGGCGGGGCGGAGATTTTTAGAGTCTCAGAATTATGAGATTATTGGCGGCGGGCGGGAATGGTGATCGCAGTGCCGGTGTAGCGCACCTCGACATCGACCAGATCGGAGTTCAGCGCACCGATGCCGCGGCCGGGTTTAACGAAGACGACGCGGTAAAGGCGCTCGCGAACGAGGCCGCGGAATCCGCCGACGCGTGCGCCGATGGTGAGCTCCTGGCGCTGGTCATCCCACGTGAGCGGGATGGTGGCGTGAGCGCCCTTTTTGTAGGCGTAGGTTTCGTTGTCGTCCTCGTAGATGGTGAAACGTCCGTTAGCGCCGGGATACACGCGGATCTCGTAGGGCGCGTCGGGCTTTTCGGTGGCGTATTGCACCACCGGGCCCATGGGCACGATGGAGCCGGCGCGCACGAAGAGCGGCAGGGTTTCGAGCGGCGCGGGCGTGGTGATCTCGCGCCCGCCGGCGAGCTTCTCGCCGGTCCAGAAGTTGATCCAATCCGTGCCGGCCGGAAGGTAAACCTTGCGGGTTCCCGAGGTCTTGCTCACAGGGTCGGTAACCGGCGTGACGAGGAAGGCCGGGCCGAACATATAGGAGTCGGAGAGGGCGAGCGCCCGCGGGTCCTGCGGGAAGTCCATCGCGAGCGGGCGCAGGATGGTGTAACCCTCGCTCGTGACCTTCCACGCCACCGAGTAGTTGTAGGGCAGCATGCGGTAGCGGAGTTCGTTGTAGGCCAGGAGGAGCTTTTGAGTCTCGGGGAGCCACTTCCACATTTCGGTCTCGGTGCCGAAACCGTGGATGCGAAGGATGGGGCAGAAGGTGCTCCACTGAAACCAACGCGTGAGGAGTTCGTTGTAGTCGGCGTCTTTGTATTGGTCCTTCGGGTGAAAGAACCCGCCACAGTCCGTGGTCCAATAAGGGATGCCGGTGATGCTGAAGTTCAGGCCGGCGGGGATTTGGCGCTTGAGCGTGATCCAGTCGCCCTTGATGTCGCCCGACCAGGCGGCGGCGGCGTAGCGCTGCATGCCGGGATAGGCGGAGCGGGTGAGAGTGCAGACGCGTTTGTCGGGATTGCTAGAAAGCTGCCCCTCGTAGAGCGACTGGCTGGCGAAGAGCGGATACGAATTGCGCAGGAAGGAACCGGGGCCGGCGCTGGTCTGCCTGCCGGCGAGGCTGTTGCCGTCGTCACCGGGCTCAGAGGCGTCGGCCCACCAGCCATCGGCGCCGTGCTGGTAGAACGCCTCGTTGATGTATTTCCAGCGGAGATCGCGACCTTGCCGGCTGAACACATCGATCCAATCGCCGATGAGTAGATTGTTCTTTCTCAAATCGTCGCCGGCTTTGCCGTGGGGATTGCACCAGACGGAGATCATGAACTTCGTGTTCTGTTCGTGGAGATCGTTCAGCAGGGTGGCGGGATCGGGATATTTTTTTTCGTCCCATTCGTAGGCGCCCCAGCCATGCGGGCCCCAGTATTGCCAGTCCTGCACGATCAGATCCATCGGGATGCCGCGCTTGCGGAACTCGGCGACCGTGTCGAGGATCTGCTGCTGACTGGAGTAACGTTCGCGGCATTGCCAGAAGCCATAGGCCCACTTCGGCCACATCGGCGCTTCGCCGGTGGCCTTGCGGTATCCGGCCACGATCGCATCGAGGGACGGGCCGTAGAAAAAGGTATAGTCGATGGCCTCGCCCATCTGGGCCCGGAAGGTCGTGGTGTCGCCAAGCGGGCGGGCGAAAAGTTTCACGTCCCTGCCGCCGCCGCGCAGGGCGACGGCGACGGTGGTGCGCGCGGGCAGCTTGACCTTCGTGCTGAGGGCGCGGGGCGTCCACATGTTCGTCACTCCGGCCACCTGTTTTCCGTCAATCAGAATGGCGAAATCGCCGCTGCGATCGCCGTCCTTGGCGAGGAAGACATATTCGCCGGCTTCGCCGGTGGTGAAAGTGCCGGTCTTCTGGCCGATTTTGCTGAGGTCCATCGGCGTTTTGGCAAGGTCCTCGGTCGCATTGGGCTTCTTGCCCCCGGTGTCCGCCGCATTGCCGCCATTGAGGGCGATTTCCTGGTCGGCCGGATTGAAGTCGGTGAGCGAGGCGTTGTCCCAGAGAAGGCCATAGCCCTTGCTGGAAATCAGCATCGGGACGGCGATCTGGGTGTTCAACTGCCGAAGTTCAAGCGGGATGCCGCGCCAGTTCCAGATGCCATCCTGAAACTGGCCGAGTCCGTAGAGAAACTCGTCGGGAGGGGATTGGAAAACCTGCTCGACGGTGAACGTCTTGTCGGGGCCGACCTGCGTCGGTGTGAGCTTGCGCGCGCCGGTGAGGGGTTCGCGGAGAAGGACGCGGCCGAAGGCGTCGAGAAAAGCCAACGCGCCCGACTCGCGGTCCACGTAGACCTGAAGTCTGCGGGTGGAGACCTTGATCGCCTTGGCGCCATCCTCGATTTTAAACACGGGTGTCGGGAGGGACTGTGTTAGGACGAAGCTCGGTGTCTCTGGCGCCTGCGCATCGCCGAAGCGCACGCGGACGGTATCGTCGGCGAGCGGACGCAGGACGAGGACGCCGTTGGTGCAGCGGATACGCACTTCGGCGGCGGTTTTATCGACGCCTTGGACCGCTTGCGGGGCCGCGTGCAGGCAAGGGATCACGCTGCCGGCGAGTGCCGCGAAAAACAGGACGGGGTAGTTTATTCTCATTTTAGCTTTTTGAAAAATCGCAATCTAGTGCCTAGTGGTTGGGGGCCAGTTTCAACGCAACCATGCGCCCCGTGTCGCCCCACAGACCAAGTTCGGCAACCGCCACGCCGGGCGCCCCGTTGTTGGCGGTGATGTTGAGCCGGTAGAAGCGATAGGCGGTGGTGTTGCCGATATCGTAGGTGTTAATCCCCATTCGATTGAAGAATGACTGGTTGCTCCGGGAATCGAGGGTGGTCCAGGTGGAACCGTCTTGGGAGCCAAGGAAGGTCCAGCTCTTCGGGTCGCGCTCCGCTACGTCGGCGGAATTGATCGTATAACGTTTGACGACCTGCGCGTTGTCCTTGCCGAAGTCATACTGGAGCCAGCCGGTGGGCGAATTATAGCCGAACCACTTGGTGCCCAAGTCGGAGTCGAAAGCCTTGGCGGCGCCTTCCGTTTCGGAGTCCTGGTTGAAACTGGCCGTCGAGATGCCGCTTAAGGCGAGATGAACCATCGGCGCAGGAAGCAGAGACCCGTAGAACTCTGGCGAATTGCCGCTGGCGCCGACGGAGTTTTTCGCGCGAACCACATAGTAGTAGGTCATTCCCGCGGCCACCGTCGTATCCACATAGCTCGTTTTGGCGGTGTCGAGGTTGCCGGCGAGCACGGTGTAGCCGGAGCCCGAGGTGGTGGAGCGGAGCAGGTCGTAGGTGGTGGCGCCAAAGGAGGGCAGCCAACGCACGGTAATCGCTTTGTCAGAGGCATCGGCAAACACGGACGCCGGGGCGGCCGGAGCCGTCACCAAGCCGCCGCTGCCACCGGTGAATGCCACATTGGCAAAGGTGGCAGTAACGGGCGTAGTATTCCCGCTGCAGAGGAACAGGCCGATATAAAGGGTGGACGGCAAATTGGGGTAGTAGGGGCTGACAATGGGTGTCCAACTGGTGCCATCTGGCGAAGTATAGCCGGTAATCTGATTGCCCCTGCGCTCGATTTTGAGCCAGTAAGGCAAGCCGGGAGGATGAGGATTTGAGCGCTGCGCGAAGTAGCTTCCTCCCCAGTTTTCCTTCCAGCCATCCTGCCGGCATTCTGCCGAATGAGTGCCTGATGAGTTCCAGGCAACATCGACAAAGCCCCGCTGCGAAACGGTGGCCGAGAGATTATCGCGCAGCATCAACCCACATTTGCCATTTGGAGTTCCCGAATTTGTGAACGAGGTGACCTTGGCAACCATGGCGCAGTCCCCCGTCATCTCTTTGTAAGCAAACTGGCAGTCGTCAGAGTCACCGGCAGAGTGCCAGACTCCGTTTCCGAGGCCACTTAGCGTCCAAACACCGTTCGCGTAAGAGGAGCTGCTTCCCGCGGAATTGTTGCCAAGAGTTGTCAGCGTCAACCCACTTGAGGCCGGTGAAACCTCCGGACGAACAGTCGCCGGCAGCGGGGCAGCGGTGGTAGAGTCAGCGGTCTTCGCATACATGAAATTGTTACCATCCACATTCTGTTGCTGGAGTTTAAGGTCAATCCAAGGGGTCGGGAGACCACGGCGATTTTTGTAAGCGTTCTGGATGAGGTAGAGAGCGGCGCGATTGGCAGTGTAAGGTCCGGCGGCATTCACATAGTAGGTGGCATCAACGGTGCCAAAAGGAACGAATGGGTTATCGAGGGCAAGGGTGTTGCGGGCGTAGTATTCACCGCAGGCGAGCAACCGGTTGTCCAACTCCGAGTAGAGATCGATGCCTTGCTTCCAAGCCACTTCGGAAATGAAGGCCATGCCCAGAAGCCCACCATAAAGATGGCCCGCGTCACGGCCCGTCTCACCCATCTCACCAATGGGCAGGGCATTAATGAGGCCTGCGCCCGGGTAGGTGCGATATTGATCGATGACGTGGTTGAATTTGGCGGTATCATGGCAGAAAGCGGCGATCGCAATACCGGCCTCCATGTTCAGCAAGCCTTTGTTGGCTTCGCCGGCCACGTAGGTGCCGGCGCTGGTCCCTGGCCAGAAGACATTCAGGAAATAGTTTTGGACCGCGGTCGTGTCGGCAGCAGTCCATCCGGGCCATGTGCCGCGTAAAATGTCAGCACCCCCAGCGTACCGGTAAGCGTAATCGCCCAGCATGAGGCCGGATTCCTGGCCGCCCATGCTCGTTTGCGTGGTCGCCCAGGCGAGGAGGATGTCGTGCGATTTCTGGGCGTAGGCGCTGTTGCCCGTGAAATACCACATCAGCGCCAGATCATACACGGCCTCCATGTCACTCATCCATGTCCAGCGGTTTAAGTCCGGGTTGCGGGTGACCGTCTCGAACGGCCCTTGCATCTTGTAGGTGAGCTGGGAACGGTTGTCGGCCGCGAGGAGCTCGTAGCCCCGTTTCCAAGGCTGCTTGTCGAGGTTGGCCTTGATGG
>JAJPJG010000046.1 GCA_021324395.1 Spartobacteria bacterium | reverse complement strand
CGCGCAATTGCGCGAGACCTTCCGGACAACTAACGAGGCAAACGAAGCGCAAATATTTTGCGCCGCTTTCCTTCAGCTTGGTGATTGCCGCTGTCGCGCTCCAGCCGGTCGCAAGCATCGGATCGACGACGAGCACTTCGGCCGTGGAAAGATGCGATGGCAGTTTAAAATAGTAGCTCTCGGGTCGCAGTGTTTCGTCGTTCCGAAACATGCCGATATGGCCGACGCTGACGTCGGAAAGCACATTTAACATCCCGTCAACAAACGCTAAACCCGCGCGCAGAATCGGCGCGACGATGACGGGACGCGCCAGCACGCAGCCTTCGCACTCGGCGAGCGGCGTCTGCACGCGCACCGGCTGTGTTTGAAAATCGCGCGCCACCTCGAATGCCATCAGCGTCGCCAGTTCGCGCAGTTCGCGTCGAAATTCCTCCGAGTCCGTCTTCGCATCGCGGATTTTCGTGAGTTTAACGCGGATTAACGGATGGTCGACTACGGTGACGCCCTCGAATTTTTCGGCGGTCATGACAACGTGCGTTTTGGCAAAAAGAAATCGTATTGTCGCGCACAATTGCAAGCAGCGCATAGTTTGCTTATCGTTGCGATGTTATGCCCCACCAGTTCCGGCATCCGCACGTGATGGCGCTCCTTTTTTGCGCCGCGAGTATTTCCGCTTTTTGCCAGGAAACACCCGCCTCCGCTCCGCAGGCGACGCCGGTGCAGAGTGCGGAAATAACGCCGCAAACGCTCCCCGCCGGCACGCCGCAACCGGAGCAGGCGCCGGTCGAAATGCCGGAGTCTTCGCCCGCGGAGACGCCTGCAGAAAGTCCAACGCCGCCACCAAAACCGAAGTCGCCAATTTCGATCGAAATCGATTTGCAGGAGCAAAAAGCCTATCTGCTGCACGACGGTCGCAAAGTTTACGAGTCGACGATTTCGAGCGGCCGCTCCGGGCATCTCACGCCGACGGGAGATTTCGAGGTGCTTGAAAAAGACCTGAATCACTTTTCCAATCTTTACGGCCAGATCGTCGAAAAGGAGAGTGGGCACGTCGTGGTTGCGGGCGCGGATGCCGCGATGCGCGTGCCGCCGGGCTGCAAATTCGTGCCGGCGCCGATGAAGTATTTCATGCGATTCGATGGCGCGGCGGGAATGCACGCCGGCATCCTGCCGGGATATCCGGCGTCGCACGGCTGTGTGCGCATGCCGGCATCAAAAGCGAAACTTTTTTACAACACTGTCGAAATCGGTTCCGAGGTTCACGTTTTCGGAAAAACGCCAACGCGCACGCAGAGTCCGTCGCGTCCGGAACGTCGGCAAATCGCGCAGACCGCGCCAAGTCCCGTCGAGCGCCGCGGCTGGTCGTTTTGGTTCCACCGCTAAAAACGAAACGCGGCGCGTGTGGAACGCGCCGCGTTTACTTGGTTAAAATTGTTGTTTAGCGCTTAGTAGCGTGAATCGCGACGATCGCCGCGTCCGCCGCCACCGCCACGGTATCCACCGCCGCCGCCGCCGCGACGTTCGCCGCCGCCGCCGCTGCGTTCACCGCGATAACCACCACCGCCGCCGCCACCACCGCGATATCCACCACCGCCGCCACCGCCCTGCGGACGGTCTTCGCGCGGACGCGCTTCGTTAACGGTGAGTGCACGGCCGCCGTATTGCTTGCCGTTGAGTTGTGTCATCGCGGTTTGCGCGTCGGCATCGGTCGCCATCGTGACGAACGCAAAGCCGCGCGATTTACCGGTGAATTTGTCCTGCATGAGCATGACTTCGTTGACCGGACCGGCTTGCGCGAAGAGGTCCTGGAGTTCGGTTTCTGTGATCGTGAACGGCAGGTTGCCGACGTATAATTTGTTTCCCATATTGCTTGATTGTTTTTTGGCAAGAAAACTTCGGTGACGGTTCTCCAAACTTCGGATTCAAAAATCGTCACTGAACGGATTCAACTGACAATCCCGCAATCCCAAAGATTCTGTGCTGTTGAGGTCGGACATTAAGGCGTGAAGCAATGGACGCAAGATTTTTTTACGAGCATCCGCGCAGCAGAAAAATCAGCAGCAGCACTGGCACCGGAACACCGATCAGCCAGAGCAGCAGATAACCGCCGCCTCCACCGCTAATAGCGACTTTTTCCTTTTGCAGTTTCATGCTACGGAATCGTCTCCGGCGGCGCGTGTGCGCGTCGATAATGCCCTTCGCAGAATGCCGCGAAGCGTGACGACTGCGGCAAAAATAAGCGCGATGCCGGCCCACACGTGCAACGACGGTTCAGGCACTTCGCTCGCGCCAATCGCGTAGCCGTTTCCCTGCGGAATGTTCTCGCCGTAAAAATCGGCCGAGCCCGCGTTGATACCGAATTGCACATTGAGATTCGTGCCCGCATCGAGCAGCGGTGACGTGCTCTGCAGCCGATACGCGCTCAAGCTTTCGAGCTGATCCGCGTTGCCAATCGTTCCGCCGGAGCCGGGATTCGCGAGCTTCGGATCGACGCTCAGTCCGACGAAGCTCCCGCCAATTTTCTCCTCGTCCGTCGCGCCGCTCCAGCTCGCGAGCGATGCGTAATTCGTCCCGCTCCAGCTCACGTTAAACGCGCCGTTTGTGCTCCAGTAATCATTGCGCTGAAACTGCAGATCGCTCGCGCTCCCCTGCTCGTTCACCAGCATCGCGCCGCTCGCGTCGAAAATGTTGTTTCGGAAATGCAGCGACGTGCTGCCGTCCAAAACGCGCACCGTGGACGACGTGCCGGACGCCGACGCGCTTAGAAAAACCGTGTTGTTATAAATCTCGTCCGCTGAAATCGCGCCGCCTGCGGTGATGCTGCCGTAGTTGTTTTTGCGCGCGTCGTTTTCGCTGACGTTATAGCGGACGACGTTGCCGTTGTGCGCGGCGTTCGATTTGCCGCTGTAGAGCAGAAATCCAGCGCTGTCATTGTCGTGCGAGTAATTGTATTGCAGCACGGAATTCGAGACGTTCTGGTCGAGGTCGAATCCATCGCCATCGCCGCCGGTGCCGCTGCCCGCGTTGTAGTTCGTCTTGTTCGCGTAGGACTCGTTGTGCTGGATCGTGATGTCCGTGGAATCGTAAGCCCAGATGCCCACCGGCCCCGTCGCGCTCGTGTTGTTAGCGCCGTTGTGATGCGTGATGGAACGCTCGACCGTGCCGTTGCTCACGCTGCCGAGCACGATGCCGCTGCCGGTCGGATCGCTCGCGCCAGCGACTCCGCTGTTGTTAAACGCGCTGACGTGACTGATGTAGACACTGCTATTTGCATAGGACGGCGATGCTGCGTTGAAAGCCGGCCCGTAAAAACCGAGCCCGTCGCGCCCATTGTTGTGCGTCGAGACATTCGTCACGCGCACATCGTTGTAGCCGCTCGCGCCGTTGCCTCCGCCGATGACGATGCCGTTTTTGCCAAAGCCGCTCACGTCGATGTTATCGAGATAAATGTGCTGTTGCTTCACGCCCCCGGCGAGATCGTTGAAAAAGCTGAGCCCGTCCTCCGTGTTGCTCGCGCCGGAGCCGGTGAAGTTCAGGTTCGACAAAGTGAAACCGCCGTTGTCGTAAGCGAACAAGCCGAAGCTCGTCCCCGCATTGATCGTCGCCCGGCCCGTGCCATAGCTGCCGACCGAGATGGGCGAAATGAGCGCGCCGCTCGCGTTGTTGCCGCTATCCGCCGCGTCAAAATAAATGCTACCGCTGAATGTCGCGCCGCCCTGGAACAGAATCGTATCGCCCGGGCTGAACGCGAAGTTATCGACCGCACCTATCGTCTGCCACGCCGCGCCCTGCGAGGTTCCCGCGTTTGCATCGTTGCCAGTCGGGCTCACGTAATACGTGTTTGCGCGCAGCGTGACCGCGGCAAAAAGCAGGGCTGTGGCGAGGAAAAATCTCATGGCGCGCCTCCGGACCGGAGCGCTCTCTACAAAAGCACGCCGCCTGCCCGCGTCAAACCCGCCTTGGCGATTCACCGCCTGCATCGCCGGCACGCATGGCTCCCGCACCCGGGGTGTTAGGTTCCCGCACCGGGGGCGTCGGGTTTCCGCACCCGGGGCGTCGGGTTCTCGCACCCGGGGAGTTGGGTTCTCGCACCGGGAGTGTCAAGCTCACGCACCCAGGGTGTGAACTTCCCGCACGGGGGGAGTAAACCTCCCGCAGGGGTGCGGAAACTTCCCGCACCTGGGGGTGCAGGGCCCCGCACCGGGGGGGATAAACCTCCTGCAGGGAGTGCGGCCGCCGGTTTACCCCCCTGCCAGCCGCTTCAGCAGCTCCGCCCGCCCCTTTGGCAGCCGGTCGTAAGCGCGCCCGATTGCAACCGCCGGAGCGACTCCCGCCTGGCCATGAATGCCGAGGAGCCGCACCAGTTCGCTTTCAAAGTGCAGCAGAGCGCGCTGGTTTGGCGCACCGTGATCGAGATAGCCAAAGGCGCGCACCAGCAAATCGTAAAGCTCAGGCACGGCATGCTCCGGCTCCGTAACCAGCTCGATCAGCTCGACGAAATACGCCGCGAGTTGCGTCCGCTGGTATTGCGCACGCAGTCCCTCGAACGGCTCGTGCAGCACGACCTCCTTCAGCACGTGCAGCTCGCTCTTTTTACTGCGCACCCACTGGATTTCCGCGTCGAAAAAAAGGTCGAGCTTGCCGGCGAATGCGCTCTTTGGCCGGCGCGCGCCCTTGGCGACGGTCTTGACCTTCCCGTGCGCCTGTGTGAACCACGTGACGATGAGGCTCGTGTCGGAGAGAAGCGTTTTGCGCAGCAATATGGCGCGGCTGGTTTCCATGAAAGGCAAACGTATCAATGCGTTTTGCATTTTGCATTTTGCGTTTTGACTTTTTGCGCATTGACCTTTTCCGCATTAGCCGACTTATTTTAATCTCTCATGAGCGAGGAAAATAAAACCACACAGGCGCAGCAACTGCCCCCCATCGATCAAACGAAACTCCACAGCACGTATGCGAACGTCTGCCGCATCGCGCAGACGCCGAATGAGGTCATCATCGACTTCGGCATGAACCCGAACTTTTTCGGCACGATTCTCGACGAGCCGCTCAGTCTCGACCAGCGCATCATCATGTCGCACGATTCCGCCAAGCGCCTCCTCGTGCACCTCGCGAGCACGATCCAGAACTACGAGCAAAAATACGGCGTTATCGAGCTCGACATCACCAAGCGCCTCAAGCAACCGCAGCCTGCGGCGAAATAGCGTCACTACACCGTCTTACGGTGTTTTAATTTGCGGTAAGCGTGGAGGGGTAGTAAAGTGCGCGGCTTTCACCCCATATGGATTACAAAAAATGGCTCGGGAGGGCTGCGCTTTTACTCTTCACGCTTCTCGCGGCCATCGCGATTGGTGAGCTGATTTTCCCTCGGGAGAAACAGTCGCATCCCGCACCGGAGCTTCCCCAGGACATATCTTCTGTTCCGGCTGCGTCGCAGTCGTCCGCAACTCCCACGTCGACGCAGACCGTTGCAAACCCGGCGAGTCCGACGCCGCCGGCGACCCAGCCGATCTGGAAACGTCCCGACTCAATCGCGAAAGACAGGACGCTTCTCCAGCCTTACGCCACCAACTGGCAAGGCGAGGCAAATCCGCCGATCGCTGCTTTCAATAAATGGGCGAAGAATTATCTCGCCGCCACACCGGAGACCCGCCGCGCGATGCTGGCGGAAGGCGTGGCGCGCGCCGGCGCGCGCCGCGAGGCGATGGCGCAGTTGATCGATACCGACCCCGAGTCCGCCCTCGCTTCAGCCGTGCCCGCGCCGGTGCGCGCGCAGTTGCCGCCGCAGGTGGCGAATTTGCTCGAACACCGCGTCTCGGGTCGCGGTGATTTCCTCGTCAACGCCGTAACGCCGGCCAGCGGACAGACGGTCGCGAACCCCGTGCGGCGGCGCGCGGTGATCGACGGGAAAGGCTACGACCCGCGCACCTATGGCCGGCGCGACGGCGAAAGCACGAAGTTTAACATCCCGCTGCACGGCATCACCGTCGATGGGAATACGATCGCACTGCACCAGAGCCCGGTGCGCGTGCTCGACGCGGGCGAAGTGCCCGATCCAACCGAGCCGGCGACGAGGAATTGCCCCGTTTCCGGCAAAAGCATCACGAGCGCGCCGGGCGAGCCGGTGAATGTCGATTCGGCCACCGTCGCCGAAGTCGGGCACGAGTTGGAGTGCTTTTGCGAGAGCGACCACCTCGCGAGCTACACCCAGTCGCTCTTGCAAGCCGAGGATCAACCCGGCCCGAACGTCAACGGCGTGCTCGCTCCCGATGCACCCACGGCGTGGACGACCGGCAACAAAAAGGTGCTCGTCATTCGCGTTGATTTCAGCGACCTCCCCGGCGATCCGATTTCCCTCTCCTCCGCGCAAAGCCTGATGAACAGCCAGGTCGCGGCATATTACGACGACGCGTCGTTTCACAAAACGGGCATGACGGTCACCGTCTCCAGCAAGACCTACCGTCTGCCGCGCACCGCGAAATCTTACGCCACGAGCACCGACCCGACCTGGGGCGGCGTGGGCGACAACACCAGCTTGCACCAAGACGCGCGCAGCGCATGGGACGCTGACGCGGCAAACACGGCGAAGACCGGGAGCTTCGACCGCGTGGTGCTTTTCTTTGCTTATCTCGGGAACATCACGGGCTCCGGCATCGACTACGGCGGGCTCGGCGAAATCACCGGCCCTTACGCATGGGTCAATGGGGAGTTCGACTTCCGCGTGTGCGG
>JAJPJG010000055.1 GCA_021324395.1 Spartobacteria bacterium | reverse complement strand
GCCGCCGAGATCGATGCCGACGCCGAGCTTGAGTGTGTTGATGAACTCATTGGCCGACGCCGTGAGCTCCTTCAGCTTTTGGTTGCCGGCGTCGAATCCCTTGCTGTCAAGTTCGCTGCCGATCCGGATCTTGATGAAATTGTCGGGCATAAAAAATCAGCGCAATTTTTTGTCGTGCAGCGCGGCCTCGAATTTCAGTTCCTGCTCGCGGCGCCTGGAGATGAGCTCGATGAGCGAAGCGGCATCGACGATCGGAATCCGCGCCGCTTCCTCGGGCGTGCAGCGGTTCTGCACGGCCAGTTCAAAAGTCATTTCGTCGAGCTGCGCGATTAGTTCCGCGCGGGATCGGCGACGGCTTTTTTTTTAAGCATCCGCTGCAGCGCGATCATGTCGTTTGGATCGTAACCGTGGACGTGCGCGAACACCGCCTGCAGGATCTCGCGGCCTTCATCGAGCGTGAGCTCATCCACCGGGAACGCGCCGGCGACGATAATGCGCAGTTGCGCGACGATCCGCGTAAGCGTTTCCGCCGGCGTTTCGTTTTGGTCCGCGTCCGGATCCAGCTCGATGACGGCCGTGATCTGCGCGATCGACGGCGGCGGCAGCATGAACGTGCGGCCGTCCGAAAGCTCGAATTGGAGTTCGCGTGCGCGGCGGAGTTTCATCGGTCGATGCGGACAAATCCCGTTTGGGTCGCGCTGGTGTCGTTCCAAATGGCGCAGCCGTAGCTCACGCCGTCGCTTGAACCTTCATAAACGAATACGCGATCGGCATCGGCGCTGGTGCTCAGCGCGCCGGGGCCGGAGACGGTGACGGCGCTGCTGGTGCCATTCACCACGATCGTGTTTCCGGTCGTAAACCATTTTGTGCCGGTGATCCACCGGAAACCGGGATTGGTCGTAGTTTGATTGGAGCTCACGATCGCGCTGGCACCCGAGCCATCGGTGAGCGTGTCGCCGGCGGAGAGCGTGAGTGTGCCGCTCAGTGAAATATACGGAGCGGACTGATAAATCGTCGTCTTGGTCCCGACGTTTCCATTCACGCCATTCGCCCAAAATTTCGAGGAGTCTCCACCTGCGCGGTAGAAGAACAACTCGCAATACTGCTCGCTACTGCGCGTGATCAGCTCGAGCTTTCCGTCTCGGTTCGAATTAATCGAAAACAATGGGTCGAGCATCACGCTTCCGCGCGAAGCGACAGTCCACGACCATTCGCCGCGGTAGCGAGTGTTGGAATTTATCGTGGTGCCTGTGAGGAGAACGCCGGTTGTCGAGCTCGTGACCGTCGACACACCGCCGCACATCACCGGATCGTAAAGTAACCGCGAATCATTGCCAGCCGCCGCGGTGGTCGACGTCGTGCCGAGTGAAACATTGAGAGTAATCGTCCCGCCGCTGGTGGAGCTGGTCATTGCGGTTCCGGGCGCCGCGGTAATCACGCTGCCGCCGAGCGCGATCGAGGTTCCGTTGATGGTGATCGTCGAGTTCGTCAAAGACGAATTACCGATGTTCGAGAGCGTGTTGCTCGATCCGCTAATCGTCTTGTTCGTGAAAGTTTGGAGAGTGCCTAGGTCGGCAATCGTTCCACTCGGCACGGTCTTGGTTCCCCAGGAATCGATGGTGCTTCCGTTGGTCAACCCCAATCCCGCCGCCGTGGTGGGAAGCACGAGATTTGGGATCGTGGTGCTGTGGCCGGCGTCGCCGATCGTGTAGCCGTTGAGATCGACGCGCATCGGGACCTGCGCGCTGGCAAGCCCGGTAAAAATAAAGAAAAAGGAAAGCAGCTTTTTCATAAATCAAAACCCCTTGTTGAACAGCGTCATGCCGTAGATTGTGCAATCTGCATTCGCAAAGGGATTAGATAAGACATTCGTCTTCACGGTGATTGTTGAGGGAAAGCTCGTTGGTAGTGAGCCGCCGAGTGGCATGGTCAAAAAGGACTGCGGCGCGCCGAAGAAATCGCCACCGGCGCGTTGCTGCCCAATACGGACCTCCATCCCAACGCCGAGGTCGAGCGCGAGCTGAATTTTTATATTTTGATATGAAGTTGAGCCGCCGCCCCATGTGATCGGGGCTGAGGTTCCAGTGAGTGTGGTTCCGTTCGCGGTTTGCAGCGTGACATCCGAACTCGACAGGATGACTGCGAGGCCGGACTCGGAACTAACCAGTCCCGCCGTGCTTCCCGAAACCAACCCGCCCCCTATCGCAAAAGTGTATCTGCGTGGACTGTCGGGGCTGACGGCTACATTCCACTCGAACATATAGCTTGAAAGACTGTTATCAATGTTTCCACCATCAACGCCGCCGCCGTAGAACTGATAAATGGGCCAGGTCAAGGCCGCATAGCCGGAAGCCGCGGCACCGGCCTCGGCGCGAAGGGTCATGCCGCCATTGATCTGATTCGAGATAATGAAATGCGTGCCGGAAACCGTCGCGCTGCCGCTTTCGAGCGGGATGG
This sequence comes from Spartobacteria bacterium, assembly GCA_021324395.1. Taxonomy (GTDB): domain Bacteria; phylum Verrucomicrobiota; class Verrucomicrobiia; order Chthoniobacterales; family Chthoniobacteraceae; genus JAJPJG01. The sequence continues at coordinate 100,880 of JAJPJG010000055.1, read as the reverse complement.
CTGTGCTGTGATTTGTTCCCGCGAAAATGCGATTGTCGTTGATCGTCGCCATCGGATAGGTCGCGCGCACCGTGCCGTCGCCGTTAATGGATTGCACCGGCCCCTCGCTTTGCTGGTCGAGCTGGATGTAAGCGAGCGCGTCATCCGCCGGGTAGTAATCTGCGCGAGCGGTATGCTGCGCGAGATAGTAACTGCCGCCGGGAAAATGGCATTGGTGCATCGCGATCGGGTTCGTGCCGTAGGAGCGAACGAGAACCGTGCCCGTCGTAATGCCGCCGTTGAAATAACAGCCGTTCAAGGTGATGCCAGACGCGCCGCCGCCGCCGCTGCCGGTGATGATCGGCGACACCTGTGGATTTTCAATAAAGACGCCCTCCAGTAACAACGGCTGGCCGGCATTAAAAATCCCGCCGCACGAATCGAGTTGTCCGCCGCTCCAGACCACCATCCCCTGTCCGCTGGTTACGTAAAGGCCATAGCCCGCCTGGTTGCCGGTCGGGAATCCATAGCCGCCGAGGTTCGTGTTTTCGAGCCGCAGATTCATCGGCCAATCCGAATAGCAGCTCGCGTTGCGCGCGCCATCGAGCTGGCTGTGATTCACCTGCGCGTTGAGAACACAGCGCGTGTTCAGGTCGTTGTAGAATCCGTTGATCCACATGTGATCGAGCACGAGGTCGCTGCCGCCTTCGGCCATGCCTTGAGTCCCCGGAGGGGAATTGGAAGTGCCGGTCGTGTTGATCGCGCGAATGCCGTCGCGCGAGTTAGTGTTCGTAGTGAGCAGCGCGAAACTGTCGAAGCGGTTGCCGAGCGTGATGTCCACGTTCATCGCGTCGGACGTGCCGGTGTAGCACAGCGCGGTGCCCATCAAATGGCCTTTCCACGGCGTTGGCGCTTCGGTTGAGCCAAGCGATTGCCCGCGAATCGCGATGCCCGGCGGCACCTGAAGCGTCGTGCCAAAGCTGAATCGCCGGTAGATGGTCACGCGTCCATTGGTGATGGTCGCATTCGCCGGCGTCGAGAGCGTCGCCTGGCTGCCGCTTGTGACGGCGGTAATGTAAACACCATTATTGCCGGCGCTGATCCCGCCGCCGTAAACGCTGCTTCCGCTCACGTAAATCCCCACGTCGCTCGCCACAAAATTCGCCTGTGCCGAAATCAGCGTGCTCGAACCGCTCACCAGCCGCGCATCGGTGATCGTCGTCGCGCTCGGCTGAATGATCAGCTCGCCGGAATTGGTCAACGCCGCGGCATAGAGCATCGCCTGTAATGCTGTGCTGTTGTCGGTGGTGCCGGTCGCGAGCGTGTAGCTGTTTGAATAAACTGAGTCGTCGAGGTATGAAGCCGGCGTGAGGCCGAATAAGGTTCGCCCTGCCGCCGCGTCGGAGAGCGTTAATGCACTGCGTCCGAAGCTTGTGGTCGTGAGCGCGGCGATCGCGGTTAAATCGCTGTCGAGCGGCTGATAGATCGACGCGAGCCCGAGCCGCGTCATGAACGTGCCGGCGTCAACCGGTTGAAACTTGCCGCTCGAGTCCGTCGTCAAAAACGCGCCGAATCCATTCGTGCCGCTGGTCAGGTTCGACGTGCTGATTGCGACTTGTGCATGCGCGCCGAGTGCGAGCAGTAAAAAAAGAAGTGTTAAACAACGGGATTTCATGCGGGTGCGGTGATCAATTTTGCGTTGAGGTAGCCGCCGGCCGTGCCGCTGCCGATGGTCTTGATTTTCGCGCGGACGATGCCGGCGGCGGCGAGCGCGATCGGCGCGCCGAAAATGGTTTCCTGGTCCTTGTTGCCGGCGGTGAGTGTCGCAGTCGTGCCGGCGATCTCCGCATTCGCGCCGTCGACCAGGCAAAGCGTGAGATTGGATCCGACTGGCGCGATCTGCGCCGAGAGCTCGACGCCGTAAATCGCGATGCCGACTTTTGCTTTAAAGAAATCGAACACCTGGTTCGCGACCGCGTCGCCGAAAAACACCAGCGGCACATAGTCGCGCTGGATGAAGCGCGCATCGGACTCGAGCTTGGAATAGCTCGTGTAATCGGGCGCCTCCGGATCGCCCGCGTCGCCGATGCCGGGATCCTTGAATGCCGCGTTGCCGGTTGCGATCGGCACCTCGCTGCCGTCGCCGAGCTGCAGCGCGATCGCGAGGTAAAGCGACTTGTTGGCCGCGAGCGCAAAATTCATGTCGTCGTTACTGAAATGAAACGAGAAATGCTGTGCGGTGTCCGCGGACCATTGGTCAAAGGTAAGCGCGCCATTCATCGCCGCGGCCACAACGACCTGGTTGAGTTTTACCGTGCCGCTCGCGCTTTCTTCGCGGCCGATGATTTCCGCGCTCACGACATTCGAAATGTCGTCGATGAAATTTGCCGACTTCGACGGGTCCGCCTTGAACACCGCACACTGCACGGAAAGTGCAGCGCTTTTCCACAAACTCAGCGCAGTGCCGCTCAGCTTGTTGATGACGGCGTCGCGCGAGCTTTGGTTACAGGCGATCCGGACGATGGAAGCGGTGAGCTGGCTCATATCAGTTGACCTGCAAATTCGCCTGCCCGGCGGTGAGTTGATAACTGATCACCGTGCTGGCTCCGGAGAACGTCATGTTCCAACTCGAAAGCGCGACGGCCGTGAAATAAACGACGCCGGTGGTGCCGCCGTCCGGATCCGAGCATGTGAGCTCGAGCCGGCCGATTTGATTTACGATCGCAATCAAGTGCTGAAAAATAAACAGCTCCGCCGCGCCAGTGTTTGCATGCTCGCGCGAGATGGAAAAGCTGATCGTGTTCGCCTGGTTCTGCGAGAGCGTCGGCACCGCCTCCGCGCTGCGAATCGCCCGCGAGATCTCGACCTCCGAGCGCCCGTTGAGGCGAAAGTCGCCGGGCTGCTCCTCCGGCTTGTCGCCGGTGAGCTGGACGCCGTTGAGGACGATCTTCATTCACGGCACGCGGTGTTAAACAGTCGCGAGCGTGAAGAGGCTCTGCAGGGTGCCTGAAGAGCTTTTGCGCAGCGCCATTAAAGTGACCTCGGTAATGCGACCATCCTTGCCGAATGCAAGGCCGCCCTTTGTCGGCGCGGCGAGCGGAATCGTGAGTTTCGGCATGCCGGCGGCACTGCCGGTGACGGTGAGTTGATCACCGCGGCCGCTCAGCGATTTGCCGCGGACCACGCTCGCGCCTTCCATCGGGAACATCGTGCGATAGTTCGCGATCGTGAGGTTGAGCGGGCGAAACTTGATCGTCGCCGTGACATCAGTGATCCGGAAATTCACCGTGCCACCGCGGCTGGTTTTTACCGGCTCGAGCGAAACCTGCGGCTCGAAGACGATGCCGCTATCGTCCGTCTCGATGACATCGAACGGAGCCGCCGGCGCCGAGCCCCAGGCGAGCGTGTAACGGTCCGTGAGGATGTCGAGCGGACTGAGTGCCGGCTCGGAGTAGGCGGAGTCTGCGACCGTAAAAAAGTCGCCGGCAGTGCCACCGCTCGCGCCGTTCTTGACCAGGCACGTGATCTCCGCGGGACCGAACATGGTTTTGTTCGGCGCGAAGGTAATTGACGGCATCTTCGTCAGGCGCGCCGCCGAGTAGGTGATCGATTGCCCGGCGTCGTTGGTCCCACCGGTCATCGTCTGGATCACGGCCGTCTTGTCGGTGCTCGGGAAAATGAGCGAGCCGATCATCGACGGCGTGTAGGGAAACAGTTTCGTAAAGAGCGTCGCGATCGATGCGCCGAACGCGAGCGGCTTGAAATTGATCCTGCCGATCAGATCCTCTGCGCGCTCGTCCACCGGGCCCTGCAGGTTGGTCTTGATCTGAAATTGCGTCGGCTCATCGGGTGCGGTCCAGTCCTCCTCCATTTGGAGGGTGATGCCGTCGTGCGTGAGTGTGGCGGGTCCGCCTGGTAAAAGTGCTCGGTCCATAAATTAGTGTTGAACGGTTGTCGGGACAGCCGGTTTCGGCGTCGCGGGCGCGGCGGATTTTTTCTCATCCGCGGCGATTTGTTTCTCGGCTGCCTCGAGCGATTCCCTCCAGCTCGGCTTTTTCTTCAATTCCGGATCGTTGAAGGCGGCGTCGTGCAGTTTCGAGGCGAGCTCGTGAATCTTCGTTTCACGCGCGACGATTTCCTCGGTGGTGGGTGGTTTTGTTTCGGCCATATTTGTTTGTTTAAACTGCGGTTTATTGCGCCGGCTGGATCGCCAGCTTGGTGGTAAAGTGCACGTCCCATCCGCTGTAGTTGCCTTCCTTGTCGGCGGATTCTTCGTCGATTTTGCCGACCAGATTCAGTTCCATCATCCCGCCCTCATCGGGCACGAGCTGATGGCAAAAACTGTGTGGCGGTTTCCAGAGCTGCAGGGCGGCTTGCGCGCGCGTGGCGAGCAGGCATGCGCTCTTTCCAGTCTTGTTAAACAACGTGTCCTCGATCGTGCGGACCACCACTTTCACCGGGTCGAGAAAAGGCCGCGTCGTCTGGTAGGCTTTCGGGATCGCGGACGGGATGAACACGACGACGCACACGCCTTTCAACTGCGCGAGATTGGTCACGATCGCGTTTTGCAGATTGCCGACTTTGCGTGTCAGCACATCGATGCCGTTAAAATCGGCAAGACCAGAAAGCCGCTCGGCGATCGACTCGCGCAACACCTCGATCTCGCAAAGCGTGTCGCTCATAATCCATCCTGCTCACAGCGCTGGTCGCGCCGCTGGCGTCCGCTAATGCTCGGGCTCGGTGTCGCTGGCTGATCGGCGGCCGGCGCGGCATCGGGCACGATTCGAAAATTGCCTTTTGCCACATCGCGCAACAGCGCGAGCGCGTTCTCCGCGGCTTTCTCCCGCTGCGGTGTGATCAGCCGCTTGCTCGGGATTTGCTCGAGGAAGTTCAGCCGCGCGATCGCGGCCGCGGCGGGTTTGAGCTCGCTTGGGATGGTGCCCTCGGGACCGAGCGGATTTTGCGCGGCGACATAGCCGCGCACCTCATTGGTGACACTCGCGCAAATCGCCTCGAGCGATTGCGCGTTGGCGACATTCGCGAGGACGAGCTGCTCTTCCTCGGCACTGATACCGATGTCGGAAGTGAGAAGCGTGATCCACATGGCTGTTTAACAAGAGGGAGCGCGACGGGCGACTTGCGGCACCCGGCGCGCTGTTCCCCTCACATGACGAAGACTGTCAAAGAACGGCGGCAGCGACTAAGCGTCGGTGACGTTGTAAAGTTTTCCGGCGGCGGAGTTCGTCACTTCCGGCACGGCATACCAGTCGAACTTGATGACATTGCCGCGCTGGTCGGTGGTCGGATAACTGCCGGGCACCATGAAGCGGCCGCGGGGCGCAAACGTCTTCATGAAGCTCGGGTCCAGCCGCGTCGGGTTCGGCTTGCCGGCGAAAACGATCACGTTCGAGTCGAGCACGAAATTGATGTCCTCATCGAGGCCCTCCGCGGCGTCGTCATAAACGCTGTAGGTGGTCTTGCACTCCGGCTCGGTGAGCAGGAGCGAGCTCGCCATGTCGAGCGAGACCTGCGGGTTTGTGCCGCCCTTCGGGTTGCTGATGAACTTCTTCGTCACCAGCGGATGATTCTTGAAAATCAGCCAGGCGGTCGCGCCGAACAAAATCCGGATGTTCATCATCGAGCCGCTCTTCGCCGCCTTGAGCACATTGAGGATCGCCTCGTCGAGAAACTTGATCGGGTCGACGTTGTCAGTCCAGGCCGCGGCGGTGCCTGCACCGAGTGCGCCGAGCGCAGCGTCGACGACTTCTTTTTCCCATGAGAGCGCGCCGACTTCCGCGGTCATGTCCGCGGCTTCCTTCGCGATGTTCTCGAGATCCTCGGATTCGACCGCGAGCAAATTGTCGATCGGGAAATCGAGCGCGTGCGGCGTCGCCTGGTAAAGCGCGTCACTCGCGCTGAAGCCGATCTTCGTCGCCTCGCCGCCAAAGGCGCGGACGGTGCGCGGAATGCGAAAACGGTTTTTCTGGTCGTATTTTTTGTAACGACCAACGCCGGTGCCGACCGGCACATTCGGCGCGAGGAAGCTTGCGACCTCGAGCATTTTCGTCGCGTCCTGCGCGGCGCCTTGCGCGTAGTCGCGCAGCATCGGCGAAGAGGCGACGGCGGCGAGTTCCTCGCTGGTCGCGCATATCACGAAACCGTTGCGGACCATGCCGCGAAAGATGAGGGCGCCGAGCGCCTGCCACAGCGAGCGGCAGAGAGCGGCGACGGCTAAAAGGATTTGAATCAGGGTGAATTTCATATTTTTGAGCTGCTGGATTTTTGGTGTGTGTCTGTTTTACAGAGTGTTTTTTGAGGACGGCTTGACTACTGCGAGTAACGCCATTGCACGACGCGGGCGTCGGAGCCGCTGGTCGAGGCGATCGTAAAGCTGGTGCCGGCGCTGATGGTCACGCCGAGATTGCCGGCGTTCGTGACGCCGACCGGTGTGAGCGAGAAGATCGCGCCCGCGCCGACGTTCGCATCGGTGACCGTGACAGTGCCTCCGGAGAGTGTCGCCGTGCCGCTGCGCGTGAGGCTGTAGCCGGTGCCGGCTGTGCCGGTCTTGATCACACCGGTGACAGTGGCGGTGCCGCTGATCGTGGTCGCGCCGCTCAGCGTTTCGCCGGGAAGCGTGAGGCCGCTCGGGGCGGTGGTGCCGATCGTGATCGTGCCGCTGCCGCTGGTGAACACGAGCGCGTTGTTTGCGGTCGGGACTGCGACCCACTGCGCGCCGGTGATAGGCGGAAGCTTGACGGCGTTGGTTCCGGTGCGGATGAGCTCGAGGACGTCGCCCGCGACTTGCGCGTGCGCGACCGGCTGTGGCGCCGCGGCAAAGGCCGCGACGGCGAGAAGTGCGAGAATGATTTTTTTCATTTTATGGATGTGTCTGTTTTTTTGGGTGAGCGTTTTTCGGATTAAGCCTGCGCCTCGACTGTGACCAGGCGCGGGAACGGGCGGATCAACACGAGCTGCCCGTCGACAAATTTTTCCTCGGCGATGCCGGGCGAGAAATAGACGCCGGCGGTTGCACCGATCGCCTCGGCTTTGCCGGCATGGGCGCCGGCGGCCGCGGCGGGATCGGAAAGGACGAGAACGTCGCCGGCATTGCCTGCGCCCTTCGCTCGCACGCGCGTGTTTTGCGCGGGATCGAGCGGGATCGCTTTGCCGACGCCGGCATCGTCGAGCACGAAAAGTGTGATGTCATTGACGGCGGCGGGCAGCGCGACTTGTGTCAGGCCATCGCCGTTGTGAGTGAGCTTGAGCAGCCGGCCGTCAAGCCCGGTGAGGTCCGCGGCCATCGCGAAATTGAGCGGGCCACGTTGTGTGTTGGATTGGGTTTTTAACATGCGATTTTATTTGGTGGTTTTGATTTCTTTTTCGGCCTGCGACCAGGCTTCCTGGAAAGTGAGTTTGCCGCCTTTTTTCTCCGCCTCCGCCTGCAGCTCCTTCGCGCGCTTCGAGACCTTGACCGCCATTTCCTCGTCCGTGAGTTTTGGCTCGCCCGCGCCTTTTTTCTTCGAGGGATCGTGCATCGCCTCGGGTGGCGTCTTCTTCTCCGCTTTGCCTTGCCCCGCGGCGTCTGCCTCCGGCTTTTTCAAGCCGTTGAGGATCGCGATGCCGGCCTCCTTGTCATTGAGCAGGATGTTGCGGATCGCGGCTTTCGAGGCGTCGTCACTAAACGCGCCCTCGTAAACTTTCAAAATTTCATCGGCATCGGCTTCCTGCTTTTGCCGGTAGATGCGCTGCTGCTCGTCGGCGAGTTCCTGGTATTTGCGGTTGATCTCGTCGAGCTGCGCCTGCAGTTGATCCGCGGTCGAAGCTTTCGTCTGCAGTTCGCTCACTCCGCCGAGCACGCCCTGGACTTCCGGAATTTTCGCGGTGATCTCCGCGTCTGTCGCCGTCGCCGGGTCGAGCCCGAGCAACGCGCAAAGCTGCGCCTTGTAATCGAGCTCCGTCGTTTCCTCCGCGGCATTGGCGGTAGCGGCCGCCGCGTCATCAGCAGCGGCGAGGAAGATCATGGAGTCGAAAGGGCGAAGTGTTCGCAACATTGGCGGCGAAACTAGATGCGTTCCACGCCCCCGGATAGATCACCAACCACACCACCCACACCATCCACGGAATGTTTACACCGCGTGAATCGCGACCGATTTTAAATCGATTTTATTTCGATTTTTCCCGCGCTGCGCGTGCCTTTGCGGCGGGTTATTGATTATTTAACGTCCGCGCGAGATGCTTCTCCGCGGTGTCCATCACGCCGGCGCTCAACTGTGCGGCCGGCGGCAGCGCGAGCGGCTCGGGATCCTGGTCGATGTGTTTGCTCAGCGCATAAACGGGCACGAGTTTTCCGTGCTCCGAGTAAGCGAGAATTTTCAATCCGCGCGGACGGAAAAGCTTGATGCCGGTTTCCTGCTCGAACACGGAAACGCGCCGTCCGTGTGCGCGCGGGTCGATCGGGATCGTGAGCCAGTTCGCGTTCTTCGGCACGAGCGGACCGCCGAAAAGTTTTTGCGCAAAGGCGAGGTGCGCGATCGTCACCGTCGCGCCGGCGGGATCGACCACCGGGTTTTGCGTGGCGTTGCGGACATCGAGCCAAAAATGAGTGCGCTTGCCGCCGAGCACGTTTGGCTGCTTCGCGTCAAGGTCCTTGAAATGCTTCCGCAGATCCTCTGTAACACGTCTGCCGGTGTCCTTGTAAAGTGCGACGGGATTCGCGAGCTGCGCGGCGATTTCCTTTAAGCGCGCGCCGGCGGGCGCATCGATCTGGAGCGTGCCTTTGATCATTGCGCTTTAGCGCGCGAGTGGTTTCAGCGACGAGTTGAATTTCTGCTGCAGGTGCTCGCGCTGCCGCTCGAGCTGCGCGCGTTCCGCCGGCGACATCGCTGCTTCCGCGGCGCGTGCATCCGCGAGCTTTTGATCAGCTCGCGCGAAGGCTTCGCGGGCGCGTTGTTTGTCGGTGGCGGTTTGCATCAAATTTCGTCGAGAACAATATGAGTCTCGTCGCCGATCTCGTCGAAATCAAGCACTCTGAATTTGGTCCCCGCCTTGAAGAGCACTTCATCCTCGCCCTCGGCGGATGAATAGGGATCGACAAATTTTCCGTGCTTCGAAAAAATCACGTAGCGCACCGGTCCGTTAAACGCCTTCTCCGGATCCGTGGACGTCGAGGTGAATGCGTCCTCGGTGATTTCGCCGCCGACGTTGTCGCGATATTTGCTGAGGTCGTAGGTGTCGTCGGTGCCGCGGTAAACCTCGCCCTGGTGATCCGGCAGCTTGTCGAGAAAATCGTTGAGCCGGTCGCGCCGGCGCTGCACCCGCGGCGATTCGTCGCCGTCGCGCAGCTCTTCGTTAATCTGCTGGAAACCGCTGCCGGTGTAATCCTCGACCGCGAGCGCGGCCTGTTCGGCGAGCGGACGCCAGCGCACGGTGTCGCCGTCGATGTCGATTTGATCGTGCTGGAAAAAGCCGAGCAACGCGCGGCGCATTTTGTCGTCGAGGCTCGCGACGCTCGCGGCGAGCTCGTCGTTGATCTTGTCGACGTGCGGTTTGATTTTTTCGCCCGGCAACAACACGCCGAGTTTTTCCGCTTCTTCGCGATCGATCTCCTCGAGGCCCATGCCGGAATTGAAATCGAACGGCGGGTAAGGCGTGCCGAAACGGGAGATCTTCGTCCAGATCGGATCGGTCTTGAGCGCGATCATGCGGCCGCCGTGAAATTCGCCGCCGGCTGCGCGCCAGCGTTCCTTCCAGTTGCGCGGTTTTTTACGGGCCTTCACGCGCACGAGCTCCTGCGCCGGCCACGCGTTAAGGATGTCGGGATCCTGCCCCTGCAGCCAATAGGCTTTGCCTTGCGCGAGGCCGATCTGTGTTTCGTAGATGAGCCCGAGCCGCGCCTCCGCGGTCGGATCCAAAAGGCCGCCCTGCTTTTCCGGTTCCGCCGGCTTGAGTCCTTCCGCGAGCGAAAACTTTTGCAGGTCCGCGATGAATTTTGAGCGGTCGAATTTGTAGGCGCCGGTTTCCGGGTCGCGCGCCTGGTTTAAAATATCGAGCAGCACATTTTGCCCGCGCTGGAGCACGCGCACGCTCTCGACGCCGGCGGAAAAAAACGCCTGGTCGCGCAACGCCGCCGGCATTTGCTGCCATTCCGCGGTGCGGAGCATCGAGCCGATCGGCGTCTTTTGTGAAAGCTGCGCGACGGCGTCGGCCAGCGGCTGCGGTTTTTCGAAATCAAACATAGAAAAAGCCGCTTTACCGGAAAGCGCGGGCAAAGTTCCGGAGCCGGATGTTGATGGAAAAAAGATTACGATTCACCGAGTCGAGTTCCTTCTCCGTGGCGATCTCGCGGCGGATCTGGCTTTTGATCATGGCCAGATTCTGCGGCTGCGCGCGGCGAATGCGCAGGAGTTTTTTTGAAAGCCGCTTTTGTTCGTCCTCGAGCTTGAGCGATTCATCGAGCAACTGATGAAAGCCAGCCAGTAGAGTTTTCATTCAGTCTGTCCTTTCACGAGCTGGATGAATGATCCCGGTTTGTGGCCGATGTGATACTGCTTGCAAAAGCGGCAGCGATACGCGCCGACGCGCTCTCCTTTGTTTTTGAAAAGCGCGATACTCGCGGCGGTGGCGCGGGTGAGATCGGGAAACTGGACCTTGCCCGTGCAGGATTTTCTACGGATGCGTCGTTTACTGGACATTTCCATTTAAAATTGTCGGAAGGTTCAGCCGCGCTGCTTTTCCTGCTCGTCACCGCCTTTTAAAGCGTTCTGCAAAACGCACCACGGCTCTGCAAACACGCGTGACGGAAAATCCGCACCGTTGACGCGCGAAAAATCGCTGGCGGGCATTTTAAGCGGCTGGCTGGACCTTTGCGCGGATGGCGTCGGTCGCGCCCTTGACGGCCGCAGGCCCGATCGCCTTTTCAATCGCCCCCTGCAGCTCCGCGACATTGAGTTCGCCGAGCAGCTCGGGCATCGAGCTCTGCGCCTGCTTCACCGCGGCGGCGAGCGCGGCGTCGTCGAGCGTGCCGTCATTCGCCTTTGCGATGAGATCGCTGAAAAGCTGGTTGAGCGGCGCGAGCCAGCGCGCCTGGACGCCGAGATCCGCGGCGATCGCGTTTTGCACGAGCTGTGGATCGGCCTCGCCGCTCGAGCTCGTTGCCGGTGCGTCAGCAACCGGTTTCCCGGCCGGTTGCGGCGCTGTGACTTTCGCCGCTGTGTCGGGTTGCTGCGCCGGCGCTGCTTCTTTTTGCGGTAACGAATTTTGTGCGGGTGCGGGTGCGGCGCGGCGCGAGAGCTTGTAGCCGCTTTTTTCGCCGAGCTGCTCGAGATCGATGTCGTAACCGGCCTGCCCGAGCTTCTGCGCGTTGTCCACGTGCGCCTGCGTATCCTCCTCGTCCACCGGCGCAAATTCAAAATAAACCATCGGCTGCTGGTTCGGGAATTTCCGCTGCAGGAACACGCGATCGAAATGCTCCTGCATGATCTCGCTCACCTGCGCGGCCTGCGCGGCGGCGACTTCGTTAAACGTGTCCTGGTGCACCTTCCCCTGGCTGCCGCCGATGCCGGTCGCTTCGTTGAGGACCGTGAGTTTGCCGCTGGTGCCGGCAATCACGATCATCTCATCGAGATATTTCAAGCGATCGGAAAACGGATTGGTCGCGCCCTCGCGGCCGGTGAGCGTGTGGACCTTCGCGCCGTTCGGGATGTAGCCGCGCGTGTCGCTGACGACCTTCTCAGCCATGCTTTGGTATTCGCCCTCTTTTTCCTTCGGCACGTTCGGCGGTCCCTCGATGAAGATCGGTGGGATCCCGTAAGTCTCGAGGAAACCATCCCAATCTTTCTCGTTCGTGTTTTTGCGCAAAAAACAGATCGTGAAAATCTCGTCGGCCGGATCGTCGACGTCGCGGATGACGAAATGCTCCGGGTTGACCGGATTATCCGGCGACAGCCACTGCAGCGCCTCTTCGTTGTAGCACCAGTCGCCATAAAGCCCGTCGCGCACCCAATGCCATTGCGGGACGATGCGCAGCTCGGTCACATCCCACGGATCGGCGCCGGTGCCGGCGTTTTCGCCCGCGTAAATTTTCTCGAGGTGCGCAAAGCCGCGCAGATCGGCGAGCGCGAGAAAGGTGAGCGCCTTGCGCAGGTTCGACACTTTGTCGTAAGCCTCCTTGAGTTCCTTGCTCTGCTTTTTGACGTCGGGATCGTTTTCGTCGTAGCCGGGCATCGGCTTGATCGACCAGTCGAGCCCGGTGAGAGCGTTGCTGAGCCGGCGTTTCACCGCGCGCACGACCGCGTCGCGCTTCTCGATGAAGCGGTAGAGCCACTGCAGGTCGGCATACTGCCCGCGCTCGCCGTAGTGAAAATGCGAGACGAGCCGCGGCGCGCTGAGGCCGATGAGCGGGTTGAGGTTGATCAGGCGCCAAAGCGGCGAACTGGAGGCGAGCTGGTTCATAATCCGATGCAGGTGCGATCGCGACGCGCGACGGTGCGGCTGAAACGCTGCGAGATGCTTTGCACGAAGCGATGGAAGGTGCCGGGATCGCCCTCGTGTGAGCCGGCGCGGACGGCGAGCGCGATCGACCAGAAGCGATCGGCATGGCCTTTCGCGTCGCGGCTCGAGGCGATGCTGACACGGCCGCCGGGAGAAGTGACTTTCTCCGGCTTGCGCAGATCGTCGCGTAAATCGGGATCGGCAAAAATCTCGATCGTCTTGTCCTCGAAACAACCGAGCAGCTCCGTCGCCATGATCTCGGTGACTTTCGCGGTCAATGCCGAGCGGCCCTCGGTGCGGATGCGATCGGTGACCGGTTCCGTGGTCGAGAAATTCACGCCGCCGATTTTATCGCTGCCGAACTCATCCTCGAGCTGCTCGAAAAGGAAAAGGCCCAATCCCGTCATGTCGATTTCCATCCGGCGAAACTTCGGCATCCGGCACAGGACGCGCGCCTGCTCGATCTGTTGCGGCCCGCGCATGTTTTCCATCACCAGCATGCCGATCATCCGGCGCACGGGGCCGACGCGTTCCAGCACCGTGATCACCGACAAATCGCGAAAGCGTGCAATGTCGTAGCCGGCTTCCAAAATTCCGTCCGCGCGGAAAAGCCGCTGGATCGTCGCCATGCTCCATTCGCCATGATCGATCGTGAGCCCGGTGATCCGCTCCGCCGCGCTGATGAGCTCCTGCGTGAGCAGCGGCATGCTTTCATCCTCGAATGTGCACTCGTAGTTTTGATCATACGCGCGTTTGTCGCTCGCCTCCGCGCGCGCTTCATCCGGCGTGACTTCGCGGCCGTCGATCGCGCTGTAGATCTTGATCGCGCCCATTTTCCACGCGTCCGAGCGGCGCACGCGGTAATACGAGATCCGCGCCTCGCTGATGAGCTGGTAAAACATGTTGAGCCGGCCGTTGCCGGTGCTCGCGATGCGGCAGAGGAAATCGGGATTGCTCGAGATGATCGGCTCCGCCGCCTCCCAGATCGCGCGCGAATCCTCGTGATACGCAAACTCGTCGAGGATGAGATCGCCGGAGAAACCGCGGGCGGTGCGCGGGTTGGCGGCGAGGACCTTGATGCGGCCGATCTTCCCGCCGACGTTGATGCGCACCTCGTGGCGCATGTTTTCAAACTTGAAGTCGCCGCTCAGGTCCTCGTATTGCGCGGCGAGCCCGAGCTTCTGCGCGACTTCCTGGGCCTTGAGCGCAAACTCGGCGCCGTTGTCCTTCGAGTTGGAAAGGACCGTGACAAGTCGGCCGGGATATTTGAGCAGCCGGTCGACGGCCCACGCGGCGAGCGTGTAGCTTTTGCCGATCTGGCGCGACCAATGCAGGATCTGCGTCTTGGTTTCGTGGTCCCAAAAAACGCGTTCCTGGTATTGGCGGAATTTGACGAGCGGTTCCTGCGGCAGGTCGTTGTTGACGCCGGGCGTCACTACCACGGCGAGCGAACTCACCATGCAGATCAAAAACCAGCGGCTCCATTCGTGGCCGAGGACCGTCATCCAGGCTAGCGCGAGCTTGAGCGTGATCATCGCGCCTGTTCGAAGTTCTGTGGCCGCTCGCCAAAGAGCCGCTTGCGCACCCGCGCGATTTTTTCGCCCTCGTTGATGGAGTTGTCGCGTGCGATCGCGGCGATCGCGGCGAGCAGCTCCGGATCCTTGAGCACGCGGCGCGCGGCATCGTCTTTGTCGGTGTCGATGCGATGCTCGAGCGCGGCGCGGCCGCGTTCGCTGTCGGTCAATCGCTTCGTGATTTTGCTCAGCGCATTGAGCGCCTCGAGCCCGCCGTCCGCGTGTGTGTTTTTCGCATCCTCAAACTCGATGAGCGTGTCGATGAGCTGTTCGCCGACGAGCGCCTCCGCGGCATCGCCGAGCGCCTTGCCGCTCCCGGCCTTCTTCAGCTCGCGCACCTGGTCGGCCAGTTCAGAGGCTTTGCTGATGCGCTGCAGGTGCCGTGAAAAGGTGGTGTCGCGAAAACTTTTCGCGCCCATCAGCGAAACGGCGATGCCGTATTGCGCCGCGAGCGCCTGCACTTTCGCGAGTGTTAAACGCGGCGTTTTCCAGCACTTGTCGAGAAACTCGGTGAGCTGCTCGCTGCTGAGTTCCAGGGCGATTTTGTTTTGATCGGCCATGTCACAAAAGACCGCGTCGCTCGAGCTCGTGATCGCCCGCGGCCGTGGTGCCGTAGCGGCGCAATGCCGGCGTCAGGCTCGCGCCGGCGATCGGCTGGATGAGGCCCGCGCTCACCAGGTGGCGCAGCTCGCGCTCGAGTTGTTCCTGGTCGACAACGTAGCCGGCGATTTGAAGCCCGCGCAAAATCGTCTCGATCGTAATCCCGCGAGATGACGCGGCGCGGCATTGCATCAGGATTTTTTCGCGGAGGAGTTCGAGCGTTTCGGCGTTCATGGCAATTTGCGTCCTGCGCGTTCAATGAGGCGGTCGAGTTTTGCATCGATCTGGTCGAGTTTATGCGCGTTCGTTTTTCCATCGGCCTCAACCGCGGCGAGCTTGATCTCCGCAGTTTTGAGTTGTCCGTGCAGGGTGCCGACCGCCTGCGAATTTTTCTTCGCCGATTCGAGGAAGCCGGTGTCCATGCGGCTGCTCAACGTGGTGATCTGCGTGCTCAAGCCCTGCGAGCGTTCCTCGAGCGCGGCGAGTGCCTGGTCGCGATGGTCCGCCGAGCTCTGGATCGCCTGCAGCTCGTTGCGCAATTTGTGATGCGCGTCGTGCACGTAGTCCTCAAAATCCTTGAAATCCGGCTGCTTCACGTATTCGACTTCCGCGCGCACAACCAGCGGTTGCGGCGGTCCGTCCGACTTGGCTTTCGAGGCGAGTTTTTTGAGTTCATCCATTGTCGGCAGTGGTGTTTCGCGGAGTTTTTTAATCCCGACCATCAGCCCGACGATGGAAGCGGCGAACGCAACCACGGCCGCGGCAATGATCGCCAAATCCCTGAGCAAACTTGCGTCGGTGTTTTCAAATCCAGTTCCGAGAAAAATCATGCGTGGACGATGTATAAAATTCCGTTGGCGATGCCTCCGGTGCGCGCGTCGGGATTGATGCCGAGCGCCTTTGCCAGCGCGATCGAGCCTTCGCCGATTTGATCCGCCGGCCCGACGTCGCCGTAGATTGCGTGCGAGAATTTTTTGTTGCGCAGGTTGACGACGCTCACGTCGCAACCGAGCTGCGGTTTGCAGGGATAACCGCGCGGCAGCACGATGTAGGGAATCTGCTCGCTGTCGACGTAGCGGCGCGGGTCCTCCTCGTTGAACTGGCGATACTCGAGCGCGGTCTGCGAGACGTAAAAGCCCGGCGCCGGATCGCCCGCACGCTGCACATACGGCTCGCCCTCGTGGTCGCATGCGAGGCCCCACCATTGCCCCGGCTTGCCGGCGTTTGTGAGATCGTCGAGGCCGGAGACGTTGTCGGGATGATACGCGTGCGGCGAGCCATCGGCATCGATGCGCATGCCGGCGATGAAAATCGTCGCGCCGGTGCTGCGCTCCTGCCGGATCACCACGTCGCCGATCTGCGCGATGCCGATCATTTCCTTTTCCTCCGGTGCTTGTAGCGCACGCTCAATTTGTCCGCCGCTTCCTGCCACGTCTCGCCGTGGTAGGGCGTCTGCGTCGCACCGTCGATGTAGATGCAGCAGCGCTTGGGCGCGGCGGGATCGAGCTTCACGACGCGTGTTTTACACGGTTTGCCGGTGAGTTCCTGGGCGTGGCGTTTGGCGGCGTCCTGTCTCATTCCGTTCCGTGGTTGCTGAACTCGAAACGCCGGCGCGGTGTCGGGCGAAAAAACGGCGCGATGATCACCGCGGCGGAAGTAAAAATGGCAATGATGACGATGAAGATTTTCATTTTACGAAATGCGGCAGCACCACGGTCTTGGCGTCGCGCAGCCGCGTGACATCCACGCTCGCGCCGAGCTCGCTGCCATCGGTCATCTTCCACGCGGCGCCGATCTTCACGTCGTAGCCGGCACAGCCGGCGAAGAGCAGCGCGCAGAGTGGAATAAGCCGGAGCATCGCGTCGGCGGTGTGTGGGCGGCTGCGCTACTGCGCGGCCGGTGGTGCGCTGCCGCCGAGTGAGGCGAGGATCTGAGCGGCGCCGTCGAGAATCTTCACGGTTTGCGCGGAGTTCTGGCGTCCGGTCACGAGCGGGAGCACCACGCCGGCGACTTGCGGGAGCTGCGTTGTCGCCTGCAGGATGTTCGTCGGCACCGGCTCGGAGCCATACGCATTCGCGACGGCCGCGACGGCGTAAAGGTCGTCGGAAATCTTTTTGTTGCTGACAAACGGCGCGGCGACTTGCGCGGCGGTCGCGATCGTTTTCTCCGCGGTCTGGATTTGCGATTGATGCTGCTGCATCCATGCGCAGCCGGTGACGGCGGAGACGGCGAGCAGAATGAGGGTGAGTGCGGCGTGTTTTGTTTTCATGATTTTTGTTTTACGGCGTGTTGATTGCGTTTTTTGCGACTCCCGCGCGCAGCGCCGCTCCTCCCGCCGAGGCAAGGATGCCGTCGATCGCGATGTTGTGCGGCCAGAGGCCGATGCCGACCCCGCCGAAGTAAACAAACGCGATGGCCATCACGATGTAGGTTTTTTTGCCCTGGAGATAAGCGACGATGTTCATGGTGAATCGGTTGAAAGCCGCACCTTGCCGCGCCTCCGCAAAAGCATCCAGACCACCAACCACACCAACCGTCACCGTCTACGGTTTTTGATTTCTTAGCCGACGAGGGAGTGCAACACGCGCCGCAACGCCACACCGTAGCGGATCATCGCCTTGCCCTGGCTGATCGCGGCGTCGGACGCCTGCTGCATCACGCCGATTTCCTCGCGCTCGATCTGCGAGGTGAGCTTGAAGCCGCGCTGCCCGCGCACCACTTCCGCGCCGAGCTGCTCCGCGACCTTGCGCACGATCCGCTCGCTCCACCCTGTCTGCGCGCAGAGTTCCTTGCGTGTCAACCAGCCATGCTTCGCGAGCAATCCGCGAAAGAGCTCGAGCTGCGCCGGCTCCGTGCGGATGAAATCGAGATCGAGTTGATCGCTCATGCGCGCGATCGCTTCCGCGCGAGATAGGCGCGTTGTTTGATCCGGTTGCGCTCCGCGCGGCACCAAGCGACGGCGCTCTCGATGCTTTGCGGCTTGACCCGGCGCGTGGCGGCGAGCCCGTCGTCGCTCACATCGAAAAAACGCGCGAGCAGGCGCTTTGTATTCGGGCGCAGCTCGTCGTAGTTCATGTCAACATCAACGGCGCGGCGCTCGCGCCATTGTTTAACGGCTGGTTGATGCGCGTCTCGCGGCCGCGATCGTAGCCGTGCATCAGCGCGGTTCTGTTCAGGCGTGGCGTCGGCAGAGATCGCTCCTCTTTGCTGCCTCCAAGACGTTCATGAAAGTAGCGTTCGCGCGCGGCTTCCTCCGCCACGACGATTGCCGTCTTCGCGTCATCGAGAACGATCTCTTCCGAAACGGTTTTGAGTTGCTGAATGATTCCGTAGATGAATCCCTCGATGAAATTTTCGCGCTTGCCGGTGCTCATTTTCCGACGCGCGTTGCGCTCGCTGATTTCAAAACCGCGCAACTCCCGTTTGCCGGTGCGCACAATGAAGTCGAAGGCGTAACGCGCAATCATGACATCGGTGGGGCGACCAATGAAAACAATGCGCGAAATGGACCATCCGACCTTCACGCGGAAGAATCCCTCCACCACATTCATTGCGCGGTAATGTAGGTAGCCCGCGCGTTTTTCAAAGCGGAACCATTCGTGCGCGAGCTTCTCGCTTTCCTCATCGAGATCGAGGCTCTCGACGTCGATGCGATATTTTTGCGCGAGCCGGAATGCGCGCTCGAGCGCGAGCTCCGCTTCGTGCCGGTTCGACGATTTGCCGAGCCGCAAAAGCTTTTTGATTTTCTCCGCGATGTCCGCCGGCGCCTGTTCCGATGCCGGCTGCGCGTTGAAGTCGAACTCGGGTTGCGTGCTCATCACTCCACTCCATGCAGCGCCTCTTCGTGGATCGCATCGAGCACGACGTCGTGCTCGCCGCTGAGTCCGCTCGGGTGCGTTTCCTCCGCCGGCTCGCGGAGATTGATGTCGATAAACTCGTGCGGAGTCCGGACATTTCCGGTGTGTAACGGATCGCCGCAATGCGGACATTCGCAGATCGGATCGGCCTCTTCGCGTGACTCGTAAAAATGCACATCGAAGTGATGTCCGTTGAAATTGGAATAACCGGTGAAGATCTCCGCGCCGCACGTGTGAAAATTGCGGAGCCGCACGCCGGTGTCGTCCACCGGCCTTGCCTCAGTGCTCGCGACGCGGCAGCGGAAATCGGGTTTGCTCGAGATGATCGGCTGCGCCGCTTCCATGACGTCGTTGCTCAGATCCTCGAATTTCGGATCCCACGGCAGCGGCTTGCCGCACCTGCAGCAATCTTCCTGGTGCGTTCCAGGGAATGGCTCGCCGATGGGCCGCCGGCGTCGGTATTGGACCTCACAGCATTTCAGAACTTCAACGACGAGTTTCATGATATTGTTCGATCTGCTCCAGTTCGTGCCGGCGCGCTGATTCTTCACCGCAGTCATACCCGCCCTCGAAAGCCTTCACATTCGCGCCGCCGATCCAGCGGTTTTGTGCATCGTAAAAGTCGAGCCAATCGCCATTACGTTTTGAACTTACTCCCGTTGGTTTTGTGGTTTCGCAGCCGGAAAGTGTGAGCCAGCTCACGCAGCCAACGGCGCAAAACGCGATTCGCATGGAAAGCTTCATGTGTAAAACAAATGCTCCATTTTGGGGTTGAGCCGGATGAGTCTCAAAAGCCGCGCCTGCCGCGCCTCGATGCGATGAATTATTTCGCGCGCTTCCTTTTTCTCGCGCCACGTGGCCTGCGGCGGGATTGCTGTGCGGCGGCGTTTCATGCGCCTCCCAATCCCGGCAGCGACGGGAGCTGCGCCTCGTTGCGCGCTTGCATCAGTTTTATCCGCGCCTGCAATTTGAGATCGGCGCGATCGCCCCAGATGACGCTCGTCATGTCCTCCGCGATTTGTTCCATGCGCGCCGCCGGCACGCCGATCGGCAGCGTGACGCTGATCTCGATGCCCTCGATGCTGTCGGCAAAACGGACGGTGAAGCTGGCGACTTCGTTGCTCATCCCGCGACTCCGGTTTCCGGCAAGGCGAGCCCGAGCGTTTCGCACGCACGCGCAAACGTCTCGGGATAGCCTTCGGTTTCGTAGAGCGCCTGGCGCGTTCCCGGCGGCAGCCGGAAATAATGCGCGCGGCAGAGTGATTGCCGGGCTTTCTTTGCGGACCCACAGACACAGGTTGTGCCGGCGAGATTTTTGTAAATGGCGTGGCGTTGCTCGTTGCTCATGTTTTCGGTTTCGTTCAAAACGGTTCCTCCGCTGTTTGTTTAACGTTTCTTTTTGCGTGAATCTTGAGCGCGCGGAGCACGGTGATGAGCTGCGCGGGATTGAGCGACTCGAGTAGCGGCGTGTCGTCGCGGCGCAATGCCTGGCGCGCGATGCCCCGCGCGTAATCCTCGCTGAAATCGGCGGCATGGCAGACTTCCTTGATCGCGTGGATCACGCGACGCTCGCTGTCGTCAAAAGTCTTGAAGCGCCAGTAAAACCCGGTGTCGGCGAGTTCCTCGAAATGCGCCATCACCGGGATGAAATCGCGCTTGCGATCGCACATCGTCGTCGAGTCCTTCCCGACTGCTTTCATCAACTGCTCCCGGTGCCAGGCGTTAAAAAGTTCCGTGTAAACCGCGCGGTCTTTCTTCGGCCCCATCTCGATTCCGTTCGCCTCGCAATGCTTCGTCCAGGCGACATGCTCGAGTTTCCGGAAATTGACTTGCTGCCGTTCTGAGAAGCTCATTTTGTTTTCCTCGCGCGCAGCGCAATCAGCTCCTGCACCTGCGGGTTTTGAAATTGATCCTCCGTGAGCCGATCGCCGCGATGCGCGTGGATCGCATTTGCGAGCGACTCCGGCAGCCAGAGCGCCGTGTTATCCGGTCGCAAGGTGTAAACGAGCAGCTCGTTCATGCGCGCCTCCGGTAGCTGGTGGCGTTGTCAAAATCCGTGTAGCTCGGGATCAGCGCATCGAGCGGCGCGACGATGTTGCCGATACGCGCCGCGGCCTCGGGATTGCTCTGCTTGAATTTTTCCTGCGCGAGACGCAGCGTGAGGAACGCCGTGCAAAGATGCCCGTGCGCGATGCGGATCTCCGAGAGCTCGGCGCGGTTCATGGACGCAGCTCCTTTTTAAATTTGCCGAGCAACACGCGGCCGCGTTCGCGCAGCGCGTCGTCACCAGGCGACGGTTGTGGCGCCGGCGCGGACGGTTTCACCGGCTCGCAGATCGGGCGGCGTTTCAGCTTCGCGAGCGCGAGCCGCTCCTCGAAGGTATCGACGCCATTTTTGAAAAACGTGCTGAACTGCAGCGAGAGATTGGAAAAGCCGGAGCCGCGCGGGATCTGCCGCTTGATCCACATCACCACGAGCTCGAGGTCCGCCTCCGTAAACCCGCGCGAGATGAAGTCGCTCCAAATCTGCATCCGCAACGCGGAGAGCGTGAGTTTTTCCACGCCCGTCAGCTCGCAGAATTTTTTGTGGATGGTTTCGATCATGCTTCGGTGCAGTGAAAAGCGGGCACCTTTTCCGTCATGCCACTGGATAATGGTCTCTCGTAAAAACTGGGAAGGATGCTGAATCGATTGTTTAACTCGGCGACAACCGCACGGTAATGCTCGTCGCGGGTCTTGCTCGGAGGCAGCGCAGCCAGGCGCGCCTTTTCCGCACGCAGCTCGGCTTGCGATTTCAGGCAGAGGTTTTTCATGGCCGGTGCATTCCGTATGGCAGCGCGTTTCTGCGCCGGCGTTTCTCGCGCTCGTAGCGGCCGCGGGCAAACCAGCCGGAGAGCGAGAGCCCGCCCGCGAGCACCAGCACGAGCGTCATCTCAGGCCATGTTTCCGGTTTGAGATCGGCGAGGATGTTCATCGCCGTCCTCCGAAAAAAACGCCCATGAACGCGAGGCCGATGATCCAGCCGGCGAAGATCAGCGTCCATTTCAGCCACTCCGGCAACGCGTCGAGAAACGAGCTTTCAGACGCGGTGCGGTGTGCGAGTAATGCGAGTGCGCTCATGCCGCCACCTCCGGAAAAAACGCGATGTGAAAATAGGAGAGGTCGATCCAGTCGATCTGGTCGACGAGCTTTCGCGGGACGACGCGGGCGCCGCGGATGAGGCGGGCGATCCGGTGCGCAGCGCGATATGAGGCGCGATCGTGAAACAGGATCGTCATGCAGTAATCGTCGTGCGTTCCGTTTTGATAATGCTCCACGCTCGCCGTCGTCACCTGCGCGATCGGCACCAGGCCGCGCGGGTGGAATCGCGACGGGAGAAATTCAAAACAGAATCCCTGGCACCAAAAAACATGCGGATCCTCGTAATTGATTTCCTCGCCGCAGGGTATGTTCATGAACGGCTCGCGCAGGTCACGTTCGTGGTGCGGCGTGTAGGTGAGGAGTAAGGCGCTCATGCCATCACCTCGTGTTTGTCACCTGTTAACAGCGCCTCGGCCTGGCCTTCGCGATCGGGATCGAGAAAGAAGGTTTCCGATTGCACGATCTGCACGCCAAAGCGGGCGAGCAGCCGCGGGTGGAAGCGCGCCTTGATCATCGCTTCCTTGTCGGCCTCGATTTTCACGCGCAGGAACAAACGGCGAACGCTCTTGCGCATATCGCGCAGCCGCGCGACGACGTCGGCCCAAGTGCGGCCTTTCATCGGTTTCGCGGCGTGATTGCCTAACCGCCAGCCGATGGTGTGACCGTCAAACTTGAGTGATTGCGCCTTTCCAAATTCCTTCTCCCGGTGGACCTCGCTCCACTGCTCGAGCAGGGCGAGGTTTTTCTCGATCTCCACCGTGATAGTGTTGATGCCGGCGTTGGCGCGTTCCTGCACGCGCTTAACCACGCGATCGCGCCGGACGATTTTCGCTTCCAGGTCGAGTTGCAGCTTCACGGTCTCGCGCACCAGCCGCTCGACTTCGGCGCGGGTCTTGATCGCGCTGGTGGTCACTTTTACGCGCTTCATTTAAGCGCTCCTTTCCGTGCTTCGCGGGCGAAGTGGCGATATGCCAGCTCCGCAAATTCCCGCGCCGAGCTCTCCATGATGGAGCGCGTGGTGATCCGCTTTTTTAGTTTGCCGTGGCGAATGAGCGCCTGCCAGTAACGCGAGCCGCGGCGCTTGAAAATCTTGATGGTGAGCACGCTCGCCTTGCGTTTGCCCCCCCCCCGATTTTTCGTGGTGATTGCGCTCATCGTGCGACCTCGCTTTCCGTGCGGTCCATGATTTCGTGAATGCCGGCCGTGACGCCGGCGGCGAATGGATCCTCGTCGTGCGCCAGCGAATGCAGGCGTGGGCCGATGCTTTCGGCGAGCATGCCTTCCGTCACCTCGACGGCCTGGTTCACGTCGGCGCGGTCCTGCTCGCTCAGCTCGATGCCCTCGATCCGGCGGTCAATGTCCTCGAGCCGCTCAAAACAAAGCGCGATCAGGCGGACTGTGCGCGTGCGCTCGGTGATGAGCGCGAGGCATTTTTCGCGATTGGTTTCCGTGTTCATCGTGTCACCTCCACGGCTTCGCCGTTGAAAACGATGTCCGGCTTGAATGTGTCGCCGAAGAGCTGCAGGTCGTCCGGGCGATATCGCTCGTGCAGCACGCGGCTCTCTGCTTCCGCGGCGCTCTGCGCCTCGATCTCTACGGACGCGAAGACATAGATTCCGACGTTGACTTTGAATTTGCGGCTCATCGTGCGTCTCCCTTCGGTGCGCGCATCATTTGCTCGACGGCAATGCACGCGCTCTCGACCTCGCCATATTCCTTTGGCGATTCATCGACAAGGCGATCGAGCACGCGCCCGATGAGGTCGTAGCGCCCGAAATTATTCGCGTGCCGCGCGATGATGCGGCAGCTCTCCTCGGACGTGCCGTTGAGGTTCACCTTGCGCATCTCGACGAACTTCAGCACGTCGCCCGGATGAATGAGCGTGAGCTCCTCGACATGATCGATGCGCCGCACGACCGCGAGCGACTCGATCCACGCGGCGTTTTGCACGCGATTCCAGAGCTGCGGAATCGCGGTGATGAGCACGATCGTAGGAGTGTGGTTAAGGATCAGCTTGATCAGCGAAAGCGAGCACTTGCCGAAGTATTCGCCCTCGTCAAAAGCCAGGATGCCTTTGCGCTTGTTTAACTCCGTAATCAACGCCTGCTCCGCCTCGCGGCTGTTGCGCGGCGGGCGCCCGTCGTATTTCGCGCCGACTTTCAGGCAGGTATCGAGGATCGCGGCGAAGTAGCTGTCGCGCCAGCTCTCGCGGCATTCGACGATCGTGCCGCCTTCGCGCGCGATCGCCTCGCGACAGAGCGCGGTTTTGCCGCCGCCGTTCGGTGCTAGATACATCAGCCCGCGGTTCTGTGTCTCGCCCTCGAGGAGGATTTTGATCCGGTTGAAGATCGTCTCGAAATGCGTGAACTCGATGAACCGCGTGCCGGCGCGGATTTTTGAAGCGAGCACCTTCCGCTCCTTGATCCGGCGCAGCATCGCCTCGCACGCGACAAGGACTTCCGCCATGTCGCCGGGGTAAAAATGCTTGCCGTAGTTCGGGCTCTTCGGGTCGGCATTGATCCAGCGCCGCACGCGGCCCCAGACGTTGTCGCTGTAGGCGAAATTATATTCGCGGCAGAATTTCGCGTCGCTCATGTCGCCCTGCTCGGCGATCAGATCGGCGATCACCTGTGGCATCGGCATCAGCTCCGGCGGCGGCGCGGTTTCAGTTGTGTTTTTTTCAGTCATGTGTTTTTGGTGTGGGTTGTCAGTTAGTTGTGTTTAAGCCCATCCGGCGTCTTCAGCGCCGGATGGGCTTTTTCCGCTTTTGGTGGAAAGTTTTTTGAGCTGCTTTGCGCTCAGTTCGCGTGCGGCCTGCGAGCCGCTGATCTCGCGGCGCTTCACGGTCTGCCGCTTCGCGCCGGCGATCGCGGTGTTCACCGCGGCGGCAGTCGGGCCGGCCTCGATCGCGTTGACCGGTGCGACCTCGATCGCGTTGTCGCGGGCGAGCACTTCGAGGTTGTGCTCGATGTCCGCCTCGCGCAGTTCGCGCTCGAGCGGCTGCCGGCGATTCACGCGCGCGAGCGCATCGTTTAACATGCGCTGCTTCTGCTCGATCGCGGCGCTGCCGGCCGCGCGATCTTTGCGGCTGATGCCGTGTGTGCGCCAGAGCTGCCCGATGTAACGGCCTTTGCCGTCCGTCAAAAAAATGCACTGCTGCGCGGCGTCGGTGTAGCCGTCGCGCGGATCCGCGGCGAGCGCTGCGCCGTCGAAATAGGCGAGGTATTTCTCGCGCTGCTCGAGCTGCGCGAGTGTCTCGCGGTTTGCCGGCGTATAGGGCGAGAAAAGGTAATCCTTCCCCTCGTGCCTGAATTTGATTTCGCCATTTTCAAAACGGGCAAGCGCCTGCTCCTCGAGCAGCACCGGCACGGCCGTCGCGTGGAGCTGGTAAAAGCGGACGCCGGCGCGCAACCGGTTCCAGCGCTCGATCGGTTGTTCCCTCCGCTTGTTTGTCAAAACATGTTCGCGCACGGCCGGCGGCACCGCGAGCAGCTCGGCGTAGGGACGCCATTGCTCGTGCGGGGTGAGGCGCCACTCGAGCACGTCCTCAAAATCCTTGATCCGGTGATCGGTGCGGCTGTTTAAACGCGCGAAGATTTCCGCCACGGCCGCGGATGCCTGCTCGAGGTTGAAATACGGCATCCGAAATTCGCGGGCGAGATTCGCCGGCAGCCGGCGTTGTGCCTCGACGAGCGCGCGGAGCTCGATAGAGCGTCCGTGCGCTTCCTGTGGCGCGACGTCGTAACGCCGGCCGGTTTGTCCAGGCAGCGTCGCGGCCTCGTTGTGGACGCTGTTAAAAAATGTTTCGACCCATGATTTGCCGCGGCTGTTGCCGATTGCGCGGTCCTTGAAACCGCCCTCGTAAACCGTGCCGCGCAGCATGCTCGTGTGCGCGATTTTTACGTGTCCATCGGTTTGCTCGAAAACCGCCTGCGCAAAGTTCTCGCCCACTGTCGCCGTTCCGTTTTCGAGCAAAAACGTCATGCCATATTCCGGATAGCCGTAGGTGAGAAGGTAGCGGACGATCAGCGCCTTCATGTCGCGCAGCTTGATGCGATCGACCGAGCCATCAGGCCGCGGGAGCGACGGGCGCAACCCGAAGCCGACGCCGAGCTCGCAGCCGATCTCGAGCGCGACCAGGCCGACGACGTCGACGGGGCGATTCACGCCGTCGCAATGGACCTGGAAATCGAGCTTCACGTCATCGATCGTCACAAACTCGCCGGCGCGCAGGTCGCGGCGCGTGCCCGGAATCGCCGGTAATTTCGCAAGGCCGGCGGCGATGCCCTGCCGCGCGAGGTCGAGATCGACGCCGGCGGTGCGTTTGCGCACGTAGCGCATGATGTTTTCATACGTCCAGCCGCGCGGGAGATCGGGCGGGCAGATCGCCGGCACCGGTTGTGTCGGGTAGGTGCGCTGAAACCATTCCTGCCATGTGCCGTAGCCGGGCACCGGCTTGCCGGCGCGCCAGTGCTCGCGGATCATCGTGCGCACGGCCGGCTTGCATTTGCGCTTGTTGCCCTGGCAAAGGCCGATCACGAAATCGAGGAACTCATCGTCGAGGCTGGTGCGTTCCTCCGGCGCCTTCGCGAGATCCACCAGCGCGGACCAGTGCCGGCCGGCGCGCAGCCATTTGTAATACTTCCGGTAAAGGCTGTCCGCCGAGCAACCGCGCCGGCCGTGCAGCGACGCTGCAATCTCCGTGCAGGCCGGTTTCACCTTTCGTGCAGAGGCGATGAAGATCATCGCGCGCTCGAGCAGGTCGACCTCGATCTTCACCGCGTCCGGCAGCCGCGCGCGCTTGAGGCGGTCGGCATCGGTTCGGGCGACGGGTGAGCTTTCGAGGATGGCAAGTGCCTGCATCGGTTAGCGTCCTTTCAGCGACTCGCGGATTTCGTTGGTGACGGTGACGAGCTCGTCGAGCAGGTCCTGCCGATCGCGCTTCGGCAGCTTGGTCCAGATCTTCGCCTGGATGAGATGAATGCGGACCTGCGCCTTGATGTCGGTAACGACACGCACGATGTCTTCGAACTCGAGCTGCGCCTCTTTTTCGGGATCAACCGGATGCCGGTCGTGAAATTGCTCGTGGTTTGGCTTTTCGCGAACGATGCCGCAATCCACGTAGATTTGATAAAGGCCGCGGTTGCCGACCCATCGCGCGATTTCTTTCGCAATCACGCAATTTAGGACGGCGACGGTTGGGATTTTTGGATCCTGGTCTCCTCCCTTGAGGAAGCCGGATTTAACGATGTCGTGTTCCTTTATTTTGGTTGCGATCAGGAAAGCGGTCGCAACGCTCATGTAGCGCTGAATTGAGCGAATCGCACCGTCTCGCGACTCGGCCTCGATGCCTGAGTGAACAACGTCACTGCGAAGCCAATCCAAAAACTTGCCGTGCGGTAGTGAGTCGCGCGCGATCAGGCAGAAAAAACCACAACGGAGGGACTCGTAAACACGCCAGCGCTTGTGCCTTTGCGCGGCGTTAAATGACGAGTGGATATGTTGAACAATGTTGTCAAATACGACAGTGCTGTCGTTTTTGGGAAATTTGATGACGCGGGGTTTTTTCATGATTCCAGAAGTTGCTGCGCGAGTTGCCGGCGCATGGCGGGTGAGAGTGTTTTCGCGAGATCGGCGAGGCGGCGCGCGAAATCGGCCGGCTCATAGCTGGCGGTTTCAAGGTGGTAGAGCACTACCGAGCGACGTGTGACCCGCAGGAACGTCCGTTCCTTGCTCCCCTGCCGGTGGCTCTCGAGTTTCCCCTCGATCACGAGGTCGTAAACGAAGTCCTTCGAGCGATCAAGCGATGCGCTCACTTCCTCCGGTCGCATCAGTTCCTTCCGTGTCGGGACGAGAAAGTCGAAGTCGGCCTGCTCGGTGCGCGCAGTGATCATTCTTTTACCTCCCAGAGTTTGCGCTGCGCGGAGGCGATGAGCTCGAGCTGCGCGTCACCGGTGGAAATTTGGATATAGGCGCCGCGAACTGCCTCCAGTGCCTCATGCTCGCCGCCGATCAGTAGTGCGCCACGGAGCATGCCGACCGCTTCACGCAAAGGCAGCGCGCGGGCCCGCTCGATCAATTCGGCGACGAAAAGTGCCTGGCATTCCGCTTCGCTCATCATACGCCTGCCGCCTCCAGCTTTTTTGCGACGCCGGGGCACTTACCCTTGATCGTAAGTCGAATTGCCTCGTCGCTGACGCCGAGCTCACGGGTGCATTGAGCGATACTGCCGTATCGCAGAATGATTTTTGCCTTGCGTTCGCGCCATGTTTGGGTTTTTGATTTCGCCATGTTTGGAATTTGGCAACTGCCAATCTTGGATGAAGTAAACCAAATTTGGAAAACCACGCAAGCCAAATTTGGAACTTTTTTTGAGGAGCTATTTTGACGGCAAAAGAGCTCATCGACGGCGTGCTCCTTGCACAGGGATTTTCCCTCGATCAGCTCGGTGAGAGGATTGGCTACGAGGTGCGGACGCTCAAGCGGGTGCAGAGCGGGGAAGTTCCATTGAGTGAAAAACTGAGGCGGCGGCTGGAAAATTTGGCAAACGAGAGTTCCATGTTTGGAAAAGTCGGCGATCTGCGCGAGGCGCTGGAAAAAATGATCGGCGAGGCCGGGATCACTCCGGAGGAAGCTGCGGCACGTGCAAAAATTCCCTGGGCTGAGATGCAGGATGTTCTCGCCGGCAAAAAACCGGTTGAGCGGCGGGTGCTTTACCGCGTGCAACGCAGCCTGGCAAACACGTCGGACATATTACAACCTGCGGCACCGAGAGTGTTCGATGCAATCCGTTACGATGAGAAGAGAGAGAACCGTGTGCGTCATATCCCGCTGCTCGGTTGGGCGCAGGCCGGGCACGTGATCGATTTTGAAGAGGTTCGGGATTGGGAGAATTTCGTGACGACCGAGATCGACGATCCGAAGGCGATCGCGGTTTGCATCCGCGGCGATTCGATGAGCCCGCGGTTTAACGAGGGAGATATTGCCGTCCTGAGCTGCAGCTCGAAGCCGGTGAACGAAAAATTCGTGATCGCCAGGCTAAAAGACGAGGGCGTCGTGTTCAAAAAATTTCAAATCGTCGATCCTGATAAGCGGCTGTTTCGCCTGATCAGTCTCAACCCGCTCTATGCGCCGATCGAGCGCCGCGAAGAGCAGTTCCTGTGGATCTATCCGGTCCGGCAGGTCATTCAGCAACTGGAGTAAAACTATGTGCACACAATTTGCCTGGTATTTTGTCGCAGGGCCGCCGTGGCTGGTCCTGTCTGTCGTTGTGGTGTCGTCAATCACCACCATCGTCGTCGTTGCGCTGCGACGGTCATCGAACCGCAGCGATAATCGCAAGGCGGTGAGCGACGCGATGTGGCAGCAACGGATTAAGGACTCGGATCCCGTCGCGAAATGGGATCGCGAAAACAGGGGCTCGTAAAAGACTCTACAGGGGCGCTGAATTTTATTTGCAGCGGCGCTGCATACCGTAGCAGACCTTCGTTATTTATTAGGACCGGCGCGGTTTTTTGTATCAAAGCTTTTTTCTGAGCTCGGCGGTGTTTTTCTAAGGGGCGTTCCGTCTTTTTAAGGGTTTTTCAGCGTGTCAGACCTAATTCCACGTCTGCGGGCAAGAAGTGGACGTTCCTGGCCAGTATGAGGTGAGCAACCGCGTAACGCTTTGGTAATCAGCACTGGCGTGTCCGGTGGCATGGGTGCTGCTAAGGGCTCGCCGACCTGGGCAGAGGCTCAGTTCGCATTCGCTGGCGATAATTGTTCAGCGAAAACACAAACCCACAAACAAACCCTACTAATTATTAAACTATGAAGTTACCTAAATTCACTGCTATCGCGGCGATAGCTTGCTTGTATGGCGCAGGCATCAGCACTCCTGCACACGCTGCCGATGCTCCTGCTCCTACACTCGAACAACGCGTCGCAGGTCTGGAAGCTTATCTCACCAACTCCGATCCTACTGCATCGCTGAAGACGGCAAAGGACAAGGATGGCAATGCAACTATTCCCGAAGGTCTCACGACTGCATCGGTCGGCACGTCCGGTCCGGGACATAACGCATGGCAGATGGCTTCCGCCGCATTGGTGTTGTTTATGACCTTGCCGGGCCTTGCGCTCTTCTACGGCGGACTGGTTCGCCGTAAGAACGTGCTTTCCGTTTGCGCGCAATGCTTCTTGCTCGCCGGATTGGTAACCATTCTCTGGTGGGCCGTAGGTTATAGCTTTGCCTTCTCGACAGGCAAACCATACCTCGGCGACTTGAGCTTTGCTTTTCTCAAAGGAGTTAACTCAGCGCCTAATACAAACTATTCCTACTGGGTTTCGCACAATGTCTTTTCCATGTATCAATTGATGTTTGCGATCATCACTCCCGCGCTCATTATTGGTGCAATTGCGGAGCGCATGAAGTTCTCGGCGATTCTTTTGTTCATGATACTCTGGATGTTCATCGTTTACTTCCCGCTCGCGCACATGGTGTGGGGCGCGGATGGCCTAATGAATGGCGTCTGGAATGCAAACGCTTCGATCAAGGCGATGGACTTTGCCGGCGGAACAGTCGTGCACATGTCCTCGGGTTGGTCTGCATTGATTCTTTGCATGATGGTCGGCAAGCGCATTGGTTTCGGCAAAGAACCGATGCCTCCGCACAGTCTCGTGCTTTGTATGGTTGGCACCGGGATGCTTTGGGTAGGTTGGTATGGCTTTAACGCCGGCTCCGCAGTTGCAGCCGATGGTATCGCCGCGAATGCGTTCACAACGACTACGCTGGCTACTGCGGTTGCTTCATTCGTGTGGGCGATGGCTGAATACATCCTGCGTGGCAAACCGAGTATTCTTGGCTTTTGCTCGGGTGCGGTTGCAGGTCTTGTCGTGATTACTCCGGCTTGCGGCTTTGTTAATTCGACCGGCTCGGTGATTATCGGCATTCTCGCGGGACTTATCCCGTTTATCTTTGTCGTAAAATTGAAAGCGGTCTTTGGTTATGATGACGCTTTGGATACCTTTGGTGTTCACGCTGTGGGCGGAACACTGGGTGCGTTGGTCACCGGCTTCTTCGCCGATCCTGCGGTGAACGGCAACATTGCGAAAGGCACTAACCCGGCTACAACCAACGGCCTTGCCGATCTCGTAGCCAATCACAGTGCATGGATCGAGCAGCTCAAAGCAATGGGGGTAACTCTCGTGCTCGCGATTGTCGGCACGCTGATTATCGGCACGATCGTGAAAGCAGTCGTCGGGCTGCGGCCTGCGCCGGAAGTCGAGACTCAGGGTCTCGACATCAACGAACACGGCGAAGAAGGCTACATCCTGGAGGCTTAATCTTAAAGGAGCCAAGCTATGAAAAAAATCGAAGCAATCATCAAGCCCTTCAAGCTGGAGGAAGTAAAAGAAGCGCTGGCCGAACTCGGCATTGAAGGGATGACCGTGAGCGAAGTCAAAGGTTTCGGTCGCCAGAAAGGCCACACGGAAATCTATCGCGGCAGCGAATACACGGTTGATTTCCTGCCGAAGATCAAAATCGAAGTCGTCCTGTCGGAATCAGTCGCGGACAACGCTGTGCAGGCAATCGTGCGCGCGGCGAAGACGGGAAAGATCGGCGACGGAAAAATCTTCCTTTTACCGGTCGAATCCGCAGTGCGCATCCGCACCGAGGAGACGAACGAGAAGGCGATCTAGTTTGAGGCATCGTTGAGAAAAGGCCGCGCTGGCTTTCCGGCGCGGCCTTTTTGCGTAATGGCAGCGGACTTGCTCTTTTTGATTCCTGAGCGAAAATTCTCCCCGCGTCTCCCGCTATGAAAAAAACCGCCGCATTCCTTTCCGCGATTTTCTGCGCATCCGCATTTGCATTCGCGGCGAGCAATCCCGCGCCGACCGGCCAGAGCCTTGCACGGACCTTTCCGTATTCGATGATCGGGCAGGTGGAGTTTTACAGCGGGCGATCCGCTTACGTCGGCTCGGGCACGGTGATCAAGACCCACTCGGTTCTCACAGCCGGGCACGTGATGTGGGATCCCGATTACGGCTGGTCGACGCACATGCTTTTCACGCGGTCGCTTTACAGCGGCTCGTATATTTCGTCGCAATACGCGCGGCGCAAATACATCCTCGGCGGCTACAGCACGAACGCAAACTACTACGGCCCCGACTCGGTGCTCGCATTCGCGAATGACATGGGCGCGATGGTTTTTAGAAATACGATTGCCGACGGCGCGTATGCCGGTTGGTGGGCGAATCCCACGCTACTCACAAGCGGCGGCGGCAGCAAACTGCTCGGCTACGGCGCGGAGTTTCACACGGGCGACGAGTTGCTCTCGGTCACGACGCTCGATGCCTTCACGCGCACGCGCGGCGGTTTTTACGAAAACGACTCGATTTCCGTCGAAGGCGGAATGAGCGGCGGACCGGTGCTCGAGGATGACGGCAGCGGAAATCTCTACGTCGTAGGCGTGGTCGTCGCGGGTTCCGATCATCCGGTTTCCGGCGGCATTCGCGTGCTTGATACGAAAGCCGCACGTTTCATTGGCAGCTACCTGCGTTAACGGATTGCGGCGGACGTTGTGAAAAGAAAACGTCTGCTCGTTGCGCTGACGATCGCGGCGTTTCTTGCCGGATTTGCAGCGACGGTATGGCTTCGCCCGGCAGTTTCGCCGGAAAAGCAACGCGTCAACACTTCGCCGCTGCCGCAAAGTTCCGCTCCTTTTTCAAACGCGCCCGCAACTTCGCAAAATCAGCCGCGCGCTAAAACCACACCGGCGAAATCTCTCCCGCTATCGGCGCAAATCGACGCAATCCTCGCCGCGCTGCAAACTGGCGCAGATCCGCGCGAGCAACTCGACGCGCTGAAAGCCGCGCTGCGCGATGTCGATCCGAAGCAAGCAATCGCGGCGATTTTGAATTTTCTCGCAAGCGGAAGAGACGCAAGCACAGGCCTGGCATTTCAGGTCGGCGAAGGCGGCGCGCTCGACGGCGCTCCGACGCTGCGCGTTTTTTTAATGGATCAGCTCGGACAACTCGCACGCGACAGCGGCGACGCCGCGGGTGGGAATATTGCACGTCAGGTTTTACAAACAAAAAACTCGGCTGACGAATGGGCCATCTCGCTGCGCAATCTCGCGTGGAGCGATCCGAATGCGCGCCCGTTTCTCGCCGGAAAAATGCGCGAGATGCTGACGTATCAGCCGTGGCTGCAAAAACCGGACAGCGGTTTTCTCGAGGCGTTTGATGTCATCGCTTACACGCAGGATCCCGGCTTTACCGAGCCGCTCGCGGACATGCTGCGCACGGGCAACCCGCCGCTTCAGCGCGCCGCCGCAGTCGCGCTCGACCGGCTCGCGGAAACCGCGCCACTCGCTGTGATGAACTACCTCAACAACAATCCCGGCGTGCTCGCGGACAAGCCATTCGTCCGCGCCGATTATTTTGCGAAAGCCGATTTTTCCGACTCCTCGCAGCGCAAAGCCGTCGAGGCCTATCTCGACCGCGGTGACGTTTCCGTTCCGGAAAAATCGAAGCTCATCAGCGAGCTCGCATCGCCCGGCAGCTTCGTTTCCGACGGCTTGCTGACGAGTTCCGCGCCGCCCGAGCCGACGGAAAAGCAGAATTCCGCGTTGTTAGACACAGTCCAGCACTGGATCGACTCGCAAAAATATCCGCATTTGCAAACTCCGCTGCTCGAGTTGCAACAGGAGCTCGCACACTAGCCCACGATCTCGCCGATTCGCCAGAGCTCGTCTTCGGTGAATTGCAGGTTTGTAAGCGCGGCGACATTTTCCTCGATCTGCTGCACGCGCGATGCGCCGATGAGCACGCTGGTGATTTCCGGCCAGCGCAAAATCCACGCAAGCGCCATCTGCGCGAGCGTCTGCCCGCGAGCCTGCGCGATTTCGTCGAGCTGGCGCAGACGATGCACCATGCTGCCGTCGGCAATCAGTTTGTTTAAACGCGGCGACGCAATCGCGTCCTGCATCGCGCGCGAGTCCTCGGGAATGCCATTGAGATAGCGCGACGTCAGCAAACCATTAGCCAGCGGCGAAAACGCGATGACGCCCACGCCGTATTCGCGAACCGCCGGCAGCAGGTCGCTCTCGATGCCGCGACCGAGCATGTTGTAATACGGCTGATGAATCGTGATCGGCGCCCAGTTTTTTCGCTCCACCAGCTCGCACGATTCGCGCGTCCGTTCGCCGGAGTAATTCGACACGCCCGCGTAGAGCGCCTTGCCGGAGCGCACCGCGGTTTCGAGTGCGCCGATCGTTTCCTCGAGCGGCGTCTCGGGATCGGGCCGGTGCGAATAGAAAATGTCCACGTAATCGAGCCCGAGCCGTTGCAGCGACTGGTCGAGCGATGCGAGGATATATTTGCGCGAACCCCATTCCCCGTAAGGCCCGCGCCACATGTGATAGCCTGCTTTCGTCGAGACGATCAGCTCGTCGCGCGGCATATCTTTTAAAATTTTCCCGACCACGATTTCCGCGTTGCCCGGCGGTTTGCCGTAGTTGTTTGCGAGATCGAAATGCGTGATGCCGAGATCGAACGCGCGGAACATGCACTCGCGCGCCACGTCTTCTCCGCGATAACCACCGAACGTCTCCCACGCCCCGAGCGACACCGCCGGCAGCTTCAATCCCCACTTGCCGCACTTGCGGTAAATCATCTTGTCGTAGCGATCCTCGGCGAAAGTTTGCATGTCGCTGAATTCAACGAAAACAGCCCGACGAAGCGAGCGAAAAGGGCAGGGACGCTTCTCCGTAAGAATACCGGATTTCACGCCGGAACACCCGCAACGGAAAGCGTCGGCACGCGCGCTGCTAAATCAGAGTGCATGGTTAAAAAATCCTTTCTCGTTCTTGTTTTTTCCTTGCTGCTGATGAGCGCGCGCTCGTTCGGTTTTGCGTCGTATGTTTCCGATTACTCCTTTTCGCCGTCGGTTTATTCCGGCGCGTATTCCACCGGCTATCGCACGTATCGCACCGCCCCGGCCGCGCCGAGCTCCTATGCGAATTCCTCACTCGTCCGCGCCGCCCGCATCGCCGATCAGCGCGCGCACCCGCATTCGCAATGGCGCTGCTGGCAATACGTCAAAGACGCGCTGCTTCAGGCCGGCGCAGTGAGCAGCCGTCCCAAAACCGCTTACGCGCGCCAGGCCGGAGCGGAGCTCACGCAGAGCTATGGCTTTGTCGATACCCACATCCGCGACCCGTATCGCGCCCCCGTCGGCGCGGTCATCGTCTACGGTGGACACGGCGCAGGCCATGTCGAGCTTCGCACGGAGCACGGCTTCGCCTCCGACTACCGCAGCCGCTACCGCTGCCGCTATTCGCAGATCATCGGCATCTACGTCAAAGGCAGCCAGTCGATGGAAGGCTAGTAAAAGCCGAAACGCAAATCGCGACGCTGCAAGCTCTGCATTTTGCATTCTTCATTCTACATTTAATACATCTCCACCGGTGAGCGTTTGCCGTCCTCGGGGCTGCGCTGTGCGGCAAGTTCGGGGCCGAGTGTGGCGACGCGCAGATCCCAGACCTCCGCGTCGCGGCGGCGGAATTCCGCCTCGGAGAATGCGTCGGGTGGCGCGAGTTTCGTTTTGAATTTCGCAAGACTGGTTAATGCGCGATCAATCATTTGCGCGGGCAGTTTTTCCAGAAATCCATGCGCTTCCCGGACACATTCGACGCGGTGGCAAATCATCGCGAGATCGTTTCCGGCGGCGATGGCGAGCCGGATGGTTTCCTCGAGGCCGTAATGGTTCAGGATCGCGCCCATGTCGAGATCGTCGGTCATCACGAGCCCGTCGAAACCGAATTCCTCGCGCAAAATTCCGGTGATCACTTTTTGCGAAAGCGACGCGGGAAAGTCGGGATCGAGCTGCGGATATTTGCCGTGGCAGATCATCATGCTGTGCACGGCGGGAACGAAATGACGGAAGACGGCGAGTTCGTGTGTGTCGAGCTCGGCGCGGGTGAGCGGGATGACTGGCAACTCGTGATGCGCGTCGATCGGCGCGCGTGAGTAGCCGGGAAAATGTTTGCCGCAGCTCGCGATGTGCTCCTCGCGCAAGCCGTCGTTGAATGCGCCGGCGTTGCGAATGACCTGCTCGACGTTTTTTCCGTAACAACGTCCGCGCAGCGAATTGTCGGCCTCGTCGTCGAAGGAAATGTCGAGCACCGGGCAGAGATCGAGATTGAATCCGAAGATGCGCAGGAGCCGTCCGGTGACGTGCCCGTGTTTTTTGATGAGCGTGACATCGTTCTTATCGCGGAGTTGCTGCGCGTTCGGCGGCTCGTTGCCGATCAATTTCAACCGCGAGACGCGCCCGCCTTCCTGGTCGATGGTGATGATCGGCTCGATGTTGCTCAACTCGCGCAGATCGTCGATCAGCTTGCGCAGTTGCAAGGGCGTTTGAATGTTGCGCCCGAACAAAATGAAGCCGCCCGGCTGGATTTCGCGGAACGTCTTTGCAGTCGCGGCGTCAAGTTCGGGGCCGGGCACGCCGGTGAGCAGCAGTTGACCAACGGAGGACATTGCGATGAATGACTAATGACGAATGACGAATTTGTCATTACTCATTGTGTGATGTTGCGTTTGGTTTTTCTTTTTGCCGCACTGTTTGCAGTCGCCCACGCCCATGCGGTCGAGCTGGGCATCGATGCGCTGGAAAAACAAAACTTCGCGATTCTCGAGGGCAAACGCGTCGGGCTCGTCACTAATCAAACGGGCGTCGATTCCTCCGGCACCAAAACGCGCGTCATCCTGAGCCGCACTTCGCATTGCAAACTTGTCGCACTTTTTTCGCCCGAGCATGGACTCGACGGCACGCAGCTCGCGGGCCGCTATGTCGCATCGCGGCGCGATCCGGTGACGGGGCTCGTGGTGCATTCGCTTTACGGGCCGACGCGCAAGCCGACTCCGCAGATGTTAAACGGCATCGACGTGCTTGTTTATGACATGCAGGATATCGGCTGCCGCAGCTACACCTACATCAGCACGATGGCAAAGTGCATGGAAGCGTGCGGCGAAAAAGGCATCGAGTTCGTTGTGCTCGATCGGCCAAATCCGCTCGGCGGCATCCGTGTCGAAGGTCCGCCGGTCGAGTCGCGCTGGATTTCTTTCATCGGGCAATTGCCCGTGCCTTACGTTCACGGCATGACGTGCGGCGAGCTCGCGAAAATGGCGAACGCGCTCGGTTGGGTGCAGCCGCGTTGTCGTTTGCAGGTCGTTGAAATGCATGGCTGGAGCCGGCAAATGACATGGGTCGATACCGGTCTGCGCTGGGTCAAGCCATCGCCGAATATCCCGTATGCCAGTTCTCCGTTTTACTACGTGGTCACCGGCATGATCGGCGAACTGGCCGGACTGGAGACCGGCGTGGGCTCCTCATCGCCATTCGAAATTGCCGCGTCGAAATACTCCGATGCAAATCGCATTACGAATGCGATGCGCTCGCTGCACGCGCCGGGTGTGACCTTTTCGCCGTATTCGCAGGGCTTCAACGGCGTGCGCATTCGCATCGAACCGCACAACGACTCGAATCTCACCGCGCTTGGGATTCATCTGCTCGCGTTGCTCAATGCATCGGCGCGCCCCGATCTTTTCGCGCGCTCGCAGGGTGAAAAACTCGACCTCTTTTTCAAAAGCTACGGCAGCGCATCGATCCGCGATGCGATCGAAAATGGAACTGCTGTGCCGCGCATCGTCGCGAGCTGGAATCCATCGATCTCGCGCTTCCAGTCAATGCGCGGGCAGTTCCTGATGTATTGAAAATGCGCATCGGAATTTACGGCGGCACATTCGATCCGATCCATGTCGGCCATCTCATTCTGGCGCGCGATGCGATTGAATATTTGGAATTGAATCGCGTGATTTTCATTCCGAATACGATCTCGCCGCACAAGCAGCATCGCACGACTGCGCCCGCAAACGTGCGCGCCGAGATGGTCGCCGCGGCGATCGAGCACGAGCCGGATTTTGAAATGGATGACAGCGAGCTGAAGCGGGGCGGCACTTCCTACACGATCGACACTGTTTTACTCTTGAAAGAGCGTTTTCCCGACTCCGATTTGTTTCTTTTGATCGGCGAGGACAATTTGCGCGAGCTGCACACGTGGCGGCGAATCGAGGAATTGAAGCTGCTCTCGCAATTCGTCGTGCTCAATCGCAGCGAAGAAAAAACGCCGCATCCGTTCATCACGCTCCAGCGGCGCATCGATATTTCCGCGACGGAAATTCGCGAGCGTATTGCGCGCGGCGCTTCGATTCGCTATTTGGTTCCCGACAAAGTGCTCGCAATCATCGAGCGCGAAAAACTCTACCAGTGACCGCCGAAAAACTAGCCACTCTCTGCGCCGAAATCGCCGGCAACAAAAAAGCGGAAAACACCATCGCGCTCGACTTGCGCGGGATCTCGAGTTTCACGGATTTTTTCGTAATCTGCTCCGGCACCTCCGAGCCGCATCTCAAGGCGATCGCGAATGAAATCCAGGAAAAGCTCAAACAGGATCACAACGTTCGCCCGCAGGCCGTGGACGGTTTTCCGATGAGCCAGTGGATCGTCATCGATTACACGGATGTCATCGTGCACATCTTCCATGAAAATAAGCGCGGCTATTATTCGCTCGAGGATTTGTGGAGCGATGCGCCGCGGCTCAAACTGCCGGAGAGCTGAATGCAACTGCTGCTCGAGACGATGGTCGCGTGCCCGCATTGCGGCGAGGAATTTTCCACGATGATCGACAGCTCGCAGCGCAGCCATTCGACGATCGAGGATTGCCCGGTCTGCTGCCGGCCGATCCAGTTCGACGTCACCTGCGAGCCCGGCGAAATTTTCGATATCCGCGCCTCGGCGGAAATGAGCTAAATTCCAGCATGCTCCCGCAAAAAGATGCGATCGTGCGGCTGCTCCGCGACGATGATCCTTCGACGGTGCGGCTCGTTAAACAACAGCTTGCGCAGGGTGGAGTCGATGCGATTGCCGATTTGCGCGATTTGCTGCTGGTTGATGACGAAAAAGTGACGCGCCACGTGAGCGAAGTGATCGGCGAAATCGATTCGCAAGCCGCGACGGATGCGCTGACCGCGCTTTGCCCCGTCTTCCCTGAGGACGGCGATCTCGAAGCCGCAAACTGGCTGCTCGCGCGCGCGGTTTTGCCCGGCGTGGACGTGAACCGCTGCATCGCGCAACTCGACGCCTGGGCCGACGCGCTCGGCAACGTGCGCAAAATTCATCCTGCGGAAAAACGCATTCTCGCTCTCTCAGCTTACATCGGCACCACATTGAATTTTCGCGGAAACGCCGACGATTACTACAGCGTCGACAATTCGATGCTGCCGCGCGTCGTCGCGACGCGGCTCGGGATTCCGATTTCGCTTACGCTCATTTACATGCTCATCGGAAAACGCTGCGGTGTGCAAATCGAGGGCGTCAATTTTCCCGGCCACTTTCTCGCGCGGCACGACGAAGTGCTGTTCGATCCGTTCGAGCGCGGCCGCATTTTGCGCATCTCGGACTGCGAGGAAATTCTTGCGCGGCAAAGGCTGAAGCTGCAACCGACCTATCTCGACACGGCCAGCTCGCGCGCGATGTTGCGGCGCATTTTGGCAAACCTGCTCTACGCGTTTCAAAACGGCGGCGACGCCGACAAGGCGGCGCGCGTGACCGGGTGGATTCACGCACTCGAACGCTAATCCGCCGTGCGCGTCGAAGTCATCAACACGGGCACGGAGCTTTTGCTCGGCAGCGTCACCAATACGCATCTCGCATTTTTCGCGAAGGAACTTTTTCCGCTCGGGCTGCGCATCCAGCGGCAGATCACCGTGCCCGATGGCGACGCGATTCGCGAGGCGCTCGTGGAATCGTTCGCGCGCGCAGACGTCGTGCTCGTCACTGGCGGACTCGGCCCGACCACCGATGACATCACGCGCGAGATCACCGCGGAGCTGCTCGGGCTCGAGCTGATCGAAAGTGCGGATGTTTTAAATGCGATAACGCAGCGGTTTGAGCGGCGCGGTTTAAAAATGACCCAACGCGTGAAGCGCCAGGCGCAGGTCCCGCGCGGCGCCGCCGTGCTGCCGAATAACAACGGCACCGCACCGGGCCTGTATTTAAGCCACTCCGTGGAAAAACAGACACCGCATTTGTTCCTGCTCCCCGGCCCGCCGCGCGAGCTAAAGCCGATGTTCTGCGAATCGGTGCTGCCGATTTTACAAAAGGTCGCCCCGCGAAACGCAGTCGAGTCCCGCACGTTCCGCGTGATCGGAATGGGCGAGTCGAATGTCGAGGCGCTGATTGGCGAAGAGCTTCTCGCGCTTGACGGAATCGAGCTCGGCTATTGCGCGCGACCCGGCGAAGTCGACGTGCGCGTCATCGGCACGCCGGCACTGATCGAACGCGCCGCGCAAATCGTGCAGACGCATCTCGGCGACAACATCGCATCCACGGACAACCGTCAGCTGGAGGAAGTCATCGTCGCAGCGCTT
Source organism: Spartobacteria bacterium (assembly GCA_021324395.1). Lineage (GTDB taxonomy): Bacteria > Verrucomicrobiota > Verrucomicrobiia > Chthoniobacterales > Chthoniobacteraceae > JAJPJG01. The sequence continues at coordinate 60,767 of JAJPJG010000055.1, read as the reverse complement.
CGCGAGCGCGGAAAAAAACTCGCGAGCGCGGAATCGTGCACCGGCGGTTTCGTCGCAAATCGCATCACGAACGTGCCGGGCGCGTCGGAAATTTTCGTCGCCGGTTTTGTAACTTACGCCAACGAAGCGAAAACAAACGCCATCGGTGTCGATCCAGCCTTGATCGCGCAACACGGTGCAGTCAGCCGCGAAGTCGCCGCCGCGATGGCCGTGGGTGCTTTGAAAAATGCGAACGCCGATTTCGCAATTTCCACCACCGGCATCGCCGGTCCCGGCGGAGGCACGCCGCAAAAACCAGTAGGCACCGTCTTCGTCGCACTCGCCACGCGAGACGGCGCGACCCAAGTCGAGCACCACAATTTCCCAACCGACCGCGAAACCTTCAAATGGCTTGCATCGCAAGCCGCGCTCGATTTGCTGCGCCGCAATTTACCGGCGCTCTTGCCGAAGCACTGTTAGCAACTGTTCAACGCGTCAACGCCGCGCTTGCACTTCGCATTTGCGTTTCGTGGCGGGAGGGCGTGAATTTCCTTTATGCGAACGATGCTTTTTTCCCTCCTGTTGTGGCCGGCGCTGGCGCTGGCGAAAGAACAAATGGTCATCGCCGGGGATGACGCGAGCCAGTCGGCGTATTCGTCGGGTTGGAAGAGCGACAGTGGCGGGAGCGGGTTTGGCGGGTGGACGTTCCAGAGCGCGTCGTCGGGCGACAAGTCGTATGCGGGCTTTTTCATCGCGACGCAGGAGCAGAATCCCGAGATGAAAAACGCGGCGATCCAGGGAAAGGCGTTCGGGCTTTTCGCCAACGGCTCGTCGTTTGAGATCGCATCGGCGTTTCGTCCGCTGAACAAGCCGCTCGGCGTCGGCGAATCGTTTTCGTTTTTGCTCGGAAACGGCAAGATCGAGAAAAAAGGCGACACGGACGATCCGGCTACCGGCTCGATCGGCATTACGCTGCGCACCGGCAACGAATCGGGCGGCGTGGATGCTTACAATAAAGGCGCGCGCTTCGAGTTCGGCTATTACGAGGGGCAGGGGAACTATCAAGTTTACGACGGCGAGGAAAATCACGACACCGGCGTGGCAGTCACTGACGCGGGGCTGTCGGTATCGCTCACGCTCGTGACGGCGGACAGCTACGATCTCGAAATCACGACGCTCGCCGACAAGAAGACGACGAAGCTCTCCGGCCGCAAACTCGGCGGCACCGCCGGCGGCGCGATCGATAGCTTCTGCATTTTTAATCGCGACGGCGAAAAGTCGGACGCATTCTTCAACGGCTTCCAGGTTTCCAAAGAGTCGGACAAGTAACGCAGCTTTCTGCTGGTAATTTGCAGATGCGGGCAGCCTGCGCCGCACGTTTTGCTCTATTCGTTCCGCAAAAGCGGAAGAGCCGCTGCCGCCTGCGCGGCGACAACGGCTCCGGGGGTAATCGGCCTGTCCGTTTACTGCGCGTCCTCTTCGCAGTGGCATCCGCCGCCCGGCGGGGGCGGGAAGGGCGGATGGATTTCGTCGCCGCTCAGCTTGCCGTCGCCGTTTTTGTCGAGCTTGCGCAACGATTGCGGGGCGGCGGCGATTTCGTCGGCGGAAATCTCGCCGTCGCCATTTAAGTCGAGCGCGGCGATGATTGGCGGCGGGGGCGGGGGAAAAGGCGGGCGGTCCGGGCTTGGGGCCGAACCACCCTGGCTCTGTGCGCGCACCGCGACGATTGCCGCGAGCGCGGCGCCCGCGATGAGGATTGTTTTTTTCATTGGTTAAGCCTTGTGGCTGGCAAATCAGGATTGTTGGGGTGGTTGTCCGCCACCATTTGGAGGCGGCAACTGTCCGCCATTCGGTGGTGGCGGAAGCTGCCCACCCGACGGAGGCTGTTGTCCGCCCGATGGCGGCTGTTGACCGCCCGACGGCGGCTGCTGTCCGCCCGACGGAGGTTGCTGTCCGCCTGACGGCGGTTGCTGTCCGCCTGACGGCGGTTGCTGTCCGCCCGATGGCGGCTGCTGTCCGCCCGACGGCGGCTGCTGTCCGCCCGACGGCGGCTGTTGTCCGCCCGACGGCGGCTGTTGTCCGCCTGACGGCGGTGCGCTGTTGTCGGTGTCGGAATTGTCGCCGTCCACGACCTCGAAGGTTCCTGTCGCGGAAAAGACTTTGTCTGCGCCGGCATCGACTTCGACGGTGTAAACCCCGGGCGTCAACGCCGTGCCGCTCACGATGAGCGGGACGAGCACATTTTGCCGCCAGGTTTCATGTTTGTGCAGGACTGCTTCGCTGTCCGTGCCGCTGGTGAGGTCGGCGTTGCTGTCCCAAATGAGATTGCCGCCGCTATCGCGGACGCTGAACTCGAGCTGGCGCTTCGCGGCGTCGCTGCTCGCGTAGGTGATCGCCACGTCGGCTTTGCTGTTATTGGACAGACATGCGCTGACCGGCAGGGCGGGCGGAGGCGGCGTTTTGGCTTTCGCGTTGGTGCCGCTTGTCTGCGGCGGAGGCGGAATTTCCACCTGCACGCTGGCGGTCTGGAGTTGAATGCCGACGCCGCCGTGGACGGGCTGCTGGCGTTGATTTTGGTTTCCCTGGCCACCGGACGGTGCGCCGAGCGCGCTGCCGGCGACGAGACTGATGGCCATGAGGTCGATTGTGCTGCGGATCATTTTGTTCATGTGGTTTTTGATTTTTTTTCTACAACTGGCGCCGCAATTTTTTCTGTGGCGCGGCTTTGGTTGTTGGCGAAAAGAATCGCGCCGCTGTGTTAAGGCTTTGTGTTCGCGAAAACGGAAAATTGTTAAGAATGCGTAAAGCTCGTTTCCCGTTATGCCCGCAAAAGTTAAACTCTCCGCAACGATGAACTCCACGAACGCACGTCCGCGCATCCTCGTGATCGACGACGACAAAAAGCTCTGTCGGCTTTTGCGCGAATATCTCGAGCCGCTCGGCTACGACGTCGCGCTCGTTCACAACGGCCCCGACGGCGTCGAGCAGGCGGCGGCCGCGCCGTGGCATGCGGTGATTCTCGACGTGATGCTGCCGGGGCTCGACGGCTTTGAAGTGCTGAAACAAATCCGCGCGAAAACAAACGTGCCCGTGCTGATGCTCACCGCGCGCGGCGACGAAGCGGATCGGATCGTCGGCCTGGAAATCGGAGCGGACGATTATTTGCCGAAAACATTTTCTCCGCGCGAACTGCTCGCCCGCTTGCGCGCCGTCACGCGCCGCAGCGTGGCGCAGCCGAAGAGCGAGGAAACGCTGCACGAAATCGTCGCCGGCCCCGTGCACATCAATCTCGACTCGCACGTCGCGAGCATTGACGACAAGCCGCTCACGCTCACGCCGGTCGAGTTCGATCTGCTCGTCGCCCTCGTCAAATCGAAAGGCCGCGTGAAGAGCCGCGACGCGCTGCTCGATGAAGTGCGCGAGCGCAATTACGAAGTCTTCGACCGCTCCATCGATGTCCACATTGCATCGCTGCGGAAAAAACTTGGCGACGACGCGTTGAACCCTCGCTTTGTTAAAACAGTGCGCAGCGTCGGCTACATGTTCATTGCCGAATGAAAATGCGCTTCCCGCTTTTCGCCCGAATCCTCGGCTGGTTCTTCCTGAACGTGCTCGTGCTCGCGGGCATTTGTGCGCTCGTGATTTTTTTGCAGTTCAAGGGCCAGCTTCCGCCGCTGCTGAACGATCTCGCCGCGCAGCGATTTCAGGGCGCGGCGCATGCGATTCACGCCGAGTTCTTGCGCGCTCCGCAGCAGGATTGGAGCGGCATCCTGAAAAACTTCAGCCGCTCCTTCGCCGCCGATTTTCTGCTGCTCGATATTCACGGGAATGTCGTTGCCGGTTCCACTGCGACCATGCCCGACGATGTGCGCAAGCCGTTGCTCGATGGACTCCCGCCGCCGCCAGGGCGTGGATTGCGACCTGAGCCGGAAGAGGAATTCGGTCCGCCCGACGATGGGCCGCCGCCACCCGAAGGAGTGGAGCCGCGCGCTTTTGGCAACTTTGTTTTACACGCGAAAGGCCGCTATTGGATCGCGTTTCGGATGCCGCCGCTCATGGTGGCAAACATTCCGCATCCGGTGCCGCACGTGCTCGCGGTCGTATCGTCGTCGCTCACCGGCGCTGGATTTTTCGCCGACTTCAAGCCGTGGCTGATCGCCATTTTCGGCGCGATTGCGGTTTCCGCACTGCTCTGGCTGCCGTTCGTTCGCGGCATCACGCAGCGGCTGCGGCAAATGATGGGCGCGACCGCACGCATCGCCGACGGCAGTTTCGACGTGCGCGTGCCGCGCGATCGCAGCGACGAACTCGGCCAGCTTGCCGTTGCGATCAATCAAATGGCGGAGCGGCTTGATGGCTTTGTCGCGGGACAAAAACGTTTCCTCGGCGATATCGCGCACGAGCTTTGTTCGCCGATCGCGCGGCTCCAGCTCGCCGTCGGCATTCTCGAGCAATCGGGCGAAAATCACGCCGCGCTCGCGAGCGTCCGCGAGGAAGCGCAGGAAATGTCCGCGCTCGTCAACGAGCTGCTCTCATTTTCCAAAGCCGCGCTGCAACGCCGCGAAGTGCCGCTGGTGCCGGTCGAATTGCGGCCGCTGGTGGAGCACGTGATCAGGCGGGAAGCGCAGGGTTTCGAGGATTTCCACCTCGAAATTCCGGAGCAACTTTTCGCGATGGCCGACGCCGATTTGCTCCAGCGTGCGCTGGCGAATGTGGTGCGCAACGCATCGCGTTACGCCGGCATGAGCGGGCCGATTTTCGTGAAAGCGGAACGGACGAGCGGACACGTTTTCATCAGCGTCGCCGATTCCGGGCCGGGCGTTCCCGATGATGCGCTGCCGAAGCTTTTCGATCCGTTTTTCCGCGCCGACGCATCGCGCACCCGCGAGACCGGCGGGACGGGACTCGGCCTGTCGATTGTGAAAACCTGCATCGAATCGTGCGGCGGAACAGTAACGTGCCGCAACCGCCAGCCCACCGGCCTCGAAGTCCGCATCGAACTGCGCAACGCTACGCGCGCGTGAATAAAGGAGCTTAACTAGCTGCCATCCCATTCCGGCGATTCATCCGCCAATCTTTCCATCCACCCCATAGACCCTGAAGAACCACGCGCTTGCCGCTGTGCGGCAATCGACACCTAGTTTTCGGAAGATATTTTCCAGGTGCTTCTTCACTGTCTTCTCCGAGATACCGAGGGTGTCGGAGATCTTCGCGTTGGACAGCCCTTTGCTGACCAGCGTGACTACCTGCAGCTCGCGTTTCGTTAAAACATCATCGTGCATCGCACTTCTCCTTGGTTTGAACGCGATGGGTTTTAACAGAGAACTGCCATACTGAACATACGTCCTTTGCCGTATTTACGCATTTTTTCGTTTCGGTAAAATCCGCGGCCATGTTTGGCAGCCGCGTTTGTAGTCCGAAGGTTTCGCAGATGTCGCAGACGGGAATTCGTTGTGCACGTTCTTTGAATCCGCGCGAATCTGTGTCATCAGCGGATCACCTTCCGGTCCTTTTCCGCGAGATTTTCTGTTCCAGCTTCGGGGTTTTCCGCGTGAGCTTCGGGCTATTCCGGGACAGCCGCGAGGTTTTCAAATCCATCCCCGGGGTTTTCCTTCATACCTGCGGGGTATTCCGCTCCTACCCGGAGGTAATCTATCGCACCCACGAGGTTGTCCGTTTCATCCGCGGGGTTGTGCGGTTTGCACGCGAGGTTGTCCGTCGCACCCACGGGGTAATCCGCTTCACCTTCGACGTGCTCCATTCCACCTCCGCGCGATTCCGCCACACCTCCCGGGGTTTTCCGAGGCAACTACGGGGTATTCTGTGACAGGAAACCTCCCGAACAGGGCCAAAGTGGCGATTTTTAGCCGGAAAACAGCTTCCGACCGCCGGGTGTCGCTTTTTAGCCACCGGCGCAATCCCTTTCACGGCGAACAATCCGCCTTGAAAACACAACAACAAAACTAAACCCAAGGAGAAACAAAACATGGCAAATCAGCCATTCTTTCCATCAAGAGAAGGGGACCAGATTCCCTGGTTCACAAATCTGCAAACAAAAACGCCGGCATATTACACGGCGCTGGACATCAGCGCCGCCCGGCAGACAAAGCTCCAGCTCACGCTCGCGTGGCTTATCTGGGCATGGCAGACCTACATGCCCACACGCCGTGCGGAAGGCCCGGCAGCCACCACGTGGCGAAACCTGCTTGCCAACGGCACGAGCGACGCGACCACCGTCACCACGCCGCCCGCTCCCGTCGCGCTCACCACACCCGCAGGCGCGCCTTACTTTGGCATGCTCTCGTGGCTCTTCGACGAAATCGCGCGCTGGAAAAAAGCGGAGGGCTACCTCGATGCGATCGGCGAAGACCTTGACATCATCGGTGCCGTGCAATCGGCAATCGATCTCACCACGGTGAAACCGGTGCTGGAGCTATCGCTCAACGGCAACCGCGTCGAAATCGGCTGGGGCTGGCAAAACATGAAGCAGGCGCTTGAAGGCTGCGAAATCCAGGTCGATCGCGGCGACGGCAAAGGATTCGTCTTCCTCGTGCATGACACCACGCCCGATTACACCGACACTACGCCGTTCCCTACGGCGCCTGTGAAGTGGAGCTATCGCGCGATCTACCACGCCGATGACCATCAGGTCGGCCTCTGGAGCGACCCGGTGAGCATCACTGTCGGCGGCTAAGTTAAAAAACATCACGCAAAGGGCGCGAAGTTCCTGCAAAGGGGCTTCGCGGCCTTTTTTCTTTTGCTCGCGCAGCAAAGCGTTGCACACTCCGGCGCATGGTTGCCAAACCTTACGCACTCGTGGATACGCGTGTCATCTACTGCGGCGATAACCTGAAGCAGCTAAAGAAGCTGCCCGATGCCTGCGTCGATCTCATCTACATCGACCCGCCGTTTAACTCGAACCGCAACTACGACGCCTTCTGGGGCGAGACGAAGAAAGCGCGCGTTTGAAGACCTGCTATGCGAAGGTATAGCTTATTTCTAATTTTTGCGGGTATCGCTGTGTTGGCTCTCATCTTGTTTTGTTACAGCCAGAACGGCCCTGTTCAAACTTTCTTAAAGTCCCCGCAAGCGCAGTTCATGGCGGATTTCAGGACGCCGATTTCCTTTTACGGAAAGGTCATTGATCAATTTGGAGATCCGGTTCCAAACGTAACTGTTACAGCCAGCGCCAATGACAATCCCTTTGGCGGAAAAGGGACAAACCGCGTATTGCAGTCGGACGCTTCCGGTTTTTTTGCAATTGAAGGAATGCATGGCCTTGCTCTCAGCATTGAAGTCTCCAAGCCGGGTTATTATCGAGTCAAGCCATTGCCTGGAAAGCCGGGGTCATACGGCGGCGGACTATATGTCACGTATGGCAAAGAAGTGACTTATCACCCGGATAAGAACAGACCGACAATCTTTACTCTGCACAAGCAGGGGGTGATTGAGCCTTTGAGGGAAATCCAATCAGCACGTATAAATCTACCCTCAGGAGGAGTGGAGGTAAAGCTGGGGACGCCATACAAGTTTATTGTTCGTGCGTGGAGCCATGAGAATGAAAGAGCCCAAGACGGAACCTACGACTGGCGATGCGAGATCGAGGCTGTAAAGGGCGAGCTGGTGCTGAGAGAGGAGGAATTTGATTTTACTGCGCCCGAATCTGGATACCAGAAAGTTGCTATCATTGATATGCCAAGCAGCTTGGGGCGCTCAACATGGAACGATACTATTCAGCGTTCGTTTTTTGTTCGGTTCGATGATGGCGAGTATGGCCGGATTGAAGTGGACATTGCAGCACCGCCACATGGCAGTGTGTCTATAGGCGGCTACTATAATCCCAAGATTGGTTCCCGAAATCTGGAGTCTGATCCGAACAAGGACCATTTCCCTTGATGGTGCAGCGTGCTTGCGCGCACGGCTGAATGGAAGATCGCCATTTTATGGCAGTATTTCGTCTCAATCCCGCACGCTTAACGAAGCCAGCACCTCCGCTAGGCGACCTGGATGCGGGTGTGGAAGGTTTCCGGTGTGTCGTCGGGAAGAATCGGCACTTTGCGTTGCGCGATGATTTCGCCGGTGTCCATGCCGGAATCGACATAATGCACCGTGCAGCCGGTGACCGCCGCGCCTGCGGCGAGCGCTTGTTTCCTATCCAGACATACTCAATATCGGGACCGGCTCGTGGATGCGTGAACGAAAAATCTTGCGTTGCGTTTTTGCGCCGTTTATCAACGCCGCAGTTCTTTGCGATTTGAATAAGTGAGCTGACGCAAGAAATCCCGTGTAAACCGGGAGCAGTTGCGCTGCTGTAACTGGATACAATTTCCCAATGGCCAATCGCGCATTCGCGGTGAAGGCGGGAAAAAGGTGCGCGGATTTTTTCGAAGATCCGCCGTATGCCAGGAGCCAGAACATTTGCCCAGCCCGCTCTCATTCGTGCCGCCGCGTGTGCGGGCCGGCTCGAAAAAACTTCTTCGCAAAAAGAAGAATGAGGGATCAGACAAATCGCCGCGGCGTTTTCGCGCTCGTGGTTATGCCGCTGGTCTCTCCAACCCAATAAGAGACCAAATGAAAAAAACCATCCTGGCTGTCGCGCTCGTCGCGATCGCATCCACGGGCGTTTTCGCCCAATCGTTCAACAGCAACAGCGGCTACAATTCGTCGCTGCTTTTCAGCACCGGTTCCGGCTTCAGCATTTCCGGCGTCGGCGCGGATTCCTCCGGCAACCTCTTCTACATCGAATCGGGCAATTTCGGCGGCACGTCCGATACGCGGCTTTTCGAGAGGACGATGGCGAGCAGTTTCAGCGATGAAACCGAGCTATTCAGTTACGGTGCCGGCGGCATTTCCGGTTCGTTCGTGCGCGTTTCCGGCACGACGGTTTACTTCGGCGAAAATTCCAACGGCACGATCCGCAGCATCGGCACCGATGGCTCGTTGTCGCATCTGATCGCCACGATCAACGGTAACTACGATCTGGCATTTTCCGGCAGCACCGCGTTTCTGTCGGCAAATCCGGGCGGATTCACGCCGGAGAACAAAGTTTACAAGTTCGATCTGAGCAGCGGCGCGACCAGCATCTTGCTGGATACCGGCGGCGATTATTCGGGGCCGATCGCGTTCGACTCGGCGGGCGATCTTTTTTACGGCGCGACGAACTTCGGGCTCTCCGGCGGCATTTTTAAATTCAGCGCCGCAGCAGTGCAGCAGGCGCTCACGAGCGGCACCGCGCTGACGATGGCGAACGCGTCGGCGTCGTTCAACGGAAGCAATAGCAACGCGTATCTCGGCCTCACGGACGATCATCATCTTTACACGTTGAACAGCCCGTTCGGCGCGCCTTCGACTGCGACCAGTTTCGATTTGAGCAACACCGCATCGGGCAGTGCAGTCGGCCAGACTGACAACGGCCCGTTTTTCGGCGCAGCCGATGCGCAGAACGGCAGCCTCTACGTCGCGGTGACGTCTGATTTCCTGAGCGGCCCGAGCAGCGTCTATCGCGTGCAAGCCGTGCCCGAGCCTTCGACGCTCGCATTCGTCGGCATCGCATTCGCAGCGTTGGCGGCGCGTTTTACCTCACGGAAAAAATGAAACGCATCGCACTCGCGGCGGCGCTCTGCGTCTGCGCGCTCGATGCGAACGCCGCTGATCCGTGGGCCGATACCGTCGTGAGTTTCACGCAGGGCACCGGCGCGTCGGCATCGTTCGCGAATGCGCAGGCCGCACTCGGCGCACCGACAGCGACCGCCGGCATCACAGCGCCCGCATTTTCGAACACGCAAGTCGTCAGCCTCGGCCTCGGCGGCGTTCTCGTGCTCGGTTTCAACGAAGCGATTGCAAACGATCCGCTGAATCCGTTCGGGGTCGATTTCATCATTTTCGGAAACAGTTTCTTCACAACATCCGGCGGCACGATTAACGGTGCGTTCACCGAGCCGGTGCAAACGATCTGGGTGAGCCGTGACAACATCACGTATTACCAGCTCGCGACCACGCGCGGTGCGGATGATTTGTTTCCGACGCAGGGGAGCGGCGACTCAACTTTGCCGGTGAATCCCGCGCTGACGCTCGCCGATTTTACCGGCAAGACCACCGCCGACGCGCTCGGGCTTTACGCCGGTTCCGCAGGCGGCACGCCGTTCGATATCGATTGGGCGCGCGACGGGAATGGCGATGCTGTATTACTATCCGACATTTCCTACGTCAAAATCGTAAATACCAGCTCGACCGTGACTGGCGAAATCGATGCCGTCGCCGATGTCACGCCGGTTCCCGAGCCGCAAACGCTGGCGCTGCTTGCGATAGCCGGCGGGGCGCTGGCGCTATATTATCGCAAGCGATGAAACGCGCTGCGTTCACGCTGGTCGAGTTACTCACGGCGATGGCTGTCGTCGCCGTGCTTGCGACCCTTGCGATGAGCACCGTCGGCATCGTTCGCAGCACCGGCCAATACGCGTTGTGTGCAAACAGCCTGCGCCAGCTCGGTGTCGCCACACAGCTTTACCTCAGCGACCATAGCCAGACGTTTTTCAATTACTCCGAAAACACCACGGACGGAAAACTCTGGTATTTTGGTCTCGAGCCGTGGGGCAGCGTCGGCGGGCCGGAAGGCAGCCGCACACTCGATGAGACGAAAGGGCCGCTCTATCCCTACATCATGCAAGTCGGCGGCATCGTCGTCTGCCCGGCATTTCCTTACAATGAAGCGATCTGGAAACCGAAGTTCAAAGGCGCGAGCTACGGCTACGGCTACAACACATTTTTGTCAGGGCGAAAAGTCGCGAACCTCGGTTCGTTGTCGCAGGTTTTGTTGTTTGGCGACTGCGCGCAGGTGAACACGTTCCAGGCGCCGGCCTCCGCGAAGAATCCGATGATCGAGGAATTTTACATGATCGAGAACCAATACCAGACCGTCCACTTCCGCCACGGAAACGCGGCGAACATTCTTTTCCTGGACGGACACGTGGAAAAATTCGTGCCATTTCCCGGCACGGTTGACACGCGTTTGCCGACCGCAAATGTCGGCCGCATCACGCCGAAGGGCAGCATGCAGTATTTGCAATGACGCGCGCAAACCAAGGTCAAGCACTCACAAAATCCGACGCATTTCTTGGATGGTCAGCGCCATCGTTTTCCACTAAAACAAATCCAGATCATGAAAACCCACTCCTCCGCTTTCGAAAAAATCGCGATCGCCGCGCTGTTCGCCGTTGCCATTGCGTGGCGTATCGTCACTGCTTACAGCGGCGACACGAACTGGCTGCCGAATTTTGCGCCGCTGACTGCCATTGCTCTTTGCGGAGCGATTTATTTTCCGAAACGCGCGGCGCTGTTGTTGCCGCTAGCCGCGTTGTTTGTTTCCGATCTCGTGCTGAACGCACACTACGGCGTTGATTTGCTCCGCAGCGAAATGTTGCCGCGTTACGCAGCGCTTGCGATTGCAGGCGGTATCGGGTTGATGCTGCGCGCGCGTCCGCGTTTTTCGCTTGTTCTCGGTGGCAGCATTGTCAGCTCGCTGTTGTTTTACATCGGCACAGACACTGCGTCATGGTTCAGCAATCCGGCTTACGCTAAAAATTTCGCCGGTCTCGTGCAGGCGCTGACGACCGGACAACCGGGCTTCCCGCCGACGTGGATGTTTTTCCGTAACACGTTTGTGAGCGATCTCGTTTTCACCGCGCTATTTCTCGGCTGTCTCGCCATTACGCGCGAACGTCACGCAACGGAAACTGCGCCACTTTCCGCAACACGGATTGCGTGATTCGCGCGGCTGCGCTCGTTTTTTTAATCGCGCTGATCGCGAACGCCCGCGCGCAAACTGCCGGTGCGGTAAAGCCGGAGTTGATCTACACCGGCGAAGTTTTCGGAAATCTTGGCGGCGGTTTTCGGCGCGGCGCGATTTACGAAGGCTTGCTCGATGCGCGGCTGACGCTCGACTTGGAAAAACTCGCCGGCTTTCGCGAAACAACGCTGTTTGCCAGCGCGCTTTATCCGCACGGCGAGAGTCTCACGCAAAATTACGTTCACGATTTTAACGTCGCCAGCAACATAGACGCTTACGACACGCTTCGGCTGAACGAAGTCTGGATCGAAAAAGATTTCGGCGGCAAAAACGACGGCGTCTCGGTTCGTGCGGGCAAGCTCGCCTTCGACACGGAGTTTTTCGTTAGTGAAGCCGGCGGAGTTTTCATCAATAGCTGCTTCGGTGAACCGGCGACGATCGGACAGGTCAGCACGTTTCCGACGTATCCGCTCACCGCGCCGGGCGTGCGCGTCGAGATCGATCGCGACACGTGGATTCTGCGCGCAGGCGCTTTCAGCGGCAATGCCGGCGAGGAACTGCGCAACAACAAACACGGGCTCCGCTTTGGTTTGAGCGCACAGGACGGCGCTCTTTTCCTCGGCGAAATCAACTGGCGCACGCCTGAAGATGCGGACAAAGTGCGTCGCGCGGTTGTTAAACTCGGCGGTTACTATGACAGCGCGGAGTTTCCGGACATTCGCGATGCAACGGTTCATCGTCACGGCAACTACGGTGCGTATTTTAGCGCGGAAGGACAAGTGCTGCGCACCGGAACGGGGAATCGTGGCGTGACGGTTTTTTCGCGCGCAAGCGTTGCGCCCGATAATCGTAACATCGCAACGTGGTATCTCGAAACCGGTGGAGTTTACACGGGCCTTTTTTACCAAGGTGACACGCTCGGCCTCGGCGCGAATTATACAAAAATGAGCGATGAGTTTCCGGCTAAGAACGGCGTTCCGGCGCATCACGAGACGATCCTCGAACTGACTTACCAGTCCGCCGAAATCGCACATCACCTGCGCATTCAGCCGGATTTTCAATACGTCTGGAATCCCGGCGGGACAACGCGCGCAGCCGATGCCATCATTGCCGGACTGCGCTTTGTGCTGTGGTATTGATGCGGCGCGAAGGCTTGCAATCGCCTTCCATTCACACGAGAAGTTTCAGTTCGCATGAAGCTCATCGACCGCTACGTCGGCAAAGAAATCCTCCTCACCGCGACGTTCGCGATCGCGGTGCTGAGCCTTGTGCTGGTGCTCGGCAATGTGTTCAAGCAGTTGCTCGACCTGCTCGTGAATCACGACGTGCCGCTCGAATACATCCTCGCATTCATCGGCTACATTTTGCCGTTTTCGCTCACGTTCACGATTCCGTGGGGATTTCTCACCGCAGTGCTGCTGGTCTTCGGCAAAATGTCGGCGGAAAACGAGCTGATCGCGTTGCGCGCGAATGGCATTAGCGTGCCGCGCGTGTGTCTGGCCGTGTTCGCGCTCGCGCTGGTGTCATGCGGCATTTGTCTTTGGATTAATGTGGACGTCGCGCCGCGCGCGCAGGAACAAATGAAGAGCGCGCTTTTCCACATCGCGACGAGCAATCCGATTGCGATGTTCGGCAGCGACCAGGTGATCGATGAATTTCCCGGCAAGAAAATATACGTCGAAAAAAAGGAAGGCACCGAGTTGCAGGACATTTTGATGTATGACCTCAACGATAAAGATGATCCGCTTTCTGTCGTGCATGCCCGTCGCGGCCAGCTGCAGGCCGATCTCGAGGGAAAACAGCAGATTCTTTTGCACCTTACCGATGCGCGCTACGAGCAGCACGACAGCGCCGAACCGAACAACCTGATGAAGGTGCGCCAGGGCATCACGATGGACAAAGTCGATCTGCCGATTTCGCTGAAAGAGCTTTACGAAAAAAATCAGCGTCGCCGCGGATTGAGCCAGATGACGCTTTCGGAACTCGTAAAAACAAAAAATGCGCACGATCAAACGGCTGCGCGCACCGAAGTGAACAAACGTTTTTCGTTCGCACTCGCGTCATTTGCCTTTGCGCTAATCGGTGTGCCGCTCGCGATCACTGCGCATCGCAAGGAAACTTCGATCGGCTTTCTTTTCAGCCTCATCGTCGCATTCGTTTACTTCTTTTTCATTCAGGCCGCCGACTGGGTTCACAACAACCCGAAGGCGCATCCGGAAATTTTGATCTGGATGCCGAACATCATCTTCATCGGACTCGGCAGCTATCTCTTTTGGAAGCTGAGCAAAAAGTAGCGCGCTACTCCCACCACTTCGACAATCGCGCTGTCGGCATCGCGGGAATCGCCTGCCCAATTTCCGAGTAGTGTGACGTATCGTTAAATAACGTTAACCGGGCGCGAACCGGGTCGCGGAAGTCGATGATGTTTAACGCGGCGGGGCTTTGATCGAGGTTGTCCCGGTAACGGCGCGGATCGAATCCGAGTAGTGAACTCAGCAGCAAACGGATCGTTGCCTTGTGTGAGACGACAACAATGTTATCGCCCGGATGCTCGCGAACGAGCTCGATTAAAGCCGGCAGCGCGCGCGCCGTCACGGCGAGACCGCTTTCGCCGCCAACCGGCGCGAACGTGTAAGGATCTTTTTCCCACGCCGCCGATTCATACGGAAATGTGCGCTCGACTTCCTGCCGCGTCATTTGCTCCCAACGCCCGTGTGAGATTTCGCGCAACCCATCGCGCGTCTGCACGTCGAGTTTGTGCGGGGTGGCCAGGATTTGCGCCGTCTCGACCGTGCGTCCGAGCGGCGAGGCATAAACCGCGACGACAGGCTCTCCGCTCAAGCGCGCGGCGAGTCGGCGTGCCTGTTCGCGGCCTTCGTCGGAAAGCGGAACATCGGTCGCGCCGGCGAAGCGATCTTCAGCCGTGAGAGTGGTTGCGCCGTGGCGGATGAGAAAAATGCGGGTCGTGTCTTGCGGCATTATTGTTGGCTAACAGTTCCGTTTCGCGATGGCAAATGTCTGCTCGCCACCCGCGTCGAAATGCGCGATGAAATCCGCGCCGTTCACGGCTGCCGCGCGAAATTAAAACACATGCAACATTCCGCACGTCTCGTCATCGCCATCACGCGCGGACTCATTCGCAGCCAGCGCACGCGGCGGATGACAATGTTCGTCATGGTCATGATTGCTCTCGTGCTGTTGTTTTGCGGTGCGACATTTTTGAGCGGCCTGCTCGCGGAGCATCCGTTTGCATTCGTGATTTACTGGGCCGTGTGCGCGTGGCTGACTTTGTGCGCTGTGTTACTCGCAATTTTCGACATGCTCGCGGTGCGCGCGATGGCGCTGCGCGAGCGCCGGAGGCTAAAAGAGGAAATCTTTCGCGCTCGGGATAAAAATGATGTTTAAAAGTTCGCAATGCTAAAAACGCGCAAAGAACTGGAGCAACAGGAGCAGGCGATCCTCGCGCCTTACGCGCAGAAATCGGCCGATTCTGCCGGACGCAAGCACTCCGAGCCGCAGCATCCATTCCGCACCGAGTATCAGCGCGACAGGGCGCGCATCATCCATTCGCGCGCATTTCGCCGTCTCGAATACAAGACGCAGGTTTTTCTAAACGGCACGGGCGATCATCTGCGCACACGGCTGACGCATACAATCGAAGTCGCGTCGATCTCGCGCACCATCGCGCGCGCACTCGCGCTCAACGAAGATCTCGCAGAGGCAATCGCGCTCGCGCACGATCTCGGGCACGCGCCTTTCGGGCACTCGGGCGAGGAGGAACTGAACAAGCTGATGCACGGGCACGGAGGCTTTGAGCACAACGTGCAGAGCTTGCGAATCGTCGAGGTTATCGAGGCGAAGTATCCTAAATTCGCGGGATTGAATTTGTCGTTCGAGGTGATTGAAGGATTAAAAAAGCACGAGAAATTTTATGACCCGCCGCCGAAGCGCAAGAGCGGCGAAAAATACACGAGCCCGTCACTCGAAGCGCAAATCGCGAATCTGGCGGACGAAATCACGTATTACTCGCACGACCTGGATGACGGTCTGGATTTCGATTTAATCAATCCAAAACAACTCGGTGAGCTCGAAGTCTGGCAGGAAAGCTACGAGCAGGTGCGCAAAGATTTTCCGAAACTCAAAGGCCGCGAGCTGACGACTTATGTGATTCGCTGCATCATCGACAGGCAGGTTCACGACGTGATTACGACGAGCGCGGAATTGATCGACGAGTCGGGCGCGAAAAGCGTTGACGCCGTGCGCCGGCAACGGAAGCCGCTCATTCGTTACAGCCATCGACTGCTCCAGGCGAATCGCAAGCTGCGGAAGTTTCTGTATCAAAATTTGTATTACCATCCGCGCGTCGCCGGGGCGAATCAGCGCGCCTGCACAATGTTGCGCAACGTGTTTGACGCTTATATTCAAAACCCGAAGCTGCTCGGCCTCGCGACATCGCGGCGCATCGCGAAGGACGGCTTGCATCGGACCGTTTGCGATTATTTGTCGGGCATGACCGACCGTTACATGCTGGAGGAACACGAGCGGCTTTTTTTACGCGATGGAATGGCGCCCGCGCTCGGCAAAGCGTCACTGCGTCTCTCTCGAATCAAGGAGTAGCGCGAGCTGCTTTTCAAAAATCGGAACAATCTTTTCCGCGACTTTCGCGACACTGACCTGCGCGCCCGATTCGCGCTCGATGCTCGTCATTTCCACGCCCGCGATGCCGCACGGCGTGATTTGGTAAAACGGCGAAAGGTCTCCGCAGACATTCAGCGCAAAACCGTGCATGCTGATCCAGTGACGCACGCCGACGCCGATGCTCGCAATTTTTCGCGCGCCAACCCAGACGCCGGTGAGCGATTCGCGCCGCTGCGCCGCGATACCAAATGCGTTGCAAAGTTCGATCAAAATTTCCTCCAGTGCGCGCAGGTAGCGGTGCAAATCCTGTCCGCGCCGGCGCAAATCGAGAATGGGATAACCGACGAGCTGCCCGGGCCCATGATACGTTGCCTGGCCGCCGCGATTAATCTGCACGAGCGGGTGGGGGAGATGCATCGCGCCGCGCAGGCTCGATTGGTCGGGGGTGCGGCCGATCGTGTAAACCGGATCGTGCTCGAGCAAAAGTAGCCGGTCGTCGATTTCGCCTGCGGCACGTTGTTTAACAAGCGATTCCTGCAGCGCCAACGCTTCTTCGTAGCCAATGCGGCCGAGCCATGAAGAAAATGGCGAATGAACAATGAAGGATGAGGAATGAAGCTCCATCAAATCTGATTTGAGCGCGCAATGCCGTGCAGCGCGGCATTTTGATTTTGAAAATGCGTCAGCCCGATCGCGATGGCATCGGCAGCGTCGGGCGATGGAGTCTCGGTAAGGCCGAGCAGTGCGCGCACCATGAAGCCGACTTGCGCTTTTTGCGCGGTGCCGCGACCGACGACCGCTTGTTTAACGCGCCGTGGCGCGTATTCGAAAACCGGCAGACCGCGTTCCGCGAGCGCGAGAATCGCCGCGCCGCGCGCAGCGCCAAGTGTAATGGCGATGCGATGGCTCTGCACAAAAATCACGCCCTCGACTGCCGCGCAGTTCGGCTCGTGCTTGTGAATCAGCTCCGCGAGCCGGTCGCGAATCGCGACGAGACATGACGATGGCAGCAGCTTGTCCGCATTTTTGATGATGCCAAACTCAACCGCGCGCACTTTGCCATTGCCGTTTTCCAGCACGGCAAAGCCGGTGCTGCGGAGCGAGGGATCAATGGCAAGGACGCGCATGCACATTTTTCTACCACATAAAAGACGCAATCAAAGCGGGCAGTTCGATTAGAAAAATGAGTATGCCTTTCTGCATCTCGCTAGAATCATCTACTCGGAGGAATCCATTATGGCAGACAAGTTGATCGTCGTCGCCGATCTTGGGCATCTGAAAGCGTATCGGGTTACGCACGACCCGATGGAAATCAAGCCGCGCATCGAACTCGTTGACGACATCGAGCTGGTCGATGCGCACGGCAAACTGCTCGACAAAGTCACGGACAAAGCCGGCCGTTTTCCCGGACTCGGCACCGGTCCCGGCGGCATGTCCATTGGTGAAAATCACAATCTTCTTTTGGAAATGGATCGCCGGCTCGTGAAGCAAATCGCCGAGCGGATCGACCAGCTCGTCGCGAACGAGAACATCTGGTATCTCGCAGCGAGCAACGAGGTCAACTCGCGCGTCCTGGAAAGTCTCAGTCAGCGCTCGCGGCAGACGATGATGAAGAACGTCAGCGCCGACTTGACGAAGATTCCGAAGAGCGAGTTGCTCTCGTATTTTTAAAATACAACGCATTCCTCTGCGGCGGAGCTTGACCATCGGTCGGATTTGCGGCCATCTCTGGGCCCTTTCCACCCAATGAAAAACGCTCCAATTCCCGAAATCTGGTTCATCACCGGCAGCCAACATCTCTACGGCGAGGGCCCGCTGAAACAGGTCGCCGCCAATTCGCAGAAGATCGTCGACGAACTGAACGCCACGAAGCGGCTGCCGCTGAAGCTTGTATTCAAGCCGATCCTCACGCGACCCGAGGAAATCCGCGCACTCTGCCTCGAGGCAAACGGCGCACAAAATTGCGCCGGTCTCGTGCTTTGGATGCACACGTTTTCGCCATCGAAAATGTGGATCGGTGGACTTTCGCTGCTGAAGAAACCGATGCTGCATTTGCACACGCAGTTCAATCGCGATCTGCCGTGGAGCGAGATCGACATGGATTTCATGAACCTCAACCAGGCCGCGCACGGCGATCGCGAGCACGGCTTCATTCACGCCCGACTGCGCACGCAGCGCAAAGTCGTCGTCGGCCACTGGAGCGACGAGCAGGCGCAGGATCGCATCGGCGCATGGATGCGCGTCACGCGCGCATGGCACGACTGGCAGGGCGGCAAATTCGTCCGCTTCGGCGACAACATGCGCTACGTCGCCGTGACCGAGGGCGACAAAGTTTCCGCCGAGGCGAAGCTCGGTTTCTCCGTCAACTACCACGGCGTCGGCGACCTCGTGCAGGCGATGAACGACATCAGCGATTCCGCCGTCACGAAGCTCTGCGCCGAATACGAGCAGCTCTACACCGTCGCCGACGGACTCAAGAAAAATGGCGAGCGCCACGAGTCGCTGCGTTACGTCGCGCGACAGGAGCTCGGTCTGCGCGCCTTTTTGGAAAACGGAAACTTCCTCGGTTTTACCGACACGTTCGAGGACTTGCACGGGCTGAAACAGCTCCCCGGCATCGCCACGCAGCGCCTGATGGCCGACGGCTACGGCTTCGGCGGCGAGGGCGACTGGAAAACATGCGCGCTCGTCCGCGCGATGAAAGTCATCGCGGCCGATCTGCCCGGCGGCACGTCGTTCATGGAGGACTACACCTACGACTTGAATCCCAAAGGCCATCTGGTGCTCGGCTCGCACATGCTGGAAATCTGCCCGTCCATCGCTTCGGGAAAACCAAAAGTCGAGATTCACCCGCTCGGCATCGGCGGCAAGGAAGACCCGGTTCGCCTGGTATTCGACGCCCCCGCCGGCCCCGCCATCAATGCCGCCATCATGGACCTCGGCAACCGCTTCCGCCTGCTTGTGAACGAAGTCGACGTCATCGCCCCGCCGCAGCCGCTGCCGAAACTTCCTGTTGCCCGCGCCGTCTGGAAATGCCGGCCCGATTTCAAAACCGCATGCGCCGCGTGGATCTACGCCGGCGGCGCGCACCACACCGGCTTCAGCTACTCGGTCACCACCGAGCACATGGAAGATTTCGCTGAGATTGCTGGTATCGAGCTCGCCATCATCGATGCCGACACGCGTCTGCGCGGGTTCAAGCAAGACCTCCGCAATAACGAAATCTACTACCACCTCGCGCCGGGATTGGGGCGGCTGTAAAAAAAACCTGCCGGTAAACGCTCGCGAGAAAGCTCAGTCGAGCGTGAAACCGACCTCAATCGTCACCTGCCAGTGCGCGATTTTTCCGCCGTCGAGATGCCCGCGGGTTTCGACGACTTCGAACCAGCGCAGGTTGCGCAGCGTTTTGCTTGCGCGCTCGATGGCGTTTTTAACGGCATCTTCAATGCTGTTCGGCGAGGAGCCGACAAGCTCGATTTTTTTGTAAACGTGATCGCTCATTTGTTTAGTGGGTTGCCACTTATTAAACGAAACGAAAATTCGCCGCGGCTGCATCCCGATGCATCAACAGACAAAGTTTTTCTTTTTCAAAAAAATCAGCGATTTTCCGGTTGCTCGAAATCCTCGCTGGTGTAATAAAACACCTCCGCTCGCGCTCGCGACAAATGGCTAGGTAGCTCAGTTGGCAGAGCAGAGGACTGAAAATCCTCGTGTCGGGGGTTCGATTCCCTCCCTAGCCACCTTTTTTAACCAGCCTGAGCATTCGAACAAAGGGACTCAAGCCGTTGGCATTGGGATCAGCCTTCCGGCTGCGTAGCAGGAAACAAAAGCATCTGCACCTCGCGCGGAAATTCCTTCCCTGCGGCAACGCATTCCGGGCACATCACCCGCTGCACATGCGATCCCGCAGGCGTCGGGCGGCCACACGACGCGCATTCGATCATTTTGCTGACGTTTTGGCGATCCACGCCGTGAGTGTAAAACGAAAGCCGCCAAATTCAAACTTCGCCGGATCTTTGGCGGAAAAGGAGCACTGCGAAAAACCCGCCGCTGCGGTCATACCGTCGCTTTTGCCGGCGCGGAAGCAGCCGGCGCAGGCGGTTGCAAACTTTGACAATGCCATCCCAAAACCAAAAAGTGCCATTGCACATTGACAATGCCCCTCCAACTCCATGAAGAGCCATTGTAAAAGTTTGTAATGGCATCCCACCGAGTTAGGGACGCATTGTAAACTTTGACAAATGCATCCTAACGAGTTTGGAGGCCATTGCTAAAATCGACAATGGGCACCTGAAACGGTGTGCCCCTTAAGGCCAAAGCTGAGCGTCCAACCGTGCAAATCTGAGGACGAAAATCAACGTTTCTGTAGTGACGATATTTGCCCCTCGGGAGCGAATTGTTACAATTTCGTAACAATTTTTCATATAATTTTCTGCATTGTTTGAACGATTCAAATAAAATGTTGCGTTTGCATCGCAAGCACTTGCAACAGATGGTGCCCCTGCGGCACACGCGCTGCTAAGGCCGCGCTCATGAGATTCGCATTTGACAATTTTATTAGCAGCACCGACAGACAACAACTAGACGCCCCCGAACAGCGTCCCCGAGCCAGACTCACCCCCTCAACTATGTTCACCTCCACCTTTGCATCCCGATTCCGGGATTCGCGAAACCGTCTTTATCCATTGCGAAGCTCATGGGTTTTATTGGCAACCACATTACTCATCACTCTAGCCTTAAGCTCGATTTGTAACGCTCAAAGTAACGGAGATACTCTGAATTGGGATTCTACCAGCGCCAGCACATGGAGTAGCAGTTCCGCGATCTGGTATGACACCAACACTTCGGCAGCCATATCACTGAATGGCGCAACGAATCGTAACAAAACCTACAACTACGTCTTCGCTGGAACTGTGACAAATGGCACTGTCGTGCCTACCGCATTAGCGATTACT
This sequence comes from Spartobacteria bacterium, assembly GCA_021324395.1. Taxonomy (GTDB): domain Bacteria; phylum Verrucomicrobiota; class Verrucomicrobiia; order Chthoniobacterales; family Chthoniobacteraceae; genus JAJPJG01. The sequence goes on along the minus strand of JAJPJG010000055.1, from coordinate 39,410 downwards.
GGAGTAAACGTGTATGCGAATAGCTTAACATTTCAGGATACTTTTAATGCTACAAATACTGTTACCATTGCAGACGGATCTTCCTCCACGGCAAGTCTTCTTACACTGGGAGCTGGTTCGGGGAGTGCTGGAGGAACTGCTACGAATTGGAGCATTGCCAACAATGCATCTTCGGGAACTGTAACATTTGCTCCGACAAGCTCGACAGCACTTCTATCCTTGGCACTTTATAGCAGCGGCACAATCACCACGGCCACTGGCGCAACGGTTCTGATTTCAGCAAATATACGAGATAGTGACGTTAGTCATACTGGAGGAATTACAAAAGCTGGGAACGGCCTTTTAGTTTTGTCAGGATCGAATTCTTACTCAGGCAACAACACCATTGCCGCTGGCAAGCTGCGCGTGACAAATTCTTCCGGTTCTGCCACTGGAACCGGATCTGTTACCGTGGGAAATAATACCGGGCTCGCCACACTTTCCGGTAACGGCATTATTAGCGGCGTGGTGACTCTGGCGACGACCGGAGCAAACGAAGCGCACATTGCACCGGGTGTGAATACTGGCGGCACGAATGGGAACTTCGGCGTGGCCGGCATCTTGCAGCTCAATGGTGGCCTCACGATCGGTGCGGGGTCTGTCCTGGATTATGATCTTGCGTCGAGTGTGGCGGGAACAAGCGATAAGATCACCTTGGGCAGCACAGCTTTGACACTGGGTAGCACGATTACGATTAACTACAGTTTGCTCACTGCCAATACGCTTCAAGCGGGCTCGGCCTATACTTTGATTAGCGGCGCTTCCAATTCCTCGCTTGATCTCAGCGGGATTACATTCACGTCCACAGGATTGGGAAGCTATACGGCTGCTTACAGCTATTCGAGCGGGTCTTTGCTCGTGACGTTCACGGCTCCGGCATCACTCGGCTATTACTTTGATACCAATGGCAGCACGTCCGGTGTAGGTATCAGCGGAGGTGGCACTGCGACATGGAGTGCTTCATCGACAAACTGGAATCCGCAGTCCGACGGCACCGGAACTACTGTCGCGCTAGATCCATCGCAACAGGCGATCTTTGCAGGCACGGCGGGAACGGTGAACGTCAGCGGCACTGTGGGTGCAAGTAAGGGCGTGCAGTTCAGCACGGATAGTTATGTGCTCCAAAGCGGCACGCTTTATCTGACCGGCACGAGCACGGACAATTCGGTGACTGTCGATTCAGGCGTGACCGCGACTGTGAGCACGGCGCTTGCGGGCACCACTGGCATGACAAAGGCCGGCGTAGGCGGCCTGACATTGAATGGAGATAACTCGGGATTAAGCGGTGGTATTACTCTTTCGGCAGGAACGCTGGCAATCGGTTCGGCAAATGCACTCGGTAGCAATGCGGTGACACTCACCAACGGCACCCTTACATCGAGTGATTCGACAGCGCGCACGATTAGCAATAATCTTACGATAAATGGCGATATCGGATTGGGCGCGGCATCGACTGGTAATCTCACGCTGAGTGGAGCGATTGATCTGAGTGGATCGACGAGAATACTGACGATCGGTTCCGGCGTTACCGCGGATATTACCGGCACATTATCCAACGGAGGCATCTCGAAGGCGGGGAGCGGAACGTTGGAGTTTGGCGCATCAAACACATTGACGAATCTCGTGCTTACCTCGGGAACAACGCTGATCGATAGCGGAGTCACATTGACTCTGACGAACTCCATGGTCAATTCGTCGACAGGAAGTGCATTAACGGTTAATGGTAATTTGCTCTACACAGGCAACACGGGAAGCACTGCTCCAGCAGGAACTGTAACCTTTGCATCAGGTGCAAATGTCATTTTTTCCGGCAGTGGATCGGCTACAAATCTCATCTTTGGCGCGAATACTATTTTTCAGGCAGGCAGCACGATCGTGTTCCGTGATTATGGCCTAACTATCGCGGCGAGCGGCAGAACCTATAACGCCAATGTCACTTTTGATACTCTTAATGGCACTTACAGCACTGGTGCGATCAGTGGAGCCAATCCTTTGGAAATAGTCGGCGATTTTACCGTCGGAACTGGCGTGACATTTAATTATGGAACCAGCAGTCGAATCACAACGAAATTCGACAGCAATATCATCGTAAATGGAACCATGGGCGGAGCTGGCGGGGCGAGCTCCTTTACCGTGAACAGTGGCAAGACGCTGACAGTGGCAAACACAGGTGTTGTGAATCTGGGAACCGGTCAATCATTAACAATCACCGGCACCGCGAATGTGCTGGGGAGCATCAGTGGAACCATTAATAATAACGGCATTACAAACGTGCAGGGAAGTATCAACGGGGATGTTAATATCAATGGGCGTTTTGCGCTCAATGGTAACGGCGTCATCGCAGCGGGAAACGTGAACCTCGCCGGCGGCACGTTTGATATTTCGGGTATCAGTGCATCGAGTTATACGCTCGCATCCTCGCAGTATTTGACTGGCTCAGGGACAATCACCGCGCCGGGGAAGACACTCGTTTTAAATGATACGCTAAGCCCCGGAGGCAGCGGAACGACGGGAACTATCGCTTTCAATTCCGGAACGCTTTCACTGACTTCATCGACGCTGTTCACATTTGATCTTGGTTCCACCAGTGATCTCGTGAATATGGCCGGTGCGATATTGGACATCGGCAACGCAGTGGTCGATTTCAACCGGTTTACGTTTAATGTCGGCGATGGCTTTGGAGATGGGACTTACACTTTGTTTGGCGGCGCGAGCAGCTTGACCGGTAGTCTAGGAGCAACCTTGACGGGAACAGTGAATGGCGAAGATGCAACGCTATCGATTTCGGGTAACGATCTCGTTCTGACAGTCGTGCCGGAGCCTTCGACTTTTGCCGCTTTCGCCAGCGGAGCGGCGGCGTTGTTGTCGGTGCGGAGACGCAGGCGCGGTTAAGCGCGTGCGGTGCGGCGTCCGGGTTTTTTGCCGTATTTTACCGGACGCCGTTTCGGCTCGATTTTGCTGATGCCGGTTCCGCTCTTTAGCTCGGCGATTTGGTCGCGGAGCAGGGCGGCGCGCTCATATTCGAGATTTGCGGCGGCGATTTCCATTTCCTGCTGAAGTTCGCGCAGGACTTCGGTGAGATTGAAGTCGCCGCCGGCTTCGCGCACAACGGATTCCTCGATTTCGCGCCCGCGCAAAATCGTGTGCAGGCTTTCCTGCACGGCGCGCTGGACGCTGCGCGGTGTGATGCCGTTCTTTTCGTTGTATTCCACTTGTTTTGTGCGCCGGTATTCACTGATCGCGATGAGCGCTTCCATGCTTTTCGTGATGATATCCGCGAAAAGAACGACTTCGCCATTGACGTGGCGCGCGGCGCGGCCGGCGGTCTGGATGAGCGAAGTTTGCGAGCGCAGATAACCCTCCTTGTCGGCGTCGAGAATGCATACGAGCGAGACTTCCGGCAGGTCGAGGCCTTCGCGCAGCAGGTTGATGCCGACCAAAATGTCGAACTCCGCTGCACGCAATGCGCGCAAAATTTCGACGCGCTCGATGGTGTCGATGTCGCTATGCAGATAGCGAACTTTCAACCCGACATCGCGCAGGTAATCGGACAAATCCTCGGCAGTTCGCTTCGTTAACGTCGTGATGAGAACGCGTTCCTGCTTCTCAACGCGCTGGCGGCAAAGTTCGATCGTGTCGTCGATTTGATTTTTCAAAGGACGCACGACGATTTGTGGATCAAGCAAACCGGTCGGGCGAATGATTTGCTCGACGATCAATTTTCTGCCTGGAGTGTGAACGTCGAATTTTTCCAGCGGCTCATCTGTCCGCGAAACAAGCGGCAGAGCGGCCGGGACGGTTTCCTCCTCGCCGATGCGATCGCGTTTGTGCGGCACGTAGCCGGTGTTGCCGACGACGCTATTGCGCAGCTCGAATTCTGCCGGCGTCGCGCTCACGTAAATAATCTGGTTCATCATTTGCATGAACTCCGGGAAATTCAACGGGCGGTTATCCAGCGCGCTCGGCAGGCGGAAGCCGTATTCGACGAGCACATTTTTGCGCGAGCGATCGCCTTCATACATGCCGCCGATCTGCGGCACGGTTGCGTGCGATTCGTCGATGATCGTCAAAAAATCGCGCGGGAAAAAGTCGAGCAACGTAAACGGACGCGAGCCCGGCGGGCGGCCGCTCAAATGCCGCGAGTAATTTTCGATGCCGCTGCAAAATCCCATTTCCTGGATCATCTCGAGGTCGTATTCCGTCCGCATTTTCAGCCGCTGCGCTTCGAGAAGTTGACCGCGTTTTTCAAACTCGATGATCCTTTGGTCAAGTTCCTCGCGGATCGTCACGATCGCGCGCCGCAGCTTGTCGGCGGGCGTGACGAATTGTTTCGCCGGGAAAAACGTCATCGTCGTGAGCTGCTCGTGCGTGTGGCCGGTGAGGGGATCGAAGCGAACGATGCGGTCGATTTCGTCGCCGAAAAATTCCACGCGCACGCCTTCCTCGTCGAGGTTTGCGGGATAGATTTCGACGACATCGCCGCGCACGCGAAAGCGCCCGCGCTGAAACGCCACGTCGTTGCGCTCGTAAAGCATGTCGACGAGTTTGCCGAGGACGGCTTCGCGCGTGATTTGCTGTCCTACTTTGACCGTGAGCAGCATGTTTAGATAATCCTCCGGCGAACCCAAGCCGTAGATGCACGACACGCTCGCGATGACGATCACGTCGCGGCGCGACAGCAACGCGCTGGTCGTCGAGAGGCGAAGGCGCTCGATCTCTTCGTTAATCGACGAGTCCTTCTCGATATAAGTATCCGAGCGCGGAATGTAAGCCTCGGGCTGGTAGTAATCGAAATAGCTAACGAAATACTCGACCGCGTTGTTTGGGAAAAACTGCTTGAACTCGCTGTAGAGCTGCGCGGCGAGCGTTTTGTTGTGCGAGATGACGAGCGTCGGTTTGCCGTAATTCGCAATCACATTTGCCGCGGTGAACGTCTTGCCCGAGCCGGTCACGCCGAGCAGAGTTTGGTGGCGGTTTCCCGCCTCGACCGATTTCGTCAGCTTCTCGATTGCCTGCTGCTGATCGCCCTTTGGTTGGTAGTTCGACGCAAGCTGAAAGTCCATCCGGCAAACTTAGCACGCAGGCTGCGGACTGCGTCAAAATTTTGGATTGGGTTCGCAAAATTTGCAAAAGATTCAACTGTTCATGCGGTGGCGACGTGTTTTTCTTGTCTCGCGAAATCGACCCGCTACCTTCGCGTATCCCCTCGCAACCTAAAACAGAGGAGAAAAAATGCAGCCGTTATTTACATACAACGTTGTTCCGAAATTGCCGGACACACTCGAACCATTGCGCGAGATCGTTTACAATCTGTGGTGGACGTGGGAACCCGCCGCGCGAAAATTGTTCCGTCATCTCGATCCCGATTTGTGGCATCGCACGAATCACAATCCTCTGCGCATGCTGCAGCTCTCGCGTCAGGCGCGGTTGCATGAGATTGCGGCTGATGACGATTTTGTGCGCGAGCTAAAGGTTGTTCACCAAAAATACAAGGACTACATGGCGCGGAAGGACACGTGGGGCAAAATGCGCACGGAATCGCCGCTAAAAAATCCTGTCGCGTATTTTTCCGCCGAGTTCGGCTTTCACGAATCATTCCCGAACTACTCCGGCGGCCTCGGAATTCTGTCGGGCGACCACTGCAAATCTGCGAGCGATCTCGATCTGAATTTCTGCGCGGTCACGCTGCTTTACCGGCACGGTTATTTCCGTCAGCAAGTCAACAAAGACGGCATGCAGGAAAGCGTCGCGCTTAATCAAAACTTCCATCATTTGCCGATCACGGAAGTGCGCAAAGACGACAAGCCGCTGCTCGTTTCGGTCGATTTGCTCGGGCGCCAGGTCTTCGCCAAAGTGTGGCGGCTTGCGGTCGGGCGCATCAATCTTTACCTGCTCGACACGGACATTCCGGAAAACAACGCTGACGATCGTTTAATCACGGCGCAGCTTTACGGCGGCGACTTGGAAATGCGCATCCGGCAGGAAATCGTGCTCGGCATCGGCGGCGCGCGCGCGTTGCGCGAAATGGGCATTACTCCCTCGGCGTATCACATGAACGAAGGCCACGCGGCATTCCTTTCGCTCGAATTGATCCAGCGGCAGGTGCAGGAAGCGAAACTCGATGTTTACGCCGCGCTGCAGCTCGTCGCGGCGGGCAATGTTTTTACAACGCACACACCGGTGCCCGCGGGCAACGACGCGTTTCCGCGCGAGTTGATGCGGATGTATTTCGGAAAATATCCCGAATCAGTCGGGATCGATTTCGACGCGTTTTTTGCATTTGGCCAGACGAGCCGGAATCCTGCGGATGCATTCAGTATGACCATCCTCGCATTACGCACGAGCCGGCACGCGAATGGCGTGAGCGAATTGCACGGCGCGGTCAGCCGCGGGTTATGGGAGGACGTGTGGGCGGGCGTGCCGCGCGATGAAGTGCCGATCACGCATATCACAAACGGCATTCACACGAAAACATGGATGGCACCGGAGTTTTCCGCGCTTTACGAAAAACATCTTGGCGACTGGGAGGAGAATCTTCTCGACGAGGACTTTTGGCGCGGCGTCATCGACATTCCCGACGAGGCGCTCTGGGAAACACACCAGCAGTTGAAAGCCCGCCTCATCGAATTCGTGCGCCAGCGCGTGCGCGTGCAGCGCGAGCGGCTCGGCGAATCGCCGGAAAATATCCGCAAGGCAAATCGTCTGCTCGATCCGGAAATTTTGACGGTCGGTTTCGCTCGTCGTTTTGCGACTTACAAGCGCGGCAATTTGTTGTTCTCCGACATCGAGCGACTCCGCCGGATTCTAGGAAACGCGAACCAGCCGGTGCAGTTCATCTTTGCCGGAAAGGCGCATCCGAAGGACGACGGCGGCAAACGCTTCATCCAGGAAGTTTACAAAATTTCGCGCGAGCACGAGTTCGAGAACCGCATCGTTTTCGTCGAAGACTACGACACATACATCGCGCGGCGCCTCACACAAGGTGTTGACCTCTGGTTGAACAACCCAATTCGCCCGCTAGAGGCAAGCGGCACCAGCGGCATGAAGCTTCCGCCAAATGGCGGCCTCAATTTGAGCGTGCTCGATGGCTGGTGGTGCGAAGGTTACAACGGCAAAAACGGATGGGCCATCGGTGCGGAAATCACCGATCCGCTTGACCCGAATTTGAAGATCGATTTCCAAAATGAAGTCGATAGCGCGAGCCTCTTTCATACGCTCGAGACGCAGATCATTCCGCTTTACTATGCAAAGCCAGACGGTCGTCTCCCGATCGCGTGGCTGCAGCTCATGCGTGAGTCGATTCGTAGTGTCACGCCGGTGTTTAACACGCATCGCATGGTGAAGGAATACACCGAAAAACTCTACGAGCCTGCCGCCTCGAAAAAGGTCGAGCTCGCCGCAGGCAAAGCCGCGAAAGCGACAGAGATCAGCCAGTGGAAATCGCACATTCGCAAAGTGTGGCCGCAAATCCATATCAAAGAAGTAGAGAATCCGATGGCCGATAGTGTCAGCGTGCTGGTCGGCGATTCGCTCGAAGTGCGCGCTCGCGTGCATCTCGGTGAACTCGATCCGAAGTTCGTCCGCGTGCAGGCCTACTTTGGCGAAGCGAACGACAGCCAGATATCAAAGGCGACGATCACCGATCTCAACGACTGCGAAAAAATCGGAAACGGCGACTATCTTTACCGCGGCACGATCCCAGCCAGCGAAAGCGGCGCGTATGGCTTTAGCGTGCGGGTCATTCCGTCGCATCCGATTCTCGCACAAGCGCACGAACTGCGCTTGATCACGTGGGCGCGGTAAGCCATTTCAGAGTGTGATCGCCGATTTCAGAGTGGGCTCTGATTTCAAAGCTCCCAATCTGCAAATCTGCAATCTGAAATCTGCAATCTGAAATCTGCAATACCATGTTGAGCTGTTCGACCTGTTGGAATTCCTCCCGCCACACGCACGGCGCCAATATGATCCAGGAAATCCTCGACCTTGGGTTCGAGCGCGTTGAGCTCGGTCACGGCATTCGTCTTTCGTTAATGGAAGGCGTGCAAAAATACTACGAGGCCGGAAAAGTGAAGTTCTCCACCTTGCACAATTTTTGCCCGCTGCCGATCGAGATCACGCGTTCCGCGCCGGATTGCTACGAGTTCACATCGCATCGCGAAGCCGAGCGCGACCGCGCGATCAAGCTGACGATGCAGACGATCGATTTCGCCGCGCGACTCGGCGCTCCGCTGGTCGTGCTGCACTGCGGCCGGGTGCCGATGGACCCGATCAGCGATTTGCTCGTCGCGCTCGCGGAAAAGGGGGAACACCTTTCGCGAAAATACGTGAAGATTAAATTGAAGGCCGTGAAGGAACGCGAAAAAAAAGCGCCGTTTTATGTTCAGCGCGCAAAGGATTCCCTGACGCGCATCGTCGATTATGCCGGTGAACGCGGCGTTAACCTTGGTATCGAAGGCCGTTTTGGCTACGAGGAAATTCCGAGCGAGCGCGAAGTGCCGCAATTGCTCGACGAACTTAACGCACCGAACGTTCGCTACTGGCACGACTTCGGGCACATTCAGGTGAAGGAAAATCTCGGCTTCGTGGATCATGCCGAGTGGCTCGCGCAGATCGCGCCGCGCATGTGGGGAGGGCACTTGCACGATGTTGAATGGCCCGGCGGCGACCATCGTCCGCCGTTCACCGGCACGATTGATTATGACAAACTCGTTCCCCTTTTGCCGAAAAACTGTTTGCTTGTGTGGGAAATGAGTCCCCGCCGTAAAACCGAGGAAATTCGCGAATCGTTAACGAAGTGGAAAGAGCGTTACGGAGAATTTCTCGGATGAAGAAAACCATCCTTACGATCATTCAGGTCGCCGTCACCGTCGGCATTCTCGCATGGGTTTTTCATGACCCAAAAAAGCGCGCCGAGATCGCCGGTTCGCTGCGCAATGCGCAATTATCGTGGATCATCGCGGGCATTATTACTTACGGCATCGTCGAGATTCTCGCCGCTGCGCGCTGGCAGATTTTGCTGCACGTGCAGGGCGTGAACATTAGCTGGCTGCGTGTTTGCGGCCTTTTCTTGATCGGCATTTTCTTCAACCAGTTCATGCCCGGCGGCACGGGCGGCGATGTGGTGAAGATTTACTATTTGCTGAAAGAAACGCCCGGCAAACGCCCTCAGGCCTTGCTCGCAACGCTGATCGATCGTGTGATTGGTTTACTCGGTTTGATTTTAGTCGCGGGCGTTTTGGTGGTGTGGCGATGGGAATGGCTCACGCAAGGAAAACCGATTCCTCATTTCGAAATCGGCTGGCTCTTTTCATTCAGCGCCATGAAAGAGTGGCTCGGGCAAATTCCCGATACAACCAAGCTACTCTACATATTGCTGGCGATTCTTGGCGCAAGTATCGCAGGCATCGCGACCTCCTTCGTGATCACCGGCTTCGGACTTGTGAACAAACTGCCGGCGCATTTTCCAAAGCGTGACATTTTCGTTGATCTTTCAATTGCCTACAACGCTTACGCGAAAGCGTGGAAATCTTCGCTCGCCGCCATCGCTGCGTCTGTTGGCGTGCATCTCGCGTCGTTCATGGTTTTTTTCTGTGCGGCGCGTTCGCTCGCCGCACCGGTGAAATTTTGGGATCTCGTCTCGGTAATGCCGATCATCAACACACTCTCCGCGCTACCGATCAGCGTCGGCGGCACCGGTCCGCGCGAAGGTCTGTTTCAAACGCTGCTAAATGAATTGTGCGGCATCAACAAAGGACAGTCGGTTGCGATTTCACTTACTGGTTTCGTGCTGATTTTGGTTTGGGGCTTAATTGGCGGTTTGATATACATATTTTACCGCCCAAGTGAACACGCGAAAATTAGCAAAATCGAGCAGGAGGTCGCAGCGCTGGAGCATGAGATCGCGGAATCGGAGTAACTTTCCGGTGTGAATCGCCCGATCGTCGTCGTTAATTTTGCGCTGACATTCGACGGGAAAATTTCAACACGCAATCTCACGCCGTCCGATTTTTCGTCGAAACGCGACAAGCGACGGCTCCTCGAAATTCGCGCGACAGGCGACGCATTGCTCGTCGGCAAAGGCACGCTCGAAAAGGAAAATATGTCGATGGGATTACCCGCGCAGGATCTGCGCGCGACGCGCATTCAGCACAAACGCGCGCCATATCCTTTGCGCGTCATCGTAACAAATTCCGGGCGCATCAAACTGTCGCTGCGCATTTTCGAAAAAGCATTTTCGCCAATCGTTATTTATTCGACGCAACGCATGCCCCTGCGGACGCAACATGCATTGCGTGAAAAAGCGACGCTGCATTTACACGAAAGCGCGACCGTGGATCTCAACGCGATGCTTGCGCATTTACGTTCTGCTTACAAAGTGAAGCGGCTTATTTGTGAAGGCGGGCCGACGCTTTTGCGCGGGCTTCTGGCGCGTGATCTCGTAGATGAAATTCATCTCACGTTTTGTCCGCGCATTTTCGGTGGCGAAACTGCGCCGACACTAAGCGGTCTGCCCGGTGAGTTTCTGCCGCGCACACTCCAGTGCAAGCTGTCGAAGATGGAAGTGATCGGCGACGAAGGTTACGCGCGTTACACTATTGTTAGAACCGCATAACCGCATTTTTTGCTGACAAGTTTGCGCCGCGTGCGCATCTTCGCGCTCCCTTGTCTATGTCACAACGTTACACGCTTAAAAATAAAGTCGGCATCAACGGCCTCGGCGCAGGCGTCTGGAATCTCGGCCCAGGCGGCGATCCATTTGGCGGACCGACACGCGAAGCGATTCCGGTCCTCGACCGTCTTCCGATGCTCGCGGAAGCCGGTATGAGTTTTTACGAGGCGCACGATCACGAAATCCCAGCCGAGGACGCACCGAGGGCGGTCAAGATCGCAAAAGCCAACGGACTGAAATGCGCGATGTATACGCCGAGCTTTTTTGCCGATCCCATTTTTAAGGATGGCGGAATGACCAATAACGATGCGGCGATTCGCAAAACTGCACTCGAGAATGCGAAGCGCGCGGTCGACACGACCGTCGTGCTCGGCGCAAAGACGATGGTATTCTGGAATGGTCGCGAAGGCTTCGATTTCATGCTCGCGAAAAATGGGCGCGATGCGTTCAAGCGGCTTGTCGAAGGTTTTAACAAAGTCGGCCAGTATGCGAAGGAGAAATACGGCAGCAAAATACGCTTCGCACTCGAGCCGAAGCCGAATGAGCCGCGTGCAAATATGTATCTCGCGAATGTCGGCGAGGTGCTTTATTTGATCAGCCGGCTCGACGAGAACGTGCAGCCGCTTTTCGGCGTAAATCCCGAAACCGCGCACAGCCGCATCGCCGGGCTCGACTACGTTTGGGATATCGAGCTCTGCCTCGAAGCCGGCAAACTTTTCCACATCCATCTCAACGCGCAGGACGGCCAGCGCTACGACCAGGACCTGCCGTTCGGCTACACCGAACCGCTGAAAGACCTCGCGCTGCTCGTCGTTTTGCAGGACGCAAAATACAAGGAGATCATCTGCTTCGACGTCAAGGCGCCGCGGACTGATGAGCAGAAAAACATCGCCGACATCCTGCATGTCAGCTCGAAAAATCTGATCTGGCTCTGGGAGCGCGCGCTCGCGGTCGATCGGAAAAAGATCGAGCAATTCCGCGCCGAAAAACGCGCGACAGCGCTCGCGGGTTACCTCGCGGGTTGCCTCTACGGCAAATAGCAGCGTATCGACTGGCCAATGATTTGGCCGATTTATCACACGCTCGTCATCGTGCTGCTGATCGCGGCAATCGCGATGATGTTCGCGAATTTTCGCGTTTTTCGCCGATTACGGACGGCAACAACCGCGGAGAAATCGCCATTCGTTTCCGTGCTCGTGCCGGCGCGGAATGAAGAAGTGCGGATTCACGCGTGCGTCGGTTCGTTGCTTGCGCAGGATTATGCGAATTACGAGTTGCTCGTGCTCGATGATCGCTCGGAGGACGCGACGCCGCAAATTTTGGACAACATCGGTCTGCGTGAAAATGGCAAGAAACATCGTAGAATTCACGGCGAGGAATTGCCGCCGGGTTGGATCGGGAAAAACTGGGCGTGTCATCAACTCGCGCAAAATGCGCGCGGCGAGTTTTTGTTATTTACCGACGCGGACACGATTCACAAACCGGGCGCACTGCAAGCTGTCGTCGCGCATGCGCTCGATACACGCGCGGATTTGCTTTCGGCGTGGCCGCAACAACTCACCGGAACGTGGAGCGAGAAAGTGGTAATTCCGATCATTCATCTGGCTGGGCTGGCGCTGTTTCCGCATCCGCTGATTCCGTGGCTGCAAAGCGATCCGGTGCGCGCGCAAAAATTGCCGCAAGGTTTTCTCCATGCGCTCGGCATCGCGAATGGGCAGGTGATTTTTTTTCGCCGTAGCGCTTACGATGCAATCGGCGGACACGCGGCGGTGCGCGATCATCTGGTCGAGGATGTCGCGCTCGGGCGCGCGATGACACGCCGAATCGGTGAGGGGATGCGGCTCGTGAATTGCGACGGCTCGGAGCTGATCGATTGCCGCATGTATCGCTCGTTCCGCGAGCTGTGGGAAGGTTTCACGAAGAACGCGTGGCCGGCATTCGAAGGCGCGCACGGACTTTGGTGGGCCACGGGTATTACGCATTTGTGCATTTTCTTTCTGCCGTTCGTCCTCGTCTTTTTTCCGTCACAAAGAATGGTCGCGCTCACAGAAATCGCGCTGATTTATTTCATACGCTTTGTGTTAACGCTCCGCACTCGCACATCGTGGCTTGGCTGCTGGCTGCATCCACTCGGGCACGGCATCGCGATGCTCATTGCGCTCAATAGCCAGCGGCTCGCATCGCGAAAAGGCGTCACGTGGAAAGGGCGCACGTATCGCGCGGAGTAGCTTGCAATTTACGCGCAGCGACAACATTGTGCGGCATCGTGACAGCTTCCGATTTTTGGCACATTATCAGTCATCCATTTACGCTTGGTTTGTTGCTCGGGCTCGTGTTTACGGCGATCGCTTTTTACCAGCTCGTGCGTCTAAAAATGGAGATGAGCCGCTATAAGAGGCACCTCAGCGACAAGCTCGAGATCGAGGCGGAATCGATGAAGCGCATTCGCGGCGAGCAGGAAGTTTTGCGTAAGGAAAACGAAAATCTGCGCGTGAAAATTGCCGCGCTGAACGAATTTCCCGACCGCAAGCTTCAGCGCGACCTCGAGATTTTCGCGCGCGCGGAAAAGCGAATGTTCGTGAACGTGCCGGGCTTCGCGCCCGCGTGGGAGCAGGCGAAAAGCGACGCCGCAGCAGAGCTCGAGGACGAAGAGAGCGGGCGCAGTCTTCCAAAACGTGTGTTTACCAAGCTGTTTGGCGTTGCGCGCAAGGACGAGAAATCATTGCCCGAGCCGGAATCACCGTAGTGCGAGCGTCTTGTCTTTTGTGCTGTTCGCTTTTACGGTGAATCAGATATGAGCAAATCCGTGGTGCCAGTCCATGTGCGTGCCGTGTTGCCGACCAGCGCGGGCCGCGCCGTGTTTCTTGGAAATGAGGACAAAATTTTCGTCATCTATGTCGATGAAAGCGTCGGCGCAGCGATCACGATGTTCATGAGCAGCACGCCGAAGGAACGTCCGCTCACGCACGATTTAATGGGTCATCTCATGACGGCGCTCGGTGCGCACGTTGAGCGTGTCATCATCAACGATCTAAAAACGTCCACCTATTTTGCGCGGCTCATCATCATTGCGGAAAACGAATTGCAGCAGCGGAAAATCATTGAGCTTGATGCGCGTCCGAGCGATTGCATCGCGCTCGCGACTTTGCAAAAAGCGCCGATCTACGTCAGTCGCGAAGTTTGGGACGAAGTGGATGACATGTCCGACGTGCTCAAAAAGATGGCCGAGGGCAACGCCGAGGAAGGCGAGAGCGAGTAGATTTCATTTGGCGCGCATTTGCGCCGACGCATAAGCTGCACGGCTCCGCTTATGCTACGAATCCGCGCTTTTCAAGGTCTCCGTCCCACACCGAAACTCGCATCGCAAGTCGCATGCGTTCCCTACGACGTCGTCGATCGCGACGAAGCGGCCGGGCTCGCGAAAGGCAATCCGCACAGCCTGCTTCATGTCGACCGGGCAGAGATAGATTTGCCGGCGGAGATCGATCCGTATTCGGCGGAAGTTTACGAAAAAGCGCGTGCGAATTTTCAGCAGCTTCAGTCGAGCGGCACGCTAATTCGCGAAAATGAGCGCTGTCTCTATCTCTACGAGCAACGCATGGGCGCGCACGCACAGACGGGTGTGGTCGCTGTTTGCCACGTCGAGGATTACGAAAACGACATCATCAAAAAGCACGAGAAGACACGCAAGGACAAGGAAGACGACCGCACACGTTTGATTAACACATTGAGTGCGGATACCGGCCCGGTCTTTCTCACGTATCGCGACAGCGCCGAGATCGATGCCGCCGTCGTCACCATGAAAAAAGAGCAGCCACTTTACGACTTCACGGCGCCGGATGGAATCCGGCACACCGTCTGGCGTATCGCGCACGGCGGCGATCTGGTGAGTGCGTTCACGAAAGTTCCCGTCGCTTACGTCGCGGACGGACATCATCGCACTGCGAGCGCCGTTCGCGTGGGGCGAGAGCAACGTGAGAAGAACCCGGACCACAACGGCACGGAGGACTACAACTGGTTTCTCGCCGTTCTTTTCCCGGCGAGCCAGCTCCAGATTTTGCCATACAACCGCGTCGTGCAGGATCTCAACGGCCTTTCCGCGGATGAGCTTTCCGTCAAAATCAAAGCGCTTTTTTCAGTTAGCGAAACGAACGATCCGAAGCCTGCGCAACCGGGCGAAGTCTGCATGTTTCTCGCCGGCAAATGGCACAAACTCACGCTCACCCGCGACGAAGATGCCGATCCGGTTTCGCGGTTGGATGTCAGCATTCTGCAGGACAAAGTGCTCGCGCCGATTCTCGGCATCGACGATCCACGCACGAGCAAACGCATCGATTTCATCGGCGGCATTCGCGGCACCGGCGAACTCGAGCGTCGCGTTAACGACGGACGCGTCGCCGTTGCATTCTCGATGTATCCAACCACCGTCGATCAGCTCATGGACATTGCTGACGCGAACCAGATCATGCCGCCGAAGAGCACATGGTTTGAGCCAAAATTGCGCTCCGGTTTGTTCATACACACGTTTTAACACGCGCTAATTCACGCCCGGCAACGGCTCGTCGAGCACTTCGCGCACTTTGTATGCGAGCCCCTCGGGCGTGAACGGCTTCGGCAGAAACTTCGCCCAGCCCTCGTGCAGCGCCCGTCCGATGCGCGTGTCCATTTCGGAGCCGGAGCTAAACAGGACCGGCTTTCCCGGATGCAGCTTGTGAAAACGCTCGGCGAGTTCCTTGCCGTTCATCTGCGGCATGATCACGTCGGTGAGCAGAAGATCGATGTCGTGGCCGTCTCGCGCAAGTTGCAACGCGCGCTCTCCATTTTCCGCTTCGATGACGTTGTAACCTTGCTGTCGCAGCGTGCCGACCGCGAGCGCGCGAAGCTCCGCGCGATCTTCGACGACGAGCACTGTCTCGTCGCCTTTCGGCAAAGTGACGCGACGCGCAGGAGCGGCGGGGCTGTCTGCCGTCTGTTGGACAGCCGGCAACAAAATCTCGAATGTCGTGCCTTTGCCCGGCTGGCTGCTGACGCTGATGTGGCCGCCGCTTTGTTGAATGATTCCGTAACAAGTGGCGAGGCCGAGACCAGTGCCTTTGCCTTCGGGTTTCGTTGTAAAAAATGGCTCGAAGATGTGGTTGAGCACATCCTTGCCCATGCCGGTGCCGGTGTCGCTAACCCTTAGACTCGCGTAACGGCCGGGAAAAACGCCGTGCCGTTCCTGGCTGCCATCGACGACGATATTTCGCGTTTGGATCGTAATCCGTCCGCCGTCCGGCATCGCGTCGCGCGCGTTGACAACGAGGTTGACGATGACCTGCTCGATCTGCCCGGGATCGGCTTGCACGCACTCGAGATCGGGCGAGAAGCTCGTGATCAGATCGATGTGTTCACCGATCAAACGATTGAGCATGTTCTTGATGTCGCCGACAATCGCGTTGAGGTCGATCACGCGCGGCTGGAGCGTTTGTTTGCGGCTGAATGCGAGCAGTTGATGCGTCAGCTTCGCGGCGCGCTCGCCGGCCTTCGTAATCTCCGATGTGTAACGCTGCAGCCGCTGATCGGAATCGAGATCCCGCCGGACGATCTCGTTGTAACCGAGAATGGCGGTGAGCAGGTTGTTAAAATCGTGCGCGATGCCGCCTGCGAGCCGTCCAATCGCTTCCATCTTTTGCGATTTCAAAAACTGCTGTTGCAGTTGTTTAAACTCCGTCACGTTTTCCGCGAGGCCGAGAATGCACTTCGGCTCGCCGTTTGGCCCGCGCGAGAATACCGTGTCGCGACAGATCCAATGCCAGCGCGGCCCGTTTTGCTCAAACTCGTATTCCGTCTCGATGAAATCGCCTTCCCTCGTGTTACGCAGGCGCTCGCGCAGGCTGTTGAGCGCGCGATCGAAGTCCGCCTCGCTCATGAATCGCTTCACATGCTCGACGTCGATTTTCTGATGCGTGCCCGCTGGCAACCCGAGAGCCTGCGTGAGACGCCGGTTTGCATAGATGATCGTCTGGTTCGCGAGATCGAGCATGTAGAGCATCCCCGGCGTCGCATCGGCGATGCGCTGGATGAAATGTTCGCTCGTGCGCGAACGCTCCGTTGCGCGCGAGAGATCGCGTAGCACGTCCTCGATTTTATTAAACGAATGCCGCCGGCTTTGCTCGAAAAAGAGCCCGAGCAACGACATGAACACTGCAAACCCGACGTAGCCCGCCGCCGTTACCTGTGAATGCCAGCGTTCCGGGTAAACTGCGTGCAGCCGCACTCCTCCGGCGTCGAGCGCGCAATAAAACAGCGTCACGAAGAAACAAACCGCGCACCAGATCATTGCCGCGCCGCGTTCCAAAATCAGCAGAGCCAGTAACGGCACGCCGCACGCGAGCCACGCGATTGCATGCCCGTGAACGCCGCCCTCGATCGCCGCCAGCGCCGAAAATCCGATC
The DNA here is from genome assembly GCA_021324395.1 of Spartobacteria bacterium. Classification (GTDB taxonomy): domain Bacteria; phylum Verrucomicrobiota; class Verrucomicrobiia; order Chthoniobacterales; family Chthoniobacteraceae; genus JAJPJG01. Next base: position 22,268 of record JAJPJG010000055.1, on the reverse strand, counting down.
GTCCACGTCAGGCATTGCAGATTTGCCGCAGCCGTAAGATTTCCCTTGGCGCGAATCCAAAACGGCGCCGCGATCATCGCCACATCGCATACGCTGATGACCAGCGCGCCCCACAAGTGCCCGATCGCCAGATAAAACGCCACATAAAGGCAGCCGAACGCGCTGCCGAGGATCGCCAGGCCGGCGATCAGGTGCGCGCGGTGTGTCGCATCGAGATCTTCGCGCAGCTTTGGTGGCGTAAAAAAATCCATCCAAAGCTGCCACTGGTGCAGCCAATACTCCACGTAATGGATTTCGGACAGCGAATGGCAATTACGCGCATGGATGATCGAGATCAGTAGCAATCGCGCCCCGAAAATGCCGCTTAATCACCGCCGGAAGTTCTTTGCCGGACATCCGGGAATCCTTTCCGGTGTCTTGGCAGCTAGTTTCCGTCGCGACTGGCGAGCAGGTCCACCGGCGTGAGAACGCCGCGCAGGTTGCCGGTTTCGTCCACGACGAGCAACTTATTGCGGCCGCTGCGCAGGATGCGCTCGACGGCTTCGGGAACGCTCATCGTCTGCGGCACGGTCGGAAGCGTAACGGGCTGAAGTTTGCTCAGCGGACTTTCGGTCGTGACGAGATTCTCGCGCAGGGCATCGTAAATTTGCGTTTCGTTGATAACGCCGAGCGGTTTTTCGGCGTCGACGATTGGGAATGAATTGTAGGGATGCTTGGTGACGCTGTTTAACACGTCGGCAATCGTTTGTTCGGGCCGGAATGTGACGAGGTTTTTCGACATCACATCCTGCACGCGCAAACTGCGAATGCGCTCGGGCATCGTCGCGATCAGCGCCTCGACGCGCTGGCGCGTGATGTATTGACTCGCGGAATGCTCGAAAAGTTTGTGGATTGAGCTGCTCGCGCTGTTGATCGCCTCGAAGGATTTTGCGTCGATTGAGACGAGCGTCGTCGGCTCGGAGGCAACGGCGTTGAAGCGCCAGATTTTGTCCTGCATCAACGCGCGTTCGCCAAAGTGTTCGCCGTCTGAAAGGCTCTTCACGATGCCGTGCTCGTCCATCAGGTCGACGCGCCCTTTTTTCACGATGTAGAACGAAAGCGCAGGTTCGCCCGAGTGAAAAATGCGGTCGCCTTTTTCGAGATGCACCTCCTGCAGCAGTTCGGTAGGTCGCGAGCGGAGCAGCGTGATGTCGCGCGGGAAGAATAAATCAAGCGTCCAGTCGATCATCACGCGCAGCTTTCGTTCGAGGCCTGGCAGCTTGAGCAGATAAATCGTGCGCCACATAAACCACGCGATAAAGCCGGAGAATTTAAAGCCGAAAATATCCGCCACCGCGCTGCGATGACCGATCGACGCGAGCTCGCCGAGGCCGGTAAACGTGAACGGCTTCAATTCACCGCCGCGCAAAGCAGCCGCGATGTTTTTGCCGAGCAGCAAACCCTGCCGGTAAGCAAACTGCGCGGTCGGCGGACAAAACTTCGTGCCTTCCGCGGCCGGCGCAGTGTCGCCGAGTTTTTCATGGCGCGCCTTTGGGTCCCGCAACGGCACAGCCGCGCAATCCCCGGCAGCCCAGAGCCGCTCGGCGCCTTTCACGCACATGGTCGCGTCGGCAAGGATACGGCCTTTCACGCACTGCAGCTCGTTTTTACGACAAAGATCGAGCAGCAGCGGATGCGGCGCGTTGCCGACAGTCGAGATGACCGTGTGCGTCTCGATGACCTGTCCGTCGTCGAGCGTCACTTTGCTCGCGGTCATCGCGGTGACACGCGCGTTGAGGATCATCTCGATCCCGCGCTGGCGCATGTTTTCTTCGCAGTAACGGCCAAGCTGTTCGCTGATTTCCGGCAGCAAGTGCGAGCCGCTGTGGATGAGGATTACACGGAATTCAGGCTTCGCGATGCGCGGATAAAAGCGATTGATGTCCTGGATGAGGTCGAGGATTTGTCCCGCGGTTTCAACGCCGGAAAATCCGCCGCCGACGACGACAAACGTCAGCAGTCTGCGCATCACCGTCGGATCGGACTGCAAATTCGCTTCCTCGATTCGGTCAATCAACGAGCCGCGCAGTTCCATCGCGTCACCGACGCTTTTCATCAAAAACGCATGCTCCGGCATGCCCGGAACGCGGCTCAGATCGACGATACCGCCCATCGCAAGCACGAGATGGCCAAACTGCACATCTACTTCGCCGGTGAAATTCCCTGCGCTTAACGTGAGTGTGCGCTTCGGTAAATCAAAGCTGGTGATACTACCGCGCAGCACGCTGACGCCGCGGCACAATCCACGAATCGGATTCACAACGTGGCGCGGGGAAATCGACGAGCCGCAAACCTCCGCGAGCATTGGCTGGAAGACCATGTAGTTGTGATCCGCGATGATCGCGACCCGCTCGCGAGCGCCGCTGCCAAGCGCCTTCGCGAGCGATTGCGCGCAATATACGCCCGCAAATCCGCCACCGGCGATCACCACTTCGTAATTCAAACACTCCGCGCTCATGACAGCGAATGCAGCGCGATTCTATTGCCCTCGGAATCGAGAATCACCGCGCGAAATCCGTAAGGCCCGATCTGATGTTTTTCCGCGAGCACTTTGCCGCCGTTCGCTTTTACCGCGTCCGTCGCCGCATCGAGCCGGCCTTCGACGGAAAGATAAACAAGCGGCCCGTTTTGCGACGGCTTATTGTCATCCATCGCTGTGAGACAGCCGGAGACGTTATTTTCCGCGTGCGGCAAAAGTCCGAACGCACAATCCGGTCCGGCCATTTCCTTTGTGACCTGTGTCCCGAGCACAGCGGAATAAAATACAATCGCGCGATCGAGATCGGTGACGGGAATATCAGTCCAGCAAATCGTGTTGTTCATGTTGAAAATTGAAGTCCGGCACGGTGCAAGAAAGCTGGCAGAATGCTCAGCGCCGGCGCCGCACCGGCTGCGGTTGAGCGTTGTCCTCCGGATATTGTTTCTGGCTGTGCCAGATGAGCCGCCACGGCTCGCGCTTTACCGTGTCGCTAAATTGCTGGATGTTGTGCCCGGCTTGCGTCAAATCCGGACTCAAACTCGACATCGTGCTCTTCAATTGATCGGAAGCCTGCCGGAAGTTCTGCAGCGAGATTTCGATGTTTTTGTTTTTCGCGAGGTCGGTTGTGAGTTTGTCGATGTTTTCGATTGCGTCGTGGAGATGACCGTTTGGTCCCGTAAGCGTCTGCAAATTGTCGAGCGTCAGTTGGATTTTGCCGTTGCTGCCGGAAATCTCGACGAGGTTGTGGCCGAAATCACGGAAGTTCACGATCGCCTGATCGATGTTGCCGCCGGGCTGCGTCATGTCTTTCAAACTCGAAGCCGTGTCGCGCAACTGCGCCATCGTCTTTTCCGCCTCCTGCGCGACGGGTGTTACGACGTTTTTAACAACGTCAACCGCCTCCGCGATCGATGCCGAAAAATCCTTCTGCCGTTCGCCCTTGAAATACGTGCCGTTTTTTGCGGCGCCGGTGCTTTCGTCGCCGCTGGAAAAGTCGATCACCTGCTCGCCAAGCAAGCTGTATTGCACCATTCGCACCTGCACGTTGTTGTAAATCTGCGCGTCGCGATCGACGCGGACTTCGATGAGCGCTTCATATTCCGGTTTGCCCTGTTCTGGCTTTGGGCGATCAGCGAGTGGCACAGGAGAGGAAAGCTTTGTGACCTGGCCGATTTTGCGACCCGCGAGCAACACAGGCGCGCCGAGTTTGATGCCGCCAGCGTTGTCAAAAAAGATGTGATACGTGTTTACCGGCTTGAAAACACCGGGGGCGCCGAGCGCCAGCAACACGGCGGTGATGATGGCGACGCTGACGAGAACGAGCAGCCCTGTGCGGATTTCTTCGCGGCGGATTTGCATTAGCTTTTTTTGTTTTCCAAAATCGGCCCGTCAGTCTTGCCTTCGACGAACTGTTTTACCACTTCGTTTTCCGAACGGCGGAATCGTTCGGGCCGGTCTTCCTCGATGATTTTGCCTTGGTAGAGCATGGCTATGCGCGTGGCGATCTTAAATGCGCTGTCCATCTCGTGTGTGACAATAATTGACGTGGTGTTTGCTTTTTCCGTGAGGGAAATAATGAGCTCGTCGATCACGGACGAAATCACCGGGTCGAGTCCCGCACTTGGCTCGTCGAACAAAACCAGCTCCGGGTTCAGCACGAGCGCGCGCGCGAGGCCGATGCGCTTTTTCATGCCGCCGCTCAGCTCCGACGGCATGCGCTCGCCGGTGTCTTCCATGCCGACCATCGCGAGTTTCTCCTCGATGATTTGATCGATTTCCTCGCGCGATTTGTCGGTCAATTCCTCCAGTGGCAATGCGAGATTATCGCGGATGGTGAGGGAACTGATGAGCGCGCTGTATTGATAAACCATGCCGATTTTTTGCCGCATGCGATTCAGCTTTGCCCGGCTCATGTGCGTGACTTCTTCGTTTTTAAATTTCACGCTGCCGTGCTGCGGATGGAGGATGCCGAGGATCAAACGCAGCGTCGTGCTTTTGCCGCTGCCGCTCTGGCCGAGGATCACGAGGCGCTCGCGCGGCGCGACGGAAAGGCTCAGTCCTTTGAGAATGCGTGTTCCGTCGAAGCTGAGATCGACGTTGCTCATTTCGACAAGCGGCGTGTCCATCAGTCGTAAAGCGCGACGAGCACGATATTGGCGAGCGTGTCAAAGCCGATGACGACCGTTATCGCGGTGACAACGCTTGACGTCGTCGCATCGCCAACGCCCGCGGCGCCGCCTTTTACGGTGAGGCCCTTGTAGCAAGCGACGAGGCCGATGATGAGTCCGAAGAGGAAGCTTTTAATCACGCCGGCGATGATGTCGCGCCGCTGCAGCGCGTCATGGATCAAATCGAAAAAATACGGCAGCGAAATGTTGAGGTGCAGATCGCTGATGAATGCCGCGCCGATCAGCGCCATGATATTCGAGACGACGACCAGACACGGCATCAGCAAAAAAACCGCGAGCACCCGCGGTGTGACAAGAAAACGCAGCGGGCCGATTCCCATCGCTTCAATCGCTTCGACTTCCTCGGCGACGGTCATCGTGCCAAGCTCCGCTGTGTAAGCCGCACCGATTCGCGCCGCGACCATGATGCCGGTGATCAACGGACCGAGTTCGCGCGTGAAGCCGACTGCAACAAGCCCCGGCACGAGCCGTTCCGTGCCGAAACTTTGCAACTGGTAACCGGTGAGCAGCGCCATCGTCAGGCCGAGGAAAAGCGACACGAGCGCCACGAGCGGAATCGAGCCGACGCCGGCGCGATCCGTTTGCTCGAAAAAAATCGCCGGTCGAAATGGCAATCGTCCTCGACGAGTGTGCTCCAGCGTTTCCTGAGCCGTCTCGAACAACAGCCAGACGACGCTGCTCAGGTGCTGCAGCATATTACGAACGGGTGGAAAACGATCGAGGATCACAAAGTTTGGAGACGGGCGTGGTCAATCGTTGTCAGCCGGCGGCGTTTCGCGCCGAGGCGCGGGATGCAATCGATGAGAGCGCGGGTATAAGGATGCTGCGGATTCGAGAGCACGTCACGCGTTTGGCCGTATTCGACGATGTTGCCGCGATACATCACCGCGACGCGATCGGCGATGTCGCTGATGATTCCGAAATTGTGCGTGATCAAAATGATCGCCATCGAGAGTTTTGATTTCAGCTCGCGCAGTTGCGCCATGATTTGCGCCTGGATTGTGACATCAAGCGCCGTCGTCGGCTCGTCGGCGACGAGCAAATCGGGCTGACACGAAAGCGCCATCGCGATCATCGCGCGCTGCTGCATGCCGCCGCTGAGCTGATGCGGATAATCGCGCATGCGCTTTTCCGGTTCGACAATCCCGACAAGGTTCAGCCATTTCACAATTTCCGTATCGACGTCTTTTACATCCCGCCGGTGCAGTTTAATCGCTTCCGCAATTTGGTTACGGATCGTAAACACCGGGTTGAGCGACGTCGATGGCTCCTGAAAAATGTAAGCGATGTCGCCGCCGCGAATTTGGCGCAATCGACGCGGGCGCATCGCGAAAATGTTTTCACCTTTCCACAAAATTTCGCCGCCGACGTAGTGCGCGGGCGGCTCGGGCAGAAGCCGCGTGAGCGAAAGCGCGGTCACGCTTTTTCCACTGCCGCTTTCGCCGACGATCGCGAGTGTTTCGCCGCGCTGCAGATCGAACGAAACGTTTTTCACCGCGTCGACGTTGCCGTTTTCTGTGACGAAACGGATCGATAAATCGCGAACTTCGAGGAGCGGCTGGTCGGGCATTATTTTCGTTCGGTGCGGGTTTGCGTCGCTTTGCGCAACGCTTCGCCCGCGAGGTAAAACGCGAGCGCGGTGACGAGAATGGCGAGACCGGGGAAGAGGATCAACCACCATGCGTCGAGGATGTAGGCCTTGCCGTCGGTGATGATGTTTCCCCACGTCGCCTGCGGCGGTTGCACGCCGAAGCCGAGAAAGCTCAAGCCCGCCTCGGTGAGAATTGCGTCGGGCACGCCGAGCACTGCTGTGACGACGATCGGCGCAGCGGCGTTCGGCAGGATATGGCCGAAAATGATGTGCCGATGATGCTGGCCGAGCGCTTTCGCGGCGCGAACGTATTCCATTTCGCGCAGCGTCAGAAATTCCGCGCGAACGAGACGCGCGGTGCCCATCCATCCGGTAATTCCAATCACGATGACTACGTTCCAGATACTGGGGCCGAGATAAGCGACGATTGTTAAAACAAGCGGCAGCGTCGGAAAACACATCAAAGCGTCGACAATGCGCATGACAAGGTTGTCGAGCCAGCCGCCGAGATAGCCGGAGATCGCGCCGACAACCACGCCGATGGCGAGCGAAACGAACACCGCGACAAAGCCGACTGTTAACGAAATGTAACTGCCGTGCAGCATCCGCGTGAAAACGTCGCGGCCGAGATTGTCGGTGCCGAGCCAATGCGTAAAATTGGGCGGCACCAGTTTGATTTGCAGATTCGTTTTGTTCGGGTCGGTCGGGAAAGGAATGTGCGCGATGCTGCAAATTGCGAAGAGGATTGCGATCGCGGCAAGCACGACGAGAAAACAGGCTGACGCGACGCCGATTTTGTCAGCCGAAAAGCGCTCGATGGCGCGTGCACGTGGCGATTTGTCGTTCATTCGAGACGCACGCGCGGATCGACGAGCGCGTAGAGCACATCGGCGATGAGGTTGCCGATCAAAATGAGAACCGCCGTGATGAAATTGAACGCCATGATGAGCGGGTAATCGCGCTCGAGCACCGCGTCGTAAGCGAGACGGCCGATGCCGGGATAGGCGAAGATCGTCTCGACAATCACCGACCCGCTGATCAGTGCCGGCAGCAAATACCCAAGACCGGTGATGAGCGGACGAATCGAGTTTTTAAACGCGTGTTTGTAGAGCACAAGATGATCGGGCAGTCCTTTCGCGCGCGCGGTGCGGATGTATTCCTCGCCGAGCGTTTCGATCATGCTGCCGCGCATGTAGCGCGATTGCGCCGCGATGCCGCCGAGCGCGAGCACGGTCGCGGGCACGAGCACGTGCCAGAATTTATCGAGCGCGACTTGAAAGCCGTTTTTGAAATCGAGACCAAAAGAATGCGTGCCGAGCACGGGAACGCCGATGCCTTGCACAAGGCCGATCACGACGAGATAGGAAATCCAAAATCCGGGCAGCGCGATAAAAACAAACGCCATGATGCTCGTCGCCAGGTCCGGCCACCGGCCCGCATAACGCGCTGCAAAAACGCCGAGCGTAATTCCAAAAACCGTGTCGATGAGCAGCGACATTAAATTCAATCGCAGCGTCGCCGGAAGCCGCTCGCCGATCTTTTCCAGCACGGGTCGCTCGTCCTTGATGCTCGTCAAATTGCCGCTGAGCAGGCCCGACATGATGAATGTGTATTGTTTATACAGTGGTTGGTCGAGGTGATACTTTTTGCGATATGCCTCTTTTACCGCCGGCGTGATTTTCGGATTCAAATCCGCCCACGGAAACGGGCTGCCGGGCGTTAGCGTAAAAATCAAAAACGACACGACGCTGATCACGACGAGCAGCAAACACGTAATCAAAAGTCGGCGGATGATGAATGCGGCCATCGGTTATTGCGGTGTGATTTGCGGACGATATTGCGGCCGGTAAAACCATTCCTGATACACACCAGCGCCGGCTTTTGTCTCGCGAATCGGCTCGTCAGTCCACTTTCCATTCGCCGGCCGCAGCACACGAAATGTGTCTTTCCACATCGCGGTGATCGGCTTCGGGACGGCGAGAAACAGATATGGCTGATCGTCGTAGATCGTTTGCTGGAGCCGCCCTGCGAGCGATTTGATCGTGTCGCGATCGTATTCGACGCGGAGCTGCTCGAGCACTCGATCGACTTCCGGATTTTTGTAGCAACAAAAATTCAACTGCTTCGGGTTGGTCTGCGACGAATGCCAGAGTGTGTATTGATCGTAGTCCACGCCGAGCGCCCAGCCGAGGACGACTGCATCGAAATCGCCGGTGTCCACGTGCCTCTCGAGAAACACCGCCCACTCGTAAATCTCGACTTTTACTTCGATGCCGATTTTGCGCAGGTCGGCCTGCACGAGCGTCGCGATGTCTTTGCGCGCTTCGTTTCCATTGTTCGTGATGAGCGTAAAAGAAAAACGCTGCCCGTTCTTCGTCAGAATTCCGTCCGGGCCCGGCGTCCAGCCGGCTTCTCCGAGCATGCGCTTCGCGAGTTCCGGATCATAGGTGAACGGCTTCACGTCTGCGTTGAAGAACCACATTTCTGGCGGAAAAATTCCGGTCGATTGCGTGCCGTTTCCGTAGAGCACGTATTTGATGATCGAGCCGATATCGACTGCGTGCGCGAGCGCCTGTCGCACTTTTTTGTCCTGAAACAGCGGTCGCCGCAAATTCCAGCCGACATAGGAATATTGCCGTCCGGGCGACTTGAATAAATCGAAGCGTGGGTCGTCTTGAAAACGGCCGATCGACCATGGATCGATCAACCATGAGTCGGTTTGCTTCGTTTGAAATGCGAGCCGCAGCGTGAGCGGATCGGGGAGCACGCGGATCAGCACACTGTCGAGATGCGGCTCGCCGCGAAAGTAATCGGGATTTTTAACAAGCGAGATGTATTCGTTCGTTTTCCACTCCGCGAACTTATACGGACCGGTGCCGAGAATTTTCCGGTTAAAATTTTCCGCCCACCAGTCGGTCGTCTTGCCCGCGAGAATGTGCTCCGGCAGCGGCGGAATCATCCACGCCAGCAGCGCGAGTGAAAACGGTTTGCGGCAAACCGCCCGCACCGTGAGCGGATCGGGCGCTTCGACCAATTGAAACAAATCGAAGTCCGGCTTGCGCGGTGACGCGACGCTTTCGTCCATGACTTTTTGAAACGTAAACACCATGTCCTTCGCGGTGAACGGCGCGCCGTCGTGCCACTTCACACCTTTGTGCAGGTGGAAAACAATTTCCGGCTCCTGCAGGTAATCCATTTTGTCCGTCGTCGTCACATTCGCCGCGAGCGATTTGTTTGCGCCGAGTGCGGTTTGCAATTCATCGACCACGCGTTTTGTATCGCCGGCGACGGTGAATTCAAACGCGCCCGACGATTCGATCCACGATCGCTTCACGAGCGGCGCGGTGACGGCGGACTTGCGAAAATTCGACGCGTATTGCTGCGCGGCTTGCTTCAGCTCCGCGCGAACGATTGTCAGCGGCGCGATTTTTGAATGATCGAGCAGCGCGAAAACTTCGCGCGAGCCTTTCGGACCGGGGATCGAAAAATTGAGGTGAAGCTCCGCGCCGTTCGGTTCGGCGGAAACGAGACTCCAATCAGTCCAGCGATCCGCAGCCTGCTGCACTTTTAGCGCAGCTGATTTCGCATCGGTTTCGTTGAAAAAGAAAATCGTTGTTGTCTGCTTCTGCTCCCAGGAATCGGCGAGATCGCCGACGACTTCCAGATTCTCGTCGTATTTAACAAGCGTGTTGCAAACCCAGCTCTCGACCTCGCTCGCCGCCGCGTCGGAGCTTTGCACCGGATTTAAATTGTGCGCCTCGCCGATACTCGCGGAGATGAGCTCGTTTTTATGATGCGCCTGCGTGTTTTTTTCGCTGTAAAACGCAGCGGCAACGATGCCGCAGAGCAGCAACGGTAGACCGAAAATAAATGCGCGAACGCCAAACATCAGCGGCGGATTTTAGTCGCCGCTTTTCCGTTTTCCATACGCGCGAATTGCGTCGCGCAATTCTGCCGCGCGTTCATAAGCCTCAGTCGCGATCGCCGTTTCCATCTCGCGCTGCATCAGTTCGAGTTTGGTGAGCGGACGGCGCGCGCGGACTTCCTCGAGCCACTCGTCGAGAAATGCGATCTCGGGGCTGCTGGTGACCATTTCCGGAGTGTTTCGCTCATTAAAAATATCGACGATTCTTTCGCGGCCGCGTTCGATCTGCCGCACTGCGCCGATGTAATCCTCGCGCTCGAGTTCGATCGAAGCCTTTGCGCGCGTATTCATCATGATCACGTAAGGACGGAACTGCTCGAACGAAGTCGCGAGCTCCTCGCGCTCCGCGTGCTCGAGCACAAAATTAAACAAATCGAGATTGCGCTGCGTATCACGGATGACTCCCGGAAAATCGTTGAGCTGAAACAGCGCGACGTAGCGATGGTAATATTGAATGCCTTCCTGCTGCATCTCGCCGCATTCCTCGGCATTGATCTGATAATCCTCGCCCGCGTCTTCTTTCTCCTTCGCACGCGCCTTGTGATACGCGAGTAGCGATTCGTAGCCGTGCGGACGATGGCCGTCGGGCCGGCCCTGCGTTTCCATTTGAATCAGCCCAAGGTCGATCCGGAGCTGAATCTTTTCCTTCCCGTCGCCGCCGAGAATTTTGCGCACTTTGATCTGGCCGGGTTCATGCGGCCAGTCGCGGAGCAGATCGTTTAAATCCAAATTCATCTGAAGTTAGTATCGAAATGCGTAAGTGCTTTGTCAACGAACGGTGAGGAAAGTCCGCGCACTTGACTTCAAAATCCGCGTCCCTACATTTGCCGAGCTTTGCCCTGAACTAACATGGCCCGTTCTCTTTTTGTTTGTCTCATTATCCTCACGTTGAGTGTTTGCGCCGCGCCGCGCGCTATCGCCGAAGAGCAGGTGCTCGATGGCATCGCCGCTGTTGTTAACGGCGATGTCATCACGTTTTCACAAGTGCGCGAGCTCGTCGGCGCGCGCGAAAAAGCCTTGCGCGATCAATACAAAGGCCAGGAGCTCATCGAAAAAATCAAAGAGCTGCGCATGGCAGCGGTCAACGACCTCATCGACCGCCAGCTCATCATCCAGGAATTTAAAAAGAACAAATTCCAGATTCCCGATTACGTCATCGACGATCACATCCAGACGCTCATCCGCGAGGAATTCGGCGGCGACCGCAACGCGTTTGTCCGCACTCTCGAGGCGCAGGGTTATACGCTCGCGAAGTTCAAGGAATCCGAGACCGACAAGATCATCGTGCAGGCGATGCGCTCGAAGCAGGTGAAGAGCGACGTCATGATTTCGCCGCAGCAGGTCGATGAATATTACCGCAAAAACAGCGAGGAATTTTCCACGCCGGAGCAGGTGAAGCTCCGCATGATCGTCGTCAAGCGCGGCGGCGATTCCGGCAAGCAAATGGCCGAGGAAATCCGCCAGAAAATTGTCGCCGGTGCGCAATTTGAAAGTCTTGCGCAGATGTATTCCGATGACCCGACCAAGGACGCCGGCGGCGACTGGGGCTGGGTCGACCGCAAGACGCTCAACGAAAGCCTGACGAAAGTTGCGTTCAGCCTGAAGGCGGGCGAGGTGAGCCGCGTCGTCGAAATGGGCGGCAGCTATTATCTGCTCTACGTCGAGGCGAAAAAGAACGCGAGCACGCGGCCATTGGCCGAAGTCCGCGATGACATCGAGAAGAAATTGATGCAAGGCGAGCGCCAGAAACTGCAGGAGAAGTGGATCGCCAGTCTGCGCCAAAAAGCTTACATCAAAACTTTTTGAGCCACGGAAAATCCGTGTTCATCCGTGGCTAAAAACACCATCGGCATCACGCCCGGCGACGCTGCCGGCATCGGTCCCGAAATTGTCGCCGCGGCTCTCGACTCCGGCAAAATCGACCACGATTTCGAATACTGCGTGATCGGCGAAGCGATCGCTTGCGAGCCCGGCAAACCCACACCCGAAACCGCCAAAGCCGCGCATCGCGCATTGGAGGAAGCCACTCGACTCGCGCTCAGCGGCGAGATCACCGCAATCGTCACCGGTCCGATCCACAAAGCGCGAATGCAACAAGCCGGTTTCGATTTTCCCGGCCAGACCGAATTCTTCGCAGCGCGCTCCGGTGTGGAAAATATCGCGATGCTCCTCACCGGCGGCAGCCTCACCGTCGCGCTCGTCACTGCGCACGTGCCGTTGCGTGAAGTCGCGCAACTGTTAAACACAGACGAAATTATTCGCGTCGGCGAATTGCTCGCCGGTTTCCTCCAGCTTCGCACTGGCAAAGCCGCGCGCATCGCTGTCGCCGGCCTCAACCCGCACGCCGGCGAATCCGGCGCGCTCGGTCGCGAGGAAATCGAAATCATCGCTCCCGCGGTCGAGCGATTAAATGCAAAATGCAAAATGCAGAACGCCAAATTTTCCGCACCGCTTTCCCCCGACACGGTCTTCAATCGCGCTGCGAACGGTGAATTCGATGCGGTGCTTTGCATGTATCATGATCAGGGATTGATCCCGCTGAAGCTCCACGCCTTCGACTCCGGCGTGAACGTCACGCTCGGCCTTCCGTTCGTGCGCACCAGCCCCGACCACGGCACCGCCTTCGAGATTGCCGGAAAGGGAATAGCGCGTCCCGACAGCATGATCGCCGCAATCAACCTCGCCGCCGAGCTGACGAAAAAACGAAAACGGTAGAGCGCCGTTCCTGCGCTAAATCTTCGCGCGGATTCCGCGGACGGAGTCGTAGAGCTTTCGCAGGCCGAGCTCGAGGCGGGTTTTGATGGTGCCGAGCGGCGTATTGGTAGCAACGGCGATTTCGCGCTGGCTCATGCCTTTGAAAAACGCGAGCTCGATGGCCTGTTTTTGAAACGGCGGGAGCGCGTCGATGCGAGCGCACAAAAACTGGCGCAGATCGTCCTGCAAAATGTCGTTGTCGATTCGATTGTGCAGCCATGATTCCGGCTGCTGCTCCGTGTGTGTCTCGAGCCGCTCGGTGGCGCGATGATAGGCCTGGCGTTTGCGCAGGCGATCGATGGCGCGGCGGCGTGTGAGGGTGACGATCCAGCCGAGCGCCTGGCCCTTTTTCGGCGAGTAATTTTTCGCCTGCCGCCAGATCTGCATGAAGATTTCCTGCAACAAATCCTCGGCTTCAGCCTCATCGTGAACCACGCGCAGGATGAGGGCCTTCAAGATGCCGCTGTAGCGATCGTAAAGTTTGGCGAGTGCGTTTGAGTTGCGCCGGGCAATGGCGCGCATGATAGCCGCATCCTCGGCGGCAGTGATTTCCTCCGGCTCTTCGAGTAGCGCTTTCATGGTTTTACGCTTTGTTTAATCAGCGATGGTCGCGGCGCGTTTTTTTTGGCGCAGCTTTGGTGTCGACGTTGGCTCGCTCAACTCGTCGAGGATTCGCACCCAGTCTTTCCACGCGTCGTCGTCAACGAGCGGGTTGCCGGGCGTAATCCATTCGCGCGGCGTGGAGGGGCAATCCTCCGTCGGGCAATTCACATTGTGTCTGCCGCGGCGGTCGGTGCTGATGCGGACCTGCCGGCCGGTGAAGGTGCGTTCGCAAAGAACGCAGTGACGGCTTTCGTCGAGACTTTCCCATGGTCGCAGAGGATCGGCTTCGCGCAGGATTTGCAGTTTTTCTTCGGGAGTGAGCAGATGCCGTTTCATGTCTATCACACAATGGGACAAACCGGCGTCGGTAGACAATCGGACGGCCTGCCGAGCTTTTCGTCGGTGAAAAACCTAAGCAGCAGCGTGTTTTCGCGTAGCGCGCATCGTTTTCCTTATCCGGTGCGGTCCGAGACGGGCGCTCACGCCATGATCGCCGCCGGTTACGCGGTCTGCTGCTCGACCCACTGCACGGCGAAGCGGGCGACTTCGCGCGCGGTTTTGAAGTTGAACTTCTCCTTGATGTGCGCGCGGTGGCTCTCGACGGTTTTGGCGCTGAGGTTTAACTGATGTGCGATCTCCTGCACGCCGAGGCCTTCGCCGATGAGTTGCAGCACTTCGAGCTCGCGATCGGTCAGTTTGTCGGTGATCGAATCGCCGGTCTCACCTTGCACGAACTCGCTGATCATCCGTCCGGACATCGTGGGGCTAACGTAAATTTCACCGCGCAAGACCTGCCGCATCGCGCTCATCACACGGTCGAGCGCCTCCTGTTTCATCACGTATCCGCGTGCACCGGCACGCAGAGCGCGCACGGCGTAGAGTGATTCGTCGTGCATCGAGACGACCAGCATCGGCAGCTTCGGGTGCTCGGCTTTGATTGATTTGATCAGCTCGATGCCGTTGGTGCCTTTGAGCGAAATGTCCACGATGACGAGGTCGGGATTCAGCTTGCGGATCGCGTCCAGCGCGAGCGGCGCGCTCTCGGCATCGCCGCACGGCTCGAGATCGTTTTCGGCATTGATCAAATCGCGCAATCCGTGGCGGAAAAGCGGATGATCATCGACGATCAGGATGCGCGATTTCGTTACTTTCGGCTCAGCTTGTGGAGCTGAAAGTTTCCGGGAAGGTTCTTTCAGTTTCATAATTCAGCCACAGTTGTAAGTTTTTCCGGAAGCGAGCATGTCACGCATGTCCCGCTTGGTGTCAATCTATCAATCGAAATCTCCGCGCCAATCGTTCGGGCGCGGTAGGCCATAATGTGCGTGCCCATGCCGTCGGACTTTTGCTTTTCAGGCACGCCCACGCCGTCGTCGCGCACAGTGAGGGCGATTTTGCCGTGGCGATTGTCGAGGCCGATGACGATATGCTTTGCGTTGGAGTGCTTCAGCGCGTTGGTCACGGCTTCCTGCGCGATGCGGTAAAGGTTCAGCGCCACGTTGCTGTCATTGACGGCGATAGCGCTCTCGCACTGCATTTCGCAGTGGACCTGCTCATCGGTGCGCACGGCGAGCTCGTGCAGCGCGATCATCAAGCCCTCTGCATCCATGTGCACCGGGTGCAGGCCGCGCGCGATATCGCGTGCGTGCGTCACGCTGGTATTGATGCGCTCGGCGAGCTTCGAAAGCTCGTCGGCTTCTTCGATTGATTTTTTCGTGAGTCGCGTGGCGAGCGCCCGCGCCATGAATGCAATCGCCGTGAGCTCCTGGCAGAGGCCGTCGTGCAAATCCTGTCCCAGGCTTCGCCGCTCGCGTTCGCTGACCTCGAGGATCTCTTTTTCCAAAAGCAGGCGCGTTATGATTTCGTTGGAGAGATCGGCGTTGGCGCGATGCAGCGCCTCGGTCCGCCGGCGCACGCGATCCTCCAGCACCGCCTTGGAGCGCAACACCGCTGCCTGCGCGTCGGTGCGCTCGATGAATTGCGCGACCTGCCGGCTAATGGCCTGGAGCAGATCGAGCAGGTCGTGCTGCGGCTCGAGGATGTGTTTGTTGAACAGCTCGATCACACCGCGCACATCGGCGCCGCGCACTTCGGCGCCGCGCAAGATCGGAACTGCAAAGGCGGCGTGCAGCCCGCATTTTTTAGCAGCTTTCGCCCGTGGAAAAATCGGTTTCGTCAAGTCCGTAATCCAGACCGGCTTCATTTCCACCCACGCCCGGCCCGGGAGGGCTTCGCCTTGTGCGAACGTGAGCGAGAGGCTTTGATCGATGAACCCTTTTGCGTCGATTTCCGGTTCCTGCCACATCGCCACCGGCTCCAGCCGCTCTGTCTGGGGATTCACCCGCCAGAACCCGGCCGCCTGCCATCCGAGCCGTTGGCATAACAGGCGCAAGACCTCCGGGGCCGCTTCCTCCAGCGTGCCGCAC
Source organism: Spartobacteria bacterium (assembly GCA_021324395.1). Classification (GTDB taxonomy): domain Bacteria; phylum Verrucomicrobiota; class Verrucomicrobiia; order Chthoniobacterales; family Chthoniobacteraceae; genus JAJPJG01. The sequence goes on along the minus strand of JAJPJG010000055.1, from coordinate 6,265 downwards.
TCCGCCAGCACGCGGGTCACGGCGTATTGCGTGGCGAGGCGCAAATGCTCGGTTTGCAATTTCGTGACGAGCCGCGCGTTCTCCTCCTCGATGCGCCTGCGGTCGGTGACGTCGTTCGCCATCGCCACGACGAAGCGCCGCCCGTCCGCCAGCCGTCCGAGCGGGGAAATATTCATCAGCCACGTGCGATGCGTGCCGCCGCGGGTGCGGATGGTAAACTCCTGCTCGCGCGGCGGTGCTCCGTGGAAGAATTCCTGGTAAACCAGCTTCATCGCGTCCGCCTTGTCTTCGTGCGCCTTGGCCAGCCAGTCGGACATATTCTCGAGCTGCTCGCGCCGGTAACCGGAGGCCTGCACAAAGCCTTCGCTGACGGCGATGATCTCGCCATCCTCCGCGTGCATGATCATCGGGATCGGCGCATTCAGGATCGCGACGCGAAAGAGATTCTCGGCGCGGCTCAATGCCTCCTGCCGGATGCTGTCGCGCATGGAGCAATCGATGATCACGCTGAAAAACACCGCCTGGCCGTCGCCGCGGGCAGCCGGGGAAGTCACCAGCTCGATCGGCATCGTCGCGCCGTCGTGGAGGGTGAGCTGCAAATTCGTGGAGATGATGAGGCTTTCGCTCTTGCAGCGCCGGAGATGGTCGGTAAAAGCCTGGACGGAAGACTTGCTCACGAAATTGAGGAAGGCCTCCCCGAGCACCCGCCCCCGCGTGCTGTGCACGAGGGTGGTAAATGCGATGTTGGCCGCGCGGATCGAGCCTTTGCGATCCAGCACCACGCAAGCCACCGGCGCCAGGTCGAACATATCCAGGGAGAGCTGCTCCGCGCTCGTAGCCGGCTGCGCGACCGCTACGCCCGACGAGGGCAGGGACGCGTGGCTTTCGATTGTGGTGCCAGGGGGAATTCTCTTCACAAAGCCGGTGCAGGATTATGCACGCACGGAGCAAAACTTCAAACGAATCAAGCGAATCTGTCGATATTTGGACACGGTTTTTGACGTCCCAAATGCGGCACGGAGCGTTCCGGACACGGTTTTGGACGTCCGAAATGCAGCGCGGGACGTTCCGGACGCGGTTTTTGACGTCCCAAATGCGACACGGGACGTTCCGGACACGGTTTTGGACGTCCGGAATGCGGCGCGGGACGTTCCGGACGCGGTTTTGGACGTCCGGAATGCGACGCGGGACGTTCCGGACACGGTTTTGGACGTCCCGAATGCGGCGCGGGACGTTCCGGGCGCGGTTTTGGACGTCCGGAATGCGACACGGGACGTTCCAGACACGGTTTTGGACGTCGGAAATGCGGCACCGGACGCGCTGCCCCAGCCTTTTTACCCCTTAACCCCGCGCTTTTTCACCCCGTCGATGTCCACCAGCGTGATTACCGCGCCGTCGATCTTGCTTTCACCCGTGCGATACGGGCGGATGCGCAGCGACCACCAGCGGCCGGCGTTGTCGCGGACTTCCTTGTCGCAGGTGGTGAGGGTGTCGACGACTTTGCGGATCAACTCGGCGAGATCGGGCACGTCGATGTTCGGCTTGATGTCGCTCAGCCGCCGGCCGACGTCGGTCGGGATCAAATTGAACGCCTTTTCCGCCTGTGGCGTCATCCGGCGGATGACGAGCGAGTTGTCCACCATCACGATCGGGATATTGATGCTGCTGAGCAGATTGTTGAGGTCGTTATTCGCCTGCGTCGTCTCGTAATGGCGGGTGTTGAGCTCTTCGTTGAGCGTGGTGAGCTCCTCGTTGGTGCTCTGGAGTTCCTCCTTCGCCGTCTCGAGTTCCTCGTTGGTGCTCTGCAGCTCTTCGTTGCTCGACTCGATTTCCTCGTTGGCCGACTTGAGTTCCTCGTTGGTCGCCTCCTGCTCCTCGATGATCGCCTGGAGCGATTCCTTCGTCGAACGCAGCTCGGTTTGCAGCCGCTCGTTTTCCATCGTGCCAGGGTCCTGCGTCCTGCGGCGGCCCTTTTTGGAAACGTCCCGCGCCGGCGCTTCCTCGAAAATGACGAGAAACCACTGCTGCGACGCAGCCGGGATGCGGAACGGCACGACCTCGATGTTGATCACCACCGCATCGCGCCCGTGGCCGAGTTCGATGCCTTCCTTGCGGACGTTGATGCCGTGCTTGACCGCCTTGTGCACCGCACCGCGCACATCCATGGCGAGGCCGCCGTGAACCATGTCGAGCAGGTTCAGGCTCGCGGCGCCGGGCGCGTGCTCGATGTATTTTCCCGTTCGCCCGCGGAAGTGCAGCACCTGCATGTCGGCATCGATCACCACGCCGGCGGGCGCATAATTATTCAGCAGCAGCCTGTCGGCAGTGCGTGTGACCTCGACGCCGAGGTCGCGTTCGTGCTGGCGAACGCGGAATCGCTGCCCGGCCTCCACGTCCACCGGCGAAAGTGCCTTCGACGTAAACTCGACCGCCGGCGGGTTCGGGACGATTTTTTTGGCGTAAATCTTCTGCTTCCGGTCCACCATCGTAAAGAGGTCGTTGAAGCCGCCGACCGTCTCGGAGTTGCCGAGCACGAGAAAGCCGCCGGGATTGAGCGCGTAGTGGAAAATGGGGAAGCACTTTTTTTGCAGCGCCGGCCCGAGGTAGATCAGCACGTTGCGGCAACTGATGAGGTCGAGCCGCGAGAAGGGGGGATCTTCGCAGACGTTCTGCCGCGCAAACGTGCACATGTCGCGAATGTTGCGGTTCACCTGCCAGCTTCCGTCCATCTGCGTGAAGAACCGCCGGAGCCGCTCCTCGGAGACGCCCTTGACCGCCGCGTCGGAGAAAAATCCCGAGCGCGCCTTGGTGACCATCGGCTCGCTGAGGTCGGTGCCGAAAATCTGCACCTTCACGTTGGCGAGCTCCTTGCCGAGCGCCTCGACCATGCAGATCGCCAGCGAGTAAACCTCCTCGCCGGTGGAGCAGCCGGGCACCCAGCAGCGGATTTCGCCGTCGTCTTTTTTGTTGCGGATGATCTTCGGCAGCACGCTGCGCTTGATCGCGGTGAAAGTCGCCGCGTCGCGGAAGAAGCCGGTGACGTGGATGAGGATTTCATTAAAAAGCTCGTCCACCTCGCGCGGGTTCGCGCGGAGAATTTCGACGTAGCGCTCGATGCTCTCGACCTGCTGCAGGATCATCCGCCGCGCGATGCGCCGGCGCAGCGTGGAGTGCTTGTAGTTGGCAAAGTCGACACGCGACCGCTGTTTTAACAGGAAGTAAATCTTGCCGAGCTCGTCCGCGCCTTCCGGAAACGGCTCGCGCTCCTCCTGCGCAGCGGCCTTTCCGCTCGCGTGCCGCGGCCAGTCGGGATGCTTCGCGATTTTCGCGAGCTCCTCCGCGATCGCTTTCGCCGGCAAAATCTTGTCCACGCTGCCCGCCGAGATCGCGCTGCCGGGCATGCCGAAAAACTTCGCGCTCGCTTCCGACTCGGCGATGGTGATGCCGCCCTCGAGCTTGATCGTCGCCAGCCCGAGCGTGCCGTCCGCGCCCGTGCCGGAAAGCACCACGCCGATCGCCGCCGTGCCTGCATCCTGCGCGAGCGAATCGAAAAAACGATCGACCGTCAAATGCGGCCCGTGCGGCTCGGTGTATTTCGAAAGGCGCAGCGCACGCTTGTTGAGCGTCACGCTGTAATTCGGAGGCAGCACGTAAACGTGATTCGGCTGCACGCCCACGCCATGACGAATGTCGCGCACCGGCATCTTCGTCGTGCGACCGATGAGCTGGGCGAGGCTGCTGCTCTGCTGCGGCGAGAGGTGCTGGACGATGACGAAGGCCATGCCCGTATCCGGCGGAAGTTTTTTAAACAACGTCAGCATCGACTCCAGTCCGCCCGCCGATCCGCCGACACCGACAATCGCGAACGATTCCGCCGATTTTGTTGATTCCTTTTTTTTCGCGGGCCGTTCGCGGCTCTTCTCGATTTTTTTGGAACGCGGTTTCGGTCTCTTCGGCATGGCGAGTTACGGTAAGACTCGTTTCGCCGCATTCGCAAGTCCGCGGTGTCTCCCGAAAGGCGGATTTCCGTGCTGAAACGATCGCATCTAAAAGCGAGTCGTGGCTTTTAACTGCGGAACATGAAAAAAACCGCGCCGACGAGGCAGAGCCCGGCCCAAAGATAATTCCACGTGAACGCCTGCCGCATGTAGAGCAGCGCGAACGGCAGGAACACTGAGAGCGTAATCACTTCCTGCAGAATCTTCAGCTGCGAAAGATTCAGCGTCGTATAGCCGATGCGATTCGCCGGCACCTGCAGCAGGTATTCAAACAACGCGATGCCCCAGCTCAGCAGCGCGGCGATATACCATTTGCGGTCGCTCCAATTCCGCAAATGCGCATACCATGCGAATGTCATGAATGTGTTTGAACAGGCGAGCAGCAGGATCGTTTTCAGAACAATCGGCGATTTCATTGCGGCGGGAAAATAGCGCGCCAGCCCGACAGCGGCTACGAAATGTTCGCGCTAAATTGAAGCCATCCTCAGGCGACCATCGCTCCCGCAACCATGCCCTGCCTCGTCCGAAAACCGGGCGAGGCAGGCTTCCTATGAACCGCTCAATCCTCGTCCACGATCACGCGATCGACGAGCATGCCGTCGCCTTCGCGGATGTAGTGAACGTGCACCGGCGCGCCGACTTTGATGCGGGTGCGCACGTCTTCCTCGGAGAGCGTTTTGCCGCTCTTGGTCACATAGGTGACCGACTTGCCGAAGCGATAAGAGCGCGGTCCGCTCGATTCTTTCAGCACGATCGTGCTGCCGGGACTGAACTCGGTGATCGTGCCGCCGGACTCAGTGGTCGTGGTCGTGGTCGTGGACTCGGTGACTTGCGCCCAAGCGAACGGTGCAAGGGCAGCTACCGTGATGCTAATGATGGTTTTCTTCATGTTTTCTCCTTGTTTCTTTGTTTCAAACGGGACGCCGACCGTCCTTTTCCACGTGGAAAACCGATCGCCTCCCTTTTTTATAGCTTCGGAAATATCACAACGAATGGCCGTGCGTTGGCGTCTATGGAACTTATGAAAATATCAGGGAATCGACCGATTGATTCCTTGGACGGGTTTCCGGCTTAATGCGCACATGAAAATCTGGACGCCGAGTCAGGATCCGCGGGTGCAGGCGCAAAAATGGACGTGCATCATCGCGGGCAGTTTTCTCCTGCTGGCTGCGGCAGCGGAATTGGTCGCGTCGCTGTTGCGTTAGGCCACGCAGCGCCACGAGGAAACCTGTTTATTTCCCGTGTTCCTCGCGCAGTATTTCGCGCGCTTTTTTGCCAAGCGACTGGTCCTGGTTGCAATGGACGACGGCGTAGAGTTTGCCGCCGCGATAATAGCGCAGGATGAACTTCCGCTTTTCACGCGCACCCTCACACTCCACGCGCGATGGCGGCAACATGAAGTCGCCGAAAAACTCGAAGCTCAGGTCGAAGACATCGCTGAAAAAGTAGGGGATGTAGTCGAAGCGAATGCGTTTTTTGCCGCTCATGTTCTGACCGGCGATGTAGCCCTGCTCATTCGCGCAATCCCAGTGATCGACCCGGCGCATTCCGCCGAAGAGTTTGTCGGGATAAAGCGCGATGTCGCCGGCTGCGTAGATGCCTTTCTCGTCGGTCTCAAGGTAGTCGTTGACCGGTGTGCCGTTCGGCGTGTTGAGCGGCGTGTTTGCGACGAGCTCGAGGTTCATCTCCGCGCCGACGGCTACCAGCGCCATTTGCGCTGCAAAGCGGTCGCCGCTTTTGGTCTGGATGTTCTTGAGCACGGTCTTGCCCTCGAAGCCGTTGATGTCCTGACCCATCATCAACATCACGTCGTGATTGCGGAAATACTCGGTGAGCCACGTGGAGGTTTCCGGATCGAGCCACTTCTGCCACATCGTGCGGTTGCGGTTCATCAGCATGACTTTCATCTTTGCCTGCGTGAGCGAAGCCGCTGTCTCGATCGCGATAAAGCCGCCGCCGATAATGGTGATGTGTTTTTCCGTCTGCGCCGCTTCCTTGATCGCGAGTGCATCGCGCACGGTGCGGAGGTAAAAGACATTGCCGAGATTCACGCCGGCGACTTGCGGCCTGCGCGGCCGGCTGCCGGTGGCGAGAAGCGCTTTGTTAAACTCGATCGTCTGGCCGTCCTCCAGCACGGCAAGTTTGCGCTCAATGTTTAAACCGCGAACAACAGTGCCTGTCCGCAACTCGATCTTGTGTTTCGTAAACCACGCGCTGTCGTTGTGAAGCAGCTTGTCAACGGGCGTGTACTCATTTTGAAGAAAGGT
>JAJPJG010000056.1 GCA_021324395.1 Spartobacteria bacterium | reverse complement strand
TGGGTTGTTTCTCTGCGCGGACGCCTTGTTGCACGATGTTGCGGGCGGTCCAGTAGGCGTCTACGAAAGGTTTGTGGTCGGCTTCGAACTGCGGCATGAGCGGGTCGAGCTGGTCCTCGAGGATGCTGTCGGCGCGGTTGAACTCGTTGATCATCGCCTGGGTGGCGCTGGTTTTTTTCGCGCGCGCGGCGGTGGGCGCGCCGATCAATGGGCCCCATGCGGTGATGGCAGAGTCGAGCGCGTCGAGGATGGCCGGGGTGAGGCCGTAGTCGCCGAGCTGGTTTGCGGGGTTGGCGAGGAGCGGTGTGGCGAGGTCGTCGACGTTGCCGGCGATGGTGAGCAGCTCCTGGTCGGCGGCTGCGGTGATTTCGGAGTCGGTGAAGGTGACTTGCGCTTTGAGCGTTTCGTTGTTCGTCTGCCCGGCGAAGACGCGGAGCGCCCCGGCGACGATGCGCACGCGATTCTCGAGAGAAAGGCGGACGCGTTTCTTGTCGGCGGTGATGCCGGTGGTGTCGGCGCCCTGCTGCTGGGCGAGGACGACGAGGATGTTGATGCTGCCCTCCAGCGCGAGGACGCCGCGCCCGTAGGCGACGAGTCCCTGCCAGATGGGTTTGTGTTCCGGGAGGTTCACTGTGTTATCCACGGTGCGATACATGCGGAGTTTGCTATTTTGGTCTTTGTTCATGTGTTTTATTTTTTTGGTTGTCTGTTTTTTGCTTTCTCACGCGCTCGATTCCGTAGCTCTACGGTCGAGGGGGTGGGAAAGCAGTCGCGCGGGATGCGATGGATGCGCGAGATGGTGGAGCGATGCCGATGTCTCCAGAGAAAAGGAGCCTATCCGCTGGACCATCCGTTCACTGAGGTCGCAGCGTCCGCCATGTGCCGGGATTGGGAGCGCCTTTGCGTCCATCCGTCAGGTTCGCGTTTCGCTGCGCGCGGTTGTGCGACATTTGTGGCTCAGGCGTCAAGGGGAAATGTTAAATTGCTGATTGCTGATTGCTGATTGAAGGGCGCGGGTTTCATTTCGTGAACGGAAGGGGGTGTTTGGTGGAACGGAGTGCTCGTAGGGCGAGACCGGGTTGCCATTTGGGGAAAGCGGGATGGCGTTTGATGAGAAGGAGAGGTCATCTGATGAGCGGGAGCAGTCGTTTAAAGAAACCGGATGCTCGTCTGATGACAACCGGTATTCATCCGACGAAGGCGATGGGCGATTTGAGACAGGCTGACGGGCATTTCACGAACCCGATGCGCTGTTTGAGACAGGCCGATGGTCATTTGACGAGCCGGAGCTCTCATCGGTCAGAGAAAATGGCCAATTTAAGACAGCCGATCTCTCATCGGAGAGAGGCGATGGACAATTTGATGCAGGCGATCTCTCATTTGAGCAAAGCCGCCTCTCATCGGAGCGAAGCCGATTTCAATTTTGCGAAGCCGGGAGGGATTAAAACAAGCCCGCAGATGACGCGGATTTTCGCAGATCGAATTTTAGCAGGGGCCGGTCTTGACAGAGTGGCATGGTTTATTTTCCATATGCGCCGTCTAGTCATCGTTGTAGGACACGCTGCATTTTGTCTGCAAGATGCGGCGCCGCAAGGGAACGTCGGTTAAGTCCGGGAGATGTGAGTCTCCTCCTTTCTCGTCGTGTCCGCCGGAGCACGAAACGTCAACTTTCAACGTTCCCATCCGGCACTTTCTTTTTTGCCCGGTGACTTGAAACGGGGGATTCGCGCCTGCAGCGAAAGAGTGGCCAGCCGTTTTCGCCCCGTCCGGCTTTGCGCATCAGATCCCTGCCGTGGCTGAATGTTGTTTTCCAGATGGCAAATGGTGCGCGCATTTCGCGCGGCATTCTCGACAAACGCCACTTGATTTTGAGTCGTCGCGTGACAACATGCTTGTGAATTTCTTCACAAAAACGGCTTCATGAATTTAGCGTTGATCCCCGTAGAGTTGCGGCCCATTTGCGACAAGGTGCTGAATAGCGAGCGCATTTCCGATGCGGACGCGCTGATGCTTTATCGCTCGAATGACCTGAACGCGCTCGGGAGCATCGCGAACATCGTGCGCGAGCGCAAAAACGGGAACGTCGCGACCTACATCCTCAACCGCTACATCAACTACTCAAACGTCTGCATCCTGGCGTGTCAGTTCTGTGCGTTCGGCGCACGGAAACGCGAGCCGCATGCGTTCGAATACACGATCCCGCAGATCATTTCCGCAGTGCGCGAAGGGCTGCGCGAGGGGATCAGCGAGGTTCACATGGTCGGCGGGCTGCATCCGACGCTGCCGAAGGAATGGTATCTCGAATTGCTCACGAGCCTGCGCGCGCTGGACCCGGAGCTGAAGATCAAGGCATTCACTGCGGTGGAGATCCGGCATCTGGCCGATCGCATTTTTAAAAAACCACTGCGCGAGACGCTGGAGATTTTGCGCGATGCAGGGCTGGCTGCGATTACCGGCGGAGGCGCGGAGATTTTCGACCAGGATGTGCGTGACCAAATTTGCCGTGGCAAAGAGACAGCTGAGGAATGGGCCGAGGTTCACCGCACGTGGCATCAAATGGGGGAGCGCAGCACGTGCACGATGCTTTACGGCCACATCGAGACGCTTCAGCAGCGCGTGGATCATCTCCGCTTTCTGCGCGAGCTTCAGGATGAGACGGGCGGGTTTACCGGATTCATCCCGTTTGCATTCGAGCCGGAAGGCGCGCGGCCTGAACTAAAGGGCATTCCGCATGCGTCGGCGTTTGAAGAGCTGCGCAATCTCGCGGTCAGCCGCATTTACCTCGATAACATCAATCACATCACCGGCTACTGGGTGAGCCTGGGTCTTCCGCTCGCGGCGTTGTCGCTGAACTACGGCGTGGACGATCTGCACGGGACGATCGTCGTCGAAAAGATTTTCCACATGGCCGGCGCCACGACGCCGCAACGTCAATACGTCGATGCGCTCGAGCGCGCAATCCGCGAGGCCGGACGCGAGCCGATGCAGCGCAACAGTTACTACGAACGCGTCGCCCGCCGCGAGCCGGGCGCTCCCGCGCAAACGCCCGAAATGGCCTGCGCGTGAATCGATTTGCCGCGCTGCATGATCTCAGAATCGGCTGTGTGCGTTATCTCAACGCGCAGCCGCTCATTCACGCCTGGACGGGCGAGGTAACTCTCGATCATCCATCGCGCCTCGCGGAAATGCTCGCGCGCGGCGAACTGGACGTGGCGCTTGTGCCGGTGTTCGCGGCTTTGCGCGCGCCGGAGTTTTGCATCGCCGACGGTGTTTCGATTTCGGCGCGCGGTGCGGTGTTCAGCGTGTTTCTGGCGTTTCGTGGAAAGCTGGCGGATGTAAAATCGATCGCGCTCGATCCGGCGTCGCGCACTTCGTGTCATTTGCTCAAGTGCCTGCTCGCGGAGTTTCACGCGATGCAACCGCGCTTCGTCATCGCGCCGGAAAATGCGGACGCGCAGTTGCTCATCGGCAACCAGGCGATCGCATTCCGGCAAAAGCATGGCGCGGAGTTTTCGTATCTCGATCTCGGCGAGGAATGGCTGCTGCGCACACGGTTGCCGTTTGTCTTTGCCGTCTGGTTGATGCGGCCCGACGTGCCGGACGCATCACGCGTCGCGAATGCGTTGCGTGAATTGAAGCAGCGCGGGCTGACGCAGATCGATGAAATCGCTAAGGCGCAAAAAGATTTCGCGCCGGAGTTCGCGCGGCGTTATCTCACCGAAAACATTCGCTTCGACCTCGGCGAGGACGAAAAAGCCGGCATCACGCGCTTCCGCGAGTTGCTCGCGAAATACGAATTCATCGCGCCGGTCACGGCGGATTTACGCTTCGTTTAAGCAACGGCAATTCAGCAGGCGCGCACGCGGACACGGCCAATGTGCAAAGCGCGTTTCGTTTTTAATAGTATGCCTGCAAAATCAAAGAAACAGCAGATGGCGGCAGGAGCGGCGCTCGCCGCAAAACGCGGAAAGAAATCGAAATCCTCGTTGCGCGGCGCCTCGAAACAAATGGCCAAATCGATGAGCGAAAAAGAGCTCAAGAAAATGGCCGGCACGAAGCGCAAGAGCCTGCCGAAGAAAAAATCGGACTCAAAGAAATCGAGTTCGAAAAAATCCGGCTCGAAAAAATCGAGCAGCAAGAAAAGCAAAAAGAGCTGAGCCGTTTTACGGCGGGCTACTTTTTCATTTCCTTCGCCCAGGTGTCTTTCAACGTGATGGTGCGATTGAAGACCGGGCGCGACGGCGTGGAGTCTTTGTCGACTGCGAAATAGGCGAGGCGCTCAAATTGATAGCGCAAATCGCTGCTTGCTTCGGCCAGTGACGGCTCGCATTTCGCAGTGACGATCTCGAGTGAGTTCGGATTGAGGTGTTGCTTGAAATCGCCGTCGGCATCCGGCTCCGGCGTCGTGAAGAGCCGGTCGTAAAGTCGCACCTCGGCTTCGATGGAATGCGCGGCACTGACCCAATGGATTGTGCCTTTGACTTTGCGATTCGCGGTCGCGCCGCCGCTTTTGCTGTCGGGGTCGACCGTGCAGCGCAGCTCGATTACATTGCCCGCGTCGTCTTTCACGACTTCCTCGCACTTGATGATGTAGGCGTATTTCAGCCGCACTTCGCCGCCAGGTTTGAGTCGGAAAAATTTCGGCGGCGGCGTTTCCATGAAGTCGTCGTGCTCGATGAAAAGCTCGCGGCCGAACGGAATTTTCCGCGAGCCGGCGCTCGCGTCCTCGGGATTGTTCACCGCATCGAGTTCCTCGTAATGCTCCGCGGGCAGATTCGTCAGCACCACTTTGATCGGTCGCAATACCGCGAGGCGACGCAGTGCGTGTTTGTTTAAATCTTCGCGAATCGCGTATTCGAGCACGCTGACGTCGGTGAGCCCGTTGTATTTTGTGATGCCGATATTGTAGGCAAATGCGCGCAAGGCAGCCGGCGTAACGCCGCGGCGGCGAATTCCGGAGATCGTCGGCATGCGCGGATCGTCCCAGCCGCTGACCAGCTTTTCGTTTACGAGCTGCATGAGCTTGCGCTTGCTCATCACGGTATAGGCGAGATTTAAGCGCGCGAACTCGTATTGGTGCGGCAGCCGCCGCGGCAGATCGAGCGACTCGAGGATCCAGTCGTAGAGCGGGCGATGCACCTCGAACTCGAGCGTGCAAATCGAGTGCGTGATGCCTTCGACGTAATCGCTCAGGCAATGCGCGAAATCATACATCGGATAAATGCACCACTTGTTGCCGGTATGATGATGCTCCGCGTGCCGGATGCGATAAAGCACCGGGTCGCGCAGCCACACATTCGGCGAACTCACATCAATGCGCGCGCGCAAAGTCCGCGAGCCGTCCGGAAACTCGCCCGCTTTCATTCGCGCGAAGAGATCGAGATTTTCCTCGATGCCGCGAACTCGATAGTGGCTCTCTTTTCCGAGCCTGCGAAATTCGTCGGTTTCCTCCGGCGTCATGTCGCAAACATAAGCGAGTCCTTTGCGAATAAGCTGCACGGCGTATTCGTAGATTTGGTCGAAGTAATCGGATGCGTAAAACGGTTCGAACTCGATTTCCGATTGCGGATTGCGGATTGCGGAAAGGTGAAAGTCGCTTTTGCCGTCGATCTCTTTCGCCTCCGGCAGCGCGCCTTTCGGCTTCATGCCGAGCCGGTAGTCCGCCCATCCGCCGATCAGCCATTTCACGTCGGCGATGATCGAATCGACGTATTCGACTTCTTCTTTCGTCGGATTCGTGTCGTCCATGCGCAAGTTGCAGGTGCCGTCGAACTCGCGGGCGATGCCGAAATTTAAACAAATGCTTTTCGCGTGGCCGATGTGCAAATAACCGTTCGGTTCCGGCGGAAAACGCGTATGGATTTTCGTGTGCAGGCCGCTCTGCAAGTCCGCGGCAACGATGTCGCGAATGAAGTCGGAAGGCGCAGGCGCGTTTTCGGTAATCATGAGTGCGGCAACGTAGCAGAGCTATCGCAGGCGATTCAAGTGATCCGCAGATTGCGCGGACTTTCACAAATGATAGACAATCTGCGTTAATCTGCGAAATCTGCGGATGCTCGATGAAAGACGTTTACACATTCGCCGATTTGCGCGACTGGCGCGCCGCGACAGGCGACGAAAAACCGCCGCTACGGCTCTCGGTTTTTGGCGATCCGGTCGCACACTCCGCGTCGCCGCCGATGCACAATGCGGCTTTGGAAAAATGCGAAATCGACGCGCGTTATTGCCGCCTGCACATTCGCGCGGATGAGCTGGAATCAGCTCTGCGACTGCTTCCGCAGGCGGGTTTCATCGGCGCGAACGTGACGATCCCGCACAAAACCGCTGTGCTCCCGGTGCTTGATGAAGTCGACGATCACGCACGGAAAATCGGTGCGGTAAACACGGTCGTTGTCGATGGCGAAAAGTTGATCGGTTTTAACACCGACGGCCCCGGAATCGTGCGTGCGATTCGCGCGGAGTTCGGCGTCGACCTGCACGATTTGCGTGTGCTGATTCTCGGCGCGGGCGGGGGAGCCGGACGCGCGATCGCGGTGCAGTGTGCGCTGGAAAATTGCGAGCGACTCGTGCTCGCGAATCGCACGCTCGACAAAGCGCAGGCGCTTGCCGATGAGCTTGCGCCGTATTTTAAAAGTCCGCGCGTGCTCGGTCCGGTGGCTCGACTGGAAGCCGTCGCGCTCGACATTGATGCGATCAAAAGGCAACTGCCGAATATCGACATCATCATCAATGCAACGCCGCTCGGCATGTCGCCTGAGCAGCTTCGTCATTCGTCATTCGACATCCGCCATTTGCCGCTGCTCCCGCATCTGCTCGTTTACGACACGATCTACACCGCGCATCGCACGCCGCTTTTGCAAGCTACCGACGACGCCGGCGCGCGCGGCGCGAACGGTCTCTCGATGCTGCTGCACCAGGGCGCACTGTCGTTCGAGATTTGGTTCAACCGCGAAGCGCCGCTCGAAGAAATGCGCGCGGCGCTGCTTGCATCGCGAGTTTAACGCAGCGGTCGCGCAATGAGAATCGCGACGTCCGTCCGGAAATGCGCGAGATATTTCGCGAGTTCGTCGTCAACCACGACGTGACCGTGATTGCGCGGCGACGAAGCGTGCATGAAATGAAGCGTTCCGCCGCCGTCGCGATACGCCAAGCCGACGTGCGATGTGGAATAAAGTCCCGGCGCGTCTTTTGAAATGATGCCAATGATGTCGCCGCTGTGCAGCTTTGGCTCGATGCCCGCGACGCGCTTTTTCGGAATGCCGTAAAGCGGCATCGAGCTGACGTGCTCCTCCATCCGGCTTAGGCCGGGGAGTAGCGATGGATTGTTGCGCAGGTAACGATAGTGCTTCCACATGATCGTCATTTCCCGCGCGGCATGCGGCCATTTCACGCCGCCGAGACTCCGTGTGAGATCGGCGACAAGCCCGCGCCGGTCGTTGTCTGCGAGCCAATCCTCGAGGTAGTGCAGACGCGAGAGATACTTGCCCGTGCAGTTGCCGCCGCGGTAGCGATCGAGTTCGATGTATTTCAGCATGGTCGCGGGCGTCCAGTTTTCATGTGGGTCGTCGAGCATGCGCGCGAACGCGAGCGACGTCTCGAAAAACGTCCAGCAATCAAGCCCGTAAAGATTCACCGATGGCGCTTCGGTGCGGTCGTCGATTTCCAGCGTGAAAGATTTGTATGGCGTGCCGGTCAGCGCGTGGCCGACCGTCGCCGTGCGTTCGCCGATCGGCAGCGCGGCCCAATTTTCCGCCTCTGCGCGCTGGACGAGTTGCTGGAATTTGTCGCGGCCTTTGAAAACGGTATCGAACGGCAGCGAAGCGCTCGCGATGGAAACAACGAAAGTTAAACCAACGAAAAGCAGCGTAAAAATTCGCATGTAGCAATGGGCGTAAAATTTCACGCCGACGACGCAATCGTCAACTCATGTCTCTGATGTGCTTTCGGATTCCAACTTTGGAAACCGATTGAAGTCGCGCTTTTTTCCGGCATAGTCGCAAAAACCACGCATGCTCGACACTCGCACCGACGTGGACTTGACCGCACTCGCGGGCAGCCCTCTTTTTAACGACGATCTCGCGCCTGTGCCGCTCGCGCGGCGCAAATGGCGTCTCTGGAATTACGCCGCGCTGTGGATTTCGATGTCCGCGTGCATCCCGACTTACATGCTCGCGTCGTCCCTCATCGGTGGCGGAATGAATTGGTGGCAGGCGATCGTTACAATTTTTCTCGGCAACCTGATCGTGCTCGTCCCGATGATTTTGAATGCGCATGCCGGCACGCATTACGGCATTCCGTTTCCGGTTTACTGTCGCGCGGCGTTCGGGACAAAAGGCGCAAACATTCCCGCGCTGCTTCGCGCGTTCGTTGCGTGCGGGTGGTTCGGCATTCAGACGTGGATCGGCGGCGAGGCGATTTACAAAATCTGCGCGACTTTTTTGCCATCGCTTGCGAACGGCTCGGCGGCAAATTTCCTCGGCATCACGCCGGCGCAGTTCGTCTGTTTTTTGTTTTTCTGGGGCGTGAACATGTTCGTCATCTACAAAGGCATCGACTGCATCCGCTGGCTGCTGCTCATCAAGGCGCCGCTGCTTATCGCGCTCGGGTTGCTGCTGCTCGCATGGGCTTATCAAAACGCGGGCGGATTCGGGCCGATCCTGTCGCAGCCGTCGATGTTCGATCCCGGCCAGCCGAAAGCAGGAAAATTCCTCGCGTTCTTTTTCCCCGCGCTCACCGGCATGATCGGTTTTTGGGCGACGCTCTCGCTGAACATCCCTGACTTTTCGCGTTACGCGCATTCGCAGCGAGACCAGATAATCGGGCAGACAATCGGCCTGCCGACGACGATGGCGCTTTATTCGTTCATCGGCGTCGCGGTGACTTCGGCGACGACGATCATTTACGGACAAACAATTTGGGATCCTGTCGATGTGTTAACGCGTTTTAAAAATCCGGTCGTGCTCGTCATCGCGATGCTCGCGCTCTGCATTGCCACGCTCGCGACGAATATCGCCGCGAATGTCGTCAGCCCGGCGAACGACTTTGCACATCTCGCCCCGCGCAAAATTACCTTCCGCATCGGCGGCCTGATCACCGGCTTGTTCGGCGTGCTGATGATGCCGTGGAAACTCGTCGCCGATCCAAATGGCTATATTTTCACCTGGCTCATCGCTTACAGCGCGCTGCTCGGCCCGATCGGCGGAATATTGATCGCTGACTATTTTCTTTGCCGCAGCATGCACCTGAACGTCCACGCGCTTTATCAAGCGGATGGCGAATATCGTTTTACAAATGGGTTCAGCCTCGTCGCAATAGTCGCGCTGCTCGTCGGAGTGCTGCCGAGCCTGCCGGGCTTTCTGGTGAACGTAAAATTGCTCAACGCAAATCACATCGGAGCCGCGTGGGTCACGATTTACAATTACGCGTGGTTCGTCGGCTTCGGCATCGCGTTTTTGGTTTACGCAAATCTCCGGCTCGCAACGCAGCCGTCGCGCAAAAACGAAATCGTGATCGGGACAGCGAAGGATGCTTAACAGCAGCGCGCTTTACACTCGCTGAAATTTCGCGGCGAAGGCGCCGTCGATACGATCGCGGAACGGCAGCACCTCGCGCGATTCCACGAATTGCAGCCCGGGATTTTCCCCGGTGATCCGCTTGACGACCTCATGGTTTTCCTCCGGCTCGATGCTGCACGTGCTGTAAACGAGCGTCCCGCCGGGCTTGAGCAAAGGCGCGATCGTATGCACGAGCGCGAGCTGCGTCTGCTGCATGCGCGGAAATTCATCGCCGTTCAACCGCCACCGCACATCGACGCGGCGCCGGATTACGCCGGTATTGCTGCACGGAGCGTCGATGAGGATGCGGTCGAATTGCATGCCGCCATTCATCGGTTTGTCGTGAAGCCAGTCCATCTGGTGCGTTGTCGCGATGTGGACGGCAAGCCGCGCGAGGTTTTGCTTCAAGCGCGCGAGCCGGCGCGCGGACGCGTCGCACGCGTAAATCTCGCCTTCGTTGTGCATGAGCTGCGCCATGTAGCTCGTCTTGCCGCCGGGCGCGGCGCACGCATCGAGCACGCGATCGCCGGGCTGCGGATCGAGCAGTTCGCACGCGACGAGCGTGCTCGGATCCTGGACGTAACACAAACCGTGAACAATCCACATAATCGGCACCTGTTTAACGCGCAGCATGAGCGGATGCGAATCGACCGTCTCGGCATCGGATGTCCGCAGTAATTCGCCGATCGTCACCTTCAGCCCGTTTGGGCGCACGAAAATCTCCGCAGGCTCATTGTTCCACTCGCAAAGTTTGTGCGTGTTTTCCTCGTTAAAATTTTGCCGCCAGCGGTCGATCAGCACTTCCGGATGCGAGAAACGAACATCGAGCGGCGACTCGTCGACCTTGCGTTTCAGTTCCTCCTCCTCACGAATGCTGCGTCGCAAAATCGCGTTGACCAGCGGACGCGCGCGACGCGAGAGGCCGACGGTTTCATTTACCGAAGCGTGGCGCGGAATGCGCATGCGGAAAATCTGGTAAAGCCCGAGCCGCAAAATCTGACGCGTCTGCAAATCGATCTCGCCGTCACGAAGCTGCGAGATGAGAAAGTCGAGCATCCGCTTGTGACGAATCACACCGTAAAAAGTCTCCATGAGCAGCGCGCGATCGAGCGTGGTGAAACGCGCGGCGGCGAGCGTAGTGTGCAACACATCGTCCGCAAACTCGTGGCCCTGTTCCCAGCGAGTGAGCGCTTCAACGCAAGCAGCCCGTGGATTTGGCCGTGCCATGGCGCGTTTGCTAATGTCGCAGAACCAGAGCGGGTTTCCAGTGGAAACTATGCGCCGCGATTGCGGACCTTTTCCTTCTTCTCCTCGCAATCGGCCTGCCAACGCCGCACTTCGCTGCCGAGCTGCTTCTCGAGTTGCTCGACATCGGTGAAATTTCCGGCTGCCTGCGCCTTTGTGATTTGCTCGTGCAAAAACAATTCGCGCTCCGCGATGCGCGCCTTGAATGTCGAGTCGATCTCCGCGATCTCGCGTTTTTGTTCTTCGCTCAGCTTCGTCGTCGGCGATTGTTTTTCGAGCCGTTCCATGGCGAGTTCGTAGGCGGATTTCATGTGGGAAATTTTGTCCGTTGCAACGCGGTCTTCAACTTTTAACTTAGCAGTCCGCAAAACCGAATGATCCAGCTCCTCTCCACCGATTTCGATGGCACACTCGTCAATCACTTCGAGAAACCGCCGGTGATTCCGGAGCTATTTACATTGTTTCGCGAGCTGCAAAAAGCGGGCGTCCGCTGGGCAGTGAACACCGGCCGCGAACTTGCGCACATCACCGAGGGACTCGTCGAATTTCGTTTCCCGGTCGAGCCGGATTTCGTGCTGACGAGCGAGCGCGATGTCTTTCGCAAAAAGCCCGGCGGCAAAGGCTGGGAGCCGTTTGGCGACTGGAACGAGCGTTGCGCGCGAGCGCATGACGAGCTATTTGAAAAAGCCGAGCCGCTGCTGAAAAACATCCTCGCGTTCCTCGCGAACGAAACGCACGCACAGGCAATTTACGATCGCGATCGCCCGATCGGACTGGTCGCGCAGGACGAGACTGAGATGGATCGCATCGTCGCGTTCATCGAAACGGCGCGCGAGGAACAGCCGCTTTTTTCTTTCCAACGCAACACGCAATACCTGCGCTTTTGTCACGCGTCGTATTCGAAAGGCGCGGCGCTCGGCGAGCTCGGTCGCTTGCTCGGAATCGAACGCGAGGAAATTTTTGCGACGGGCGATCATCACAATGATATCCCGATGCTCGACGGCGTTTTTGCGCGTTGGGTCGCGTGTCCCGCGAATTCCGCCGAGGCGGTAAAAGAAACGGTTCGCAAGGCCGGCGGCTACATTGCGCGCGGCATCGCGAGCGAAGGCGTGGTCGAGGCGCTCGACTATTTTTTAAACGGCTACGGTCTCGCGCCGAAAAAACGCGGGTTGTTTGGCCGTTAAAAAAACGAACTTTCGTAACAAACTGGAATGATGGGTGCTACATGGCTTTTCCATGCTTTGTGCAGCACCAGTCGATACGCAAACTTGGGACGAGTTCGGCCCGGGAGGTTTTGCGCGTCTTCTCGATGCGCTCCCCGGCATCGTTTTCGTCGCGGAAAATCGTCCCGGCTGGCCGATGAAATACATCAGCGCGGGATGCGAGCTTCTCACCGGCTACGTTCCGGAGGAGATCATCGCGAACGCTTATCATTCCTACAATCAGCTCACGCACCCCGACGATGTCGAGTGTGTGATCGAGACGATGAACAGCGCGGTCGCGACGCGGCAAAACTACGTCGTCGAATACCGCATCCGCACGAAATCGGGCGAAGAAAAATGGGTCTGGGAAAAAGGCCACGGCGTTTATTCCGACACGGGCGAGACGCTCGGCGTCGAGGGCTTCATCACCGACATTTCGCCGCTGAAAAAAGTCGAGCAGGAGCTCACGTTCGCGAAACGGAAATACAAAGACATTTTCGAAAATGCGCGCGAAGGCATTTTCCAGACGAGCGCGGAAGGCTGCTATCTGCGCATCAATCCATCGCTCGCGCGCATCTACGGCTACGATTCGACGGCGGAGATGATGGCGAAACTTACGGATATCGAGGAGCAGCTTTATCTCGATCCAAACCGTCGCGCAGAATTTGCGCGCGCTCTCGAGCAGCGCGATGCGGTGACGAACTTCGAATCGGAAATCCGGCGCAAGGACGGCAGCGTGATCTGGATTTCGGAAAATGCGCGAGCCGTTCGCGATGGTGACGGCGTGCTCCTTTACTACGAGGGCAGCGTCATCGACATCACCGCGCGCAAACGCGCCGAGGAGAGCCTCGAGAAAGAGCGCAGCATGTTGCGCACGCTCATCGACAACTGGCCCGACGTCATCTACGTCCGCAACCGCGAAGGCCGCTACTTGCTTAGCAACATCGCGCACACACGCTCGCTCGGCATGACCGATCCGAGCGAGGTCGAGGGAAAACGCGCGATCGATTTCTTCGTGATGTCGCGCGCGGAGCGGCTCGTCGCCGAGGACATGGAGCTGATGGAAAAAGGCGAATCGATCTTGAATCGCGAGGAGATTCGCAACGCGGGACAGGCGAACGAAAAATGGGTCGTCACGACGAAGCTCCTGCTGCGCAATCGCGACGGCGAAATCCTCGGCCTCGTCGGCATCACGCGCGACATTTCCGACCACAAACGCCTCGAGCAGCAACTGCGGCATTCGCAAAAAATGGAAGCCGTCGGCACGCTTGCGGGCGGCGTTGCGCACGACTTTAACAACATCCTCACCGCCATCCTCGGCTACAGCGAGATGATCGTGAAAAAAGCCGCAGGCAACGACGACGTGCGCAAAGACGCGGAGGAAATTTATGCCGGCGGAATCCGCGCCGCGACACTCACGCAGCAGCTCCTCGCTTTCAGCCGGAAACAAATCAGCGACCCGCGCGTGCTCAACGTCAACACGACCGTCGAGCGCCTGCAAAACATGTTGCGGCGCTTGATCGGCGAAAACGTCCGGCTAGCCTGCAAGCTCGATCCTGCCGCGCACGCGGTGAAAGCCGATGCCGGCCAGCTCGAGCAGATCGTGATGAATCTCGCCGTCAATGCGCGCGACGCGATGCCCGATGGCGGCACGCTCATCATCCAGACCTCCAATGTGCGGCTCGACGAAATCTACGCGCGCCAGCACCCCGATGTCGTGACCGGCGCTTATCTGCGCATCTCGATCACCGACACCGGCACCGGCATAGCGCCGGAAATTCGCAGCCGCATTTTCGAGCCGTTTTTCACCACCAAAGACCAGGGCAAAGGCACCGGCCTCGGCCTCGCGACGTGCTACGGCATCGTCAAGCAGAGCGGGGGACACATCGGCGTTTACAGCGAGCTCGGAAAAGGCACCACGTTCAATGTTTACCTGCCGCAAGCCGGCGATGCGCACGCAGAGCAGGACGATGCAGTCGACATCATCCCGCCGTCTGGCTCCGAGACGATCCTGCTCGTCGAGGACGATATCGCGGTGCGGAAGTTCACGCGCCGTCTGTTAAAGGATCTCGGTTACACCGTGTTCGATGCCGGCAACGGCGACGAAGCGCTGAAGCTGATCTTGCAAAACGACACACTGGTCATCGACCTCGTCGTCACCGATGTCGTCATGCCGCAAGTCGGCGGCAAACGGCTCGCCGACAGCATCGAGATCATTTCGCCGAAAACAAAAATCATCTTCACCTCCGGCTACAACGAGGAAGCCGTGCTGTTGCAAGGCATCCTCAAAGGCGAAGTAAAATTCCTGCAAAAGCCATTTTCCCCGACCGACCTCGCCTGCAAAATCCGCGAAGTCCTCGACGAAGTCGAATTGCTCGCGAACTAGAGCCGGACGCATGTTGATGGCAACATGCATCGCGGCGATTTACTCCGGACGAGGCAATCGATAGTCGTAACATTCCACCAGATAAACGTGGCGCTCGTGACGACCCGGGCCTTTGATTTGCAGGGGAATCGGCTCGCCGGTTTTTGCGAAGCAGTCCGACAAGTGGCGCAGGGTGGCTGTGTCGAGTTCGTCCAGTAGCGCGACGGCGGGCATGCCTTGAAAGCGCTGCAGCTTTGTCCAGTAACGAAAACCGAGGCCGCTTTTGCCGAGTGCGTAATTGTTGACCTGTTCGTCGGGCTCGCGCGAGTAGAAGCTGACCTCGACCGCGGAATCGTATTTTCCTGTGTCGAGGACGAATGGTTCGGCGCCGGATTCGGTCTTCAGGCGGTCTTCGGCCTGCTCGACGGCGGCGGCGAGTGCGCGCCAGCCGCCGGCCTGTTCGTAAAGGCGCGGGACGCCCCACGTGATACTCGCGAGTCCGACGACGATTGCGATGACGCAGAGTGCGATCGACGTGTTCGCACAGACGCGGAGCCACTTCATTCGTTGGAGGCTCGCGGTTGCGAGCATCGTTTCATACGCCTGCATGGCTGCGGGCAGCAGCGAGAGAAATGCGGGAGCGGTCCAGTTCACGTGCACCTCGGTTTTCAAGCTTGCCGCTCCGAAGAGAAGAAAGAGCGGCAGCGAAAAGGAGAGCGCGTAATTCCAGCGATCATCCCCTGTGCGGTCATTGTGCAGATGCCGGATGCCTTTCAACACAGCGACAATAAACAGCGCAAACACGAGCGGCGTCACGATGACGAATTGCAGTCCCCAAAAGCGGAAAAAATAGCGCAACCCGTGATGATGCGGAGTTCCGGTGCGGGCGGATTGGTAGAGGAACGACGCCCATTGGTGCTGCTCATTCCAAATGATCGTCGGACTAAAAACGATGAGCGCGACGGCAAACGCGAGCCACGGATGCGGACGACGCAGCCAGTGACGATGTTGTTTTGAAAGGAGCAGAAACAGAAGCAGCGACGGACCGAGTAGCAGCGCGTAATATTTTGAAAGCAGCGCTCCGCCAAATGCGACGCCGCCGAGCAGCCACCATTTCCAGTGGCCCGTTTTTACCGCATGTGAAAAACCGAGCAACGCGAGCAGCCAGAAAAAAAGCAGCGGCTGATCCGGCGTGACGATGAAACCTGCGCCGGCGAAGACCGGCAACAGCGTGTAGATCACCGCCGCGCGAGTCGCGGCGAGTGCTCCAAACCAGAGTTTGCTCGTTTTAAAAACGAGCAGGGAACTGATCGCGGAAAGAATGATGGTTCCAAAACGCACGCCAAATTCCGTGTCTCCGAAAATGCTCGTTCCTGAGCCGACGATCCACGCGACCATTGGCGGATGGTCAAAGTAACCCATGGCCGGATGTTTCCAGTAGATCCAATAGTAGGCCTCTTCCGGCACCAGCTCGCTCATGGTCGCGAACACAAAGCGCAGGAGCGTGAGAGCGAGAACCAAAGCCGCCACGATCCACGGCAGTTTTACCGGGTTAATGATTCGAGAGTAGAGCAAGAAAGAGGATTAACACATGCGGTGAATCGACTGCAAATTTCAGCCTTCAAAAACGCGAATTAAAAACTACCGTGTGCAGCAGCCCGCCCGTGAATCAAAAGCTCATCTCCGAAATCGGCAAAAGCCAGCGGTTGCAGATCGTCAACCGGCTCAAGCGGACGCAGGGTCTGTCGGTCGGCCAGCTTTCCGAGGTGTTAAACATGAGCTACATGGGCGTAAAGCAGCATTGCATCGACCTGCACAAGGACGGCTACCTCGACACGTGGCGGCGTCCGCGGCCGATCGGACGCCCGGAGATGATTTACCGGCTGACGCAGCGCGCGCATGAGCTTTTTCCGCAAACGAGCAACGCGATGACTATCGATCTGCTGGAAACCGCGAAGCGGCTCTACGGGCCGAGCGCCGCGGAGAAGCTGCTCTTCACGATTTTTCAAAATCGCGCCGAGCATTACGCGTCGAAGGTCAAGGGCGACACGCTGCCGGCTCGCGCGAAGTGGCTCGCACGGCTGCGCGATCACGATGGTTACATGGCCGATTTTGAAAACGAGGACCGGCTTTGCATCGTGGAGCATCACTCGCCCATCCTCGATCTGCTGCGCGCGTTTCCGATCGTCGCGCGATTGGAGGGCGAGATGTTCCAGCGCGTGCTCCACACAACGGTCAAACGCGAGGAGACAAGCGCGTCGGCATTGTATCGCTGCGTGTTTTATATCGGTGTGTAACAGATGGCGCAACGCGACTGGCGCATCGAATACCGCGCGGATGCGGCGCTCTCGGACTCGGAGAATGCGCGACTGCGGCATTTTCTGTTTGGCTGTTTTCCTTACGAAACAGCGTTTTTGACGCGGCGTTACATCAAGCAAGCGCCTGCGCATCGCTGGCTCGTTTTGGATGAAAAAGGCGGGATCGTGGGGCACGCCGCGGTTCACGAAAAAACAATCGGCACACAAAATGGCGACTTGCGGATCGGCGGCGTCGCGGAGGTTTGTGTCGCATCGCCGTATCGCGGCAAAGGCGTGATGAAAGAGCTGCTGCGCGAGATTTTCGAATGGCTGCACGGACGCGATGTTCCGTTCGCCATGCTTTTCGGACAGCCGAAAGTTTATGCATCGAGCGGCTTTCAGCCGATCGATAACGAACTCGCCGCGGAGAACTCGCTCGCGCGCCATTGGAATCCATTTTGCGGCAAAGCGATGATCAAGCCCCTCGCCAAAACGCCATGGCCGCGAGGCAAAATCGAGCTGCGCGGCCCCACGTTTTGACTCGGTGCCATCTGGCAAGCGCCGGCGCTTTCAGGCGAATAGCCGGTTGCGCGATTGCGCAAGCAGGGTTAGAAAAAGGATTTTAATCGCGCCGGATGAACTTAAGAACTGAACACGAGACCTCCGGTAGCACGATATCGGGCCTTTTCGAGGAGCAGGCGAAGCGCAGTGCGGGAGGAGTGGCTGTGGTATTTGGGAAGAAGGAACTGAGCTACGCGGAACTCAACGCTCGGGCCAATCGAGTGGCGCA
>JAJPJG010000014.1 GCA_021324395.1 Spartobacteria bacterium | reverse complement strand
TTATAAAGGCGGGCGCCAATGGGCGACTGATAACGTCAGGACTGCAGGCCAGCCCGCGAAGCTGATCATTAAGTCTGATAGCTCCACGATTCGCGCCGATGGCGAAGACCTCGCTTTCGTCAGCGTCGCCGTTGCCGATCAAAACGGAACCCTTGTGCCGCACTCGGATGCCGCGCTGCAATTCAGCGTCACCGGCCCCGCGGAGATCGTCGCCACCGACAACGGCGACGCGACCGATCACACCTCATTTCAGTCGCCCGAGCGAAAAGCCTTCAACGGCCTCGCCCTCGCGATCATCCGCGCGAAACCCGACGCCAACGGCGGGAGCATCGTCGTCAAAGTCGCCTCCGCCGGCCTGCCACAGGCATCCGCGACCATTCAGATCGCGCGCTAAAATCATCGAGGCGGCTCTCTGCGCCTGCAGGAGCGGCCTTTGGTAGCCAAGGCGTTTGCAGCGGTTAGGCCAGCGCGAGCGTCGGCTGGTCGCCCATGTCTTGTGTCGGCTTTTTCTTCGTGGCTTTTGTTTTCGGCAGGAGCTCCGATTGCTCGAGTTCGCCTTTGCCGATGAAAAGATCGCCGTGAAAAATGCCGCCTTTTTCGATCTTGATCGATTTTGCGTGAACGCTGCCTTCGAGTTCGCCCGTTTTGGTGATGGAAACAGTGTCGGCGTAAACGCGCGCGGAGACTTTGCCGTGGATTTCGAGGCTGGAGACGCGCAGCGGGCGCACGAATTCGACATCCGACCGCTTTTCCACGACGAGCGTTTGCGACTCAATGGCGCCGGTTAACCGCCCGGTTGTTTTAACGCGTGTCTCGCCGGTGCATTGCAGGTTGCCGTGGACTTTGCCCAATATGAACGCCGAGCCGCAGAGGATTTTCGAGCTGGTGACGTCGCCACTTTTCCCGACGGCGACGGTGCCGTGGGTCTGCACCGCGCGGCTGAAGTTGCCGGTGATTTTAAAATCGCGCAAATCCATGTAGGTGCCGCATTGGACGCAACTGCCGGACTCGGCGAAGCTGCTGACGGTCTGCTTCGCGTCGCACGCGAAGCAATGGATCTCGCGAAATTTTTCGCGCTGGATTAGACGCGTAAATTTTTGGAAAAAGCCCGTGTTTTCCTTCGGCGCAAACGGGATATCGGGGCGCTCGGCGACTTTGCGCAGGTCGATGTGCTTGCCGCATTTGCGGCAGAACGTCGATTTCGCAAAGGCGGACTCCTGCTGTTTCGCGTGGCAATGCGGACACGCGACAGTGATCTGGCCAGGGCCCTTGTTTCCGGCCATCGATGGATTCGCCTGCGCGCGTTAGCGGGCGGCGACGACTTTGGTGTTCTCCGGCTGCCGGACGACTTCCGGTTTCATTTGCGCGACTTTGTTCGGCGAGACTTCCGACTTGCCGACGAAAGTAGCGCCTTCCTCGATGACGAGGCGCGCGGCCTTGAGATCCCCGAAAAGTTGCGCGCGGCCTTTGAGCTCGCAGCGCTCTTCGACGGTGATGTTGCCGTTGACTTTGCCAAAAACGATGACGGACTTGGTTTTAATCTCGCCGCGGATTTCGGAGTTTTCGCCGACTGTCAGCGCGCCATCGGTCGAGGTGACTTCGCCTTCGATCTTTCCGTCGATGCTCAGGTTGTCGCGGAATTTAACGGTTCCTTTGATTTCAACATCGCTGCTGAGGATGTTCTTTGCGGTGGGATTCAATTCGGGCATAAATTTCCTTTGGTTAAACCGGTGTTGCCGGCGGTTTTTTCGTGCGCGCCACGGTTCGACGAAGCGCGTCCGGCACTATTAAACCCGCGAAATGCGATGTCAACGATGCGTTTCGCCGCGGCTTTACCTTGGCATCACCGGCTCGCCGCCGCGCGCGAGTTCCTCGGCGGGATAAGTCCAGATTTCGCTGAGCGTCGGATGATAATGCGGCACGCGCAAAAGATCGTCGGCAGTCGCATGAAAGTGTATCGCGACGGCAATCTCGTGGATCAAATCGCTCGCGTGCGGACCGACGACAGCAGCGCCGAGAATCTCGCCATCGCTTGTGCGCGCGATCAATTTCACGAAGCCGTCGGTCTCGCCGAGCACAATCGATTTGCCGTGATCGGAAAACGGATAACACGCGATTTTGTAGTCGGCGCCGGCGCTCATCAGTTCCTTTTCGGTAAAGCCGACCGCCGCAACCTGCGGCTCGCTGAAAGTGATGAAGAGCTTTAGCCGATAATCGATTTGCTCGAGCGGCTCCGTCGCGCCGCGAACGATTCGCGCGGCATTGCGCGCGGCGACTTCAGCCTGCTGGATCGCGATATGAACGATCTCGTAAGGACCTGCGGCATCGCCCGCGGAAAACACATGTTTGACATTGGTTTGCTGCGTCGCGCCGGTGCTCGCGTAGCAGTGCTGCACCGCAATGCCCGCGTTTTCCAGGTGCAATCCGTCGAGCTGCGGCGAGCGCCCGAGCGCGTAGATGATTTCCTCCGCCTCGGCGAATTTCTCCTCGCCCTCGTGGCAGAAATGGACCCGCTTGCCCGACGCGGTTTTTTCGATGCGCTCCAGCTTTGTGTTAAAAAAAAGCCGCATACCACGCCGCGTAAACGCACTGCTGAGTGCGAGCGCGACGTCGCCGTCCATTTCTTTGAGCAATTGCCCGCTGCGCTGCAAAATCGTCACGTCGCAACCGAGACCGGAATAATAGTGCGCGAACTCCACGGCCGTCGCGCCGCCGCCGAGCATGATCACCGATTTCGGAATGTGCGTGGAGTCGAGCACTGCGTCGCTGTCGAGAAAGCCGGTCTGCTCGCAGCCTTCGATGTCGATGTGCGTCAGCTTGGAACCGGTCGCGATGAGAAATGTTTTGCCGGTGATGCGACGGACGTTTTCGCCACTGATTTCGAGCGTGAGTGGATCGACGAAACCGGCCCAGCCCCGGATGAAATCGAACGCGCCTGTCTCGAGTTGCTGCCGGCGATAATCGGCAAACTCCGCGATCAACCGCCGTTTGCGCTCAATGATTTCGCTGCCGATAACAGCCGCGTTTTCCGCGCGCAGCCCAAACTCATTCGCGCGCTGAATCGAGTGAAAACGATTTGCCGATTCGATCAGCGTCTTGCTCGGCATGCAGCCGCGCAAAATGCACAAGCCGCCGACATCGCGCCCGCCCTCGACCAGCGCGACTTTCAGGCCGAGTTTGCACGCGGTCGAAGCCGCGGCGTAGCCCGCACTGCCGCCGCCGATGACAACAAAGTCGTAATCGCTCATTTGTTAACAACGTTGCTCACCGTGAAAATTTTGAAAACTGGATTTTCGTAAGTCAGCGCCAGAAAAGTCGGCGCGAAATGCGGACGCTCGTAAAGCAATTGCGCGACCGTCGTCTTCGGCAGCGGCAGGAAAAGAAGCGATGCGGAATTCTCGACGATTTGCGACGGCTCGCAAATGACCACCGCGCCGACTTCGCGCTTTTCGAGAATCTTTCTCGCATCGGCAAAATCGGGCGCCACGTAAAAGCGCGCGCTGTCGACAATACCTGCGAGTCCTTCGTGCGCGCTGCCGGCGATCGCCGGCTGGCCCGACCAGTAAACGAGCGCGGGCGACATCCACCACGGCGCCAGCACCGGCGCCTTTTCCGGGCTGCGCAAATGCTCCGCGATGTCGCGCAACGCGATGTAAACATTGCGTTTTTCCACGAGCAGAGCCGCGCGCGTTTCATCGGGGAACAGCCGGTTGTCCCAATCCCGCAAGACCGGCCAGAGGCTCAAAATGTAAACCGTCCAGACCAGCAACGGCCTGCGGAAGAGCGAGAGTTGCCACGGCAGACTCATCGCGAAAACCAGCGCGAAGAAATATCCCCATCGCACCTGCGTCAGCGTCAGACCGAACGTCACGACGAACAGCGCGAGCAGCAAAATCGAGCGTTTCGCGTCGCGCAATCGCGCGATGAGCAGCAGCGGTGCGACAAGCAGCCCAAAGCCGACCCACGAGAAGAGCAGCGATTTAAAAATGCTCGCATGCGACATTCGCCACGCCGAGGACATCTCGCCGATTGTTTGATTCCAGGATAACAAATAGTGACGCGTCGTTTCATCCGGCATCTGCACGTGCCAGCGCTCGATCAGCAGCGCGAGCAGGAACATCACGAGGAAGATGATGTTCCCGCGCCGACGCTCGCGTGCGAAAAGCTGTGGGCGGAAAAAGATGAGCTTCGTCACAAAAATCGTCGCCATCAAAACCAAAGGCTCATAAAGCGAAACCCACAACCCGAGCGCCCACGCCACACCGGAAACCGTGCTCCATTTCACCGACGGATCGCGCGCCTGCGCGAGCTCCGCGCCGAGCGCGACGGCCATTAAAAAGATGAGCAACGACTGATGATCGGGCCGGCCGAGCGCAGTGCCATGCACGAGGATCGGGCTCAGCGACGCGAGCAGCAGCATGCCTTTGCGAAAGCGCTGGAGCAGTTCGCGTGACCAATACCAAAGAAACGCAGTCGTCATCAGCCCGAGCAGTGGCGAGACGATCGCGCCCGCGAGATCGACGTAGTTTTTCGTGAACGGCTTCAGCAGCACCGCGAGCGCCGCGATGAGATAATCCATCGGAGCCGTCGTGTGGGGCGAAATGCCTTGCGGGTAATTTTCAAAATCGTGGTGCCGGATGATCGTGCCCGGACGCTCGAGCACCATCTGCACCCGCGTCATCCGTGAGTAGCAATCGGCATCGACAAAATAAATGTGACCGTCGACGAAAATGTCGGCGTAATTCGAGCACCGCGTCGCGAGCGAGAGCGCGAGGAAAAACAACAGCCAGAGCGCGGATTTCATTTTGGGCGCAAAAGCGTTTCAGAACTCGCAACGGGTGTCGATTCGCATGTTTGCGCATAGGAAATATCTCACGTGTCGTGCGCACGGCAGGTTGTTACAAATTGAAGCGACACCCGATGTATTTCCTTCAATCGCACACATTCGAAATAGTATCCCAACTCGTGATTGGAAGTGTCTGGGTATTCCACGGCCTTCATAGCAAGATTCTCAACTGCATCCCTCGACATCAATTGATCGTCAGCAGAGTTCTTGGTAACGGTATTGCATGCCCTGCTACTAAAATAATCGGATCTTTAGAGGTATTGTTAGGGCTATGGATTTACATCGGATTTCTTCGTGTAGAATGCGCCATAGTTCAGACGGTCGCGATTATCGGGATGAATACACTGGAGATATTTTTCGCCCGTGATCTGCTAATCTCCGCAATTGGAATGGTGATACTTAATCTTGGTTTTATTGCCCTGATTTGGAATTGGGCGTTACTGGCTTCGAACTGAGCTTGCGGACTATCGGTTCCACCAATCCATCTGAACGCTGCCGCAAAGCGAAAACAGCAAAGTCAGCGCAATCCAGACAAAGCTGAACCACCAGTGGAGATAACTCTCCATCCGTTTGCCACGCCATAGATCCACACGGTAAACGAACCATTGAAAGTAGAACCGTATTGCCCAAAAAGCGGCGAACGACCATGACATCCACGCCCCGGCGCGGGATTTCTCGAGAAACACTAAAGGATCGAGCGCGCATGGCAGGCCCATCATCACCAGCACCAGGCAAATAAAGAAACTATGCACGTGAAAAATTGAAGCGTTGATCGGCGTGAGGCGCGCGGCATCCTCGTGCCATTTCAAATGGCGGCTAATTGGAACGTGCAAAATCGCGAGCAGGATGAGTCCAGCGCCAGCGATCCGTAGCAGGACGGTGAGCGTCTCGATCATGGCGCAACCAAGATGAAGACCCGCACCCAGGGCGTGATGCTAAATTCGTCTGCCAGTCGAAAGGCCACCGATTCCCAAGCCTGCTGCCAGCTTTTGCGTGAGTGGAAGTGCAGAAATCCCGGTCCAAAAGCCAAAAAGTTTGCAAAGTTGCGGAGATGCTCAACAAGCACAACACGACCTCCGCTGCGCAAACATCGTCGCGCCTCGGAAAACCACGCGCATCGTTCCTGATGACTTCTTAGCTCATGAATGGCGAGCAACCCGAGGATGACATCGGCTGATTCTGCATTCACCGGCCATTGATGGTAAGCCGACGGAATCGTGCATGGTGTCGGCGGAAACATTTTCCTCGCCCGTCGAATTGAACGCTCCGTCATTTGTGTTTCGTTGAAATGATCGAGGATCAACCATTCGACCTTATTAAGTCGCATCCGCAGTTCATCCGAACTTTCATCAAATCCGGAATGGCAGAAGATAGCGTGGTGAATGTTTGCGCCGCTCAATGCACGGCCGAGCCATTGCCAGCGATATAAATCCGAGCAGTCATAGATAAGATGGGAAACGCCCAACGATATGAAAATGAAGTAAGCCGCACCTGCCGCTACCACAGCACAGATGAGCTTTATGGGAAGGATCGAGACAAAGATCAGGCTGCCGACCGAAGCCGCTAAGACAATCATCGCGGCGACGTAGAATGGCCAATTGAAGCGCGCAATCGTCATCATGCCGCTCAGCCCCTGGCGTGAATTCACGACCCGCCTCCGACACGCACTACTCGACCACGTTTCCAGCGATAACTAATGCCCTTGGTTGTGAAAGCATTTGCGAGAATTGGATTCGTGCCGCGCAATGGCTGCTCATCGAATAAGCCGACATTCCATTTCTTCACCACGATGGGACGTGGCACCCAGTCTTGCCGACTCCCTTCAATGACGACAAAGCTATCCTCTCCCGCCACATCGAATGTAAAAGGCATCGGTCCGGCGAAGCGACGCGCCGTATGCCAGTCTGGAAAAGGTGAGCCTTCGGGCGGCGTCATAGTCTTCTCCTCCAGCGCGAAGCTTAGGTCGAGAGTGGGAGTGCCATCCATCAACGACGTTTCAATTCTAGTGACACCGTCCGTCGTTCCAATCCGCGTCTTCACCCTGCGATAGTTGTAATGCGTTAGTAAATTTCCCGCCCACGCCATGCATCGGCGATCTGTCTCGCTGCGTAGAATCTTCAGTCCGCGCAACCGATGCCCGCCGTCATTCAATCGCGTAAAAATACGATAGCCAATAAGTAGGAAATCCTGCCCTAGAAAACGCGGGAAACCCGCAGGCCGAAGATGCTTTGTCCATACCATTGCCACTGTGATAAATCCCAATCCTTCATATGTGTCGATTTCCAATCCCAAGGGCACCAGGGGGCGCAGTATGTTCTCCGGGTAAGCAAAGGAAATCGCAACAACCCGCTCGAACCATGCCACAACAGGGAAGGGATGGCTGCGTAGATGGTTTATAAGAACACTCATTTTGCCGATACTGGAGGTGTTTGATTCTACGATCGCTAAAGTCCAGACATTTGTGAATCCAGTAATCCCGTGACGATGTGCACGATGAGATGGCTAAAGCACTCACGCGCGTAGAACGCTTCGGCTTCGAAGCATTGTGAAAGGAGTAGCTATGAAAACGACACGTGTTTTTGTTTCCATCGCCATCGCGGCGCTGGCACTGAATCTCGGCGCGTGTAGTTCCGGGCCGCATGCGACGGTCGGGACCGCGACGGGGGCTATTGGCGGAACGGTCGCGGGCGGGCCGGTCGGCGGTGTCGCCGGTGCGACTGCGGGAAATATGGCGGGCCGTGCGCAGGATCGCGCGACGCGTTATTGAATCACGCGATGTGGCGGAGGATCTCGTCTTTCTCCGCCTTTGCCGGAATGATCGCGCCGCATTGTTCGCGCGCGACATCGGGGTCTTTGAGCCCGTGGCCGGTGACGGTGCAGACGATTTTTGAGCCGTCGGCAAAACGTGCCGCGGGAAAAGCCGCGCCGGTTTTTTCGCCGACGCATTTCAGCAGACCGGCGATGGATGCGGCGCTTGCGGGTTCGACGAAGATGCCTTCGTGATTCGCGAGCCAGCGTTGCGCCTCGAGAATTTCGATGTCGGTGACGATGTCGATCGCGCCTTGCGATTCGCGGATGGCGTTCGATGCGAGCTGCCAACTCGCGGGATTGCCGATGCGGATGGCGCTGGCGACAGTCTCGGGATTGTCGATGATGCGATTGTGGAAAATCGGCGCGGAACCGGCGGCTTGGAAGCCGAGCATCTTCGGCGTTTTCGTCGATTTGTTGCCGGCGTGAAACTCGACGTAACCGCGCCAATACGCGGTGATGTTTCCGGCGTTTCCGACCGGCAAAATATGAATCTCCGGCGCGTCGCCGAGTTCCTCGATGATCTCGAATGACGCGGTCTTTTGTCCATCGATCCGGTAGGGATTGATCGAGTTGACGATCGAGATCGGCTCGGTTTCCCCGATTTCGCGCACGAGCCGCAGTGCGTCGTCGAAGTTACCGTCGATCGCGACGACTTTCGCGCCATACATAAATGCCTGCACGAGCTTGCCCATCGCAATTTTTCCTGCGGGCAAAAGCACGATGCACTTCACGCCGGCGCGCGCTGCGTAAGCGGCTGCAGCGGCCGACGTGTTGCCGGTCGACGCGCAGATGACAGCTTTCGCGCCTTCCTCGGCAGCTTTCGAAATCGCCATCGTCATGCCGCGATCCTTGAATGAGCCGGTCGGATTGAGGCCTTCGTATTTGATGTAAATTTCGCAGCCGCGTCCGACGCGCTCGCTCAGGCGCGGCGAATAGATGAGGGGAGTCGAGCCTTCGTTGAGCGACACGACGGGCGTGGCGTCGGTGACGGGAAGATACTGGCGGTAACGCGCGATGATTCCGCGGTCGTGGAAATTTTTCATGCTGCAAAAGTTTCGACGCGAATGAGCCGCGGCGGACGCTTGACCGATTCGAGTTTGCTGATGCGATCGACCGCGTCGCGCATCTGCGCATTGGTCGCGTCGTGGATCATCAACACGAGCGGCACGGCGTCGGGCTCGTGCTCCTCGGGCTGGATTACGGATGAGATACCGATGTTTAACTCCCCGAGAATGCCTGCGACCTGCGCGAGCACGCCCGGCTTATCCACTACAGATGCGCGCAGGTAATACTGCGAGACAATCTGCTCGATCGGGCGGCAAGTTCCGTAAAGGCCGTGCGGCGTGAAGCCGTAGTTGTGGCGCGGCGATTCGAGCGCGACGGCGGCCTCGGCGAGATCGCTGATCACCGCGCTCGACGTCGGGTCCTGTCCCGCGCCGCGTCCGTAAAACAACGTCTCGCCGACGACGTCGCCATTTACCGCGATGGCGTTGAACACGCCGTTGACGGAAGCGAGCACATGCGATTGCGGGATCAATGTCGGATGAACGCGCACCTCGATCTCGCTGCGCGGCCCGGCCTTGATGATCGCGAGCAGCTTGATGCGATAGCCGAGCTGCTTCGCAAAACGAATGTCCGCGGCGGTCACTTTCTCGATGCCCTCGACGTAAACTTTCTCCGTGCCGACCCAGAATCCATACGCGAGCGACGCGAGGATGATCGCCTTGTGCGCGGCGTCCCATCCGTTGATGTCGAGCGTCGGATCGGCCTCGGCGAAGCCCGCCTCCTGCGCCTCGCGCAACGCGTCCT
Organism: Spartobacteria bacterium; assembly: GCA_021324395.1. Lineage (GTDB taxonomy): Bacteria > Verrucomicrobiota > Verrucomicrobiia > Chthoniobacterales > Chthoniobacteraceae > JAJPJG01. The sequence goes on along the minus strand of JAJPJG010000014.1, from coordinate 5,877 downwards.
CGAAGCTCATGCACGACTCGGTCATGCGCGTGAGGATGTAGTTGCACGTCCCGTTGATGATGCCGTGCATCGACAAAATGTGATTGCCGACAAAAGCCTCGCGCACGGCCTTGATGATCGGCACGCCGCCCGCCGCGGCGGCTTCGAAAAAGACGGGCACCTTGTATTTTTGCGCTGCGTCAAAAATTTCCTGGCCATGCTCCGCGAGCAAAGCCTTGTTGCCGGTGACGACGATTTTCCCGCGCTCGATTGCCCGCAAAATAAGCTGCAGAGCCGGTTCCAGCCCGCCCATCAACTCAACTACGATCTTGATGTTCGGATCATCAATCAAGTCCTCCCAGCGCGAAGTGAACAGATTGTCCGGCGCGGCGACGTCGCGCTTTTTCTTCAAATCGCGCACGACGATTTTTTTCACCACCAGCTCCAAGCCGAGCCGCTCCATGAGGAGCACCCGGTTGTTCGCGAGGTTTTTGAAAACCCCGGCGCCCACGTTGCCAAAGCCGGCGAGGCCGATGTGAACTTGCTGCTGCATTTTGAAGGAGGCGCAATATCGCCAGCGTCACTGCGCCTGTCGAGAATTTGTGCGGGCGAGCGCGCCTATCTGCTCAGTGCTGCGGCGTGTGCAGTTCGACGAGCTTTTCGTAATAGGCCCGGCGTTTCGTGGCATCGGCCTCGGCTTGCGCTTGCAGCGTCTTGAAAGCCGCGGGATCGCTTCTTTCCAGCATGCGGAAGCGCAATTCGTTGTTTAAATAAGCGGTAACCGGAATTTTGGCGGGGCCGCTGTCGAGTTGCAGAGCGGGCTGGCCTGCGGCGAAGCGACGCGGATCGAATCGGAACAGTGGCCAGACGCCGGAATCGACGGCGAGCTTCTGCTGATCGAGGCCGAACTGCATGCCATAGCCGTGTGCGATGCAATGGCTGTAGGCGATGATCAGCGACGTGCCGGGATAGTTCTCGGCTTCCTCGAAAACTTTGAGTGTCTGCGAATCTTTCGCGCCGAATGCAACGCGCGCGACATAGAGCGAGCCGTAGCTCATCGCGATGCGGCCAAGATCTTTCTTCGGCAGCACTTTTCCAGCCGTCGCGAACTTTGCGGTCGCGCCGAGCGGCGTGGACTTTGACTGCTGGCCGCCGGTATTCGAGTAAACTTCGGTGTCGAGCACGAGGATGTTCACGTCGTGTCCGAGCGACATCACGTGGTCGAGCCCGCCGAAGCCGATGTCGTAAGCCCAGCCGTCGCCGCCGACGATCCAGACGCTCTTGCGCACGAGCGCATCGGCGACCGAGAGCAATCGGCGCGCGTCCGACGTTTCGAGGAGATGCAATTTCTCGCGCAAATGCATGACGCGCTCACGCTGCGCGGCGATGGCTGCTTCGCCGGTTTGCTGCGCGTTGAGAATTTCCGCGACGAATTCATCGCCGAGATGCGGCGCGAGCGAACGCACCAGCTCGCGCGCCATTTCCGTTTGCTTGTCGAGCGCGAGCCGCATGCCGAGGCCGTATTCCGCGTTGTCCTCAAAAAGCGAATTGCTCCACGCCGGGCCGCGTCCTTCGCAATTCGCCGTGTAGGGAGTCGTCGGCAAATTCCCGCCGAAGATCGACGAGCAGCCGGTCGCATTCGCGATCAATGCGCGGTCGCCAAAAAGCTGCGTGAGCAATTTGATATACGGCGTCTCACCGCAGCCCGCGCACGCGCCGGAATATTCGAACAGCGGCTCGAGGAACTGGCTGCTCTTCACCTCCGCTTTCAGCCGCGTGCGGTCAGGCGAGGGGAGCCCGAGGAAAAACGCGAAGTTCTCGCGCTCCGCATCGCGCAGGGGCAGTTGCGTCCGCATGTTGATCGCCTTCTGCTGCGGGTTCGCCTTGTCTTTCGCGGGGCAAACCTGCACGCACAACGTGCAGCCGGTGCAATCCTCCGGCGCGACCTGCAGCGTGTATTTTTGGCCTTTGAATTCGGCGGAGCGGAAATCGGTCGCCTTGAATGTCGCAGGCGCTTCGGCGAGCAATTCCGGCACGTAAAATTTCGGGCGGATCGCCGCGTGCGGACAGACGAGCGCGCATTTGTTGCACTGGATGCAGAGCTCCGGTTCCCATACCGGAATTTCCTCCGCGATGTTGCGTTTCTCCCATTTCGCCGTGCCGGTAGGCCACGTGCCATCGACCGGAAACGCGCTTACGGGAAGCAAATCGCCTTTGCCTTCCAGGATCATCGCCGTGACGCGCTCGACAAATGGAGGCGCATCCGGTGGCACCGACGCGGCGCGCCCGTTCGCCCTCGTAGCCGCGCCGGGCACCTCGATTTCCCGGAGGGCCGCAACCGTCTGCTCCACGGCGGCAAAGTTTTTCTGGACGACGCTGTCGCCTTTTTTTCCGTAGGTTTTGCGAATCGCTTTCTTGATCTGCCCGATCGCTTCCTCGCGCGGCAGCACGCCGGAAATCGCGAAAAAGCACGTCTGCATGATCGTGTTGATGCGGCCGCGCATTCCCGTTTCGTGCGCGACTTTCGATGCGTCGATGACAAAGACGCGCATGCGCTTTGCGACGATTTGCTCCTGCGCGTCGGCGGGCAATTTTTCCCAGAGCTGCCCGTCGGAATACGGCGTGTTTAACAACAGCGTCGCGCCATCCGCGGCGTAACCGGGGACATCGAATTTCTCGAGGAATGTAAAATGATGGCACGCGACGAAATTCGCGCGCTTGATGAGATAGTGCGACGCGATGGGACGCGGCCCGAAACGCAAATGGGAGATCGTCATCGCGCCCGATTTCTTTGAGTCGTAAACGAAATAGCCCTGCGCGTAGTTCGGCGTTTCCTCGCCGATGATCTTGATCGAGTTTTTGTTCGCGCCGACCGTGCCGTCCGAGCCGAGGCCGAAGAAAACCGCGCGCACCACGTCGTCGGGCTCGATGTCGAACGTCGCGTCCACCGCCAGCGAAAGACCGGTTACGTCATCGTTGATGCCGACCGTAAAATGATGCCGCGGGCGCTCTTTTTTTAGTTCCTCGAAAACCGCCATCGCCATCGCCGGATCGAATTCCTTTGACGAAAGCCCGTAGCGGCCGCCGATCACCACCGGCTCGACTTCGAAATGCGAGAAGCCGTTCGCGCGCGCCTCCGCCAGCGCCGCCACGACGTCGAGATAGAGCGGCTCGCCGATTGCGCCGGGCTCCTTCGTGCGGTCGAGCACGGCGATGCTGCGCACCGTTGCCGGCAGTGCGTTGATGAAATCCGGCACGCTGAATGGACGGTAGAGGCGCACCTTCACGACGCCGCATTTCGCGCCGTCGGCATTGAGCGCTTCCGCCGTTTCCTCCGCTGTTTCCGCGCCGGAGCCGATCGCCACGATCACGCGCTCCGCCTGCGGATGGCCGCTGTATTGAAACAGCTCGTAAAAACGTCCCGTTAAATCGCCGAAGCGATCCATCAGCCATTGCACCGTGTCCGGCACGCGATCGTAAAACCGATTGCCTGCCTCGCGCGCCTGGAAAAAGACATCCGGGTTTTGTGCGGTGCCGCGAATGGCCGGATGATCCGGCGACAGGGCGCGACTGCGAAACGCGCGCACCCATTCCTCATTGATCAAAGCGCGCAGCGTCGTGTCATCGAGTAGCTCAACCTTTGCGATCTCGTGCGACGTGCGGAAGCCGTCGAAAAAATGCATGAACGGCACGCGCGATTCCAGCGTCGCCGCATGCGCGATCGCCGCGAAATCCTGCGCCTCCTGCACGCTGTTCGACGCCAGCATCGCCAGCCCGCACTGGCGGCACGCCATCACGTCCGAGTGGTCGCCGAAAATGGACAGCGCATGCGTCGCGATCGTCCGCGCCGTCACGTGAAAACAAAACGGCAGCAACTCGCCAGCGATTTTGTAGAGATTCGGAATCATCAACAGCAATCCCTGCGAAGCCGTGAACGTCGTCGTCAGCGAACCGCTCGTCAGCATCCCGTGCACCGTTCCCGCAACGCCCGCCTCCGATTGCATCTGCACCAGTCCCGGCACCGTGCTCCAGAGATTCCCGCGCTTTTTTGCCGACCATTCGTCGCAAAACTCCGCCATCGGCGACGACGGCGTGATTGGATAAATCGCAATCGTCTCGCTCAGTCGATAGGCGACCGACGCGACCGCTTCGTTGGCATCCAGCGTGGCGGAAACAGGGGAGGGCTTCACGCAGTCATTAACCGCGACAAACCATTTGTTGGCTTTACCGCCATTGTCCAAAGCTGGGCAAAGTTTGTTGCACGCGGTTTTTGTTGGATTTGCGCCGCATATAGAGGCGCCTCTGTTTGCGCGAGCAAACGTGGCGTCCTCAAACTTCCGGAAAAATCGAGGCCGGCCGAGGAGGCGAATGGGAATAGCGGAGGTTGGGGATGGGCAAGAGTTCGCCGTGCGACAGAGCCGCCAAAATGAGAGTTATCGATACTTATAATAAACGTAAGAACCTCATTCCTTTACCGAAAATTATACAAATAAAAACCGCAAACCCATCCCTCCCGGCCATTTTTCTTATTCAGGAACCGGTTTTTGTTATTCAGGGAGCCGCTTCCGTTATTACAAAACTCATTTTTGTAACAAGGAAAACCTCTCGGGAAACAAGGAAAATGATTTCCGTAACAACGAAATTGATTTCCGTAACAATGAAAATCATTTCCGTAACAATGAAATTGATTTCCGTAACAACGAAAATGACGGACGTAATAACGAAAGTCTCTCCGGTAATAAGGAAACTCTATTTCCTTATTCGGAAAATCGCTCCGGTTATTCAGGAAACCATTTCCTGAATAAGGAAATCCGGTTCCTGACATCGGAAAGACACAATCTGAACTCGGAAAATCGTGCCCTGTGTCCGGAATTCTCTGCGGCGTATCACAAAGTGGGTTGCGGATACCCGGATGCGCAAGAGCGTTACCATCGACCTGACTTTGCGCGAAAGAGCGCGTGCGAAAATTCGCGTCATCGCGAAGCGCATCCTCAACAAGTATGGCTATCCGCCCGATTTGCAGGAGGAGGCAGTCAGGACCGTGCTCATGCAGGCGGAGTTGCTCTGCGCAGAGTGGGCGGAGTGAACGGTTGGCTTCGCTGACGGCATCGCGCATTTGCTCAAAACAACCCCGATTTTGCTTGTGTTCGGAAACCGTTGGCCGCACGCTCGCGCAGTCGCTTAACCGGGACACTCCATGGCGCACTTTTCCCCGGGACTACTCCTGAAGTCTCTCCTTTTCCAACGCGGAAAAAGGCGCGCGGGTTACATTGAAATCCTCGAGCAGCGCATCGCACCTGCTTCGACCGCAACCTGGACGGGTGCGATCGACAACAACTGGAACAACGTCCTTAACTGGAATATCGATAACGCGCCCGCCGATCACGTGCCCGGCACGGCGGTTGGCGACGCGACCGGTCTCGACGTCGTCATCAACCCCTCCGGCGAGCAGACGATCGCGGTGAACGGCGCGTTTGATGTGCACTCGCTGGCCATGGCGGGCGACGATCACATCAGTTTTACGACGGGCGGCTCGCTGACGGTCGAAGCGGCCTCGTCCATCCACAACGGATTTCAGATGACCAATGGGACGTTGACGGCGAATGGACTGTTAACGGTGAACGGATCGAGCACGATTGCGAATAATGCGTCCACGATCATCGGCCATATCGAAAACGACGGCACGCTCACCATCACCGGGGGCGATCCGAACCTGGGCAACAATGCTGCGACGACCACGCTGGACAATACCGGCACGATCGTGAACAGCGGCGCGCGGCTCGATTTCGCCGGCAAGGCGACGTTGAATAACAGCGGATTGTTCGACATCACCTTCGACGGCAGCGGGGATTTCGCCGACAATTTCAACAGCGGAAATTTGTTTCACAACAGCGGCAC